>JAUMVO010000018.1 GCA_030530095.1 Clostridiaceae bacterium
TCTCCCCTTTAACAAGGGGCGCTGAATGCTCGCCGTCAATCACATCGACAAACTCCGATTTATCATTCTGTCGGCATAGGTGCTTTCTGATTCTTTTTGAATTCATACTGTATCCAGAAAAACGGCATTATCCACGCGATAATAAGCGCTATGAAGAAATCAATTCTGCCCATCGGGAATGCGCATACTATATCGAAAAACAGCGGCGCGTCGATGTCCTTTAATAAAAGATACCACTCGACGACCACTATCAGCCTTGCAAACGGCATCGCCGTCGCAACCGAGAAACAGAGGCACGCAACCTGCGGCGCCCAGTATTTCGGCGGTTTTGTAAGCCCGATGCTGACCTTGTCGGGATCGCCGTAGTTTATGTCCGCGAGATAACGCCGCACGTCTGTCTTTTCAGGGGAGAGGCGGGTTTCGTATTTGATATAGGCATAGTACGCCATCGCAAAATACGCCGCGAATGTAATAATATTCACGGCTATAAGTCCGAACCAGTCCATTTCAAAAATCTGAACGAGCGGGTTTCCCTCAAGCGCTAAATCGGGCGTGGCAATAAAGGTCAGCAGTAAGTCCGCGACCGTCAAAATGAAGTATCCGATTGTCAGCACGTAAAACATTTTCTTTTTCATATCACGATTGTAGCACAGAATTTATAATTATACAATATTATTTATTGCCGCTCTTTCCCTTTGAAAACAGCAAAGCAGTACCCGATACAATAAGAAAAAACGCGAACAGAGTTTTCAGCGCGTCGGCTCCGATTCTATTTACAATAAGACTTCCGCCGAGAGCGCCGAGCGCCGAGCCCGCAAGCATGGGCAAGAGTTTTTTCGGCTTCACAAGTCCGTTTTTGATATATATTATAACGGAAAACACCGAGCAGGGGATGAAGAAAAAGAGATTTATTCCCTGCGCCGTAAGCTGTGAAATTCCTCTGATGCCGATAAGATAAAGTATCAGCAGGCCTCCGCCGCCCAGGCCCATTGAGCTTATTACCGAGCAGGCGAGAAGTACAAGAAAATCCGTTAAACCGTAATTCATCTTCCGCTCAGCAGCCTTATACCCGCAAACAGAGTAAATGCGCCCAGAAGCTTTCCGGCAAATTCAGCGGGAATTTTTGACAGCAGGAACGTGCCCGCAAACGCGCCGAGCGCGGCAGGTATGATAATAAAAATATTGTCATAAAAATTGACATAGCCATTGAAAAAGTATATAATCAGGCTAATAAGGGTAGTAGGCAAAATTATCATCAGCGCGTTCGCCTGAGCCTCCTTCTGGGAGAGTCCCTGCTTTTTCAGGATAAGCACCGCGACCGTTCCGGCGCCCGCGCCGAGCAGTATATTTATAAGTCCTATCAGTAACCCGCCCGAAAACGAAATGAGCTTTTTCATTTTGTTCACCGAATATATCTTGTGATTAAGGGAGTGGATTATACAATGCAACTGAAATTTCAGTCCGCGGTCGGTAAACTGCTGACAACGTTTATTGTTATTTTCAATATCGTTATGGTTCTGCTGTTTTCAGCCAAGTTTGTTATGGACAGTTATATCACCGTCAAAATCGGATTTGCGTTTCTTGCCGTTGATGTCTTTTTCATAGCTCCGCTGATAATGCTGACCTACTACAAGTTTGAGGACGACTATCTCTTAATCCACGACTTCCCGATAAGAAGATACAAGATAAAGTACCTCGATATCTTCAACGTTGAGGACGGCGACTTCGAAACCAAGGACAAGACCAACGTCGGTCTCTCGTTTGACCGCGTTGCGATAGGGTATAAAAAGCATCTGTCCGACGAGCCCGACGATTACGTTGAGAGATACGTTTTCGTCTCGCCCAAGGATATGAACCTGTTCCTTATCCGTATGAGTGCCAGACTCAAGCAGAACGAGATTGACCTCGAGGAAAAGGCGAAGGAAATTTCCTTAAAGCAGCAGGAGCACGCTCTTAAAAAGAAGCTTGCCGACGAAAAGCGCGCCAGAGAGGCCAAGGAGAAGGAACCCGAGATTATCAGGGGCAGCGGCCTTAAGATGAACGTAAAGGCCAAGGCGGTTGAGGTTAAGGAAGACGAAGAAACCGAAACAACCGAAAACACCGGAACCGAAGAATAAAAAGCAAAGATAAAGGCGGTCTTACGACCGCCTTTTGTTTTATGTAAATTTGAGTTTGTCGGGGAGATTGATAGAGCAAAACAGCGCCCCTTGTTAAAGGGGAGAGGGCCAGCGAACGCTGGCGAGGGGATTCAAGAAAGCTTGATATAACAGTAAAAAGAATCCCACCACCGCCGTACGGCGGTCCCCCTCCCTTTGACAAGGGAGGCTGATGTCCTATCAAGCTTTCTGCTCGATAAACTCCGATTTATCAACTCATAACTCATAACTTGCGAAGCAATCATAACTCTTTATACCGTAGTTTTGATTAAACTCAGTCTGCCCTTAATCTTAACTTTGCCGGAATCGGCGGCGATAAAGATGCTGTCGCCCTTCTTCAAGCCGAGCGTCTCACAGCCATTTTCAATTTCACCCTCGCCGTCGAGCACTACGACGGACACAAAGGAGTCATTACCGACGTTAAAGCTTACTTCGCTTTCGACGTCGATTCTTTTTACCCTGAAAAGCTCACAGTCAACGAGCTTCTGCGATTTTCCGCCGTTAATTGTTTTGACCTCGCCCTGCGGCTTTGTGCCGTATTTCGGGGGTTCACAGAGAGTAACGTCAACCGCCTTGTCAACGTGCAGGGGACGGGTGTTTCCGTCCTTGTCCTTACGGTTGTAGTCGTAAACGCGGTAGGTTGTGTTCGAGTTCTGCTGAATTTCGCACAGCAGTATTCCGCCGCCTATGGCGTGAAGCGTACCCGCCTCGATAAAGAAGAAGTCGCCCTTCTTTACCTTAACCTTGTTTACAACGTCAAGGAAGCTGTTGTCGGCGATGCGCTCGCGGAATTCGTCGGTCGAAATCTTTTTCTTAAAGCCGTAAATCAGCTCGGCGCCCTCTTCGCAGTCAAGCACGTACCAGCACTCGGTTTTGCCGTACTCGCCCTCGACGCGCAGGGCGTATTCGTTGTCGGGATGAACCTGAACTGACAGATCGTTCTTGGCGTCAATCAACTTGATCAGAATAGGGAAGAAGTCGAATTTTTTGCCGTTTTCTCCGAGTATATCCCTGCCCTCAAGTTCGATGACTTCAGTGAGAGTTCTGCCCGCATAAGCTCCGTTTTCAACGGTGTTTTCGCCGTCCTTATGGCACGAGAGCATCCAGCCCTCCGCAAGCTTGTCGAGCTCGCTTTCAAATCCGAAATCGGTCTTTAGTTTTGTTCCGCCCCAGAGGTAATCCTTAAAGGCGGGCTTTAATTTAAGTATCATAAAAGCACCTCATTTGCATCTATTATATAACAAAAAAGGGGATATGTAAATCGGATTTTAATCGACAGATTGCTGAATACAGTCAATTTTTAACTAAGAATTTGTTTGTAAATGTTCAACAAAATGCAAATAAATTTATATACCGTTTTTGTGTAATTTTCTTATCATTTACTGCATTTTGACTTGAATTTGTGCATAAATATACACAACGTGAAAAAAGCGTGAAAAATTCATAAAAAATTCATACTTTTGTGCATCTGCGACATAATGAATCTGCTACAATCAGTCATACTCGGGCAGTACGGCGTTTTGCTATGCAGAAAAAACAGACAGATATTTTCAAAAATGTCTATTTTTGTTGGACATTTGTTGGACATACACATATAGTATGTACTGTACGCCTACGCAATATTAAAGTATTATTTAGTTAATAATTTATTTTATTTATTTAGATTTCAGGAGGACACACACAATGAAAGAGAGAAAGGTCTCAAGAAAGGTTATAAGCATAATCCTTTCAGTGCTGATGGTTTTCGGAACTATGCCGATGATGGCATTTGTTTCTACAGCTGCCGTTACGGCTACGGATCCGGTAAGATCCGAAGGCGACTGGCTTCAGCCGCCGGAGCCGAACAGTAATAACTACGATTATTGGGATTCTCAGTTTACCGGATTTGACGGTAAAGGCGGCGGTGCCGAATATGCAACTGTAGGTTTGCACGGAACACTTGCTGCACATGATCCCGATATGCATGACGAATTGAACAGACGTATGTATTGCTATTTTTATTTTATGCAGACTTCTGACAATCAGGTTATGACGTATCAGATTCACGTTATAGGCAAGAAAAACGACGTAGGTTCTACCAGACTTACGTCCATCGTTACTAACTATAACAACAATGTTGATTTTGCTGCAGCATTAAACAGATATGCAGCGCTTTATCCAAATCCTTCTGTAGCTGACGAATACCCCGAATACTGGACGGGCGGCGAAAGCAACTGTACGGGTTTTAATCCAGGCCCTACATTCCCGTATAACTCTTCGCTTGTTGATATGACCAACACGAAAACCTGTCATTTCTACTACACGGCAAGGTTCGTTGCTGACGGCGCTGCAACATACACCCCCGAGTGGGAAATAAATTACAGCACCAGAGGAAACGGTCTCTGGGGTACGTATTATGATTATACTACGTCTTCTTTATCTGATAAGAGCAGCACCGAGCCGATCAACTACAACCCGAAGTTCGTTATTACGGTTGTTGACCTTCGTGAAGTTAATACGCTGATAGATATCGCTGATAATATGAATGAGGATATTTCCTCAATTATCAACGGCAGAAATTTTGACGGCAGCGTTTATTATTCCCAGTCAGAAGTTGACGGTGTTGTTGCTCAGCTTCGTGCATTATTGCTTTGCGATTATTCGGGTCTTGATGCTCAGATAGCCAGAGGCGATGCAATTGAAACTGAAAATTACAACGGCGCTCTCGGCGGAAAGCTTTATGACCAGACCAAGTATGATGCTTTCCAGGTTGCCTTTGCAGCAGCAAAAGCAGTTGACAGATTTTATCTTGATGATGATGACAACCATACCAATCAGGGCATGATCAACGCTGCTGCTTCTGCGCTTCAGACAGCTATTGATGAGCTTATGGCTACCAGAAAGTACCTTGTTACCTATTATGTTGACGGTGCAGTGTATGCACGAAATACCGTTGACAGTTCCGGATCGGCTTATAATTTCCATGATGTTACAGACCATTTCATAACTCCTCCCGAAAAGACCGGTTACAGATTTATAGGCTGGATGGACGAAAACGGTAATCTAATACGTGAGAATACTGTTATAACCGGCGATATGACGGCTTATGCAAAATATTATATTTCGCTTAAAGGTACGCTCCCATATAGCTCTGACGGAATCTGGTATCATCTTGCATCTCAGGATTCGGGTACCACCGATGACCGCGGTGAATTCTGGGTTACAATGAATGTTAAGGATACGGATTTCTACTTTGTTCAAACAAAAGAAATCGAATCATTCTCTTTCTATACCGATTTGACGGCATATAAAAACGGCGGTATGAATTACGCCCGTATCAAGAATGTAGGGTTTATCAATGATACGGATTCAAATGCATTCAGCGCTTTAATAGAAAATGATGGCACTTCGGTATCCTGCCTTACCGGTAATGCAGGCCCCGCACCTTCGGATAATGACCTTGACAATGACGGAGTTGCAGATGGCGATCTTCCCGGACTTGATTGGGCAGATTATTTTACTCAAAAATCAAATTGTTACGTAACTTGGCGTTATATCTATACTTTTACGGCTGACGGCGCAGCAGAATACAATCCGAAATGGAATATTGAGTACAGATCCGGTTGGACATCAGATATAAATGTTGCCAACCGCGATTTAACTGCTACGAGCAACGGCATTTCTGACACATATGTCGGATTTAACATTTATGTTACCGATGTACGTGAAATCAACAATCTTCTTGACAAAGCTGAGAGTATCTGCAATAACAACAGCGGCGCAGTTTCACAGCAGGATCGTGAAGCGCTTCGCGGCAAGGTTGACAGTATTAACAACGCTTACACTCTTGACGGCTCTGTATATTATCCTCAGTTAGAGATTGATGCTCTTGTAGCCGAGTTGCTGGCTTATATTCCCTCGGGCGATATTCCATGCGATTATACGGAGTTCTATGAGGTGTTCAACAGGGCAAGCCAGATTGACAGAGACCACGGAAACGATAATAATCACTATGTTGATGAGGTTTGGGATAATTTCCTCGCTTGCTATCAGGCGGCGGTTGATCTTGATAAGAATATGATGATTGACGACGCCAATGAACATCAGCAGTTAATTGACACCGTAACCGAGAATCTCTATTTCGCACTCGAGCAGTTCAATTATCAGACTCACGTTAACCAAAAAGCCAATGATACAGCTCTTATAAATCTGGTTAACAGTGCAATTCCCACCTACGGTGATGATATTACCGATAACGCAAACGGTAAGTACGATACAACTGCTTATCAGAATTATCTTACCGCACTCGAACAAGCTCAGGCGGTTATCGCTGCCGACTATTATCTTGACCCCACAGGTGTCAATGATAATCAGGCAATTATAGACAGTGCATATAACGCACTTTATGCGGCAATTCAAGTTCTCAATGACCCCGCAAATCAGAACGATCCCTGCGACTACACCGCTCTTGAAGAAGCAATAAGCGCCGCTTCGGCGATTACGGACAACGAGCTGTTCACTCCCGCGACCTATCAGGCGCTTCAGGACGCACTTGCCGACGCTCAGGCGGTTCCGAGCGGTCTTTATGACGACGACTCGGGCAACAATCAGCAGATGATTGACGATGCGACCGACGCACTTGTCGCTGCGATTAACAACCTTCTCGCAGACGCAATTGCAAATGCGCAGAACGTTGACACAAACGGTATGACGGGCGACAGCATTCAGGACCTTAACGATACCGTTTCAACTGCCGGAACAATTGCCGCCGACAGTAATTCGACTCCCGTTGAAAAGTCTGACGCGGTAATCGCAATCATAGATGCAATCGATGCGCTTTCTGCCGACAAGAGCGATCTTGAAATCGCGATTTACAGCGCAGGGCTCATCGATACAACCGACGTTCCGCAGGCGCTTATTGACGATCTTGACTCCGCAGTTTCATACGGACAGCTTGTTGACGGCGATTCCGACGCTTCCGTTGCGAGTGTTGAGGACGCAACCGAGCAGATAAGAGACGCTATCGCCGATATTCTTCAGCAGATAATCGACGACGCTTCAAATGCCGATACCGACGGTATGACAACCAACAGTATTCAGGACCTTGCGGACGCAATCGACAACGCTCAGGCAATTCACGACGACACCGACTCAAACGCATACACCCTTGCAGAGACTATTGCCGACCTTCAGGCTGCGCTTGCAGACCTTGAACCTGACAAGACCGAGCTTGAGGATGCTATCACTGCGGCTCAGAACGTTGACACAACCGGTATTCCGCAGAATCTCGTTGATGCGCTTGAGGATGCAATCAATGACGGCAATACAGTTGACGGCGATCCCGATGCAACCGTTCCCGAAATCAGGGACGCAACCGATCAGATCAAGGATGCGCTTGAAGTTATTCTTCAGAACGTTATCACCGACGCCGAGAACACCGATACTGACGGTATGACGCCCGAATCAATTCAGGACCTTCAGGATGCAATTGATGCGGCGAACGACGTACTCAACGAACCCGATGCGACGGCTCAGGATATAGCGGATGCAATTTCCGATATTCAGAATGCAGTTGACAGCCTTGAACCCGACAAGACCGAGCTGAAGGACGCAATTACGGCGGCTGAGTCAATCGACACGACCGACCTTCCGCAGAATCTTGTTGACGCTCTCGAGGATGCTATAACCAACGGCAACAACGTTGACCACGATCCCGATGCAACAGTTCCCGAAATCAAGGACGCAACCGACGCTATCAACGACGCTATCGACGACATTCTTCAGCATATTATCGACGAGGCAAAGAACACCGATACCGACGGTATGACCGACGACAGCAAGCAGGACCTTCAGGACGCTATTGACGCAGCCGAGGACCTTCTCGATCCCAACAGAAATCCCGAAGCAACCGCTCAGGAAAAGGCTGACGCCATTGATGAGATTATCAGTGCGGTTACAGGCCTTGCACTCAATAAGATTACGACAAAGGAAAACGTTGCGGTAGCAGTTGACAGAGTTACACCCGTTGACACTCAGTACACCTATATGGTAGGTCTTAATCCCGCAGGTACGGTTGTAAGCGATATCAAGGCTCAGCTCAAAAACGACGAGTCAATGATTATCATCACTGCGGCTGACGGCAATACCGAGCTTACTGCTAATGATCTTGTAGGTACGGGCTGCCTTATCAAGCTCGTTAACGCAAACGACCATTCCGTAGTTTATGAGGTTGCAACCGTAATCCTTTACGGCGACGTAAACGGCGACGGACTTGTTGACTCTGACGATAAGGACATCATCGGCAATGACGCCTTCTACGGCGAGAGCAATCTTACCGCAGGCTCGGTTTACTACATCGCAGCCGACCTTTCAAAGGACGGAACACTTGACGCATTTGACTACTTCCTTGTTGACGGTATCATGACCGGCGGCAGAGAGTTTGATCAGACCTCGGAGCTTTACAAATAAGCAAAAAGGTTATTTTCACCACAGCGGCGGGGGGCCGTAGCTCCCCGCTGCTTTAATGATTATTTTTAATTATTAAACATTTTTTTATTGACTGTTCGGTTTGTTTGTGATAGAATACCTCGACTTTTCGCACAGCCGATAAAAAAGTTTTTAATACAGCGAATATATAACAATTGTTTTCAGGAGGAAAAATCATGCAGAGAAACAACACTGCAAACAAGGTTTTGAGCATCGTGCTTTCAGTCATTATGGCATTAAGCACAATGTCGGTGATTACCCTGACCTCGTTTGCTCAGACTTCACCCGTAAAGCAGGGCGGAATCTGGAACTATGCGAGCGGAATGACGCTCAACAGCGCCAAAACAAGCTTCAGCGGTTCCGCAGTAAACACCGTCTGGATGGGCGCGGGTGATATGGAATTCACCTTTATGCAGACCGAAGACAGTCAGCAGTTCAGCTATTCGACTGCGCTTTATATGCAGAAGCAGAATCAGTCGGCGAACGTTGTGCTCAACAGCGTTGCAACCGCTCAGAACGACAGCGATTATGCCGCACTGGTTATTTCTTCAAGCTGGACGGGAACCGTTCCCTCGAATTACACCATGACGGGTTCATGGGGTTACGGTACATTTACATCCTTCCCTTATACCGAAAGCTTTACTGCAAACGGCAGGGCGGTTTATCATCCCGAGTGGGTTGTTACTCACCACGACCGTAACAACACCTACACTACCGACAATCTTTCCCAGAATGTTGCGGGCAATCCCGTGTTCACAATTACCGTTGTCGATATGCGCGAATTGCTCGACCTTATCGACCTTGCACAGACAAGAGGCAAGGACACCACTGCGGTCCTCAGCGGCTTCGATACGACGGGCGCTACCTATTATTCACAGGCAGAGGTTGACGCAAAGGCGGACGAGGTTGCCGCACTTATGTGCGCCGACTATACCGCTCTTAATGCGGCTGTCGCAAATGCAGAAGCGCTCGGTGAGAATTCAGAGATTCTCGGCGGCAAGCTTTACGACGAGACAACCTACAACGCAATGGCGGCTGTACTTGCCGAGGCTAAGGCTATCAACCGCAGACTTGAGGACACTGCGGAAAACAACGCCATGCTTAACGCAAAGGCGGCTGAACTTCAGGCGGCAGTTGACGGCGTTATCAGAAACGTTTTCGATGCAATCAGCTACTACGTTGACGGCGTGCTTTATGCAACCGTTCCCTTTGCGGCTGACGGAGGCTTCAATTTTCACGACGTAACCGACCATTTTGTAGACGATCCCGTAAAGGCGAACGCTACCTTCGACGGCTGGAGAGATGCAGACGGCAACAAGATTAAGCCCAACACTCCCGTTACCTCGAGCTTCTCGGTTTACGCTCACTTTGCGGTTGACACCAGAGGCGCAGGCCCCGTTGAGCAGTTCGGCAGATACGACCATACCGCTGATGCTAACTATGCCGACGGCAGAGGCGCCAACGGCGTTACTCTCTGGGTTGAAAACAACAACTTCAATTTCGTACAGACAAAGGACAATCAGGAATTCTCGTTCAATGCCGCTGTTTCTGCAGTCAAGAACGATCCCGCAAAGTTTGCCCGTGTTACAAGCGTTGTTTTCAGAGATTCCAACACGGCATTTATCAAGGAAAACAATCTTTCAAACGACGATATCGAGTATTACTGCGAGACAGGCAATGCCGGCGCAAAGCCTGCCGATAGCGCAGACGGCAATCTTCCCGGCGTTACGGGAGCAACCTTCGAGGAGCAGATGGCGAACTCCGTTGTTAGATGGAGATACATCTACACCTTCCCGGCAAACGGCGAGAAGCATTATACCTTCGACTGGACCGTAAAATTCAAGTCCGGCAACTCCTCGTCAAGCACGACGACCTATACCGAGTACGTAACCTTCAATATCAATGTTACGGACCTTCGTGAGATCATTCAGGTTTACGCAAAGGCACGTTCCGTTGCCAACGATGCGAATTCTCCGCTTTCACCCGCAAGACAGGCAGAGCTTGTTGCGCTCGTTGAAAATATAGACGAAAACTATAATTTTGACGGCACCGAGTATTATACGCAGACTGAGGTTGACGACCTCGTTTCTCAGCTTAACAGCTATATTCAGGGAACCGATTTCCCCTGCGACTATACCGAGCTTGATGCGGCTATAGCGCTTGCGGCAACCTATGACAATTCAAATCATCAGTATATTGACTCAGAGTGGGCTCTGTTTACACAGGCTTACAACGAGGCTCTTGCGGTTACAAGAGGACTCTACATCGACGACGACAATATAAATCAGCCGATGATCGACGCGGCTGCCGAAAAGCTCGAGTATGCTATCGAGGCTCTTTCCTACAAGACACACCAGAATCCGAAGGCGGACACAACCGCGCTTGAGGAGGCTGTTGACAATGCAGAGAGCGTTATTAACGCTAATCCCGACGCATACACTCCCGAGTCAATTCAGAACCTTCAGGACGCAATTGATGCCGCTCAGGATATTATAGACAATCCTCCCTACGATAACGGCGACGGCACGGCACAGCAGATAATTCAGGACGCAATTGACGCTATCAATAACGCTCTCGACGGTCTTACTCCCGACAAGACTGCGCTTGAAGAGAAGATTGAAGAGGGTAACAATACCGATACGACGGGTATGACTCCCGAATCCGTTCAGGCGCTTGAGGATGCCATTGCGGCGGCGGAAGCGGTTGACGCAGACCCCGATGCAACCGTAGAAGAGATTCAGAACGCTATCGACGCTATCGATAATGCAATCAACGGTCTTACTCCCGACAAGACAGCTCTTGAAGAGAAGATCGAAGAGGGTAACAATACCGATACGACGGGTATGACTCCCGAATCGGTTCAGGCACTTGAGGATGCCATCGCAGCGGGCGAGGCGGTTGACGCAAACCCCGATGCAACCGTTGAAGAAATTCAGAATGCCATCGACGCAATCAACGATGCAATCAACAATCTCAAGCCCGACAAGACCGCTCTTGAAGAGAAGATTGAAGAGGGCAACAATACCGATACAACGGGTATGACTCCCGAGTCGATTCAGGCGCTTGAGGATGCTATCGCAGCGGGCGAGGCGGTTGACGCAGACCCCGATGCAACCGTTGAAGAAATTCAGAATGCCATCGACGCAATCAACGATGCAATCAACAATCTCAAGCCCGACAAGACAGAGCTTGAAAATGCAATCATAATGGCACAGAACGAGGCTAACGATCCCAAGTATGTTCAGGACGACAATATGGATAATCTCTGGGATGCAATCGCAGACGCTCAGGCGGTTGACGCAAACCCCGATGCTACGGCTCAGGAGGTCGCAGATGCAATTGCGGCTCTTCAGGATGCAGTTTCTCATCTCGTAGTTCTTACAACCATCGAGACAAATAGCACTGCTGACGTAGTGGTAAACAGAGACACAGCATATACCTATATGGTAGGTCTTAATCCCGAGGGAACCACAGTTGACGGCATCAAAGCTCAGCTTATAAACAACGAGTCAACAATAATCATTACAAGCGCTGACGGAGCAACAGAGCTCTCAAGCACTGACCTCGTAGGTACGGGCTGCCTTGTTAAACTCGTTGATTCTAACGATCATACAATCGTATATGAGGTTGCAACCGTAATCCTTTACGGCGACGTAAACGGCGACGGCCTTGTAAATAATGATGACAAGTCGCTTATGAATGCGGACGCATTCTTTGGCGGCAGCAATATCGAAACCGGCACGGTTTACTATATCGCAGCCGACCTTGCAAAGGACGGAACGCTCGACGCATTTGACTACTTCTATGTTGACGGTATCATGACCGGCGGCAGAGCATTTGACCAGACATCCGAGCTTTATAAATAAACAAAAGGTTATATTCACTGCAGCGGCGGAGGGCAAAAGCCCTCCGCAGTTTTTTTGTTCAAATTTGAGTTTGTCGATGTGATTGACGGCGAGCATTCAGCGCCCCTTGTTAAAGGGGAGAGGGCCAGCGAACGCTGGCGAGGGGATTCAAGAAAGCTTGATATAATAACAAAAAGGAATCCCTCCACCGCCGTACGGCGGTCCCCCTCCCTTTGACAAGGGAGGCCGGTGTCCTGTCAAGCTTTCTCCCCCTACAAACTCAAATTTGTCTAATAGTTAACAGTCTATAAACAGCGTAAAAAAATGTTGAATTCGGTCTTATTATATGGTAAAATTATTATTCCATAATTATAATGGGTTATAATTACTTAAAATAAAAGTACTCAAAGGAGTTTTTATAAATGCCAGTTTATTACGACGAATTTTCGCTTCCCATGGTTGCGCTTCGCGGTCTTGTGGTTTTTCCCGAGGCTGTGGTGCAGTTTGACGTTGCGCGCAAAAAGAGTATCGCCGCCATCAAGGAAGCGCTTGTTGCCAAGAAGGACGTTTTCCTCGTAACCCAGAAGGAGCCCATGCTCGACGAAATCGGCATTCGCGACCTTTTCACCACGGGTACGGTTTGCGAGGTCAAGCAGATACTGCGCTCGCCCAACGGCGATTCATACCGTGTTGTCGTTGAGGGCAAATACAGGGCGAATCTCTGCTATATTGCAAAGGAAAGTCCCTTCCTTATAGCTTCGGTTATGAGAACGGTTGAACGTACCGCAAAGGTTGAAGATGCCGAGAAATCGAAGGCGCTCTTAAGGCACGCAAAACACCTGTTCGAGGAATACCGTGAATATGCTCCGCCCGTACCTCCCGACATTATGCTCGGAGCAGGCTCCATAAAGGAGGAGGGCAGACTTGCCGACTTTATCGCATCGAATATTCCGATTGAATTCACCGACAAGCAGGCTGTGCTCGACGAGAGCAACACGCATCGCAGACTTGAACTTCTCTGCGATATACTCACAAGCGAAATCAAGCTTCTGAAGATTCAGGCTGAGATTGACGACAAAGTTGCGCAGAAGATGGACGACAATCAGCGTGACTACTATCTGCGTGAGCAGATGAAGGTTATTTCGACCGAGCTTAACGGTGATGATTCACCGGAAAGTCAGGTTGAGAAATACCGCGAAAGAATACTAAAAATCGGCTTTGCAAAAGAAGACGAGGAAAAGCTTCTGACCGAGTGCGACAGACTTGTCCGCCTTCAGCCGTCAAGTCCCGAGGCTGCGGTTTCCCAGAGCTATCTTGACGAGGTGCTTGCGCTTCCGTGGAACACTTATACCAAGGACAATCTCGACATTGAAAAGGCGAGAAAGATACTTGAAAAGGACCATTACGGCCTTGACGAGGTCAAGCAGAGAATTCTTGAACTGCTTGCCGTACGTAAATTAAATCCCGATATTAAGGGCCAGATTATCTGCCTTGCGGGACCTCCCGGCGTGGGCAAGACCTCGGTTGCAAAATCGCTTGCAAGGGCGATGAACAGAAAATACGCGCGTATTTCTCTTGGCGGCGTTCGCGACGAGGCTGAAATCAGAGGCCACCGCAAAACCTACATAGGCGCTATGCCCGGCAATATCATTGACGCGCTCAAACGTACCAAGACTTCAAATCCGCTCATACTTCTCGACGAGATTGACAAGCTCTCGTCGGACTACAAGGGCGACCCGTCGTCAGCGCTGCTCGAAGCGCTCGATCCCGAGCAGAACAGCGCGTTCCGCGACCACTATATCGACATACCCTACGATTTGTCGAAGGTGCTTTTCATTACGACTGCGAACGATTTGTCGACCGTTCCCGCGCCCTTAAAGGACAGAATGGAGATAATCGAGCTTTACAGCTACACCTTCAACGAAAAGTTCAATATCGCAAAGAAATATCTTATACCCAAGCTTCTTAAGCAGTATTTCTTAAAGGCAAGTCAGCTCAAATTAAGGGACGACGCAATCAGGCTCATTATTGAGGGTTACACGCGCGAAGCGGGCGTACGCCGCTGCGAACAGCTGATTTCAAAGGTAATGAGAAAGCAGGCGGTTAAGTTTGCCGAAGGTTTCACGGGTAAAATCACCGTAAAGGCAAGCGACCTTGAAGAGCTGTTGGGTCCGAGAAAGTTTAAGGACGACGCCCTTCTCAAAGAGGACAGGGTAGGCGTTGTAAACGGACTTGCGTGGACTTCGGTAGGCGGCGAAATGCTTCAGATTGAGGCGCTCGCAACAGAGGGTACCGGTAAGCTTGAGCTTACGGGTTCGTTAGGCGACGTTATGAAGGAGTCGGCAAAGGCGGCTTACAGCTACATAAGAAGCGTTACCGACAAATACTCTATTCCCGCCGATTTCTATAAGACCAAGGACGTGCATCTGCACTTCCCCGAGGGCGCCGTTCCCAAGGACGGACCGTCCGCGGGCATAGGCATCACGACGGCTCTCGTTTCCGCTCTTTCGGGCAACAGCGTGCGCGCCGATATCGCCATGACGGGCGAGGTTACCCTGACGGGCAGAGTGCTCGCAATAGGCGGACTTAAGGAAAAGAGCATGGCGGCATATAAGTCGGGAATAAAAACCGTTATCATTCCCGAGGACAATATGCCCGATATAAAGGAATTTGACGACGAGGTTAAGGCTGCTTTGCGCTTCGTACCCGTCACCGAGGTCGGCGAGGTGCTCGATATGGCTATCAACAAGCCCGAAAAGCCGCGCAGTCAAAAGAAAATACCGCTGACGGACAAGGCTTCAAATCAGTCGGCGACGTTAAGGAGCTAATATGGATTTTTCTAAAGCACAGTTTGAAAAGGCATACGGCACGCTCTCGCAGCTGCCGCCCTGCAGGGAACCCGAGATAGTTTTTTCGGGCCGCTCAAACGTGG
The DNA here is from genome assembly GCA_030530095.1 of Clostridiaceae bacterium. GTDB lineage: Bacteria > Bacillota > Clostridia > Oscillospirales > Acutalibacteraceae > Fimenecus. The sequence goes on from JAUMVO010000018.1 coordinate 15,399, forward strand.
GCAAATCTTCGCTTATCAATAAGGTTTTTAACCGTAAGAATTTAGCCAGAGTAAGCTCTGTGCCGGGAAAAACCGTTACCATCAATTTCTATTCCGCGGGCGGCGGCGTAAAGATAGTTGACCTTCCCGGCTACGGCTACGCCAAGGTTGCCAAGACCGAGAAGCAGCGCTGGGCGTCGATGATGGAGGGCTACTTCAAGTCGGGCAGGGACATAAGGCTTGTCGTTCAGCTTGTCGATATGCGGCATCCGCCGACGGCAGACGACCTGACGATGATAGAATTCCTTGAATACAACAAATACCCGTTTATCGTTGCGCTTACCAAGAGCGACAAGCTCAACAAAACCGAGTATAAAAACCGTCTTGAAAGCATAAAAACCGAGCTTTCGGGCGTACCGGAAAACAGAATAATTCCCTTTTCCGCAATTAACGGCGAGGGTGCCGAAACTATAAGAAACTATATTATCAAATGCGCGGAGGAAAACAATGTTAACTAAAACACCGTTTACCACTAAAGAAAAGCTTGAAGAAATTGCAAGCGTCTATCCTACGCCTTTTCATCTTTACGACGAGGCAGGCATCCGCAAAAACTGTGAAAATCTCTACAAGGCGTTTTCGTGGAACAAGGGCTTCCGCGAGTATTTCGCTGTAAAGGCAACGCCCAATCCGTTTCTTATGAATATACTTCAGGAATACGGCTGCGGCTGCGACTGCTCGTCAATGACCGAGCTTATGCTCTCGAAGGCAACGGGTGCGAGCGGCGACGCGATTATGTTCTCGTCAAACGACACTCCGCCCGAGGAATTCAAGTTTGCCAACGAGCTCGGGGCAATTATCAATCTTGACGATTTCACGCATATCGAGGTGCTTGAAAAGACGCTCGGCAAGCTTCCCGAAAAGCTCTGCTGCCGTTACAATCCCGGCGGAGTTTTCAAGATTTCCAATGCTATTATGGACAATCCGGGAGACGCCAAGTACGGTATGACCACCGAGCAGCTCTTTGACGCGTTCGCAATATTAAAGGAAAAGGGCGTCAAGGAATTCGGCATACATTCCTTCCTTGCGAGCAACACTATAACCAACGCATACTACCCCACGCTCGCCAGAACACTCTTTGAGGTTGCGGTTGAGCTTAAGAAAAAACTCGGCGTAAAGATTTCGTTTATCAATCTTTCGGGCGGTATCGGAATTCCGTACAGACCCGACCAGCAGCCCAACGATATCTTTGAAATTGCAAACGGCGTTAAGCGCGAATACGACGCGATACTCGGCGCCAACGGTATGGGCGATGTTGCCATTTACACGGAGCTGGGCAGATATATGCTCGCTCCCTACGGCGCGCTTGTTACAAGGGCCATCAACTGCAAGCATACCCACAAGGAATATATCGGCGTTGACGCCTGCGCAGTAAATCTTATGCGTCCCGCCATGTACGGCGCGTATCACCACATCACCGTTATGGGCAAGGAAAACGAAGAGTGCGACCACCTTTACGACGTAACGGGCTCACTGTGCGAAAACAATGACAAATTCGCCATTGACCGCTGGCTTCCCGAAATCGATATGGGCGACCTGCTCTTTATTCACGACACGGGCGCACACGGCTTTTCAATGGGTTACAACTATAACGGCAAACTCAAATCAGCCGAAATACTCTTAAAGACCGACGGCTCGTTTGAGCTTATCAGACGCGCGGAAACACCCGAGGATTATTTCTCAACCTTCGACTGCTTCCCGATTTACAAAAAAATTTTTGAATAATTAACTATGTCTTTCGTCCATTTACATCTGCATACCCAGTACAGTCTGCTCGACGGCGCCTGCCGCTTCGGGCAGCTCTTTGATGCGGCAAAAAGGGACTCACAGACCGCCGTTGCAATTACCGACCACGGCAATATGTTCGGCGTTATAGATTTCTATAAGGAAGCCAAAAAGCAGGGCGTCAAGCCGATTATCGGCTGTGAGGTCTACGTTGCCAAGCGCTCAAGGCTTGACAAGGTGCATAATATCGACTCCGAGCGCTATCATCTTATACTTCTTTGTAAAAACGAAACGGGTTACAAAAATCTGATAAAAATGGTTTCCGAAAGCTGGAAATCGGGTTTTTACGTGAAGCCGAGAGTCGATAAGGAACTGCTCGGAAAATACCACGAGGGACTTATCGCACTCTCCGCCTGCCTTGCGGGTGAAATTGCGAGAAACCTCACTGCGCACGACTATGAAAATGCCAAGAAAACTGCGCTGTGGTACAACTCCGTTTTCGGTGCGGGCAACTACTACCTTGAAATGCAGAATCACGGTCTGCCCGAGCAGCTTGAGATACTGCCGCAGCTCAAAAGACTGTCGGACGAGACGGGCATACCGCTCGTTGCCACGAACGACGTTCACTACGTCAATAAGGGCGATTCCAAGACGCAGAGAGTGCTTATTTGCATCCAGACGAACCACACAATCGACGAGGATACGGGACTCGAATTCGGTTCAGACAATTATTATCTAAAGAGCCAGGACGAGATGGCAGAGTTGTTTTCCGCTTATCCCGAAGCTGTTGAAAACACCGCGAAAATTGCCGAAAAATGCAATCTTGAATTTGAATTCGGCAAGACCAAGCTGCCGCATTTTGACGTGCCCGGCGGCGAGGACCACTTTGAATACTTTAAGCGCCTTTGCTACGAAGGACTTGAAAGGAATTACGGCAAAAACTGCGATAAAAAATATGCCGAAAGACTTGACTATGAGCTTTCGGTCATAAAGCAGATGGGCTACGTCGATTACTTTTTGATTGTTGCCGACTTTATAAACTATGCCAAGTCGAAGGGCATACCCGTCGGCCCCGGACGAGGCTCGGGCGCGGGCAGTATAGCCGCGTACTGTATGGGAATTACGGGCATTGACCCGATGAAATACAACCTCATTTTCGAGCGTTTTCTCAACCCCGAGAGGGTAAGTATGCCCGATATCGACGTTGACTTCTGCTACGTAAGACGGCAGGAGGTAATTGACTATGTTATCTCGAAATACGGCGACGATCACGTGGCGCAGATAGTAACCTTCGGTACCATGAAGGCGCGCGCCGCCATACGCGACGTCGGCAGGGTGCTCGGACTTCCGTATGCGACGGTTGACGCGGTTGCCAAGCAGATACCGCGCGAGCTTGATATGACGATAGAAAAGGCGCTTAAAAAGAATTCCGATCTGCGCCTTATGTATGACGGCGACAGTCAGGTTAAAGAACTCATTGACCTTTCAAAGGCGGTCGAAGGTATGCCGAGACACGCCTCAACCCACGCGGCCGGCGTCGTTATAACCGACAGGCCCGTTGACGAATACGTGCCGCTGGCGCGAAACGACGAGTCGATGGTAACTCAGTTTACCATGACCACTATCGAGGAACTCGGACTGCTCAAAATGGACTTCCTCGGACTGCGTACTCTCACCGTAATCGACGACGCGTCTAAAATGATAAGGGAGAAAAATCCGCGATTTGATATCAATAGGATACCGCTTGATGATAAGGAAACATTTGATTTGTTCAAGGCGGGGCAGACCTACGGCGTGTTCCAGTGCGAATCCGCGGGACTGCGCAGGGTGCTTGTACGCCTTAAGCCCGAGAGCCTTGAAGACATTATAGCGGTTATTTCGCTTTACCGTCCGGGTCCGATGGACTCGATTGACACCTACATCGAGAACCGCCATCACCCCGATAAAATCAGATACAAGGCACCGCTTCTCAAACCCATACTCGACGTTACAAACGGCTGTATGGTCTATCAGGAGCAGGTAATGCAGATATTCCGCTCGCTTGCGGGCTATTCCTTCGGCAGAGCCGATATTGTACGCCGTGCCATGTCAAAGAAAAAGCACGACGTGATGGAAAAGGAGCGCGCGACGTTCATTGAGGGCTGTGCGAAAAACGGCATAGGCGCAGCTGCCGCCGAAAGCGTGTTTGACGATATGACGAGCTTTGCTTCGTATGCGTTCAACAAATCGCATTCAGCCGCTTATGCGCTCGTCGCCTATCAGACGGCGTATCTCAAATGCCATTATCCCGCGGAATTTATGGCGGCGCTTTTAACGAGCGTTATCGACGACCAGCAGAACAAGGTTGCCGTCTATATCAACGAGTGCAAGGCACTCGGCGTTAAGGTACTCAAGCCCGACATCAACCGCTCCGTGGCTCAGTTTACAACCGAGGACGGCAGCATACGCTTCGGTCTGCTGGCGGTCAAAAATCTCGGTGTCGGCTTTATTGAGAGCATTTACCGCGAACGCTGTCTTAACGGAAAATTCGTTTCGTTCTACGACTTCGTTAAGCGTACTCAGTCGCGTGATTTCAACCGCCGCGCCGTTGAGAGCCTGATCCGCTGCGGCGCGCTTGACAGTCTGGGTCTCAACCGCCGTGAAATGATGATGAACCTTCCCGGTATTATTGAGCATCTTGAAAACGCGAAACGCAGAAACGTTGACGGTCAGCTCGGTATGTTCGACTTAGGCGTGACGAGCGAAAGCCTGCCCGAAACGATACATGTTGACGAGTTCAGGCGTGCGGAATTGCTCGCCCTTGAAAAGGAGACGACGGGACTTTACATCTCGGGACACCCGATGGAGCAGTACGCCGAAGCTTCAAAAAAACTCGGCTGTGCAGCGATAATCGACCTTAACGAGGCTTCGTCGGACGAAGCGGGTTATTACCGTGACGGTATGCAGATAAAGCTTCTGGGCATTATCACATCCGTCAGAAAGAAGATTACGAAATCCAACGCGGCTATGGCGTTTGTGAGGGTTGAGGACGTGACCGACGGCATCGAGGCCATCGTTTTCCCGAAGAACTATGAGAATCTTAAAGCTCTGCTCGAAGTCGGAAACGCGGTGCTAGTTACGGGCAGACTGTCCTTGAAGGAGGACGAGGATGCCAAAATAGTCGTTGACTCCGTTTCGCCTGCTCCGAAGCCTTCAAATAAGAAAAAGGAAGGGCTTTTCCTGCGCTTTGAGAGCGAGAATTCGGCAGTCACCTTCAAGTGTAACGAAATGCTTCGCAACGCTTCGGGAGAGCTTCCCGTTTACTTCTATTACAACGACACGGGCAAGTACCGCGACACGGGCTATACGGCGACGCCCGACGATATTCTTATTTCAAAGCTTCGCGCGATAGCGGGCACGGATAATGTCGTAATTCAGCGAAAAGAAAAATAACTTGACTATTTTCACTTTTCGTGTATTATATAGGTGAATTTTTTGAGGTGATAAATTATGAAAACTATAGGTGTATTGACTTCAGGCGGCGACGCTCCGGGTATGAACGCCGCAGTCCGTGCGGTAGTACGTCTCGGCTGTGAAAAGGGCATGCGCGTTATGGGTATCAAGCGCGGCTACAACGGCCTTATGTACGGCGATATGTACGAGATGAACCTTAGAAGCGTTTCCAATATCATCAACAGAGGCGGTACTGTACTCTACAGCGCGAGAAGCCCCGAATTCAAGACCGAGGAAGGCATGCAGAAGGCTATTGAGGTCTGCAAGCAGGTCGGTATGGAGGGCGTTGTCGTAATCGGCGGCGACGGAAGCTTCAGAGGCGCAAGGGACCTTTCGCTTCGCGGTATTCCCTGCGTAGGAATTCCCGGCACTATCGACAACGATATTGCCTGCTGTGACTATACTATCGGCTATGATACGGCCATGAATACCGTTATGCAGATGGTTGACAGGCTTCGCGACACGACCGAATCCCACGACCGTTGCTCGGTAGTCGAGGTTATGGGCAGAAGAGCGGGTTACATAGCGCTCAACGCGGGTATCGCCTGCGGCGCAACGACTATTCTTATTCCCGAGGTTGACTTCGACTTCGAACGCGACGTTATCGACAGAATGAGAAGAACCCAGAAAACGGGCAAGAGACATTTCATCATTATCGTTGCCGAGGGCATCGGCGGCGTTTCCGAAATGGCTGCGCGAATTGAAGAGGTTACGGGCATCGAATCGAGAGCTACCGTACTCGGCCACGTTCAGCGCGGCGGCTGCCCGACGGTAAGAGACAGAGTTGTTGCAAGCAAAATGGGCTGCAGAGCCGTTGACCTTCTCGAGCAGGGTATAGGCAACAGAGTTATTGCCATGACCAAGGACGAAATCGTTGACTACGATATCTTCGAGGCCCTGAATATGACCAAGAGCATTGACCTCAATCTTTACAAGCTTGCTCACGAGATCTCCATCTGATGAAGAATATAGTCTTAATCGGTATGCCTGCCTGCGGCAAGAGTACGCTGGGCGTAGTGCTTGCAAAAACTCTCGGCAGGGGCTTTATCGATACCGACCTTATCATTCAGCAGCAGCAGAAAAGACTGCTGCAGGATATTATCAACAACGACGGACTTGAGCATTTTCTTGATTGCGAGAGGGACGCGATACTCTCCGCAGTCTGCGAAAACTGCGTTATAGCCACGGGCGGCAGCGCTGTTTTCAGAGAAGAAGCCATGCTTCACCTGAAGGAAAACGGAACGCTCGTTTTTATCGACACGCCCGTTGACGTGCTTGAAAAACGGCTCTCAAACATTAAGACGAGAGGTATTGCGGCGTCGAAAAACAAAACGGTTGCCGAGATTTACGCTCAGCGCCTTCCGCTTTATAAAAAGTACGCCGATATCATCCTCGAAACCGAGGGTGAGAATATCGAAAAGTCCGTTGAAAGACTGATTGAAATGTTAAATGAACAGTAAAACAAGGCAGGAAAATTCCTGCCTTGTTTTTTTGTCTGTTAAATTTGAGTTTGTCGGGGAGAAAGCTCGAAAGGACACCAGCCTCCCTTGTCAAAGGGAGGGGGACCGCCGTATGGCGGTGGTGGGATTCCTTTTTATTGTTATATCAAGCTTTCTTGAATCCCCTCGCCAGCGTTCGCTGGCCCTCTCCCCTTTAACAAGGGGCGCTGAATGCTCGCCGCCAATCGCATCGACAAACTCCGATTTGGCGAAACAATTAAAAACGGGCGATTCGTGAATCGCCCTTACAATACTTATTCATTTATTTCCGCACTTATTCGCTTATTTCCAGCCACTCGGTTTCCTTTTCGGCGAGTGTTTTTTCTTTTTCTTCAATTTGTGAGAGTATTTCCGAAAGCTTCTGGTAATCCGAAACGACCTCGCTGCTTGCGGATAATTTCTTTAAGGAAGCGATTTCGTTTTCAAGCGTTTCGATTTCCTTTTCGAGAGCGTTGATTCTCGCTCTCTTTTTCCTTTCGAGCGCCTTGTTGAGCTTGTTTTCGGTATACGCCTTTGAATGTTCGCTTTCGGCTTTTTCTTCCTTTTTGTCGGCATTGGGAAGGCGTCTGTGCTCAAGATAGTAATCGTAGTTTCCGTTGTAGATTTCAAGCGAATCGGGGAACATTTCGATTATCTTGGTCGGCACGGAATTCAGGAAATATCTGTCGTGCGAAACGGTGATAAGCGTGCCCGTAAAATCCCTCAGCGCCGTATCGAGCGCTTCCTTGGCAATGTAGTCAAGCTGGTTGGTCGGCTCGTCGAGTATGAGCACGTTTGCTCGTGTGAGCATTATGATTAAAAACTGCACCTTCGCGCGGTTTGCGCCCGACAGATCGCGCACTCTCTTGAATACCGCCTCGTCCTCAATCAGCAGACGGGCGAGCGCGCTTCGTATCTCAAAATCGGTCTTTGTCGGGAATTTTCTGTGCACCGCTTCAATGACCGTGTCGTTAAGGTTAAGGTCCGACAGCTCCTGGTCGAAATACGCGACCTTGACATTTCCGCCGAAGCGTATTGCGCCCGAAAAGGACTGCCGCTTCATAATTGCCTTAATCAGCGAGGATTTGCCCACGCCGTTGCGGCCGACAATTGCGATTTTTTCACCGTTCAGCACTTCAAGGCTGAAGTTTTCAAAAAGCTGTCTTCCCGTCTGCGAATTGCCGACGTGCACGCCTACGTCCTTCAAGGTCAGCACAACCTTGTGCGGCTCGATATCGTAATTGAATGCGAAATGCACGTCCTTCGGTCTCGGGTTCGGCTTCTGCTTAAGCTCCATTTTTTCAAGCGCCTTTACCCTTGAACCGACTGAGTTTGTCGAGCTTGAACGCTCTATATTTCTGTTGACAAAATCGCGCAGCTTTGCAATCTCCTCCTGCTGACGGTTATATTCCTTTTCAAGCAGGGCGATGCGCTCCTCTTTCTGCCTTAAAAACTGCTTGTAGCCGCCCTTGTATCTTACAAGCTCACAGTTCTCGATTTCACAGATATCGCGCACCGTTTTGTCAAGAAAATAGCGGTCGTGCGACACGATAAGCGCCGCGCCCCTGAATGAGTTAAGATATCCTTCAAGCCACTCGAGCATCGCGAAATCAAGGTGATTTGTCGGCTCGTCGAGTATCAGAAGTTCAGGCTCGGTCAATAGAATTTTGGCCAGTGAAAAACGGATTTTCTCGCCGCCCGAAAGATTCTTCACTCTCATATTACGGTCAAAAGAGCCGAAGCCCAGACCGTTTAAGACAGTGTTGATTTTCGTTTCCGCATTGTAGCCGTCAAGCGCATTGTATTCGTTTTCAAGCGCGGAATATTCTTTTTCAAGAATCCCGTATTCCTGAGAACCGGCGTCGGTACGGGAAATTCTTCCCGAAAGAGCTTCAAGCTCCTTTCTCAGCTCGAAAACACGCTTCAGGGCAAGATTAATCTCTTCATCAAGCGAGTTTTCCGAGTCGAGCGCTTCGTTCTGCTTATGGTAACCGATAACAAGCCCGGACTTTTTAAGTACCGAGCCTTCGTCGCAATCGAGCGCGCCCGCGATAATGTTGAGCAGGGTGGTCTTGCCCGCGCCGTTGACGCCGAGAAGTCCTATGCGGTCGCCCTCACCTATTGCCATATTGATATTTTTAAGCACCGTTTCGTCAAGGAAACCCTTGCAAACGCCGTTTAAGGTTACAAGCATTTTTTATTCTTCCGTTATATTGTTGTTCGTTCTTTTCTTTATCATTCTTATTCCCGCGGTCGCCAGATGAACTGCGGTGGAAACCACGATAATACCGACCGCCAGCGACAATGCCGCCTTAAGAGTATATACGCCCGTGTCAAAGAAGGACTGAAGGTCGTTCTGAAACGCGTAGTTCATAGTGTAGTACAGCGCGCTTCCGGGTATCATGGGAATTATACCGACGACGAGGAAGGTCGTGGTCGGAGTTTTCTTGATTCTGGCGAAAATCTCTGCGTAAACCGTAATGCACATAGCAGCTATGAAATAGGCGAGCGGTACGCTGTCGGAAATGAAATTCGTCACGAGCAGATATACGCCCCAGCCGATGGCACCGCCGAGCGCCGAAATGAGCATTTTGGTACGTCTTGTGTTGTAGATGAGCGAGAAGCCCATCGAGCCGAAGAAGGCTGCGAGAATCTGAATAGCATACGTCATATCGCGCCACCTCCGAAAACAACGGAAACGAGTATATATCCCGCCGCTATTGCGAGCGCTATAATCATAGCCTCGGCAAATCTCAGCATACCCGAAACGATATCGCCGCTTATCACGTCGCGTATTGAGTTGGTCAGCGCAACGCCGGGCATTAAGAGCATTATTCCGCCTATGATTATCTTTGAGGCTTCGCAGCCGGGGAAAGCCTTTACTGTCAGAAACGCCAGCAGCGTCAGCACGGCTGAGCTGACGACGTTGTTGAAAACCATATTCACCTTTGTCTTGCTTTGGAAATAGACGATAATTCTGATTAATGCGCCGATTACCGCAGCGGCAATCGCGTCGCGCCAGCCGCCGCCGAAAAATACGGTGAACGCGCCCGCAGTCAGCGCGTAAATTGCACAGCCGACGGGCAGGGGATAGGGCCTCTGCGCTTTGATTTTTGTAATCTCTTCTTCAACGTCGCTTTCGTCGGGAAGGGTACGGCAGATTTTTCTCGACAGGTCGTTGTAGGCGTGAAGCTTGTCAAGATTCGTATCGTATTTCGTCACCCTGCGATTGCCCGTTACGCAGGTGCCGTCTTCGTTTTCAAGCGACAGAAAAATCACCGAGGTAATTACGAAGACGTCGGTTCCCGGACAGCCGTAAGCGGCGGTGACTCTTTTTATGGTGTCCTCGACGCGGCTGATTTCCGCGCCGCAGATAAGCATCTGCTCACCGAGATCGAGGACGCATTTCAAAAGCTTTTCGGTTTGCATCTGTATCCTCCGTATAATTGTTCGCTAATAATATACCACACTTTTTTATATTAGTAAACGCGGAAAAAAGGGGGAATAATTCGTCAAAATGACAGAATGCGCCGTGCAAAATATGCACTTTGTACAAAATGATATTATATATACAATTAATTTCGAAAAATTTGTTGCAAAAAAAACTGTTCTGTGCTATGATAACTCTGTAATTGTGCACCCTAGGGGCAGTATGCCCTCGGGGAGTTAATTAAAATCTTTTCTTAAAAGGAGAAAACACACCATGAAAAAGCTTTTATCAGTGCTTCTTTCAGTTGCAATGATTATCGGCTGTCTGTCAATCTGTTTCAATGCATTTGCGATTGACAACGATGAATTCGTTGCGAAGTTTAATGAGGCGACAAAGAAGGCTGCTTCCGAATTCGAAAACGAAGACGGAACGATGAACTATGCTTCGGGCTATGCTTTCGAGCAGGTTATTGATGCTGCTATGGCCAACGTTACCGGCGATGAAGAGAGAAACGAGCTCAAGAATCTTGTTCAGAGCAAGTACCCCGAATTCCCCGACTACGATGACAAGGACGGCAATCCCAACGACTGTTTCACACAGGTTGAAGTTGAAGAAGGAATCTTTGCAAAGATGGTTAACTTTACTGCAGTTGCAAGAATTGCTTCAGGCGTTGAGGAAATAGGAAGCACAAAGGTTAATAAGTATTCAAACGGCGCTGACACTCTCGGCGATTATGCGCTTAAAGAGGCAGCTCTTACCGCCGATATGATTGACGGCGAGATTGTCGATGAAGGAGCAGGCGCTTATACTGTCAACTTTAAGGACGTTGACATAAGCGCTGACGAGTCAGTTGAGGATTCCGCTATTGCTGCCGTACTCAGCAAGTATCCGGCACTCGATGGCATGGATGACAGAATCATTGACGAGGCTGCAAGCCGTGATACCGGCCTTAACTTCAAGGACCTTCAGATTCAGCTTACAGGCATTACAATGCGTGTTGTTTTCAATGACGATGACACACTTCAGCAGTTTGTATTCCAGTACAAGATTAAAGGTACGGCAACTATTAAGTTTGTCGGCGAAACACTTGACTGCAACGGTAACGTTGACGTTAAGGTTTCATATACCGAGTTCGAAAATGTTGATTCCGAAAGCGACGAAATGAATGTGAGTGAGCTTGTTAAAAGAATTAACGAAGCAACTGCTTATGCCGTTGATTCAAAGGCAGGTTATATTTTCTCGAGAAGCGCTCAGTATCCGATGGGTGTTGAGGATTATGCTCATTTCTCAATCAACCTTACAAAAGAGGCTATTGAAGAGAATATGGATCCCGACAGTATGGTAGCCGGTATTCTTTCGGGCCTTGATATTTACGGCTTCATCAATTCGCCCGCAAATATCGGAATCACAAACGTACTTATTACTCTTGACGACGTAACGGGCATCAGACTTGAAGGCCTTAAATGGGTTTGCAACTGCGCTGACTGTCCTGAGTGCGACTGTGATGAGTGTACGGCTGCGCATCCCTGCACCTGCACCGGTTGTCATTGCCATTATGAGCTTATTGATTCCGAAGATTTGTTAGGCAAGGGCCTGGGCAAGGTTTCCGAAAAGCTTCAGGATGTTATCCGTGACGGCGTTAAGTCTGCATTTGATTTCGGCGTTACAGGTAAGACTGTTCCTATGGGCAAGGACGGAAAGGCAATCCTTGGCGAACGTGCATTCAAGGCAACAAGCCTTAATGTTAACGATATCGACACAACAATGATGGCTCCGGAATGCAATAACGGCGTAATTTCATTTATGCTTCCCGTTCAGGTTAACCCTGATGAGAATTCAGCGCTTGCACATCTTACAGATGATTACGCTACTGCAGGCGAGATGATGGATGCGTGGAAGATTGGTTTCCTTAACACCTTCGGCGTTGATCCGTTCGCTCCTTCGGAAGACGGCTCAAATACGGGCGTTACCTATCAGAACATTAAGGTAAACGTTAAATTTGAAGAGGCAGACGACGAGAATCCTTTCGGCAACGGCAAGATTGAAAGAATGAATACTTTCTATTATTGCATGACCAACTTGAGTGTTGCCGGCGGCATCATTACCGGCGACTTTGGAGTTCAGATTTCAAACGACTATGACGAATTCAAGTACAATGAGAATCTTGAAAAGGGCGATGCCGACGTAAGCGGCAGAGTTTCAATTATCGACGCTAAGCTTGTTCTTAAGCACATCGTAAAGACGGAGACTATAACCGGTCTCGGTTTCGAGCTTGCAGATATGGACGAGAACGGCGACCTCAACCTCGTTGACGCTAAGGCAATCCTTCAGAAGATTGCCGATGACGCAGCAGCTGCTGCAGGCGGTTCGACTTCGGGTGACACATCAGGTTACACATCAGGCGATAAGGGCCAGGGCTGAACTTGAATTATCCTTTTAAGATTTTAATACAAAAGGCACCGTTTTTACGGTGCCTTTTTTATTCTCTCGGCGAGTCCGTGCTCTCAATAAGCTCGTTTTCACGGAACATCAGCGAGATGCACCAGACGGCGGAAAGCGCGACAAGTGTGTAGATTATACGGCTTAAGATTGCGCCCTGACCGCCGAAAATCCAGCCGACGATGTCGAACTGAAACAAACCTATCGAACCCCAGTTTATGCCGCCGATTACGAGAATAATCAACGCTATTCTGTCAAGCATAATATCACTCCTTATTCAATGCTCGACTATAGTATTGCCGCGAAAATATGAATTATTAACAAAAATACTTTTTTTAGCCGAAATAAGCGTCGGGCGCATTGACATTGAAGCGGCTCTATGATAAAATAATTGAAATTTTAACATACTATAATATATTGTGAAGTGAGGTAAGAATATGGCGACCTTTATCAACGACGCATCCCATACCTTTAACGAGTACCTGCTCATCCCCGGCTTTTCCTCGAGCGATTGCATACCCGCAAACGTCTCGCTGAAAACTCCGCTCGTTAAGTTCAGAAAGGGCGAGGAGGAACCCGCTATTACAATGAATATACCGATGGTTTCCGCCATCATGCAGGCGGTTTCGGGCGACAGACTTGCGGTTGCTCTGGCTACCGAGGGCGGCGTTGCGTTTATCTACGGTTCTCAGTCCGTTGAGGACGAGGCGGCTATGGTAAAGAGAGCCAAGGACCACAAAGCGGGTTTTGTTACCTCGGATTCCAACATCAAGCCCGATGACACGCTTTCGGACGTTGTTGCGCTGAGCGCCGCTACGGGACATAACACCATCGCCGTTACCGATGACGGTACGAGCGCAGGCAAGCTGGTCGGTATCGTTACGGGCAGGGATTACCGTGTCAGCCGTATGGCGCCCGATCTTCCCGTTAAGGAGTTTATGACTCCGCTTGAAAAGCTTATCACAGCCAAGGAGGGCACAACCCTTAAAGAGGCTAACGATATAATCTGGGACCACAAACTTAACTCACTTCCCATCGTTGACGACGAGGGCAGACTTCTTTATATGGTATTCCGTAAGGACTACGAGGCTCACAAGCAGAATCCCAACGAGCTTCTCGACGAGCACAAGAGATACGTTGTCGGCGCAGGTATCAACACCCGCGACTATGCCGAGCGTGTTCCCGCACTTATTGAGGCGGGCGCAGACGTACTTTGCATCGACTCGTCGGAAGGCTTCTCCGAGTGGCAGAAGCTTACGATTAAATGGATAAGAGATAATTACGGCGACACCGTTAAGGTCGGCGCAGGCAACGTAGTTGACGCCGACGGCTTCCGTTTTCTTGCCGAATGCGGAGCCGACTTCGTTAAGGTCGGTATCGGCGGCGGTTCAATCTGTATCACCCGTGAAACCAAGGGCATAGGCAGAGGACAGGCTACTGCGCTTATCGACGTATGTAAGGCGCGTGATGACTACTATAAAGAGACGGGCGTTTACGTTCCTGTCTGCTCTGACGGCGGTATCGTTTACGACCACCACATGACGCTTGCGCTTGCCATGGGCGCCGATTTCATTATGCTCGGCAGATACTTCGCACGCTTCGACGAGAGCCCGTCAAACAAGGTAAGCATCAACGGCACTTACTATAAAGAGTACTGGGGCGAAGGCTCGGCAAGAGCGAGAAACTGGCAGCGTTACGACCTCGGCGGCGACAAGAAGCTCTCGTTCGAGGAAGGCGTTGACTCCTACGTTCCCTATGCAGGCTCACTCAAGGACAACGTTGCTCTGTCGCTTAGCAAAATCAAGTCGACTATGTGCAACTGCGGCGCGCTGACAATTCCCGAACTTCAGCAGAAGGCCAAGCTCACACTCGTTTCCGCAACGAGTATCGTTGAGGGCGGCGCTCACGACGTTATCCAGAAGGACACAAGCCCGAGCGTAAAATAAAATAACAGAACAATAAAACGGGTGCTGTTTCAACAGCACCCGTTAATTTTGTATTAACTGTTTTTATTTCGACAAAGCCATTTCGCAGAAGTCGATTATTTCCTGCTTCTCGCAGCCGCCGAGCTTCCGTGCGATTTCCTTGCCGTCCTTGATGATAACAAGCACGGGCACGGAGATTATGCCGTAAATCATGGCGATATCGGCGCATGCTTCTGCGTCCATTTTACAGAACTTAACCCTGTCGTATTCGGATGCGGCGAGCTTAAGCTCCTCGGCGACAACCTTGCACGGCATACACCAGTCGGCGTAGAAGTCGAGTAAAACGGGCTTCTCGCTCTTTGAAATTTCCTTCTGATAGTTTTCAAGTGTAACGTTGATTATTTCCATTATAAATACCTCGCAAGCTCTCTTACCTTGGCGTAGTCGGCTTCGTTTAACTGACGGCCGTCGGTGCCGCTTATCAGCGCAGAAGCGGTCAGCTTCGTGTTCATATTCTTAAGTCCGCCCTCAACCTGCTTCTTGATAACCTCAAAGCCTATTCTGCCGTCGCAGCCCGCAGTAACGATAAGCACGGCGGTCTTGGGCCTTGTGAATGGTTTCTCTCCTCTTTCGGCAGCCTCATAATACCGCTGGAAACGGTCAAAAAGCGCTTTCATAGGCGCGGGCATGGAATAGTTGTAAACGGGGGAGGCGACTATAACAACGTCCGCCTGACCGTAATACGCGAAAAATTCCTCCATATCCTTTTTCGAGCATCCGTCCGCCGCCTTGCAGTAGCCGCAGGCGTTGCAGGGCGTGATGTTCATTTCAAAGGGCTTCAGGATTTTGATACCGTCCTCTTTGGTAAAGGTTTGCAGCAGGCTTGAAATGAGCCTGTCGCAGCTGCCGAGAGTTCTCGGCGAGCCGTTGATTACAAGTATGTTCATTCTTTTTCCTTCTTAGTATAAAGTACGTGTGAAAAATGTATGCCGCCGCATTCGAAATCCGTGAGCTTTTTGCGCGAATAAAGGCGTTTATTGAACTTCGGGAAGTAAACCTCGGCATCGGGGCACTCGGCGTCGATTTCGGTTAAATAGAGCTTGTCCGCAAGCGGGAGAAACTCGGTGTAAATCCGACCGCCGCCTATTATGAAAATCTCGTCGTTTTTCGCCTTTTTAAGCGCTTCTTCAACGCTCCCGACAACCTCGGCACCCTCCGCCTTAAAGTCCTTATTTCGCGAAATAACGATATTTCTGCGGTTGGGCAGAGCTTTCGGCAGAGACTCGAAGGTCTTTCGTCCCATTATGACCGTTGAGCCCGTCGTTGTCTCCTTAAAGAATTTCATATCGTCCCTGAAGTGCCAGATAAGGTCGTTGCCCTTTCCGAGTTCGCGGTTTCTGCCTATGGCGGCTATAATTGAAACTGACATATTATTCCTCACTGAGCAAGCGGGAAAAGTATCTTCCCGTGATGCTGATAGTCAACTAATTTGATGTCCTTGCAGTCTATGGAGTTGTCGAACTTGAAGAAATCGTCAATCTCGGGATTGAGCCAGAGCTTCGGCGCGGGCAGGTCGCCCTTTTCCTCATAACGTGCAAGCTGCTCTTTGATGCCGTCGACCTGATTGACGTAGATGTGCGCGTCCTTGATGCTCCAGTCGATTGTTCCCGGCTCTCTGCCGCAGACCTTTGCCAGCATGCAGAGAAGCGTTGCGTATTGAGTTACGTTGAACGGAAGACCGAGCGGCACGTCGCACGAACGCTGATGAACCCAGCAGTTGAGCTTGTTGTCGGTAACGTCCCATTCGCTTGACCATACGCAGGAGGGGAGAACGGCGGTTTCAAGATAGTCGTTCTGCCACAGCGACATGACCATACGTCTGTCCTCGGGATGATTCTTAATCTTGTCGATAAGATTCTGTGTCAGCTGAAATTTGTTGACGATATAGCCGTATGCCGTGCCAATGGTATGGGCATATTTTTTATCAAACTGCTTGTGTATGGTCTGCTTTGTCAGCTTGCCGTTTTCGTCGGGCAGAAGCTGAGTTGCGGTCCAGATACCGTCCTCGTCGATTTCCCACTCGTCCCAGATATGAACGTTTCTCTCCTGAAGCCAGCGTACGTCGTTTGACTGCGCCTGATAAATCCAGAGCATTTCAAGCACCGCCTGACGGATGAAAAGCTGCTTCGAGGTGAGTATCGGAAACTCCTTCGACAGATCGAAATGAAAATGCTGCGAGGGTACTTTGATAGTGTTTATACCCGTTCTGTTTTCAACCTCAACGCCCTCGGTAAGTATGCGTTTGCAGAGCGCCAGATAATCCTTGTCCCACTGTGACATACGAAATCCCCCTTATAAAAAGTTATAATATTGAAATTATTATACCATATATAGATTAAAAGTGCTATACATTTTCAAAATTTTGTGGTATTATTTTTGTGAGGTGAGATTATGACGGAATTCGTTAGCTACGAAAAGCTTTCCAAAAAGGAAAAGCGCCGCGTAAATGCTCGCAGGCGCAAAACGTGGCAGGGCGCTTCTCCCGTGACGAGAAGAACGGGAAACAAAAAGAAATACAACCGCAAAAAGATAAAGGCGCGTTTGAAGGATGATGACCTCTCATAACGCGCCTTTTACTTATTAATTTTTTCTTGAAAAAAAGACAAAAAAATAGCTCTCCTATTGGAGAACTACTTTTGTTAGTGTCGGCGCCGACCTATTTTCCCGGGCCGCTTCCAGCCAAGTATTTTCGGCACTAATGAGCTTAACTACCGTGTTCGGGATGGGAACGGGTGGACCCTCATTGTAATAAACACCGACTTT
>JAUMVO010000001.1 GCA_030530095.1 Clostridiaceae bacterium
AAATCGAACCTTCTCGCAGGCGAGAGCCTGCGAGTCCCTTGCAGCGCGCCAAAAATAGGAGTATGGACTTTAGTCCGTGCTCTTGTTTTTCGTTTGTTTCACAAACGCAGGGACTCGAACAAGGAGGGAGCGAGCAAAGCGAAGCGGAAGAAAACAGTCCGGGGGACTGTTTTCGCCGACGTGGGCAACGAGTGCGGAGCACGAGGCGAAGGCGGCGTTGCCGCCGAAAAAATCCCTTGCATCTGTTTTTGGAGTATTTAATAGAGGAAACAATAATGAACGGTCGGAGGTACTGAACTAAAAGCGTTCGGTCGGCAAAACGGGGAGGATTGCGAAGCAATACTCCATCCTTTGCAGCGCGCCAAGAAGCCTTGAAAACATTGAGTTTTTCGAGGCTTTTTATTTTTTTGATTTTTAATATGACTTACTTTTTCGGAACCAAACACTCACCTGAAAGTCAGGACTTTGATTTTTCAAGCTTAGACACATTAAAGACATATCTGAGCGTAGAAAAGTGATATTGTCCACAATTTGACCACAACAATAGCGGAAGAGAATTTGCAATAATCAGCGGACAAATTGTTTACCGCCAACAAGAAAACAGACTGTGCTTAGAAAAAACACAGTCTGTTTTGATTAATACTTTTTAATTCAGAGTATCCTGATATGCCTCTTCATCCTCATAGCCAGTAATTATTTCCTGCTCACATTCCCAGTAATCCGTGTTGATGTGAAGTTTGGCAAAGCCTTCATCAATAATGGGTTCATTATTGAATACGGAAACTCCTCCGAGGGGAACTAGTATATCTATAACCCTTGGAAGATCCGACCCGTCCAAATTGCTGATGTCGGAGGTTATGGTTACTTTTTGATTATATGTAACATCATTTGAAAGACGGTTTATGTCCACGTTTTCGGGAGAAGTGAATATAGCTTTGCAGTCAACAGTTGCCTTTTCTCCGTTTTCATTTATTGTAACATATCCGCCGCCTCGATTAGAAGGGATTGTCGGATAGAAAAGTAACGGATAATTAGATGCTTTCTCTTCGAATTGGTTTACGGTAAATTCAACGGTCAGCATTCCGTAATTACAGGTTACGCTGTCTAAATGCCATGAGCCTCTTTCAAAGGTTGAAGCTACATCGGTTGCACCTAATGTTCCAGTAGCGCCTCTTGCGTACATAAGGAAGTAGCCGAGGCTTGAATAAACATTAACCGTTGAGCCTTTTTCAACCGAATTGCCTGCGGCAGGTTCTGAGAACTCGACAAGACCTTTGAGCTGAGTCCCGTACTGCTCAGTAACCTTGGGAACAAGTCCGAGTGAAATAAGAAGTTGTTTTGCTGTTTCGGTATCGGTTCCGACAAGGTCGGGAATTACAACCGCATTCGTGTCATTTCCCTTTACAGTGCTGATTTCGACTGTGCTTGTTGATTCCGCTTCGGAGGAAACTGTTTTGTTAAGCTTTATCATACCCGTTCCGAATAATATGGCGGCAGCAACTGCCAATACCAGCAATACAATCAAAACAATCAAAAGCGGAGTTTTTGAGCCTTTTTTCTTTTGCCCTGCCTTAGCTTTGAAATTTGTTTCCGAAGCCGTTGCAGCTGAAGTAGTATTGTTAGCCTGAATATTTAGCTTTGCGCCACAGTTTGAGCAGAACTGTGAACCGGACTGAAGCTCTTTGCCGCAGCTCGGACAAAAACGCATAGTATTATTTTCATTATCCATATCTTACACCTCAATTATTATTTGTAAAATCAGTATAGCTTTTTAACGCCTCACCGTCAATAATATACCCTCCTGCAAGACATAAGTATGTCTATTGATTACTGCTAGATTTGCGGCTATTTCATCAGTTTTTTCTTTGCTTAGTACATTCGGGTTGAAATCAGTTACGGGCTTTGCCGATTCTTTCGTCAAAGACGCGTACAAGCACGGGGATAAGAACAAGCTGCAGTATTATTCCGGGGAAGGCGTTGATAAAGCCGCCCGCGAGGAATGCCGAAACGGTAAAGCTGTCGCCCTTTAAGCCGAGCAGGACAATCTGCGCAAGACCCCAGACGATTCTGCCGCTGAGCATTGCCGTAATGAGAGTGACGTATATTTTCCGGATTTTATCTTTCCCGATTTTTTCGGAAAGGATGCCCGAAATCAGTCCGTAAGCCATAAGCTCAAACGCCATACCGACAGCCGACGGATAAAGCACGGGCATTCCGAAAAGCACGGACCTCAGAAGCGGACACACCAGTCCGACGGGAACGGCATATTTCCAGCCGCAGAAAAAACCGCAGAGCAAAATCGGGATGTGCATCGGGCAAAGCATTTTGCCGATCTGCGGAATCTGTCCCGTAATAAACGGGAGCACAAGACCGATTGCCAGGAACATTGCCGAAAAAGCAAGATTTCTTGTTGATGCTTTCATATCATTCACCGTTTTCCAGTTCTTTTATAATATCGCGTATTGTACAGTTGTTATCCCTTGCCGCCTTTGCAAGATCATCGTATTCATACTTACTCTTTTTATAGCCGTAGCCCTCGGAATTCTTGATTCTAATAACTCCGAATTTTGTCTGAACCTCAGATACGCTTCGTTTCATGGTGTATCTTCTCGAAAGGGTTTCCCTTATGCCGATAGTGGAAAAATGCCTGAAAACAAGGTCAATCATTTTTTCCTTTTCGTCGGGCTCGCAGAGCAGGGTAACGAGCGTTCCGAGCCGATTTTTCTTCATATCCGCGGGGACGGCGAAAACGTCCTTTGCCCCTGCGTTTCTCAGCTCTTCGATACCGAACGCGATTTCCTCGGCGGTCATATCGTCAACGTTGAAGCTGATTTCGGTAACGTGCTCCTCAACGTCTGCGAGAAAAGCACGAACGCAGTTTGCGGTTTCAAAGTCCTTGGTTCCCATACCGTAGCCGATTTTCAGAACAGACATCTCGGGCATTTCGCAAAAGCTGTCAACGAAGGCTTTTAAGAGCGCCGCGCCCGTCGGGGTGCACAGCTCGCCTTCAACGTTGTTGCTGTAAACGGGAATGCCTTCGAGCAGTTTTGCCGTAGCAGGCGCAGGAACGGGCAGAATGCCGTGAGCGCACCTTACGCTTCCTTTGCCGACGTTGACGGGACTTGCAATAATATGATCGACGTTGAGCTTATCAATCAGATAGCAGAACGCAAGTATATCCGCAATCGCGTCAAGTGTGCCGACCTCGTGGAAATGAATTTCGCTGACTGTCGTTCCGTGAACGTTGCTTTCCGCTTCGGCAAGCAGACGGTAAACGGCCGTGGCCTTTGCCTTGACCTTGTCGGGAGCTGAGGTGGAATTGATTATGTTTTCAATGCTCTGAAGATTACTGTGCGTATGGTGGGTATGGTGAGTATGGGTGTGCTCCTCGCCCTCCTCGTGCCCACTGATAAGCACGCGGAGCTTTGTCCCGAGAATGCCGCTTTTTGTTGTCGGTTCGGCAACGTAATGCGTATGGGGTATGCCGAAGCCGTTAAGCTCACCGAGCGCGGCTTCCCTGTCATCGCAGAGTTCGAGCAGCGCTGCCGAAAGCATATCGCCGGCCGCGCCCATACTGCAATCAATAAACAGTGTTCTCATACGACCTCCGTATTCTGAAACGCTTTTTCCTTTTTGATTGTGAATTGATAACAATATAACATATTTTCAGCGCCTGTTCAACTGATTTCGGGATAATCAACAGTCTTGTATATTGATTTTATTATTTTATTATGGTATTATTACTCCATTATTCTGTATATTTATGCGAGGATTGGACAATGAAGAAAAAAGTCAGAATTGCCGTGCTGTCCGCCGCGGGGGTACTCGCTGCGGGAAATGTTGTCAGGGCCGCGCTGTATAAGCCTAAGAAAGAGGAAGCCCCCGAATTCGACAGCGAGAACGTCAACCTTGACAGATACATTGATACAATCTGCGAGGCGATTCGCTGCAAGACAGTTTCCAATACCGACGAATCCCTTGTTGACTGGGACGAGTTTGAAAAGCTTCATAAACTGTTCAGAAAGAAATACCCTCTGCTCCATAAGACGCTCAAAAAGCGCAAGGTAGGCAGGGCAGGTCTTATATACTTCTGGCAGGGCACCGACCCTTCGCTTAAGCCGATAGCGCTTATCGGACATCAGGATGTGGTTCCCGTGGCCAAGGAAATGCTGGGCGACTGGACGTATCCGCCGTTTGAGGGCAAGGTTGCCAACGGCTATATCTGGGGACGCGGCGCAACCGATATGAAAAATCATCTTGTCGGAATTCTCGAGAGTATTGAAACCCTGCTTGAGGAAGGCTTCGTTCCGAAAAGAACGGTTATAGTCGGCCTTGGCTATAACGAAGAGCTTACCAACAGCGAGCTTTCATCCGCGCCTATGATTTCAAAGGCGCTTGAGGATGACGGAATTGAACTCGAGAGCCTGCTCGACGAGGGCGGAGCTATACTTAAAATTAACGTTCCTCACGTAATGAAAGATAAACTGATTGCCGGCGTAGGCGTTGCCGAAAAGGGCTATGCGGATTTTGAAATAAGCCTTGAGGCGACCGGCGGACACTCTTCTACTCCGCCGAAGCATTCGGCAGTCGGCGAGCTTTCGAAGGCCATACTTGACCTTGAAAACCATCAGTTCCGCCCGCACCTTACGAATGAGGTAAAAATGCTTGTCGATACCTTTGCGAGAAACACGGAAATTCCCGTACGTCTGATAGGTTGTAATCAGCGTGTGCTTCTTCCGCTTCTCAAGCCGGTGCTTGCGCGCGTTCCTGCGGCGGCGTCGGTTATGCGTACGACGACCGCGGTTACCATGACCCACGGCAGCCCTCAGGCAAATGTTCTGCCTCAGAAGGCGACGGCAACGGTCAATTTCCGCATTATGCCGGGCAACACCATTGACGATGTTGAAAACCACATACGCCGTGTAATACGCAACAAGAGAATCAACGTCCGTCTGCTCGGCGGAAACGAGCCCTCGCTTGTTTCACCGACTCAGACACCGACCATGAAGGCAATTTCACAGATATGCTGCGGGATGTACGATATGAGCGTTCCGACGCCCTATATTGTTATGGGCGCAACCGACGCGTTCCACTACCAGAATCTCACGGATCAGATATACCGTTTTTCACCCTTCGTTATGCCGCCGGATATACTTATGCTGGCGCACGGCACGGACGAGAGAATTGCGGTTGACAGCCTTGAAAACGCAATCGTGTTCTTCAAGAGATATATAAGACTTCTTGCGGGAGAGGTAAAATGAAAGATAACGGAAAGAAAACAGAGGATCTCAAAGACATATATCCCAACGTCAGCGGACGTATGGAATTAAACGAGAATAAAAAGCCGTCCGAGGGACTGAATATCGATAAAAAGACACTGTTCGGAATTGCGGCACTTCTGTTCGTAATACTCGTTTTTGTCGGCGCACTCACGCAGTTTCTGCCGCGCGGCGAATTTCAGGTTGACGAAAACGGCTCCGTTATCGCGGGCACGTATCAGGTAAACGAGGAATATAAACTTCCGCTGTGGAAGGTCGCGGCTTCGCCCGTGCTTGCCTTTACAAGCAGCAACGCCAGCGTCGGACTTGCAATTATTGCGATAATCGTGCTCGTCGGCGGTACGTTTCTGATACTTGACCGTATAGGCGTACTCAAATATATGATGGCTTCGATAGTCAACCGATTTGAGAGCCGACGGTTTATGCTGATTGCCGTTATGGTACTGTTCGGTATGTTCTTAAGCTCAACCGCAGGCGTACTTGAGGAGAGCCTTACGCTCGTTCCTATCGCGGTTGCGATTTCGCTGGCTATGGGCTGGGACTCGCTGACGGGTATCGGTATGAGCTTTGTCGCGGTTGCGTTCGGCTTTACGGCGGCAACCTTCAACCCGTTCAACGTCATCACCGTTCAGAAACTTGCGGGCATTCCCGTGCTTTCGGGACTGTGGCTGAGACTGATTGTCTTCGCAGTCGTATATATTACGCTGACCTCGTTCCTGATTCTTTACGCCAAAAAGATTGAAAAGCATCCCGAAAAATCACCCGCTTACGAAACTGATAAAAAGATACGCGACCGCTATCCGATAGAGGTCTGCCGCGAAACACTCGGTAACGAAAGCATTGCGAAAGCGACCAGAGTTTTCGTAATCGCGCTTATCTGCGTGCTTGGCGGTACGGTTACCTCATTCGTACTGAGTATGGTCGGAACAAAAACCGACAATGAAACGATGATGAATATCGGCAGCTACGCTTCAATGGGATGTATGGCTGTATTTTTCCCCGTCGGCGGACTTCTTGCAGGACGTGTTGCGGGACTTCGCGGCAAGAATCTTTTCAAGGCTTTCGGCGAGGGCATAAAGACAATACTGCCCGTAATTCCGCTTATCATTTTCATACTTTCAATCACCTACGTACTTGACGAGGGTATGATTATGCACACGGTGCTCAACGCGTTAAGCGGTGCGCTTGACGGCATTTCGCCCTACGGCGTAATTCTGCTGATGTTCGTGTTTACGGCGCTGCTTGAATTTTTCGTCAGCAGCGGTACGGCAAAGGCGTTCCTGATAGTTCCGCTTATGGCGATACTCTGCGACCTGACAGGACTTGAGAGACAGTCAATAGTACTGACCTTCTGCTTTGCTGACGGATTTACCAATATGCTCTACCCGACGAGCGGACTTATGATAATAGCAATCGGAATGGTCGGCGTGTCCTACCGTAAATGGATGAGGTGGACCGCAAAGCTCTTCCTTATCGAGGCGGTTGTCTCCGTATTCTTTATGCTGTTCAGCATTGCTATAGGCTATCATTAATCTCCTTGAACAAACGGGTCAAGTATGATATAGTTTTTATGTAACAGCACAGTTGATTTTGAGTTGGATAAGAGGTAGTTTTATGCAGTTCCCCAAATTTATAGCACCCGATTTTTCAACAGAGCCGTTTGTCTCTGCGCCCGACGTTATTACCGAGCCTGCGGGTGACGGCTTTCTGCCCGAAAATTTCTACGCGACAACTATATATCCCGAATATTTCAAGATAGACGGCAAATGGACCATGCTTCACAAGAGCCGTATGGATTGCTGCGTCGTGATTAAAGACGGTGTTCCGACCGTAACCGAGCCCCGACGTGTCAAGGCGGGCGATCAGGTGGTAGTCGGCAGAAAGGACGACGGTACTCTGGGCGTTTACGTTCACGCAAACTGCTTCGTTGAGGCAGACGACGACTCAAACTCCGCGTTCGCGTTTCGCACGGGCCAGTCGCGTGAGACCTCGTTCTCATGGGAGTATGACCGTCTTTACGAGATACTGCGCCACGACAGAGATAACGGTTACATAGTCTGGGTTCTCGGACCTGCCTGCGTATTTGACTACGACAGCCGTACCGCTATGGCTAACCTTATTAAAAAAGGCTATTGCGACTGTCTGTTCGCGGGTAACGCACTCGCAACTCACGATCTGGAAGCGGCGCTTTTCAATACGGGACTCGGTCAGGATATCTATACCAAAAAGCACGTTGAAAACGGCCATTATAACCATCTTCACACAATTAACCTTGTACGCCGTGCGGGCTCAATCGAGCGATTTCTCGACGAATACAAGCTCGACACCGGTGTTATGCACGCGCTGACAACGACGAAAACGCCCTTCGTCCTCGCGGGCTCAATCCGTGACGACGGTCCGCTGCCCGAGGTTATACCGAACGTTTACGAGGCACAGAATGCGATGCGCGAGCACACACGCAAAGCGACGACGGTAATATGTCTCGCAACTCAGCTGCACACCATAGCGACGGGAAATATGACTCCCTCTTACTGTGAGACCGAAGAAGGAATACGTCCCGTATATATCTATTCGGTTGACATTTCGGAATTTGCCGTAAACAAGCTTCACGACCGCGGTTCGCTCTCGGTCAAGGGACTTGTCACGAACATTCAGGACTTCCTCGTAAATCTCGAAAGAAATTTATAATAAAGGCATAAATATAGAAAGCACTTGCAGATGCAAGTGCTTTTTTATGTATTGAGGTTTTTATTTAATCATATCATGCTCTTTTATGTATTTAACCGTCTCGTCTATTGTAGTGAAGGCGAGGGCAACGGTGGTGTCGGCCGCGCCGTAGTAAATTGCGATTCTGCCCGTTTCGGCGTCGGCAAGCGCGGCGCAGGGGAATACTACGTTCGGCACGTCGCCGACTGTTTCGTAAAGCTCGTGAGGAGCCAGAAGGAAGCTGTCGGCTCTGTGAAGCACCTTCCACGGCTCGTCTCTGTCGAGAATTGCTGCGCCCATACTGTAGGTAAAGCCGTTGCAGCTTGTGATAACGCCGTGGTAGAACAGCAGCCAGCCTTCATCTGTTTCGATGGGAGTCGGGCCTGCGCCTATCTTGGTCATTTCCCAGTTCTTGACGGGGCCCATCACGAAGCGGTAATTTCCCCAGTAGTTTAAGTCCTTGCTTCTCTGAATGAAGATGTCACCGTAGGGAGTGTGACCTCTGTCGCAGGGGCGTACAAGCAGCATATACTCGCCGTTGATCTTGCGCGGGAAGAGTACGCCGTTGCGCGCCACGGGATAGGTAGCGTCTTCAAGCTGAGTCCAGCTTTTGAAGTCCTCGGTATAAGCAACGCCTATGGTTGTGCCGTGAGGCGTGTGATTAACCCATGTCAGATAATATTTACCGTCGATTTCGCAAATTCTCGGATCATATCCGTAGAAAATAATCTTTTCGTCAAGCTCCCAGTTGACAGCGTCCTTACTGAAACCGGTGACGATATACTGGTCTCTCGTTCTGCCGTCAACTCTGAAAACGCCTGCGAAGCCGTCGCCGTATGGAACGACTGCGGAATTGAAAATACTGTTTGCAAAGAAGAGGTTATCCCTTGTAATGATCGGGTTGCCCGAATAACGCCAGACGGGGTACCGGTAGCCCTCGGGCTTGTCCTGCCAGGGAATGTTCTTCATAGGTTCTCCAAAAATCTTAGCCATAATATGCCTCCTGTATATTAATCGTTGATTGTAAGACGTATTGTGTTTTCTCCCGCCCTTGCGGGAATTGAAATAAGACTTGCGCCGTTTTCGTACTGCTCAATTGTATTATATTCGCAGTCGGCGGTAAAGGGCTTGTGAACATAGATTACGGTTTCACCTTTGCCGTCGGAAGTGTAGTCAAGCGTGAAAACCTTATTATCGCGGTCATAGCCGTAGCTTTTTATTTCACCCGCCACAGCCTTCGGGCAGGTGCGCGACAGCATGGTCATAAGCGGTGCGTCCATATCGTCGCCGTGATAGTCCCAGTACATCTGTCCCCACTGCATTTCGTCAAAGAAGTCGAGAAGCTCGTAAGCGTGGGGGAACCATGACGTGTCCGTATTGTCACTGCAGCCTCCCCATTCGCCGACTATGCAGGGAACTTCAAGACGAAGCTGAGTGTTGCGCATTTCGGTAAAGAATGCCTTGACTCTGTCTGCGTTGGCATACTGATAGAGCGGAGTGTCAACTGTCATATCGTAGGCGTGAGGGCCAAAGCACTGTTGCGGCTCCTTCTGAGAGTTCACGGTTATGGGCGGTGCGGACTGTTTTACACCCGTGTTGCAGATATAACTCTGCTCCATCATTATAATACCGTTTTTCGTCTTTTCGCGGATTGCCGTGCTGATTTTGTTGACAAAGGGCGAATACTTATTGATATCGAACTTGGCCTCCGCCTTATCAACGCGTTTCATAACGTCGCGTATAACGTTGCCCGGAATTGAGTCGAGCATAGTCTTGTCGTCGTGTCTGAGAAAAGCTCCGACAAGTCTGCCGGTTTTGATTTTTTTACTGAAAAGCACGGCACGCGCAATGCTTAAAACGAGGCGTAAAAACATACCCGTCGCGTCCGAGCCGGGGAAAGGCTCGTTCATAAGGTCAAAGCCGAAAAGGGCGGGCTTGTCGCCGTAACGTTCGGCGAGCATCTGCCACATTTCCGCGTATCTGTCCTGAATACCCTTGCCGTTTACGGGAGTATTTGCCCAGAAATGGTCAAAGGCTCTGTGTACCCATTTGCCCCAGAAATATCCTTCCGCCCAGACGCTTTTCGGCATCTTCGGTTTGGCGCCGTCGGTAATGGCGGCCCATGAGGGTGCGCCGTCTCCGACACTCTGAGCGTCAAAGTTAGAGTATAAATCCTGATGCATATCAAGAAGTATGTACACTCCGTACTTTTCGGCGAGGTCGAAAATATCATCTATCGATTTGAGATAGCTTTCGTTGTATTCGCCCATAGCGGGTTCGATATTCTGCCAGGTGACCGCAAGCCTTATTATATCAAGGCCGAATGCGCGGTATTTTTTGAAAAACTCTTCGTCAAGCTCATAGCGGAACGCTTCCTGATCGGTGAGCTTGTCGTCGATATTCATACCGTTGAGAATACGTGTTCGGCCGCTTTCGTCAACGAAACGCAGTTTATCGCATAAGATTTTTTCCATTATGTTCTCCTTGATATCAGTGGTATTTCGGCAGAAAGTCGCCGTGAGCCTCGATAAGGTCGTCAACCATCTTCTTTATGGTGTCAATGTCGAGCTCGCTGCCCGTGTGCGGTTCAAGCATAGCCGCCTGATAGATATGCTCCTTTTTGAGAGTAACCGCGGCTTCGATTGTGAGAAGCTGAACGTTGATATTGGTCATATTCATAGCAGCACACTGCACGGGGAGCGCCCCTACGCGGCAGGGATGAACGCCGTAACCGTTGACGAGGCAGGGGACCTCGACGCAGGCGTTTTCGGGCAGGTTGCTGATAAGACCGCCCGTGTTGAGCACGTTGCCGCCGATTTCATACTGACCTGCGGTGACTATAGCCTCCATAATTCTCGAAGCGTATTCATTTGAGCGTTCGTGTTCCTTAACGCCCTTTTCAATCATCTCGGCGTAGTCCTTCTTCCAGCGGTCTATCTGCTCAATGCAGCGGCGCGGATACTCGTCGAGCGGAATGTTGTATTTCTCGATAAGCTCGGGATACTTTGACTTGATATAGAACATATTGTATTCGGCGTTGTGCTCGCTTGATTCGGTACAGTAATAGCCGAAGTTCTTTATGTAGTCCATTCTTACCTTATCGTCGGCGTCGGGCTTAGCCATATATGCGTCAACTCTCGACTTGATTTCGGGGTAGAGGTCAACGCCGTTTTTGTCCTTGATTTCAAGCAGCCAGCCCATGTGGTTGATACCCGCGATAAGCTCCTTGCGTCCTTCAAGCTTATCCTCCATACCAAGCTTTCTGAGAAGTCCGTCGGAACAGCCCTGAACGCTGTGGCAAAGACCGACCGTCTTTATGGGTGTGTAGCGAAGCATATAACCCGTGAGCATAGCCATAGGATTTACGTAGTTCAAGAAAAGCGCGTCGGGACAAACCTCAGCCATATCGTCTGCGAAGTCCTTCAATACGGGAATGGTACGCAACGCGCGCATAATTCCGCCTATGCCGAGGGTGTCGCCGATAGTCTGGCGAAGGCCGTATTTTTTCGGCACTTCGAAGTCGATAATCGTGCAGGGGTCGTAAAGCCCGACCTGAATTGCATTGACAACGAAGTCGGCGCCCTTAAGTGCCGCCTTTCTGTTTTCAACGCCCGCATAGCACTCGATTTTGCCGTAGTTTCCCTTTGCCGCGCGCATGGCTTCGAGTATTACGCGGCTCTCCTCAAGCCGCTGAGCGTCAATGTCATACAGTGCAAAAACGCTGTCGCGAAGAGCCTCGGCGCACATACAGTCGCCGATAACGTTTCTCGCGAATACGGTGCTGCCCGCACCCATAAACGTAATTTTCATAGTAAATCCTCCCGTATGCTTTATCTGTTTTCCTCTGCTTTTTTGAGTAATTCCTCTTTGTTGACAAAGGCGCTTAATGCACCTGCCTTTGTAACGCATTTTCCGCCCGTTATGTTGCCGAAGAGAAGGCAGTCCTCAAACGGATAATCATAATAAAGCCCGAACGAAAAGCCTGCCAGAAACGCGTCGCCCGCGCCCGTCGAATCGACGTTCTTATACTCGTCAATGCTCTTTACGAATATGCGCCTGCCGTTTTCAAGACCGACAACGCCGTCACGGTCAAGCTTGACAATAGGCTTTTCGAAAAACCGTGAAAGAACGTTGAGCGCGTCGTCGGGATTGACGGTGTCAGTTATTTTCAGCGCCTCTTTTTTGTTTGGCGTATAGTAATCTGCTATTTCGAGATACTCGCGGTAGTTTTCTGTTGAGAGATTGTCGTCCCAGCCCGTATCGAGTACAAGCGTCGTACCCTCAGAGTGAAGCTTACGGTAAACCTCGAGAAAACCGCCCGGCTGCATGAGCGTAATCTTCGAGCCGTGAGCGAGTTTGTAGAATTTGTCGCACGCGCCGTCAACGGAGTCAATGCTTCCGCTGCCGTAGGTGATAAAGCTTCTGTCGTACGGCAGAATGATAGCCGAGGTGATATTAACGGGTATTGCGTCGCCGCTGTAAAGATTTTCGGGCTGTACATTGTTTTCGGCAAATTTTTCCTTTGCAAAATTAGAAAAAATATCGTTGCCCAGACACGTCGCGATTTTTGTCGGTACGCCGAGCCTGCCGAGATTTATAAGCGTAGCGGGCAGACCGCCGCCGAGCTGAAGCTCAAAGCCCTCGGAATAAATTTCCTCGCCCACGTCGGGAATGCGCGGCATACCCGTATAAAGCAAATCTATGTTTGTCAGTCCTGCTCCTGCGATAAACGGCATATTATTTCCAACCCTCTGTATATTTTTTGTTCAAGTCGAGATACTGCTCAACCAGCTGTTTTGCTATTGAATAGGAATTAACAAGCGGATGAAGCGTGAGCGCCTCGACGGCCGCCTTTACCGACTTTTCGCGTATCGCCTTTGATGCAAGGCGCTCATAAATTTTAACGCGTCTGATAAGTTCAAGGTTTTCCTCGTCAACCTTGCCGAAGCGGTGCGGGAACACGCCGTCGGGCGTGACGTCGCAGGTGATTTCAACGACGTCGCTGCCGTCGAGTCCCTCTATTGCGCCTGCGTTGGGAACGCATAAAATCATACTGTCGGTTTTTTGACTGTTCTTAATCTCAATGAACCTGAGCGCAACGCCCGCGTAGCCGCCCGAGTCCTTCTGGTTAATGTCAAAATGCCACGGAATTGTGCGCTTAACGCCCGTTTCGCTTGCCATATAGTTGTTTTCACGCTCACCGTACCATTTTTCGAATATTTTCAGCGCCGTGTCAAAATCGTTTTCAACGTCTATGTTTTTAAGCTCGGCGGTCATGGCCTTGTTGATTTCGCAAATCTGCTCGCCGCGGGTTTTGCCGGCGTTGAGAATATTGCTGAGCGCCTTTTCACGGTAGTAGAAATAATAAAGGTATTCGTTTAATACGCAGCCGCGGTCTCTGAGCAAATCCTTTTCAAAATAGCGCATATCCGTCTTTTCGTACGCCTCGTCGTTTTCGATAAGCTCGGGCATAATATCCCTGCCGTCAAGAGTGATTGACTTGAAATACGAAAGGTGATTAAGTCCGTAAACCTCACCCTTCACACTGCCCTCGGGTGCCGAATAAAGCTTTGCAAAGGAGTTGAGCATACCGCTTGGCGCGTCGCATATACCGTAGGTAAAGTCATAACCCATATCGCGAAGCGTCTGGCTGACAACTCCCGCGGGATTGGTGAAGTTGAAAACCTTACAGTCCGGCTTGGCATATTTTTTGATAAGCTCGCAGTATTCAGCCAGCACGTTTACGCTTCTTATCGCGAACGAAAAGCCTGCCGCGCCCGTGGTTTCCTGACCGAGCACGCCCAGTGAGAGGGCAATTCTCTCGTCGCGTACGCGCATTTCGTCGCCGCCCTCGCGTATTGTAGTAATAACATAATCGGCATCGGTTACGGCTTCACGGGCATCGGTTGTGAGCGTGAAGTCAAGCTCAGGGTTGATATACAGTGCGGTCTTTTTTGCCATTCTGCCGTAAATATTAAGCTTTGTTTCGTCGTTGTCCATAAAGCAAAGCGAGCTTATCCCCAGCTCGTCCGACCTCTGGGCAAGACTCTTTGCAAGAAACATTGAGCGGACTCCGCCGCCTCCGATAACCGCTAATTTCATGCTGTCCTCCGATAAAGCGTAAGAATACAGACCAATTATACAATCTTTTTTATCTTTATACAATATACAATCCGTTTTTTATTGTGTTATTGATTAAAAATAATTTCTGTTATATAATTATAAAGACAATTCTACACATACGGGGTGAGATATATGCTCGGTACGGTTTCTGTTACGAATATTGCGGCTATGGCGTTTACGGCTGTTGTTACGGTTCTGATACCGATTGCGGCGTTTATTATTCTTAATAAAAAGGTAAAGTGTAAACAGACCTGCCTTCTTGTCGGCGTCGGCACGTTTATCGTGTGTGCGCTTATACTTGAAAGCATAGTAAATTATGCGGTTTCACGTTTTCTGGGCGAAACGCTTCGGGAAAACATTTGGGTTTATGCGCTTTACGGCGGACTTGCGGCGGGACTGTTTGAAGAGACGGGACGCTATATCTCGATGAAGCTCTTTATGAAAAAGGACCTCACGAAGCAGAACGCCCTTATGTACGGCATAGGCTACGGCGGTGCGGAAGCTGTTATTGTAGGCACGATGACGTACGTTTCGAACATCGCCGTATCCGTTTTGATTAATATCGGTCAGTTTGAGCCGATGCTTGCCGAACTTGACAAAGCGACAAAGGCTCAGGTTATAGAGCAGTATTCGGCGTTGTGGAATCTGCCTGCGTACGAATTTCTGCTCGCGGGACTTGAGAGAGCTTCGGCATTCGTGCTTCAGCTTTGCTTTACGTACATTATTTATCGTGCGGTTAAGAACAAAAAGCCTGCCTTTTACGTCCTTTCCGTATTTATGCACTTTGCGGTTGACGCGGGAACGGTACTGCTTTTGAAAAAAGCCATGCTTGTGTCAGTGGCGGTTGAGCTTATTCTCGTTGCCGTAACGGCGGTGCTTGCAACCGTTATTTACAAACAGTACAAAGCCGAAAAAGAAGAGGTCCCCGAGAATCGGGAACCGCTTACAACACAATAAAAAATGCGGCGCAGCATCGGCTGCGCCGTTATTTATTTCACAAATCTTTCGATAGCTTCGTTGAGTTCTTTAATTGCCTCTGTATCTCCGCTCTCAACCGCGTCAACAAGGCAGTGCTCAATATGGTCCTGCAGTATAATCTTGCCTGTGTTGTTGATAGCCGAGCGCACCGCGGAAAGCTGAATGAGCACGTCGCTGCAGTCCTCGCCGTTTTCAACCATGCGCTTGACCTTTTCGAGATGGCCTATCGCGCGTGCAAGACGGTTTATGACCGCTTTGGTGTTCTGGTGAGTGTGGGCGTGGTTGTGGCCGTGAGAATGTTCAATTACGGTTCCGTCCTCAAGTATATGCTTATGGACGGCGTTGTTTGTTTTTTCTTTCATAATAATCCCCGCCGAGAATTGATAGGATTATTTTACTAAACTTTTTTGAAAAAGTAAATAGCAAAAAAACAGGATGAGATTTCTCTCACCCTGTTTTGTTTTAAGCTGTGATTATGCGAACATACCCTTTTGGTCCATACGCATAATGATTGTTGCGATTTCCGCGCGGGACGCCGTTGCAGTCGGGGCAAGGGTTGTTGCTGTTTTACCGTTAATGACACCGTTCGCATTTGCCCATGCGATAGCATTTACGGCAAACGAACTGATGCTGCCCTTATCGGCGAACTTGTTGAGAACGCTTGTATCAACGTCGGGAGAGTCCATATAACGGTAAAGAATCGTTGCAACCTGCTCTCTTGTTATCTTGTCGCCTACGCCGAATTTGCCGTTATCGTAACCGCCGATGATTTTCTGATCGACCGCCCATGCAACAGCCTTGCCGTAATAAGCATTCATATCAACGTCTGTAAGCTTGCAACTTGTGTAGCTGTCAATATCAGCACCTGCAATTCTTGCAAGAATTACAACGAAATCCTGACGCTGAAGCGCGTCTGCAGGGCCGAAATTGCCGTTCTTGTAGCCGGTGATGAAGCCATTTTCTGCACAGTAGGTTGCAGCGTCATAGAACCATGCGTTCTTGGGTACGTCGGGGAAGCTCGGAGCAGGCTCGGTGGACTGTCCGTCGCCTGTGAAGGTGAATTCGGTAGTTTCCGTTGTGAACGTGAACATATCGGTTTCTTCGGGAACTGTAACTAAGGTATATTCGGAATTGTCAACGTCGTCGATATCCTCAACCAGTGTTGCAACGTAAGCACCGGGAACGTCGGAAACCTCCTCTATAGCGTAAACATAATGATGACTTACGTCGTCAGACCACAAATTGTAGATGACGTACTGGTTTTCCGTACCTTTTGTATAGAGGCTGCCGCTGACTTCCTCAAATTCACCCTTGAGGTAGAGCTCTTCGTACTCTTCGTCCAAAACAGCGGTGAAGCCGTCGGGAAGCTTTTCATAATCTGTTTCACCGATAACGATGGGAGTAAAGCTTGTATCCGCTTCATAGCCGTGTTTACCCTCTATGAGCTTATAAATAGTGCCCTTGAATTTGTAAGTGGAAGCGTCGTTCTTATCGCTATAGCTTAATTCGTTATGGTCAAGCATATAGATACCGTCGGGATCGGCTGAGTTAATCAGCTGAGGACCTGAATGAGCGTCGTCGTCAAAGAAGAAAATCGTGCTTAACTCTTTGCCGGTTACGGTCATTGAGAAACCGAGCTCTTCGAATTCTTCCTTGGTGAAATTTACCTCGTCGTATTCATTTGCGTACTCTTCATCAAATGCGGCGTCCTTGAAATATACACCGTATTCTTCGGAGTAAACGTATCTTGAAACGTGATATTCCTTTTCACCGTATGAGTTTGTCCAGATACTTACGCCGTAGTATGTGTCGGGGTCGTCTGCCTTGACAGCCGCATTACCCTTGTAACCGTCAGCTTCGGCGTCGGTTATCACATTAACTGTCAAAAGCTGAGAGTTTTGATAGACGAAGGGCTCAACGTCAATGTCAAATAATTCCTGACCGCTTACGGCAGTAACTATATCATCTACATCGTCGATTAAATTGCTGCTGCTGACGAAAACGCCTTCCTCACCGTAAAGCGTAACGGTTACGCCGCTGTCAACGGTAAAGTTTGAGGCAGTGTGCTCTGCGTTGAGAACAACTGCGGCACGGCAGGTGCCAAGCTCGTTAACGGTAAGCGTGCCGGTGCCGGTAACTGTAACCGAGCCGCCCCAGCCGTCGCCCCAGGCCCAGATCATGGCTATTTCGCATTCGCCGACAACGTTGATGGTGAAATCGTCGCCCATCATGTTGACGCTGATGCCCGCTTTTTTGTTCTTGTAATTGTTAAGCGTAAGGGTGTTCGAAGCCTTGTTGTAGGAAACACCGTTAACAATCTGAACGTCCTGAGTCGATTTGGTAATCATTACCTGCTTGTAAGGACCTGCGTCAGGTTCGCCCTCATCGGCGTAGAATACGCTGATATATGCAAACGCATCCGTTGCAGGGCCGTTGTGCGCTTCTTTTGCAAATGCAGACATCGGAACAAGTCCGAGAAGCATTACAACAGTAAGAATAATTGCCAATGTTTTTTTCATATAAACACTCCTTTTTTTATGTGTTAATTAAAATTTAACATAAAACGTTGCATTTGTGGCAATAATTTCATATTTGTCATTGACAGAAATGAAACCGAGTAATATAGTTTAATTATCAAAAGAACGGGAGTGAGCATATGAATTTTTCGGATAAACTGAATGAATATATGAAGACTGTCGGCTGTAATGCCAAGGAGCTGTCGGAGGCGTCGGGCATTTCGCAGGCAACCGTTTCCAGATACAGAAATATGAGAAAAAACGCCTCCGTTCCGGTGTCGCAGATAACCGCTCTTTCGAAGGGAATCAGTGAACTCTCGGGAGGAAAACTCGGGTATAATGAGGTCTTTAACTCGCTTTCCGAGTATTCGGCAATCGGCGAGTATGACATTCAGACCGTTACGGCGAATCTCAACACGCTCATCGATGAGCTTCACATAAACGCTTCGGAGCTTGCAAAGAGTCTGAATTTCGACGCCTCGTATCTTTCGAGAATACGCAGCGGAAAGCGCAGACCGTCGGATATGGGCGCTTTCATAAAGGGAGTAAGCGCTTTCCTTTTCAAAAAGGCTGCCAACGACGACGTATGTGCGGATATCTGCCGTCTTATCAATTCAAACGGCGAAAACCTCAGAACGGATATTGAACTCTGGCTTGTAAACGGCAAGGTTGCCGAAAATGAAAGTGTTTTCGGCTTCCTGACATCGCTTGACTCGTTCAATCTTGACGAGTATATTGCGGCGATACACTTCGACGACATAAAAACACCATCGCTGCCGTTCACACTGCCTACAAACAAGAACTTTTACGGCATTGAGGAAATGCGAAAAGGCGAGCTTGCGTTTTACCGTAACGCCGTTCTTTCAAAGTCGAGAGAGGACCTTTATATGCACTCTCAGCTTCCGATTACCGAGCTGGCTCAGGATAAGGAATTCTTCAAAAAGAATATGATTGCTATTGCAATGATGCTTAAAAAGGGCGTGCATATTAAAATTATTCATAATGTTGACAGACCGTGGAATGAGATGATGCTCGGACTTGAGGGCTGGATACCTCTTTATATGACGGGCCAGATATCTCCGTATTATTTTCCGGAGCAGCATAAGGGCCCGTATCTCAACGCGCTGAGCGTTGCGGGTACGGCGGCTATAGTCGGCGAGGGAATTCAGGGGTTCCCCGAGGATTCGAAATATTATGTCACCACAAATAAAGACGAAGTTGCATTTTACAGAAAGAAGTTTGAAAACCTGCTCTCAAAGGCAAAGCCGCTTATGAGAATTTTCCGTGAGGACTCAAGGCAGGAATGGCTGGCGTTTCTCGACTCGACAGTTGAAACTCACAGCGATATGCACGTGGTTTGCTCAACTCTGCCGATACCGACGATTTCAAAGGAGCTGTTTTACCGTATAACGGAGCGCAATCATGTGGATGGCTATATTGCGGACAGAATCTGGAGCGATATTGAAGGCAGCAAGAGACGCTGCAACGCCATACTCAGAGAGAACAGCGTAACCGAGGAAATCCCGGTATTCACCAGAGAAACGTTCGAGGAGGAACGGCCAGTATTTTCGGTTGCTCAGACTTATTTCCAGACGCCTCTTCATTACAGCTACGATGAATATGTGCAGCATCTTGAGCTGACTGAGAAATTTGCACGGGACAATAAAAACTACCATATTATTGAGGGCTCAAAGCGCGTTTTCAAGAATATCAGAATATGCCGTTACAGTGATAAATTCGTAATTATATCCAAGGATAATGCGCCTGCGATTCATTTTGTGATAGAGCATCCGAGGATGGTTAAGGCAATTTCGGATTTCGATGCGATTATCAGGGAATAAATTATTGACAAAACCGGTGGCTTTGTCGTCTTATTTAATTGACATTATTGTTTATTATTGGTAAAATATAAAAGATAACTACAACATTTCCGGAGGTAACGGGATGCTTACATTGAAAAGCGGCGGAAATTCGGTCTCCCTGATGCTTGACGGCAAGGAAATATATACGCTTAAGAAGGGCGACAAGCCGCTTCTTTTCGGCGTAGGTAAAAATACGTATAAGATGAGTCACGGTTCCTTTAAGATAAGCGAGGTCAGCGGACCGCGCAAGCTTGAAATCGTGGAGGAAATAGCTGTTTCGGGTGATGAGGCTACGCTCAGAATGCCTCACGGAACGGCTGTTTTGTCTGTTTCGGGCAACCGTCTCAACGTTAAGCTTGACGGATTTGAGAGCTATAACAGACTGTTCGTTAAAATACCTGCGAAACCCGACGAGCACGTTTACGGCACGGGCGAGATTTTCTCGGAATTCGACCTGCGCGGCAAAAAGGTCAACTGCTGGGTTGCCGAGCATATCAACGCTCTGCAGGTTACCAAAAAGCTTGTCAAGCAGACCTTCGGTTTTAAGAATTCTACGCGTAAGCAGAAGTTTTCAAATTATGAAACCTACTACGCTCAGCCTACCTTCTTAAGCTCGAGAAAGTATTATTTTCATTCGTTCACGACTGCGAGAAGCGAGTTTGATTTTACTGCGCCGCAGTATCATTTTATAAAAATTGATTCTGTTTCCGATTTCTGCTTCGGCTTCGGCGGAACGTTCGAAGAAGTAATTGAAGAGCTTACCGCCGTTCTCGGCAGACAGCCCGAGCTTCCCGACTGGGTTTATGACGGTCAGATTATCGCTTCCCAGGGCGGCACCGACGAAATGATGAAGCATTTCGAAACCGCCGAGCAGAGCGGGCTTTGTCCGAACGGCATGTGGATTCAGGACTGGGAAGGCAGACGTGTTACCGCCGTCGGAAAACAGCTTTTCTGGAACTGGGAATGGGATAAGGAACTCTATCCCGACCTCGATAAAAAAATCAAAGAGCTTAACGAAAAGGGAGTCAAGGTGCTCGGTTACTGCAATCCCTTCCTTGCGGTTGAAAAGCCGCTCTATCAGTACGCCAGCGAGCACGGCTACTGCGTCAAGGACAGGGAGGGCAAGGATTACCTTGTCACAATCACGACTTTCCCTGCGGCTATGGTGGATTTCACTAATCCCGAGGCGTACGACTGGATTAAAAAGATTATCAAAGAGAATATGATTGACTTCGGCCTTTCGGGCTGGATGGCTGACTTCGGCGAATATCTGCCGACGGACTGCGTGCTTTACAGCGGCGAGGACCCCGAGCTCGTTCACAACACCTGGCCCGCGCGCTGGGCAAAGATTAACCGCGAGGTAATTGAGGAAGCGGGCAAGCTCGGCGAAATCCTCTTTTACACAAGAGCGGGCTTTTCGGACACACCGCGCAATTCCGTTATGATGTGGAACGGCGACAATCACGTCGACTTTTCGATTGACTTCGGTCTGCCGTCGGTTATTCCCGCGATGCTGTCCTTAACCTGCTGCGGTTTCGGACTTTCGCATTCCGACATAGGCGGCTACACAACTTTCTTTAATCTGAAGAGAAGCGAAGAGCTTTATATGCGCTGGTGCGAAATGAACGCGTTTACCGTTCTTATGAGAGGACATGAGGGATTAAATCCCGACCTTAACGCTCAGTTTGATGCGAGCGAAGCGGTGCTCGCTCACGGCGCAAAGTTCGGCAGGATACACAAGGCGCTCAAGCCTTATCTGAAGGAAGCCGTCAAGCTCAACGCCGAAAAGGGTACGGGTGTAGTAAGACCGCTGTTCTTCTATTACGACGAGCCTCAGGCTTACACCGTGGCGTATGAGTATCTGCTCGGCAGAGATATACTTGTAGCTCCCGTTATAAAGGCTAAGGCAAGCAAAAAAGAGGTGTATCTGCCCGACGACGAGTGGATTCATCTCTGGACGGGTGAGGAGTACGGCGGCGGCAGCCATACGGTTGACGCGCCGATAGGACAGATTCCCGTTTTTATTCGTAAACAAAGCAGCTTTAAGGATGAGTTCCTTAAGCTTGCTGAGATATAGGAGGAAATTATGGAACAAAAAGCTTTGACCCACGGTATCAAATTCAAGGATAAAGTGGGCTACGCTCTGGGCGACGCGGGCGGTCTTCTTACGTTCTCGCTTATCGGAGCATTTCAGAACAAATTTTATACCGATGCACTTGGCATAAAGCCGCAGAGCATCATTCTGCTGATTCTTATTGCACGTATCTGGGACGCAATCAATGACCCGCTCTGGGGCGCATTTGTTCAGTCGAGGAAACCGAAAAAGAGCGGTCAGTTCAGACCGTGGATTATCGGCTTCTCAATTCCGCTTGCGATTTCCGCGGCTCTTATGTTCCTGAAAATTCCGGGACTTAGCAGTACGCAGTATCTTGTTTACGCTTACGTTACATACATCTGCTACGGTATGATGTACACCGCCGTAAACATTCCTTACGGCTCGCTGGCATCCGTTGTCACGGACGACGAGCTTGAGCGTTCGTCACTGTCAATGTGGCGTTCAATCGGCGCGGGCGTCGGCGGACTTCCCGGCACCATTCTGCTTCCGATGTTTGTTTACACTGTAACCGGTAAATATGCAAACGGTCAGGACATAAAGGCTCTTGACGACAGGAAGCTCTTTATATGCGTTCTCATTCTCTCAATCGTTTCGGTCGGCGTTTATTTCCTGCATTACAAGATGACCAAGGAGCGTATCGCTCCCCAGAAGAAGGAAAAGGACGCTCACTACAATGCAGTTGCGACGGTCAAGGAGCTCTTCAGGAACAGAGCCTTCGTTACTCTGTCGCTGGCTTCAATGCTGCTTATCGCATTCCAGTTCTATTATCAGTCAACCTATACATATCTGTTTACCGACTTCTACGGCAAGCCCGGTCTGTATGCGCTTGTAACGGTCTGCACTTACGGACCGATGGCGATATTCATTCCCATAATGAACAAGCTCATCAAAAAGTTCGGCAAGAAGGAACTCTGCGCGGTCGGTATGGCGTTTGCGGCGGTTGCGAATATCGGACTGTTCGCTCTTCGCTGGACTCCGCTTTCGCACAATCCGTGGGTATTCCTCGGCTTCACCTTCCTTTCGGGACTCGGTCAGACCTTCCTTGTTCTTGAGGTTTGGGCGCTCGTTATGGACGTTATCGACTACCACGAGGTCAGAACAGGCAAGCGCGAAGAGGGTATGGCTTACGCGGTATTCTCGTTCACAAGAAAGCTCGGTCAGACGCTTGCAGGCGTCGGACTCAACGCCCTTCTTGCGTTTATCAAGTATGACGGCGAAGCTTCCAAGAACGGCATTCCGCTGAGCGACGACGTTCTTACAAAGCTTTATGATATCTCGACCTTTGTTCCCGCAATTATGCTTGCGCTTATGGCAATCATTCTCTTCTGCGGCTACAATCTGTCAAAGAGCAAGCTCGTTGAAGTTCACAATGAACTTGAAGCCGTAAGAGCAAAGGAAGAAACAGCTTAATTTCAGTTATTAATCATTTTTGGAGGAAATATAAAATGAAGTACTTTTTAGACAGCGCTAAGATTGATGAAATCCGTGAGGCTTATGAGACCTTCGGCATCGACGGCGTAACAACAAATCCCAATCACATTATGAATTCGGGCAAGCCCTTCTATACCGTTATCGGCGAGCTTGCGGAGTTTGTTAAGGAAAAGGGCATCGAAGGCTGGGACAAATTCCCGATTTCCGTTGAAATCAATCCCCATCTTGACGACGTGGATGAGATGGTTGAAATGGGCACGAAGATTGCTGCCATGAGCCCGAACTTCGTAATCAAGATTCCCTGCACACAGGCGGGCATCGCCGCCGCAAGAAGACTTGAGAAGAAGGGCATCAGAACAAATCTTACCCTTGTTTTTACACCTTCTCAGGCGCTTATCGCTGCCAAGAACGGCTCGCTCTTCGTTTCTCCGTTCATCGGCTGGAAGGAGAACAGCGGTGAAAACTGTGAGCAGTATATTCAGGATATCGTTGATATCTATTCAAACTACGGCTTCTACGGCAAGACTGAGATTATCTGCGCCGCAGTACGCAACGGCAAGCAGATAGTTGACTGTGCAGTAGCAGGCGCCGACATCGTTACCGCAGGCCTTCAGGTATTCAAGGACAGCTTCTATCATCCCTTTACCGACTACGGTCTGGCAAAGTTCCAGGCAGCGTGGGACAATACAATCACCGAATAATAAAATGAATAGGTGCGGATGGTTTCATCCGCACCTGATTAGCGTTATAAAAGAGGTAACAAAATGAAAATAGGTTTTATCGGACTCGGCATAATGGGCGAGTCAATGAGCGAAAACATAGTTAAAAAGCACGACGATAAGGTTTATGTTTCCGACCTTAACAGGGCGCAGGTCGAAAAGCTTGCCGCAGTCGGTGCGGTTGCGTGCGAAAACAACGTTGAGGTTGCAAAGAACGCCGACGTTATTATCACTATGGTTCCCAAGTCGGAGCATTCGAAGGCTGTTTACGAGGAAATTCTTCCCTGCCTTGACGAAACGAAGCTCTGTATCGATATGAGTACAATCGATCCCGATTATTCGGTTATGATTTCTCAGTTTGTAAAGGAAACAGGCGCAGAATTTATTGACGCTCCCGTTGTAAAGAGCAAGCCTGCCGCAATTTCGGGTACTCTCGGCATTTACGTCGGCGGCTCCGAAGAGGCGTTTGAAAAGGCAAAGCCGATTCTTGCATATATGGGCAACAATATTATCCGTATGGGCGAAAACGGCATGGGCCTCGTTATGAAAATATGCCACAACACGCTTGTAGCTCAGATTCAGAACGGCGTTAACGAAACGCTTGCTCTTGCGCAGAAATGCGGCATCTCCGTTGACGACTTCGCAACCGCCATTTCCTACGGCGGCGGTCAGAACTTCTACCTCGACGGTCAGGCTCAGAATATAAAGAACAGAAACTGGACCACCGCATTTTCACTTGAGAATATGCATAAGGACCTCGGTATTTGCCAGCGCCTTTCACAGTCCAAGAACTTCCCGATGCCCGGCATGGAAAACGCAAAGGCCGTTTACGACAAGGGCATTGAAAACGGTATAGGCAAAGAGGACTTCCGCGCCACGTACAAGATAGTGGAAGCAAGGTAAACGAATATGCTTGAAAGATTAAACGAAGTTAATGACGTAAAGATTTATTCGGTCTTTGACGAAAAATTCCGTTCATACGGCAGAGTGCTTGAGGGCTACGATTTTTCGGCGCTCGTTGAGTATATGAAGGCCGGAACGTCCATTCCCGAAAACGGCAACGTTTACGTTCCGTCGGTTGAGGAGATGGAAAAGCTGCCGATTAAGGCGGAGGTTGAAAAAACCGTTTTCGGCGAAACTCCCGTGCAGATAGGATACTGCAACGGCAGAAACACGACCTACAACGGCTTTGAATACCACAAGGCACCCGAAATCAATGTTGCGGTTACGCCGTTTATGCTTGTATTGGGCCACAGCTACGATATAGCTGAGGATAACACATACCGCACCCTGCAGGCTGAGGTTTTCTTCGTACCCGAAGGCACGGCTATCGAGATGTTCGGCACTACGCTTCATCTCTCTCCGCTGAGAGTCTGCGACGAAGGCTTCAAGGGCGTAGTAATACTGCCGAAGGGCACAAATACGCCTTTAGATGAAAAACATCTAAACGCTGACAGAGAGTCAAAGCTCCTGCTTCTTAAGAACAAATGGGTAGTTGCCCATCCCGAGCGTGAGCCGCTTATAAAGCAGGGCGCATTCGCCGGCGTTATAGGCGAAAACAAGGAACTTTTCTATTGAGAGGAAATAATGATATGAGTAATTTTCAGGTAGCATACGTGCCGATAGGTGTACCGACGTTTCACC
This sequence comes from Clostridiaceae bacterium, assembly GCA_030530095.1. Lineage (GTDB taxonomy): Bacteria > Bacillota > Clostridia > Oscillospirales > Acutalibacteraceae > Fimenecus. The sequence goes on from JAUMVO010000001.1 coordinate 25,375, forward strand.
TTGAGAGCGCACAGAAGGAATTTGACAAGTCGGTTGAGCTGCTCAACTCGCTGACCGACGGCGTTAAGGTCCCCGATGAGATGCTTCTGTCGCTTGACAAGCTCAACGCGTTTCTCGGAACAATCAGTCCCGACCTTATCGTACTTCAGAATATCACTTTCGCAAATTCCGCTTATGCAAGCGAGGTTCTGAGAAAATTTGATTGCCCGATACTTCTGTGGACTTTGCGCGAACCCGTTATCGACGGCGGCAGACTTCGCCTCAACTCGCTTACGGGCGCTTATTCGGCGGCAAACACCTACAGCTTTATGCGCGACGAGCCGCTTCAGTACGTTTTCGGCGCTCCGCAGGAAGACGAAACAAAGGCGCAAATCAATGCCGTAATACGCGCGGCAAAAATCAAAAAGGAATTAAAGAGCCTCAATATCGTTCAGGTCGGTCATACTCCGCAGGGTTTCGGCTTCGGCAGAGCAATGGACGTTGAGATGCTTAAAACCTTCGGCGCAACGCTTCTGAGTATTGAGGCCAGAGAGCTTATCGACGTTGCAAAGAGCTATTCGGACGAGGATATTAAGGAATACCTTGCCGAAACCGAAAAGGCAACCGTAGGACTTGAGAACACGCCCGAAAAGAACAGACTTGACTATGCAAGACTTTACAGAGCGTATTCGGAGTACGTTAAGAGCAACAATATCGGAGCGCTTTCTTCAAGATGCTGGCCCGATTTCTTCACCGCCTTCGGAACACCCGTCTGCACTGTACTTGCGATGCTCAACGATATGGGCGTTGCGGCTTCGTGCGAGGCTGACACCTACGGCGCGCTGACAATGTATATCGGTCAGAAGCTTACGGGGATTCCGACCTTCTTCGGCGACCCCGTTTCGCTTGACGAGGGTGAGAATACAATCACCTTCTGGCATTGCGGAACGGCGGCATGCTCGCTTGCAAGAAAAGATACGGGCGCTGAAATCGGCGTTCACTGCAACCGTAAAATCGGCCCGACGCTTGAATTTGGCTGCAAGGCTTCCGACAAGGCGACGATATTCAGAATCGGCAAGGATAAATACGGCGAATTCAGGCTGTTTATCTGCAAGGGTAAAGCACTTGACAAGCCGAAGCAGTTCAACGGTACGTCCGTTGTAATTGAAACCGAAAACGCTTCTAAGGATATTGTTGTTTCATCCGTCAAGGACGGCTGGGAGCCTCATTTCGCGGTAGCGTTCGACGACATTTCGGCTGAGCTTAAGGCGCTTGCGGATATGCTTGATATCGAGGTCTGCGAGTACTGATATGCTGAAGAAAATCATATTCTTAATCGTTGTACTGGTTACGAACATTATTCAGGGCATAACGGGCTTTGCGGGCACGGTGCTCGCGATGCCGCCGAGCGTGCTTCTGATTGCGGACGCGGCGAGACCGATACTCAATGTGTTGGGCGTTCTCGCGGGGCTTTACGTCGTCGTAACCTCATATAAGAATATAAACAAAAAGGAATTTCTAAAGTGCATTTCGGTAATGCTCGTCGGAATAGTCGGGGGTATTTTCCTTCGCGGACTGTTTACGGGTAACCCGTCGGCGCTGTACAAGATTCTCGGCGTTATAGTAATTGCCGTCGGACTTTTCGGTTGCTACAAGCTGTTTATCAAAAAGAGCGACGAGCCCGTCAGGCAGAATCCCGTGCTGTCATATTCTCTGCTGATAGGCTCGGGCGTGGTACACGGTATGTTTGTGTGCGGCGGTCCGCTCTTAGTCAGTTATCTGACGGGCAAGCTTCCCGATAAGAAGGAATTCCGTGCGACGATTTCCGCTATATGGGTAGTGCTGAACACGATAATAATGTTCGACGATATCCGTGCAGGAGTTTTCAACGCCGACATACTGATACTGCTTGCAATATCCGCGGCGGTTATGTTCGTCGGAATGGTAATCGGCAGCATACTTTACAAGAAGATGAGCCGCGAACTGTTTATGAAAATCACGTTTATACTCCTCGTGATTTCCGGCGCTTCGCTGTTTGTCAAGTAAAACCAAAAACAAAGGGACTGCGGCTGAAACTGCAGTCCCTTTTTTAATAAAAACTTTTTTGTCAAAATCATTGACATTTTATTGAAAAAAAACTATTATTTATGCATACCAATTAGGGTGGCGCAGGAGTTGCGGAAAGCTCTTGCGAAATCCCAACTATATCTATCGGTTGGAAAGGGGCTGCATAATTGAAAAATACTCCGGTAATTATTGATTTGCAGAATATCAGCGTCAGCTTTGACGGCACAACAATACTTAATAATATAAATCTTCAGATTCACGACGGCGAGTTTGTAACTCTGCTCGGCCCTTCGGGCTGCGGCAAGACGACAACCCTGCGTATAATTGCGGGCTTCCTGCAGCAGGACTCGGGCGACGTGATATTTGAAGGCAAAAATATCAATGGTGTTCCCGCATATAAAAGGCAGGTTAACACCATTTTTCAGCGTTATGCACTATTTCCGCATTTGAATGTTTACGAAAACATAGCCTTCGGTCTTCGTCTTAAAAAGATGAAGGAGGACGACATCAAGGCTAAGGTTCAGGCTATGCTTGAACTGGTTAACCTCAAGGGCTTCGGCTCGAGAAATATCGACTCGCTTTCGGGCGGTCAGCAGCAGAGAGTCGCGATAGCGCGCGCTCTTGCGGTTGACCCGAGAGTAGTTCTGCTCGACGAACCGTTGGGAGCGCTTGACTTAAAGCTTCGCAAGGATATGCAGGTCGAGCTTAAGAACATTCAGCAGAAGCTGGGCATAACCTTTATTTATGTCACTCACGATCAGGAGGAGGCGCTCTCGATGTCGGATACCGTTGTCGTTATGAACAACGGCGAGATTCAGCACATCGGCACTCCAATTGACGTTTACAACGAGCCGGCGAACGCGTTTGTCGCAGATTTCATCGGCGAGAGCAATATACTTGACGGCGTTATGCGCGAGGACTTCCACGTTGAATTCTCGGGTATGCGCTTCCAGTGCGTTGACAAGGGCTTCGGTAAGGACGAGCCCGTCGACGTAGTTATCAGACCCGAGGATATCGACGTTGTTCCCGCGGGTCAGGGTATGCTTCAGGGCGAGGTTACCTCGGTAACCTTCAAGGGTGTACACTACGAAATTATTGTTGACGTTGACAATTTCAAGTGGATGATTCAGACCACTCAGAAGGCAAGCGTAGGCGATATTATCGGCATTTCAATCAAGCCCGATGAAATGCACGTTATGAAGAAGAGCGAGTACTCCGGTCTTTACGGCGATTACAGCTCGTTCTCAGAGGAGTTTGACGAGCTTTCCGACCCGACGGTCGTTGAGGAGGAAGAAGAATGAAACGTTCCTCCCTTGCTCAGAAAATAATAAACGCGCCTTATATTCTGTGGGCTGCGCTGTTTGTTATAGCACCGCTTATCATGGTTCTGTACTATGCGCTGACCGACTCAACGGGCGCATTTTCGCTTGACAGCGTAAAGCAGATAGGCGACTACGGCGGAACCTTTATACTTTCTATCAGCTACGGTGCGGTTGCGACGCTTATCAGCCTCGTTATCGCTTATCCGTTTGCATATTTTCTCGCTCACACCAAGGCGAATTTCCAGAGAATGTCGGTTATGCTCGTTATGCTTCCGATGTGGATGAGCTTCCTTATCAGAACTTATTCGTGGATTACCATCTTGGGCGAGTCGGGTGTTATCAACAGCGCTCTCGGAAAAATCGGTATCGGACCCTTACCGCTTCTCAATAACGGCGGTGCGGTCATACTCGGTATGGTTTACAATTTCCTGCCGTATATGATACTTCCGCTTTATACAATTATGGCAAAAATGGACGTTCGTCTTATCGAGGCGGCGCAGGACCTCGGCTGCGGAAAACTGCAGGTTATCCGAAAGGTCGTTTTCCCGCTGTCAGTTCCCGGAATTGCGAGCGGAATCACTATGGTTTTCGTTCCCTGCGTAAGTACCTTCTACATTACCCAGAAGCTCGGCGGCGGTCAGGTCAACCTGATAGGCGACGTTATCGAGGCTCAGTTCCAGACGGCGAACAACTACAATCTCGGCGCGGCGCTTTCGCTCGTGCTGATGGTTATGATACTCATCTGTCTCGGCATACTCAATTACTTCACGGACAGCGATGACGAAGTGAACGGAGGTGTGCTCGTATGACAAAAACCTCCAAGCTTGCAAAGTTCTATATTGCGCTTATATTTGCGTTTCTCTACGCGCCGATGGCGGTTATGACCGTTTTCTCGTTCAACGGCAGCGCGAGCACCTATAAGATGTCGGGCTTTTCGACACAGTGGTACTTAAGACTTTTTAACGACGAAGTTACCATGAACGCGCTTAAGAACACAATTATACTTGCCGTTGTTTCCGCGGCCATAGCAACCGCTATGGGTACGCTTGCGACCATAGGCATTAATTCAATGCGCAACAAGAGACTTCGTTCGGGCGTAATGAGCGTTACCAATATACCGATGATGAACCCCGAAATCGTAACCGGTATTTCTATGATGCTTCTTTTCGTTTTCGCGGGCACTATGCTCGGCAGAAAGGATTCGCTCGGATTTGCGACCATACTTATAGCGCACGTAACCTTCCAGCTTCCGTATGTTATTCTGTCGGTTATGCCGAAGCTTCGTCAGACCGATTCAAGGATTTACGAAGCGGCGCAGGACCTTGGCTGCCATCCGTTAAAGGCGTTTTTCAAGGTCGTTTTCCCGCAGATACTTCCGGGTATCGTCTCGGGCGCGCTTATGGCGTTTACGCTTTCACTCGACGATTTCATTATAAGCTATTTCACAAACGGACCGGCTTTCCAGACGCTTCCGATTCACATTTTCTCGATGACCAAGAAGCGCGTCAAGCCCGATATGTACGCTTTGTCAACGCTTATATTCGTTGCGATTTTCGTTCTGCTGATACTTATGAACATCGCTCAGGCGAAGTCCGATAAGAAGCAGAGGGTAAGACACAGGGACGGTGGAATATGAAAAAGATAATATGTATTCTTTTAGCGCTTGTCCTTGTGATTGCTGTATTTGCAACGGGCTGTGCCGAAAACGAAACCGAAGAAACAGAAGAAGAGGCTGAGGAGGAAATCTTCTCCGCAGAGACTCTGGAATACTATGCGGGCTTAGGCCTTGAGGGCACTACGCTCAACGTCTATAACTGGGGCGAATACATTGACGACGAGGAAATAGACGTTATCAGCCAGTTTGAACGTCTTACCGGCTGTGAGGTCAACTACACAACCTTTGAATCGAATGAGAATATGTATTCAAAGCTTTCAGGCGGCGGCGTAAGCTACGATATAATTATTCCCTCCGACTATATGATTGAAAGACTTATCAAGGAGGGTATGCTCGTCGAGCTTGATTACGAAAATATTCCGAATTACGATAAGTACTTTGACAAAGAGGATTACGGATATTTCGTCGATGACGAGATAAACGGTCACACTATTGAAGATTACGGAATTATTTACAACGTCGGCACAACTATCCTTATTTATAATACCGATTATATTAAGGAAAAGCCGGACTCGTGGAGCATACTCTGGGACGAGCAGTATAAGGGCAAGGTGCTGATGTTCAACAATCCGCGCGACTCCTTTGCTATTGCTCAGGCGATGCTCGGTCAGGATTTCAACTCGGAAAGCATTGAAGACTGGGATGCGGCGGCAAACCTGCTGCTTGAACAGCGTCAGAAGGTTAAGCCGACCTACGTAATGGATGAAATTTTCAACCTTATGGAAAGCGGCGACTACTATCTCGGCGTTTACTATGCAGGCGACTTTGAGCTTATGAGAAGCGACCTGGAGGAAAAGGGCAAGGACTTCCTTGATTATGCTTTCCCGAAAGAGGGCGTAAACACCTTCTACGATGCAATGTGCATCCCGAATTCGACTCAGAACAAGAAGGGCGCCGAGGCATTTATAAACTTTATGCTTGAGCCCGAGGTTGCACTTGCCAATGCCGAGTATATCTACTACGCGACCGCAAACAAGGCTGTTCTTGAAAACGAGGATTATTCCCTCGCAGAGTCCGAGGCGGTTTATCCGCCCGAGGAGCTTATCGCAAACGCTCAGCAGTTCCATGATATCTCAAGCGAAAACCTTCAATATATGAGCACACTCTGGATGAAGGTCAAGGGTACAAGCGGTTCAGGCGTGCTGTATATAGTCTTTTTCTCGTGTATTGCGGCAGTGGTTGTTGTAATTATAATCACGGCGCTTAAGAAAAAGCGGATGAAGAAATATTACAATATATAACAAAAAGGCGGGGTTAATTCCCCGCCGTTGTTTTCCCCGGGAGGTGAGAAAATGCCCCGAAAAATCGAATACGAAATTACCGATGAATTCAATAATAAAAAGGTGCTCGATTTCCTTAAAAGAGGTCAGGGCTATTCTCACCGTATGATTACGAAGCTTAAAAACAAGCCCGACGGAATACTCTGTAACGGCGAGCATATACGAACGGTTGACCTGCTTCACACGGGCGACACGCTGACGGTTAATCTCCCCGACGACTCAGAGGACAGTATTACCGTTGCGACCGAGATGCCGCTTGATATACTTTACGAGGACGACGACCTTATAGTTGTCAATAAACCGCCGACAATCGCGGTGCACGAAAGCCACAATCATGTCGGCGACGCACTGTCAAATGCTTTGGCATACCATCTGAAAAGCGAGGGCAAGCCCTGCGCTTTCAGGGCGGTCGGCAGACTGGATAAAGGAACTTCGGGCATAGTCGTCTGTGCGCTTAATAAATACTGCGCCGCAAAGCTTTCGGGGAAGGTTTATAAAGAGTATCTCGCAGTCGCGTCGGGCATATTTGAGGGCGAGGGCACGATAGACGCGCCGATATACCGCCCCGACCCGATTATCACCAAACGGATTGTTGACGGCAGGGGAGAAAAAGCCGTCACACACTGGACGGCTGTAAGAAATAACGGCGTGCAGACGCTGCTGAGAATAAAACTCGAAACGGGCAGGACACATCAGATAAGAGTACACTTCGCATATCTGGGTGCGCCGCTTGTAGGCGATACAATGTACGGCACGCCCGACGAAAGAATTACCCATCAGGCACTTCATTGCTGTTACTGTAAATTCACCCATCCCGTGACGGGAGAGACGGTTGAGCTTAACGCCGGGCCGCCCGTGGATTTCAAAAAACTGATATGAAAAGAGCACGCTTATGCGTGCTCTTTTTATATATCCTTTAATATGATTTTTCCGTTCTCTTCAACAGGATCAACAAGTTTAATACTGTGTCGGTCTTCAAGTACGGCTTCAAGGATTTCGTTTGCGCTTTTTGCTTTGAAATCCGTTTCAAGCACAGCAAGTCTCGCCTGCATTCCCCAATGGTTATCGGTGCCGCAGAATTTCTTTAGACAATAATTGTCTGCGTACTCATCGGCCATTTTATTTTCGAAATCCTTCCTGCCTGCGTTTAGCGTTTCAACGGCGTCAACATGGCGGGGGAGAAGGCGTATCATCTCGATATAGCTGTCCTCGCGGAAGGGATGCGCCTGAACGACGAAGCCGCCCGATTTATGAACTAAATCGCAGTAGTCGGTTATACGCATTTTGTCGCAGTCCTTATGCTTGAGAAGCCAGTTCTCGTCCAGTCCGTACGTTAGAAAGTCCGTACCGTCAACGTAGGTGAACTCCCAGCCGAAAAACACGTCAATTCCGATTTCGTCGCCGCGCTTTTTTGCGCTTTTATAGCCTCTTGTAAAAAGCTCAACCTTGATTTTCCACGGCAGTACACCCGGGACGGCGCAGTTGCCGTTGAAGAAGTGGTCGGTTATTATAATGCCGTCGTAGCCCGCCGATCTGTAAAATTCGGCAAGCTCTGCTCCCGATATGTGCGAGCAACGGCTGACCTCGCTCGTATGACAGTGCATTTCGTACTTGTACTTGCGCATGAATCGGTTAAACCTCGTTTTAATAAAATCAGTATCCGTGAGCGTAAAAAGCAACGATAAGCACAATCGGCAGACGTGCTTATCATCGCAACTCGGCATTAAGCCGGAAAATTCCTCTTTCAAAGAATTATTTGAACGTAAAGTCCTCTCTGTCAAGCGTGAGATTGGGGTTATAATACGGATCGCCTGCTAAAAGCTGCTTCGCCCATCTGCTCTTGAAGCGGTTTGCTTCGCCGTTGAAGCGGGCGATTTTTTCGGGCGTATCCTCGGTACCCCTTGACTTGGATTCGTAGTGATAAAGCTCGGCAAACGGAGTAAACACGATAAGATAGCCCTTTTCCCTTATACGCATACACAGATCCACATCATTGAATGCAACCGCAAAGCTCTCATCGAAGCCGTCCAGCTCCTCATACAGACTCTTCTTCATCATCAGACACGCCGCCGTGCAGCAGCTCAGATTCTGAACGAGCTTGAGTCGGTACTGATAGCCGTTCTCTATATCGTTTCTCGGATAATTCTTATGAGAATGTCCGGCAACACCGCCGAGTCCTATGATAACGCCGGCGTGCTGAACGGTGTCGTCGGGATAATACAGCTTGGCTCCGACCGCTCCGACGTCCCGACGCTGACAGTACATCAGCATCTCCTCCATCCAATCGGGAGTGATGATTTCGACGTCATTGTTCAAAAACAGCAGATAATCGCCGTTAGCGTACTTTGCACCGAAGTTATTGATAGCAGGGTAATTGAAGCCGCCCTCGGGATGATATACCACAATCTTTATCCTCGGATCATCCTTCAGCGTATCGTAATAGGCGAAGGTTTCCTCATTGGAATTGTTCTCGATAATGATAATCTCGTAGTTTTTATAGGTTGACTTTTCCCTTATGGAATCAAGGCAGACCTTAAGCACGTCCGCATTGTTGTAATTGGGTATAAGAATGGAAATCAGCGGCTCTCCCGTTATCTCGTACTTGATTCTGTAAACCGACGGGATAGACGAGTCAAGAACCTCTCCCTTAAGTCCGAGACGTTCGAGATGAGCGCTGAGCGCCCTCTTAGCCGCAGTAAGGGTATAAGGCTTCGCGCTGATATTCTGCGCAACGGAAGCCTTATGCGATCTCCAGTAGTACAGCACCTCGGGAATATGAACAATCTTCTCGGCATTCTCGGTAAGCCTTAGTATCATATCGTAATCCTGGCTGCCGTCGAAATCGCTGTTGAATTTACCTGCTCTCTGCAGAAGCTCTCTTGAGAACACCGACAGATGACAGATATAGTTGTAGCTTCTGAGCGTATCGGGAGAAAAATCAGGCTTGAAATTCGTGGTATGAGCGTCGGAGGGAACCTCGGAAAACGTAATTTCGTCGGTATAAATATAATCTGCGCCCTGCTCACAGATTGCCTTCATCACCTCATAGAGTGCGCTCGGATGAAGCAGATCGTCATGGTCGAACAATGCGATATAGTCGCCTGTTGACATATCTATACAAGCGTTTGTGTTTTCGGAAATGCCGAGATTCTGCTCCAGCTTTTTATACTTGATCCTGTCATCCCTGTCCGCGTATTCCTTAACGGTTTTTCCTACCTGAGCGTGAGCCTCGTCACTTCCGTCGGCTAAGCACAGCTCCCAGTCGGAATAGGTCTGAGCCTGCACCGACTCAATCATCTCACGAAGAAATTTGTCGGGAGTGTTGTACAGCGGCACAAGCACGCTGAATTTGACAGTTTTCGGGAATTTAGTTCTGCTCTCAGCCTTGCGCCGCTCGTCGGAAATATAGTAGCGGTTTGCGATTTCCTGCAGCTTCTGCTGATACTCCATTGACGGAGGTCTTCTGGTACGGATACGCTTGATCGTTGCTTTAAGACCGTAGTTTTTAAGATAAAGAAGTCCTCTGATAATCAGTAGTTTCAGCATCGTCAGAGCGCGAAGCGGTCTTGTAATTCTCCAGCTTTTTGAACCTCTCATATCGTTAAGCGCCTTGTTCGTAGCGGATATTAGTGCGCTCTGTCTCGAAACCGTGGTGGTGAGAGAAGCGTTTTTCTGCTTCAGCTCCTCGTTCTCCCTCTCGAGCCTGTCTATACGCCCGAGAAGCTCTTCATTTGTCCCTAATCTTTCGTTATCCATTTTGCGTCCTCTCATTCGGCAGCCTGACCTGCGGTCAGCTTGTACTTCTCACAGACCTCAGTGGTAGGCCCGTCCATGATGATATTTCCCTTTGACAGCCAGATCACCCGATTGCACAGTCTCTCGATCTGGGCAAGCGAATGGGAAACTATAATGACAGTCGTACCGCCGCTCATCATATCGGCAATTCTCTTCTCGCATTTCTGCTGGAAGAGGAAATCTCCGACGGACAGTATTTCGTCAACTATCAGTATGTCGGGATGAGTGATAGTCGCTATTGAGAAGCCGAGTCTTGCGACCATACCCGAGCTGTAATTCTTGATAGCAACGTCCATAAAGTCACGAAGCTCTGCAAAGTCGATTATCTCGTCCATTTTCTCTGTCATGGTCTGCTTGGAGAATCCGAGAACAGAGCCGTTGAGAAATACATTTTCCCTCGCAGTAAGATCAAAGTCGAAGCCTGCGCCGAGCTCAATGAGCGGTGAAATCGAGCCGTTGACCCGTGCCGTACCCGCCGAGGGCTTCAGAATGCCCGAAATGACCTTCAGCATAGTGCTTTTTCCGGAGCCGTTGAGACCGACTATGCCGACGACCTCGCCCGGCTTGATGGATAGATTGATATTTTTCAGCGCATAGAACTCCTCGAACTGAAGCTGACGCTTCGCCAGCTTGATAAGGTATTCCTTGATGCTGTCCACACGCTCTTTGGACATATTGAAGCGCATACTGACATCCCTTAACTCAATGATATTATCCACAGTAACGCCTCCTTAAATGTAAAGTATGAATCTGTCCTGCTGCTTTTTGAAAATAGCAAGTCCCGCAGCAAGGAAAACCAGCGCAAACAACACGCAGATAAGATGGGCGTTAAGATCGGGGATTCTGCCGTACATGATAACGTCCCTGAAATATGTTACGTAATGATACATCGGATTCATGTGCATGATCGGCGCAAACTTTTCCGGCAGAGCCTCTGCGGGATAGATGACGGGGGTCAGATACATCCACGCGACCGTCCACACCGAGTAAAGATGTCCGACGTCTCTGAAAAACACGTTGACCGACGATAGTATCAGGCTCAGCCCGAGGCTGAAAACGAGCGTACACAGCATCGGGAAGAAGAACAGAAACGCCGTCAGATGAACGGGCATCCTGACTATCAGTATGACCACTATCAGCGCAACGCTCGAAAACAGCATATTGACGAACGCAAACAGACACTTCTCCAGCGGAAAAATGTATTTCGGGATATAAACCTTCTTGATAAGCGATGAGGCGTTTATAACCGAGGTCAGAGAGCCCGACGTAGCCTCGACCATGAAATTGAAGATAAGCGAGCCCGAAAGATAATAGACTATGAAATAATCTATCTCGAATCTGAATATTCTCGAAAAAACCGCATTGATGACGAGTGCCATTAAAAGCGGATTGAGTATGCTCCACAGAAAGCCGAGAAAGCTTCTGCGGTACTTGACCTTGAGGTCTCTCGAGATAAGATTGCCAAGCAGATAACGGTATTTTTTAAATCCTTCCGCCGTCTGCGACACACCCTTTGCATAAAAGAGGAGGAACAGAATTATCCCTGCCGCCAACAGAGCGCCCATCACGCAGATAAGCATAAATTCAATGCTGAATTCCTCGGGAATAAAGTACCCTGCGGCTGCGCCGCCCGACAGCGCCGCAATCAGCAACACTGCGCTAATGATTTTCTTCATAAAAATGCCTCGCAAAAAATGATTAAAGAATATATAAAATCAACTTAAAATATACCATATTATAGTATTATTGTCAATTAAATCAATCCCTGCGGCATAAGGACGGATTTAAAATCACGTCGGACATAAAGCCGGATATTTGATATATTCACATAAGATTCTCCCCGAAGCCGCGGGAGAAACCCGACCGTAAGTGTTGAAAACGCTCATAATTTGTGCTATTATATCCCTTGGGAAAAAGGGGAAACGGGTGCAAATCCCGTACGGGCCCGCCGCCGTGAGGCATTTTATGTGCTTTTCCTTGCCCGAAGCCACAAATTCGGGGACAAGCCATTGGAAGCGATTCCGAGAAGGCGGAAAAGCGTGCCGAGTCGAAATATCCTGTTCCCGACAAATCTCCGTGTGACTGCGAGCGCCGGTCGGAGATAATAATTTTTAATAGGAGAAAAGACTATGAAAATGACAAAATTCACTAAGATTCTGTCAGTACTCCTCTGCCTTGCGCTTGTTGTGGCAATCGCAGTATTTGCAACGGGATGTGCTAACAAGAAAACCGAAGAACCCGCAACCACGGCTGCTCCCGCAACAACCGAGGCTGCCGTTGAAGAAGTGACCAAACTCGGTCAGGGCGAAAAAGAATTTACCTTTATTGCAACCGACAAGGACGGTAAGGAAACCAAATTCTCGGTTTCAACCGACGCCGCAACTGTCGGAGAGGCTCTTTCGCAGAACGGACTTATCGTTATCGAAGAAAACGGCTTCGTCAACACCGTTACGGGTATTACGCTCAACTGGGATACCGACAAGATGTACTGGGCGTTCTATGTTGACGGCGCTTATGCCGAAAAGGGCGTTACCGAGACAGAGGTCAAGGCAGGTTCAACCTACAGCTTTGTTGCAACCGCCGGCTGATGAAAAGCTCTATGAAGCTCAACATCCGTGAAATTGCGCTTTTCGGTATGCTCGGCGCATTGATGTACGCTTCAAAAATGGCACTGGAGTTCTTACCGAACGTTCATCTGATTGCGGTGTTTATAGCCGCCGAAACCGCGGTCTACCGTAAGAAGGCGCTGTACCCGCTTTATACCTTTGTGTTATTGACGGGACTGCTCAACGGCTTCTCTGTGTGGTGGTGGCCTTATCTTTATATCTGGACGGTGCTCTGGGGAGCGGTAATGCTCATCCCCGAGAAAAAGATACCCGAAAACATCCTGCCGTTCGTTTATATGGCGGTCTGTGCGCTTCACGGTTTTCTGTACGGTACGCTTTACGCACCGTATCAGGCGCTGGCATTCCATCTCGATTTTCACGGTATGCTTGCGTGGATAGCCGCGGGACTTCCGTACGACGCGATACACGGACTGAGCAATTTCTTCTGTGCGATGCTTGTTTTACCGCTTGTAAAGGTGATGAAGCAGGCACAAAAGCTGGTAATAAACTAATAAAAAAGGACACCGCAAGGTGTCCTTTTTTTGTTGATAGGTATTTTACTGTTTTCTGAATTTTGCCTTGAATACGCCCTTGGGGTCCTTGATAAACAGTATCACAAGCCAGGCAATAAGTCCTATTGCGACTACCGTTACGCCGAGAAGCGAATCGTTGAGAATGTCGGCAAAGCTCTGATTGAAATACTCAGTTTTGAGCTCGGCATACTCAAACACAAAATCCATAAGCCACATCAGCGAAGCACCCCAGTAGATGAGCGAAAGCGTACCCAGCTTGTAGCTGTCGCGCTTATCACAGGCATACCATACGACGGTTGCGCAGATTGCGGCGATAATCGTAATAAGTAAGGTCATTGATTATACCTCCTGCGACAGAGCCTTCTTAACGCTTGCAAGCTTAGCCTGAGCGGCAGCGCAGATAATGCCCCAGAAGGCGGTTACGCTGACTGCCATCGATACGCCGACGGTTGCCATTTCGTGCAGCATTTCCGCGGTATCCTCGGGATCGGCCATCGCCGTCAGGAAGGGCGGGAAGGGTACAACCTCACCGTGCCAGAAATGCTCAAACGCAAGCAGCAGAACTCCGCCCCAGAGAAGTCCCATCAGCCAGCTGAGTCTCTTGGACCAGGTGATGTTGGCTTCGGCTTTGGGAGCCTCGTTGCCGTTTGCAAGCTTGGGAGCCGAAATCTTCTGCTCGTGCTTCTTGGCTGCGAGATAAGCTGCGGTAACCGCAACCGCCTCAACAGCGGGAACAACAAAACATGCCATAATAAATCCTCCTTTTGTTTTTATGCAGAAATTATATACTTTTAAGTTTTCGTTATACAAGCCCCTGAGGGGGATAGTTAAATCGTCTTTTCCACACGCAAACGGACAAGGCAGATTGTGTAAACGACTGTACTCAGACCCCACGTTATCGGGTAAATCCAGCAGGTCAGCCGTATGTCGTGATAGACCTGACCTATTGTGGTGAAAACGAGTACTCTGACCGCGCACCAGCAGACGAGCATTACGACGGTCGGAATAATCGGTTTGCCGACGCCGCGCATTATGGACGCGGTTACGTTTGAGAAGCCCATAAGGAAGAAAAACAGCGCCGTAACCCTTGCGCGCATTACACCGTAATAGACAACCTCGGGCTCTGAATTGAACGCACTTATGAGGTTTGGCGCGGCTATGAAAATCACTACGCCTATAAGCTCAATGAGTATCACCGTACACAGCAGACCGAAGGCTATGCCCTTACGCATTCTGTCCTTCTTGCCCGCGCCGAGATTCTGCGAAATATAGGTTGACATCGCCAGCGAGAACGAGGTGACGGGCAGGAATGCGAAGCCCTCAACCTTGACGTAAGCGCCGATGCCCGCCATGGCAAGCGAACCGAACGAATTGACGTACGACTGAATGAGAATGTTGGCGACGTCGATTATACAGTTCTGAAGCGCGGTCGGAAGACCGAATTTAATGATTTCGCGGACTATCGGAGCGTGAAGACGGACTTTTTTAAGCTCAATTTTGATTACCTCATCGGATTTCATAAGTCTGCGAAGCGAAAGGAACATGCTCAGGAATTGGGACAGTATTGTGGCAAGCGCCGCGCCCTCAACGCCCATTTTGAAAACGCCTATGAAGAAAACGTCGAGAAAAACGTTCGTGACCGAGCTTATTATCAGGTACATAAGCGGGTGCTTTGAGTCGCCGCTTGCCTGAAGGATACCGACAAGAGTGTTGTACATAATTAGTCCCGTACAGCCTGCAAAATAAACGCGAAGATATGCAGATGCCTCGCCGAAAACGTCGCCGGGAGTGTCAATAAGACGCAGCATAAACGGCGAGAAGCATACGCCTAAAAATGTAATCAGCGCCGACAGAATTATACCCATAGCAACCGCGGTATGCACGGACATCGTGGTTTTTTCGTCGTCTTTAGCACCGATATACTTGGATATGACTATTCCCGCGCCTATAGAAAAGCCGAAGAAAAAGCCGATAACCAGAAATACCAGCGTGCCTGTCGAGCTGACGGCGGCAAGGGCCGTACGGCCTATCATATTGCCGACTATCAGCGAGTCAACCGTGTTATAAAGTTGTTGAAAAAGCTGACCGATGAAAATGGGAATTGCGAACTTTATTATTTTGCTGTATATGCTTCCCTCGGTCATCAGATTGACTGACTTGTTCTGAGTAATCATATTGCCTCTGATTACCGTCAATAATGACGGTAATTTTTTATTTTTTAGTCGATAATTATAGTTGTGATTGTGTTCCAGGGAACCTCTATGCTCGGGAGCTTTTTGCCGTCGTAGGTCGTTGCGAGAGACTGCTTGTCGTCGGTCGTGACGACGGTCATGTGCTTACCCTTTACGTCGAGCTTGACAGTTCTCCAGTCGCCCTCGTTGACTATTACGATTACGACCTTGTCGTCGGGCGTAAGGAACGCCGCCGAGCTTACGCGGTAAAAGGTTTTCTGACGCTTGGGGTCGCTTTCCCAGGTAACGCTCAGGTCGGTTTCGGTGACTAAGGTTGACATATTCTCGCTGACCTTCAGCAGCTTTGAACCGGTCGGAACGAACTTTGAAAAATGCGCCATCGCATTGTAGCGCGAGCAGACCGAATACTCGGAAAAATCGTCGTTTGCGCAGATAAGTCCGTCGCAGTAATTCCTGCCGTCGTCGGCGGTTCCGTCCTGATTGACGGCAACCCAGTTCGACCACGAATCCACATGCGATTGCTCGGTGTCGTTGGCAATAACGCGCGCCATAAGCACGGCCGAAGCAACGTCGTTTATGTCGTGCCAGCAAGGGATTTCACACCATTCAGTCATATCGACACGAAGGTCCGGATATTTCGTGTCAACGTCCTCGCCGAGAGCCTGCTTGAGCTTTATGTAAACGTCGGTCCAGTAGCTGTGATATGCCAGTGAGCCAAGATTTTTTTTAATCGTTTCGTCAGCGGTAAGACGTTCGAAATACTCGTCCGTCAGCGCTGAAACCTCGCCGCTTTCGGGCGCCATAAGCTTGACGTCAAGCCCTCTTTCCTCTATACCCTGTGCGAAGAGCTTCATAAGCTCGATTACCTCGTCGGGCTCGTAGTGACAGCCCTCCTGACCTACCCAGTCGCCGCCCCACGACCATTGCGGTTCGTTGACGGGCGAGATGAATTTTACGGGTATGCCGTCGGCTATAAAATGCTCGGTAATAGTAAGAAAATAATCGACGAAATCGTCGTAGCAATCCTTTCTGAGATTGCAGGTGTTTTCCTCGAAGCTGCCAGAGGCGAGCCCCGATTCGGTGAAGCTGTAATGCGGTGAATTGGCAAAGAGCACGACCGTGTCAATACAGCCGTATTCAAGGCTCTTTTTAAGAAATGCGTAGGCGTTTGCATCGCGGGTGAAATCGTATTCCCATTCGCCCGTTTCGGGGTTAAGTACATAGAAGCTTTCCGCCCTTCTCCACGGGTTTGAGGTGCGCTCGTTTTCGTCAAAGCCGCCGCCTATATTGTAGCGGTAAATGTTGAGCGCAAGTCCGTCCTTTGAGAACAGAAGGCCCGACAGCTCGTCCCTCGTCTTTTCGTCTGCAACGTTCTGACTCCACCAGCACGCAGATGTTCCCCAGCCGTAAACGGTTTTGATAACGTCCTTTTTGTTTACGCTGATTTTGTACTTTTTAACGTTCGGAACGAAGTTGTAAACGCACACTGCGCCCGCAGCCAAAACAACCGCCAGCACGGCTGCGGTGATTGCGATTGCTTTTTTTGCGCTCTTTTTCTTTGCCATATTTTCACCCCGTAAAATAAGTCTGATTAATATTAACACATCAAATCTGCTTTTGCAATAAAAAGCATACCGCTCAACGCTATTTAGGAATGTGTTGTTTTAATTGACATAAGATACTATTTGTAGTATAATTAGATTACTTATAATGGACTACAATGTGCATTTGAAAATGTTTTTTGTGAGGAACAGAGATGGAAGGCAAAAAGAGAGACTTTGAAGATATAGAAATCACCGATGCTTTAAGCGGTAAGAAGGGCAAGGTGTATAAGAATACCAATCCTCCCAAGGGCGGAATCAGAGGCAAATGGAAGAATATGAAAAAGTGGAAGAAGGCGGTAATTATTACTGTTGCCGTGCTTGTGCTTCTATTACTTGCTGCGATTATCACTACCTGGGCGGTTTATAACAGCGGCTTCCGCAAGAACGTCAATGAGGACAACCTTGCGCTCAGCGAAACGCACGACTCCGGTATTTTCAACGTTGCCGTCTTCGGAGTTGACACGAGAGACAAGGATGCCTTTGACGGCAGAAGCGATACGATTATGATAGTCAGCGTAGACCGCAAGAACAAGACTGTCAAGCTGACCTCGATACTGCGTGACAGCTACGTCGAAATCGAAGGCCATAAGAATCAGAAGATAACCCACGCCTACGCCTTCGGCGGCGCGGAGCTGGCAATCAACACCATCAACCGTAATTTCAAAATGAACATTACGGATTATGCGACAATCAACTTCTACAAAATGGCCGAGGCTATCGATATACTCGGCGGTATTGATATTGAGATTACCAAGTCCGAGATGGAGCAGATTAACTCCGAGGCCCTCGGCGGCACACAGAAGGGTGCGGCGCTCGTGAACAGCTACGGCCCCGTTCACCTTGACGGCGACCAGGCGACTATATTCTGCCGTCTGCGTAAGCAGGACTCCGATGAGGCCCGTTCAAACCGTCAGAAGATGGTTATCAATGCTCTCCTCGCTCAGGCGAGAAAGGTCAGCCCGGCTAAGTACCCAGAGGTAGTCAAGGCTATTATGTCGCTGTGCGAAACCTCGCTTACCTTCTCGGAGGTCATGAGCTTCGTTCCGATGATTAACGAGGAAATCAATATAGAGGCGATTACCGTGCCCGGCGAGCCCGAGAATGCCGTGGGCGGCATTTACGACGGCGCGTGGGTATGGAGATACGACCTTGAGGAGGCCACAAACAGAATTCATATGTTTATCTACGGTGAGCTTCCGTCGGCGGATTATTCGGCCTCGTCCTCCGGCTCATCAAAAACAAAGACGACAACCACCGCTGCAAACAAGAACAACGGCAACACTTCCGACAACAGCCGTAACGGCGACGGTACGATAGTAATAAAGGGCGACGGCTCGTCCGGCAATTCGGAGAACACGACGGCGCCCGAAACGACAACCGCGGCGGTTACCGAGGCTCCGACACAGGCCGAGACCACTACGAAGGCTCCCGTTACCGAGCGTGTAACCGAGGCTCCGACTCAGGCTGAGACCACGGCGGCTCAGACGCAGCCCGAGCAGACACAACCTGCTGACGAAGGGAATTAATAAAATTCACATAAAAACTAAACGTGTTTGGAGGGAAACACTATGAAGGGTATTATACTCGCAGGCGGCGCAGGCACAAGGCTTTATCCGTCAACACTCGCAGTTTCGAAACAGATTCTGACAGTTTACGACAAGCCGATGATTTATTATCCTATGTCAACGCTTATGCTTGCCAAAATCAGAGACGTACTGATAATCTCGACTCCGAGAGACATCTCCGACTACAAGGAGCTTTTCGGTGACGGCTCACAGTTAGGTATGAATATTCAGTATGCCGTACAGGACAAGCCCAGAGGACTTGCCGACGCGTTCATTATCGGCGAGGAGTTTATCGGCGACGACAGTGTTTGTCTTGTTCTCGGCGACAACATTTTCTACGGCTACGGTTTTTCCGAGCGTCTTGCCAAGGCGAGCGCAAGGGAAAAGGGCGCGACGATTTTCGGCTATCACGTAAGCAATCCCACCGCATTCGGCGTTGTTGAATACGACAAGGATTGGAACGTTCTCTCAATCGAGGAGAAGCCCGAGCATCCGAAGTCAAACTACGCTGTTCCCGGTCTTTACTTCTACGATAACGACGTTATTGAAATAGCTAAGAACGTAAAACCCTCCGCAAGAGGCGAAATTGAAATCACGTCCATCAACAACGAGTACCTTCGCAGAGGTACCCTTAAGGTTGAACTTTTCGGACGCGGTATGGCGTGGCTTGATACGGGTACTCACAGAGCTATGCTCGACGCCGCCAATTTCATAGAGGCAGTTCAGACCAGACAGGGACTCTACGTTGCCTGCCTTGAGGAAATTGCATACGCAAACGGCTTTATCAACCGCGATCAGCTTCTTGCTCAGGCTGATAAGCTTCACACCACCGAATACGGTCAGTATCTCTACAAGGTAGCGGGTAAGGCTGTAGATTGACGAGAGGTATAATATGAAAATTCTGATTACAGGCTCTCACGGTCAGCTCGGAAACGAGCTTCAGACCATGCTCAGAACCGGCGAAGCGGGAATCGGCAGAATTTCCGACAAATATGCAGGCTGTGAGATTATTGCGGTTGACGTCGAGGATCTCGACATCACCGATACAGAAGCAGTTATGGCGTTTGTCGGCGAGAAGAAGCCGGACATTATCATCAACTGCGCGGCTATGACCAACGTTGACGGCTGCGAAACGAATTTCGACGCGGCTATGAAGGTCAACGCGATAGGTCCTCGCAATCTTGCGATGGCTGCCGAGAGAAACGGAGCAAAGCTCGTTCACGTTTCGACCGACTATGTTTTCAAGGGCGACGGCAACACGCCGCGCTGCGAATGGGACGAAACCGAGCCCAACACCGTTTACGGCAAGTCGAAGCTTCTGGGCGAAAAATACGTTGAGGAATTCTCGACGAGATATTTTATACTCCGTACTGCGTGGCTCTACGGACTTATAGGCAAGAACTTCGTAAAGACAATGAGGCGGCTCGGCAATATGAACGACGTAACAACCGTCGTTGACGACCAGAGGGGAAACCCCACCAATGCAAACGACCTTGCCTATCACATTCTCAAGCTTGCGTTAACGGAAGAATACGGTGTCTATCACTGTACGGGTGAGGGCGAGTGCAGCTGGGCTGACTTTGCAGCTCTGATTATGGAGCTGTCAGGCTGCAAGGGTACGGTTGCAAAATGCACCACCGAGGAATACTCGGCAAAGTATCCCGCAGCGGCACCCAGACCGCTTTACTCCTCGCTTAACAACCTTATGCTGAAATGCACTGTCGGCAACGAAATGAGAGACTGGCAGACAGCGCTGAAGGAATATATCATAAAATTAGACGAAATGGAGAAGGACCAATGAAAACTTATCTTGTAACAGGCGGCGCCGGTTTTATCGGCTCAAATTTCGTAATCTATATGCTTAACAAGTACGATGACGTTAAGATCATCAACGTTGATAAGCTGACCTATGCGGGCAACCTTGAGAATCTCAAGAGCGTTGAAAACAATCCCCGCTACAGCTTCGTTCAGGCTGACATTTGCGACAAGGAAGCCATCTCGAAGATTTTTAAGGAAAACGACGTTGACTACGTTGTCAACTTCGCGGCTGAAAGCCACGTTGACAGAAGCATCACCAATCCCGAGATTTTCGTTCAGACCAATGTTCTCGGTACGGTAAATATGCTTCAGTGCGCCAAGGAAGCATGGCAGACGGGCGACGATGAGTACAAGGCGGGCGTCAAGTATCTTCAGGTTTCAACCGACGAGGTTTACGGCTCACTCGGCGCAGAGGGCTTCTTTATGGAGACCACTCCGCTCGATCCTCACAGCCCCTATTCGTCGAGTAAGGCTTCTGCTGACTTCTTCGTAAAGGCTTTCCACGACACCTACAAGTTCCCGATCAACATCACACGTTGCTCAAACAACTACGGTCCGTATCAGTTCCCCGAGAAGCTTATCCCTCTTATTATGAACAATACCCTTGCTCATAAGGAGCTTCCCGTTTACGGCGACGGTATGCAGGTCCGCGACTGGCTCTATGTTGAGGACCACTGCAAGGCTATCGATATGGTAGTACGCAACGGCGTTGACGGCGAGGTCTATAACGTAGGCGGCCACAACGAGAGACCGAATATCTTCATTGTTAAGACCATTATTGAATACATCAAGGAAAACGTTGACCCCGAGGTTGGCGAGCACATGATCAAGTACGTTACCGACCGTAAGGGCCACGACAGACGTTACGGAATCGACCCGACCAAGATCAAGGAAGCTCTGGGCTGGTATCCCGAGACCACCTTCGAGGTTGGTATCAAGAAGACGCTCAAGTGGTATCTTGACAATATGGACTGGGTTAAGAATGTAACCAGCGGTGCATATCAGGATTACTACAAGAAGATGTACGAAAATAAATAATAAACTCAAATTCATACTCAAACCGTCTTCGGGCGGTTTGAGTTGTTGACTGTAAAGAGGTTTAATTATGGGCAAATTCAATTTTATCAAAACTCCTATCAAGGACGTATATGTTATCGAGCCTACGGTTTTCGGCGATAACAGAGGCTATTTCATGGAAACCTATCAGTACGAGGAATTCTGCGCAGGCGGCGTTGACGCCGTTTTCGTTCAGGACAATCAGTCCAAGTCGAAGCGCGGTGTGCTTCGCGGACTTCACTTCCAGACCGAGAATTCTCAGGGCAAGCTCGTCAGAGTTGTCTCGGGCGAGGTCTTTGACGTTGCTGTTGATTTAAGACGTAACAGCGAGACCTTCGGCAAGTGGTACGGTGTTGTACTTTCGGCTGAAAACAAAAAGCAGTTCTATATTCCCGAGGGCTTTGCCCACGGCTTTGTAGTGCTTTCCGACGAGGCTGAATTCGTTTACAAGTGCACGCGCTATTACGATCCCACTCACGAGGCGGGACTTATGTGGAACGACCCCGATATCGGTATCGAGTGGCCTATTCCCGACGATATGGAAATACTGCTTTCCGAAAAGGATAAGGTTCATCAGTCCTTTAAGGAATTCAAGGAGAAGAATACATTCTGATTATGACGGTTTCGGTTGCCCTCGCGGCTTATAACGGTGAAAAGTATATAGCCGGGCAGTTGCGCTCGGTTTTACCGCAGTTGTCCGGGGACGACGAAATTGTTGTGTCCCTCGACCCGTCAACCGACGGCACCCGTCAGCTTATCGAAGCTCTCGGCGACAGCCGTATCCGTATAGTTGACGGCGAGGGGAAGGGACTTATAAAGAACTTTGAAAACGCAATTAAGAATTGCAGAAACGATTTGGTTTTTCTTTGCGATCAGGACGATATATGGCTTGAAAACAAGGTGCAAAGAGTTAAAGATGAGTTCGAAGCCGACGGAGATTTGCTCCTCGTGATGCACAACGCAAGAGTGACCGACGGCGAGCTTAACACGCTTAACGAATCATTCTTTGAGGTCAGAGGCACAAAAACGGGAATACTCAAAAACATAATCAGAAACTCCTATATGGGCTGTTGTATGGCGCTCAGAAGAGAGGCTCTTGATTACATTTTACCGTTTCCCGAAAACCTGCCCATGCACGACCAGTGGATAGGTCTTGTCTGCGAAAAGCACGGTAAGGTTAAGCTCATAAACGAGCCGCTGATACTCTGGCGCAGACACGGCGACAATTCGTCGAAAATGCAGCACGAGGGCGTTATGCAGATGATTAAGTGGAGACTGAGCATAATAAAGGCTTATATCAAAGGGTAAGAGAATATGAAAAACACTTTCTTTGCCGTAATGGTTATTTGCAACCGAAAAATTGAAGAATCTCTTACCTTTAAGAGCCTTGAAAAGCTCGGTGTGTCCGTTACGGTCTGCGACAATTCGACTCAGGAAAACTCCAACCGCAACATTGCTGACAGGGGCGTCGGCTATATCTCAATGGGCGGCAATCTCGGACTTGCGAAGGCGTACAACCGCGCGCTTGATTCGCTGAAGGGCAGAGACGGTTACGTCTGCCTTTTCGACGACGATACCGAGGTGCCTGCCGATTACTTTGAAAAGCTTGAATGCGAGATTGAAAAGAGCGGCGCAGATATAATTCTGCCCGTCATCCGCGATAAGGTAGGCATTATGTCGCCCTGCATAATTAACGGCGCGATTACAAGGAGAATTGACAGCATTTCTCAGCTGAACAAAACCAATATTTCGGGAATAAACAGCGGCATGGCCGTTAACCTTAAACTCTTTGAAGATTACCGATATGACGAGAACTATTTTCTTGACTTTATCGACCACGCATTTTTGCGCGATATGAAGGCAAAAAATGCGAAAATCTCGGTTGCCGAAGGTCTTGAGCTTTGCCAGAGCTTTTCGGCAAACGACCACAAAAACATAAATGCGGCGAAACGCCGCTTCCGTATTTTCAAAAAGGATTACAGCTATTTCTGTCAGCAGTCAGGTGACGGAAAAACAGTTTTACAGGGCAGACTGTATCTGCTTAAAAGGCAGTTCAACATAAACGTATTATACAGACT
The DNA here is from genome assembly GCA_030530095.1 of Clostridiaceae bacterium. Lineage (GTDB taxonomy): Bacteria > Bacillota > Clostridia > Oscillospirales > Acutalibacteraceae > Fimenecus. Next base: position 48,945 of record JAUMVO010000001.1, read on the forward strand.
CGGATTGTGAGGTGAGCGTATGGCTCGGCTTTCCGTTGCAGTGGTAAGCTATAACAGCGAGAATGAGATTCTCAACGTTATTAAAAGCGTTACCGAAAACACAAAACAAATTGAATATACGCTCACGCTTATTGACAACGCTTCGACGGACAAAACCGTCGAGGTCGTTAAGTCCGCATATCCCGAGGTCAATATCATAAACGCGGGCGAAAACCGCGGTTTCGGCGCGGGACATAACAAAATGCTCGGCACCGACAGCGTTTATCACGCGATAGTCAATCCCGACATCACCTTTGAGGGTGACGTACTTGCGGGGCTTTGCCGTTATCTTGACCGAAATGCCGACGTTGCGCTTGTCACTCCGCAGATACTCAATCCCGACGGCACCGTCCAGCATCTTCCCAAGAGAAGACCGACTAAGCGCTATATGATACTCGGCAGGCTTTCGCGCTATATCAAGGCGTTCAGGGGCGTCCGCGACGAGTACACGCGCGCAAATGAGAATATTACAGAGCCTACCGAAATCGAATTCTGCTCGGGTTGCTTTATGCTGATGCGCACCGAGCTTTTCAATAAAATCGGCGGCTTTGACGAGAAGTACTTTATGTATATGGAGGACTCGGATCTGTCCGACAGAATAAGACAGTACGGCAAAATCATATACAATCCCGAATTCAGCGTAACACATAACTGGGACGGCGGCAGCTCAAAGAGTCTGAAGCTGCTGAAATACCACTTCAGGTCTATGAGAATGTATTTCAGGGACAGAAAATAAACCGATATTCACTTTTCTGTTTATTGACAAATTAATATTGCGATGCTAATATATTTACAACAATTTTTAAGCAGGTAAACCTATGACTCGCTTGTTATTTACAACTGAATACTTCTACTTTTACTTTATCAGCTTTAGTGATAGGGTTTAGTGAGTTTCGCTGAAAAAGGTTTTGCTTAAGGTTTTGTAAGTTACGCCTCGCAGTGAAAACACTGCGGGGCTTTTTTTAGGAGTTGAGATTATGATAATTATCTTGAAGAATCAGGCGCCCGAGCAGAAAACAAAGGTGCTGCGCAACTGGCTTGAACAGCAGAACGTTGAGATTCACGCTTCAACCGGTGAATTTCAGACTATCTGGGGACTTGTCGGCGACACGAGCAAAATTGACACCGACCTTATAGAAGGTCTTGAAATAGTCGAGGGCATAAGGAGAATTTCAGAGCCCTATAAACAGGCAAACCGCAAATTCCACCCCGATGACACGGTTATAACCGTCGGCGACGGAATAAAGATAGGCGGCGGAAACTTTCAGTTCTTTGCCGGCCCCTGCTCGATAGAGTCTGAGGAGCAGATAATAACCGTTGCAAAGGCGGTCAAGGCGGCGGGCGCAACGATATTGCGCGGCGGCGCTTTCAAACCGAGAACCTCGCCGTACGCATTTCAGGGCATGAGAAACGAGGGCCTGCGCCTTCTGCTTGAAGCAAAAAAGGAAACGGGAATGCCGATAGTTACCGAGATAATGGATGCCTCGCATATAGATTTGTTTGAGGATGTCGATATAATTCAGGTCGGCGCGAGAAATATGCAGAACTTTGAACTGCTCAAGGAACTCGGCAAGCTCGACAAACCCATCTTCCTCAAGCGCGGACTTTCGGCGACATATCAGGAGCTTCTTATGAGCGCCGAGTACATAATGAGCGAGGGCAACCCGAACGTAATACTCTGCGAGAGAGGCATACGCACCTTTGAAACGGCGACGAGAAACACGCTTGATTTAGCGGCTGTGCCGATGCTTAAGGAAAAAACGCATCTGCCCGTAGTTATCGACCCGAGCCACGCGGCGGGTATCGCCCGTCTGGTCAAGCCGATGAGCTTTGCGGCTGCGGCCTGCGGCGCGGACGGACTTATGATAGAAGTACATAACGACCCGTCAAAGGCGCTTTGCGACGGACCTCAGGCACTTCGCCCCGAGGAATTCGCCGAGGTTGTCAAGGGCGTTGAAGAAATCAGAAAAGTTATAGCATAACGGAGAAAAACAATGATTATCGGAATTATCGGTCTCGGCCTTATCGGCGGTTCATTTGCCAAGGCAATCAAATACAATACCGACAGTACTGTGCTCGGATATGATAAAGACGCGGGCGTTCTGCTCCGTTCAAAACTGCTCGGCGCGGTTGACGACGATCTGACACAGGACAGAATAGGCGACTGCGATATAGTCATCACCGCCATTTATCCCGAGGCGACCAAGCAGTATATTACCGAAAATGCGGATAAGTTCAAAAAGGGCGCTCTCGTGCTTGACACCTGCGGCGTAAAGGGCTATGTCTGCGAGGATATGTGGAAGCTGGCAAAGGAAAACGGCTTTAAGTTTATCGGCGCGCATCCCATGGCGGGCCGCCATCTGTCAGGCTTTGACTATTCGCTTGTCAACCTGTTTGAGAACGCGTCAATGATACTCATTCCCGACGGCGAAGCGGACATCAACGACCTTGAAACGCTCAAAAAGCTGTTCTGCGACATCGGATTTACGAACATTCAGTTCTCAACTCCCGAGGAGCACGACAGAATTATCGCGTTCACGTCTCAGCTCGCACACGTCGTTTCAAATGCCTACGTCAAGAGCCCGAACGCTAAGGTCCACGCGGGTTTTTCGGCAGGCAGCTATAAGGATTTAACGAGAGTTGCCAAGCTCAACGAGGAGATGTGGACCGAGCTTTTCCTCGAAAATGCCGACAATCTAACCGAGGAAATCGATTATATTATTGAAAATCTTAAACAGTATTCCGACGCTATAAAAGCAAGGGATGCCGACACTCTCAGACAACTGCTCAGAGAGGGCAGAGAATGCAAGGAACGCATAGACGGAGACTATAGGGATTGATATGAAAAGAATTGAAGTAAAAACCGACGCGCCCTACGAGGTGCTTATCGGTCAGGGCTTAATTGAACAGTCGGGCGCTCTGATAAGGCAGACGGTCAGCTCAAAGACCGCCCTTATCGTCACCGACGATATTGTTAATTCGCTTTACGGCGAAGCGCTTGAGGCTTCACTTGTTAAGGCGGGTTTTGAGTGCTTTAAGTTCGTTTTCAAAAACGGCGAGGGCTCGAAAAACATAAAGACCTACACCGATATACTTGAATTCGCGGCTTCGAAGAAGCTGACGCGCGACGACTGTATGGTTGCGCTGGGCGGCGGAGTTGTCGGCGATATTACCGGCTTTGCGGCGGCAACGTATCTTCGCGGCATAGCGTACGTTCAGGTGCCGACTACGCTTCTGGCTATGGTGGATTCGTCCGTAGGCGGCAAAACCGCAGTTAATCTTCAGAGCGGTAAAAACCTTGTCGGCGCGTTTTATCAGCCGAAGCTTGTTATCGCGGATACCGATACGCTGTCAACTCTGAGCGAAAACATTTTCGCTGACGGTATGGCGGAAACGGTTAAGTACGGCATGCTTTTTGACAGGGGATTTTTCAGTTTCTTAAATGAAAATGAAGCCCGTCTTAATCTTGAATACATTGTTGAAAAATGCGTTTGCTTCAAGCGCGATATAGTTGACGAGGACGAAAAGGACAGGGGAGTCCGCGGCCTTCTTAACTTAGGGCATACCGTAGGCCACGCGATTGAGAAGCTGTCGGATTACGGCGTTTCTCACGGCTCGGCGGTGGCAATAGGCACCGTGATTATTGCGAGGGGCGCTTATAAATGCGGACTTTGCAAATATAATCTGAGCAGCGAAATAATTGACATTTACAATAAATACGGCCTGCCCGTTTCAACCGACTTCTCGGCAGCCGAACTGCTTGAGGTCTGCCGCCATGACAAAAAGAGCGGTGCGGACGGTATTACGCTTGTACTGCCCGAAACGATAGGCAAATGCAGGCTTTACAAAACCGACTTTAATGAACTTCTTAATATAATCGAAAAGGGAACCGAGTAATGAAAATCAAGCTTTCACCCGCAAAACTTAAGGGAACCGTAGCCGCCGTGTCGTCTAAATCCGACGTGCACAGACTGCTTATTGCTGCCGCGTTGAGCGACGGCGAAACGGTCATACGCTGCAACGGAATCTGCGACGATATTGAGGCGACGGCTGACTGCCTTAACGCGCTGGGTGCAAAAATTGAAATATCCGACGGAAAAATTACCGTAAGACCTATCGAAAAGCCTGCCGAAAAGGCGGAGCTTAACTGCCGTGACAGCGGCTCAACGCTGAGATTTCTTATGCCCGTTGCGGCGGCGCTCGGCACCGAGACGAAGTTTATATGCTCAAAGCAGCTTCAGTCAAGACCGATACTGCCGCTGAGGCGTGAGCTGGAGTCGCACGAAATTGAATTCACTCCGCCGTGGCAGTTTCCCGTTGAAATAAAGGGCAAGCTTGAGAGCGGGAAATACCAGCTTCACGGCAACGTATCCTCACAGTTTATAACGGGACTGCTGTTTACACTGCCGCTTCTCGACGGCGACAGCAGCCTTAGACTGATACCGCCCGTTGAGTCAAGACCGTATATCGATATGACTCTCGGCACGCTTAAAGAATTCGGTATCAATATCGAAGAGAATGACAATATATTCTCAATAAAGGGAAATCAGAAATATACTACTCCAAAAGAAGTTGAAGCCGAGGGAGACTGGTCGAACGCGGCGTTCTTCCTGACCGCAGGCGCTCTGGGCGGCGACGTTACCGTCACGGGACTTGATTTTAACTCTCTTCAGGGCGATAAGGCAGTGCTCGACAGACTTTCCGAAATGGGCGCATGCGTCGAAAAAAGCGGCGACAGCGTCCGTGTAACGGGAGGCGAGCTTCACGGAATATCGTTTTCGGCTGAGAATATACCCGACCTCGTGCCCGTGCTTTCGGTCGCGGGAGCTTCGGCAAAATCGGGACTGACGGTAGTTACAAAGGCCGAGCGTCTGAGACTTAAAGAGAGCAACAGGCTCGGCGCCATAAGCGAGTGCCTTAACAATATCGGCTGCGTCAACGCCGAAACCGACGACGGACTTATAATCTGGTCGGGCGAGCCGCTGTACGGCGGCGAGGTATTCTCGTTCAACGACCACCGTATGGTAATGTCAATGGCTGTTGCGGCGGGTGTTGCCACGGGCGACATCGTCATAAGAAATGCCGAAGCGGTCGCCAAATCATACCCCTCATTTTTTGAGGATTACAGAGCGTTAGGAGGAAAAGCAGATGTCATCGACGATTAAGGGAAACAAGCTCACCGTAAGTGTTTTCGGTCAGTCGCATTCACCGTCCATAGGCGCGGTAATTGACGGATTGCCCGCGGGAATTGAGATTGATAACGATTGGGTCAGCGCATTTATGGCGCGCCGTGCGCCGGGGCAGAATGTGTTTTCCACACTGCGTAAGGAGAGCGATAAGCCCGAAATCATTTCGGGACTTGTCGACGGCAAAACCTGCGGTGCTCCCGTTGCGATTAAGATTGATAATAAAAACGCGAGAAGCGAGGATTACGACGAGCTTAAACTCGTGCCAAGACCGTCTCACAGCGATTACACCGCCTATGTAAAATACGGCGGCAACAACGATATTGCGGGCGGCGGTCAGTTCTCGGGCCGGCTTACCGCACCGCTGTGCTTTGCAGGGGCTGTCTGCATACAGATATTAAAGAGCAAGGGCGTAACTATAAAGAGTCATATCTATTCAATCAAGGACACCTTCGACGAGCCGTTTGACCTTGAAAACTTATATGACGACGAAATTCAGTACGACCCGTTCTTCCCGACCGTATCACGCTTCAAGGGCGACCGAATGAAGCAGGTCATTGAAATCGCTATGGAAAACAACGATTCCGTCGGCGGTATTATAGAATGTGCCGTGCTGGGTATGCCGGCAGGACTCGGCGAGCCTATGTTTGACGGTATTGAAAATCTTATAGCAAAAAACATTTTCGGTATTCCTGCCGTAAAGGGCGTTGAGTTCGGCTCGGGCTTTGCGGGAACCGAAAAATACGGCAGCCAGAATAACGATCCCTTTACCGTTAAGGACGGCAGGGTGGTCACCGTAACCGACAATCACGGCGGAGCTCTGGGCGGCATCACCTCGGGTATGCCGATAATATTCAGAGCGGCTGTCAAGCCCACCGCGTCGATAGGCATACCTCAGACAAGCGTGAACTTAAAGACGATGAAGGAAGAAGAAATAACAATTCACGGCAGACACGACCCGTGTATAGTTCCGCGCGCTGTGCCCGTTGTTGAGGCGGTTGCGGCTATCACGGTATTGGATTTATTGTTGTGAGGTAATAATATGGATTTACAGGAATACAGAAATAAAATAGACGCTATCGACAGACAGCTCGTTGAGCTTTTCATCGAGCGTATGAAAACTTCTGCCGATATAGCTGATTACAAAAGTGCGAATTATCTGCCCGTGCTTGACAAGGGCAGGGAGCGTGAGCTGTTGCTCAAAATCGCAGATCTCTGCGGCGAGAAATACGAAAACTACGGCGTACGCCTTTATCAGCAGATACTTGAACTGTCGAAAACCTATCAGCATCATCGCATTGACGGCAAATCCGATCTGGCCGAAAAAATCAGGGTGGCGACCGAAGCGGGTATGAATACTCAGCTTCCCGAAAAGGCTACTGTTGCCTGTCAGGGCGTTGAAGGTGCATATTCGTCGCTCGCATGCGAAAAACTGCTTGAGCTGCCGAATATTATGTATTTCAACTCCGTTGACAGCGTGTTTTCTGCAGTTTCAAACGGCTTCTGCCGTTACGGCGTGCTGCCCGTAGAAAACAGTACGGCGGGTTCGGTGAACAAGGTTTACGACCTTATGAAGAAATACAATTTTTATATTGTCAAGTGCATTCGTCTTAAGATAAATCACGCGCTTCTTGCCAAAAAAGGAACGAAGCTTGAAGACGTTAAGAAAATCTATTCGCACGCTATGGCTTTAGCGCAGTCAACGGATTTTCTCTCCTCGCTTGAGGGCGTGGAGGCAATCCCGTGTGAGAATACGGCTATGGCGGCAAAGGCGGTTGCCGAGAGTAACGAGGATGGCGTTGCCGCGCTCTCGAGCATTGAGTGCGCTGAACTTTACGGTCTTGACGTACTTGAAAACTCGGTTCAGAACCGTGAGGATAATTATACGAGGTTTATTCTCATTTCAAAACAGCTTGAGATTTATCCCGGCGCAGACAGAACGAGCCTGATGCTCACTCTGCCGCACAAGGCGGGTTCGCTTAACACGCTTCTGAGCATGTTTGCGGCGCTCAATATAAATCTTCTGAAGCTTGAGAGCAGACCGCTTGAGGGCAGCGACTTCGAGTTTATGTTTTATTTCGACGTCGAGGGCTCGGTCTATTCGGAAAAATTCCTGCAGATGATCGACGAGCTGCCGTATTCCACCCAGAGCTTTGTGTATCTGGGCAGCTATTCGGAGTCGGTCTGAGTTAATAGTTTATTAACAGTTATTTACAGATTGTTCAACGAAATTCTATTGTTTTGAAATAATTATTGATTATACTTAAGCCATCGAGTAAAGGAAAACAGAATAATACTTTACGAGATACTTTTTCATTTATCCCTTTTCTTCCCCTAATTAACAACAAAAAGCGAAGCCTCCCGTTCATCGGGAGGCTTTCGTTTTATACTGTTTTATTTCACCTTGTTGTTTTCAATAACCCTGAATATTTCGTTTAGCTTCGGCGGCTTGCCGTACATGAGCACGCCGACCTTGTAGATGCCCGCCGCTATGTATCCGATAACAACGGTAGTTATAACAAGCACGGCTATCGAAATTGTAATCTCAAGACCGCTTACGCTGCCCATCGCAATACGCGTGAACATCGCCATCGGCGCCGAGAACGGAATAAACGACGCGACCTTGAGAAGCACGTTGTCGGTGTTGCCCGTCATTGAGAACATTGTAACCATAAACGTTATAATCATTATAAATGTTACGGGCAGGGTGAGGGTGTTGACGTCCTCGAGCTTAGTCGCCATCGAAGCGAGTGCGCCGTACATAAACGCGTACAGCAGGAAACCGAGCACGAAGAATACAACCGTATAGACCATAAGCTTGGCCGGCATACCGAAAATTGAATTAATCAGCATATTGTCCTGCCAGTACTGCTTGTTAAGCGCATAGAAGCCCACGGCACTGCCGAGTATAATCAGTATCTGCGTAAGTCCCATTGCGCCCGCACCGAGTATCTTGCCGAACATAAGATTGACGGGCTTTGCCGAGGTTATAAGAAGCTCCATAGCCCTTGAACTCTTCTCAAGTGCAACGCTCTGGGAAACGAACTGACCGTAAATGATAACCGCCATATACATTAAAAACATAAGTATATAGGTGTAGAAAAAGCTCTGGGTGTTGTCGTTGCCGAAATAATGAAGCTCCTCCTCGGCGGCGCTGCCGAGTATTTCTTCGACCTGACTGTCGTTAAGCCCCGCCGCCTTAAGCGCGGTTTCGCGGTAAACGTCGGTTACGGCGTTGTTAACCGAACCCGTTGTAATGTCGGTAAGTCCGATGTTTTCAACGAGATAGATATATTTCAGCGGAGCGGTTATTATAACTGCCGAGTCATATTCGCCGTTTTCGATATCGGCTTTGAGCGTTTCCTCGTCCTTGTCGGTGATTTCGACCACTATTTCGCCCAGCTCGTCAACGAGCTTGTTGGCAACCGCTTCGGCGTCAACCTCGCACTCGCTTTTAAGCGCGATTTTCTGGGAATAGGTAATCATATTGTCTATATCTACGCCCTTTTCTTCATGGGTAATACGCGGAGAAAACAGCAGTATGCCCATACCGATTACTATAAAGAGTGTCAGGCCTATGAGCACCTTGTTTCTGAAATAACCGAGGTATTCGAAGGAGAAAATTGTCTTAAACTGTTTCATATTCTGTCCTCCGTAAATTTCACAAAGATTTCGTTGAGCGACGGTTCACGGTCGCCGAACGACTTGATTTCGCCTGCAAACTGGCTTAAAGACGAGAAGATAAACGCCTTGTCGCTCTCCTTTTCAAGCTTGAGATGAATTGTGTCGCCCTCAATTTCACCGCGCACAATACGGTCGGCGTGAACGGTTTTCAGGTAGTCAAGTATCGACGCGGCATTGTCGGCGGCGATGTCGATTTCCGCTCTGGCATACTCGCGCTTGATGTCGTCAATGTTACCCGACAGAACAATTCTGCCGCCGCTCATAATAGCAATATCGTCACAGAATTCCTCAATATAATTCATCTGATGCGACGAGAAGAATACGATTTTACCCTTGGCGATCGTTTCCTTAATTAAATCCTTGAGCAGCATCGCGTTGACTGGGTCAAGTCCCGAAAACGGCTCGTCAAGTATAACTATATCGGGGTCCGCAAGCAGCGTCGCCGCAAGCTGGATTTTTTGTGCATTACCCTTTGACAGAGTTTCAAGCTTCTGATTTGCATACTGCGAAACCTGCAGTTTATCAAGAAGCCTCTCAGCACTCGAGCGCGCCTGCTTTTTTGAAAGTCCCGCAAGCTCGCCGAAGTAAACAAGCTGAGTCATAACCTCTTTTTTGGGGTACAGACCGCGCTCCTCGGGCAGGTAGCCTATCTTTATTTTGTCGGTGTCGAGCGGTTCCCCGTCGAGCAGAACCTGCCCGCTGTCGGCAGAGAAAACGCGCATTATAATTCTGATTGTAGTGGTTTTTCCGGCGCCGTTCCGGCCTAAAAGACCGAGCGCTTTGCCGCCCTCGGCGGTAAGGCTCACGCCGTTTAAGACGGGCTTGTCGCCGAAGCTTTTATATAAATCAACAGTCGTTAATTTCATACTTGACCTCCGCTGAAAATATAGTAAAATATAACTGTATAGATATTAGCACTTAAAAATACAAAAATCAATACGGAGCGATTATGGATAATCTTAAATTAAACGAAAAAAGCATAATATATCATCTCAAGCAATACAAGTTCAAGAAATATGTCCGCTTTTACGGGGAAACGGGCTCGACCAACGAGGTTGCCAAGGATTTCTGCCGTAAGCAGAATGCGCGCGGTCTTATTGTTGCCGCCGCTTCACAGACCCAGGGAAAGGGCAGACTTGACAGAAGCTTTTACTCGCCCAAGGGCGGTATATACTTCTCGGTCGTTTACGAGCTTGACGATAACGCGGTCAATCTTGACCTTATCTCGTCGGCGGCCGGAGTTGCCGTAAGGGATACGCTCTATAATATTTTCAATATCGACGCCAGAATAAAATGGCCCAACGACATAATGGTTGAGGACAAAAAAATCTGCGGCATACTCTGCGAGATAGTAAATGAAAACAACAAGCCGAAATATGTAGTTGTCGGTATCGGCGTGAATATTGCAAAGGGCGAATTTCCCGACGAGCTTCAGTATATTGCAACGTCAGTCGGCAACGTTTACACGGGCGAAATCGAGCTTGACGAAAACGAGATTCTCGTTGATATTGTCAACAATCTCGACCGTTACGTGATAAGAAGCGGTATGCTGACCAAGGAATACGACAGCACCGACCTTGTTAACCGACTCAAGAAATATTCCGCAACCGTCGGTCAGATGGTAAGGGTTAAGAAGCCCGATACCGAGTACGATGCAAGGGCGCTCGATATAGACGAAAAAGGCGGACTTGTAGTTCGCGGACCTATTGATATAGAGACCGTCACTTCCGGCGAGGTTGAGCATTTAGGCTGATAAACACATAAAGAAAATCCCCTTGAAAAAGGGGATTTTTTGTGTTCTTTTCAACCCAACAGCGACTGGCTGACGCCGGAGCCGATATCGTGTCTGTCGCTTATATTCACCGTGTCGGACGTGCTGCCGTCAAGCTCAAGCACGACTATCTCGTTTTCCTTCTTAAGAAGAACACCGGGTATATACAGCGACCTCTGAGGTCCGATATTCCAGTATCTGCCGAGATTAAAGCCGTTTACGAAGACGTAACCCTTCCCAAAGCCCGCCATATTCACGAAGCAGCCTTTGCCGGGCTCGGCGCTGAAGCTTCCTCTGAGAAATACAGGTGAGGATTTTGCGCCTGAATATTCAAGACGCTCGAGATTGTCAAGCGGAATAAGGTAAACGTCAAGGTTGTTTAAGAGCTGAACATTTATGCGTATCTGCCTTACTCCCTTGCCCTCGAGCATATTCGGGCCGTAGTTAACTCTGCCCATATTCTCGACTAAAACGTCGATATCGTTTTCACCCTCGAGGCTGTCTATTGTAATGTAATTGTTCTCGTCGTTGCGGTAGATAATGCCCGCCAATTTCTTGTTTATAAAGATATGCGCTCTGTCCGCAAGGCCGTCGAGGAAAAGCTTGCCGTGATAATTGCCCTTAAGGTGCTTATGATAGAGTATAAGTCCGCCGTGCTGACCGTAATACTCCATACATTCGGGGTTGACACTTTCAATTTCCGTTGCAATTCTGTCAAGACTGTCAAGAAGCGAAGCGCATTGAGTCAGCTTTACTAAGCCTATGCTCTGAAGCTCGGGCTCGGGCGGAAGCTCGGTCGGTGCGATGCCCTGATGCTCAAGCAGAACCTTGCGCACCTCATGGTATTTACGCGTGTAGCCGCCCCATTCGTTTAAGAGCGCGTCGTCGTCGTAGCTCGTGACGGTCGGCTCATACTGTCCGTAATTGTTGGCGCCAGAATTAAAGGCGAAATTCGTGCCGCCGTGGAACATATAGAAGCTGAAATTAGCGTCGAGTTTAAGCATTTCTTTAAGCTCCGCGACAACCTCCTCGGGAGCGCGCGAGTGGTGAATTGCGTTTTCGCCCCAGTGGTCGAACCAGCCGTTCCAGAATTCGCCGCACATCAGCGGACCTTCGGGCTGATATTTACGCAGCGTGCCGAACGCTTCATTGACTCGTGAACCGAAATTGGCAACCGCGAGCGTACCGTCGAGCATGCCGCCAGAGAGCATATTGTCCTCGGCGCCGTCGCTGGTAAAAAGAAGCTCCGTGCAGCCGCATTCAAGCATTAAGTCACGTATGTATGCAAGATAGTTTTTGTCGTTGCCGTAGCTGCCGTATTCGTTCTCAATCTGCATGGCGATAATGTTGCCGCCGTTGGAATACTGAAGGTGTGAGATGCGCCTGAAAAGCTCGGTATAATAACGCTTTACCGCGTCAAGATAAGGCTGATACATACAGCGGATTCTGAGGTTCCTGTCCTTGAGCAACCATGACGGAAGACCGCCGAAATCCCATTCCGAGCAGATATACGGACCGGGACGTACTATTGCGTAAAGTCCGAGTTCTTTCGCTGTTTCGAGGAACTTTACTATATCAAGATTGCCCGAGAAGTCGAATTCGCCCTCCTTCATTTCGTGAAGGTTCCAGCAGACATAGGTTTCGACCGTGTTGAAGCCGCACAGCTTCAGTTTAAGCAATATGTCGCGCCAGTACTCGGGAAATGAGCGGAAATAGTGTACCGCACCCGCGTAGATATTGAATTTTTTGCCGTCGAGATAAAAGTCGTTGCCTCTTGTTTCAAGCATGGTTTTCTCCTTATTTTACGGCGTTTGCCGTTATCGTTTTCATTTGGTCAAGCTTTTTTTCAATGTCCGCAACAAGCGTCTGCTGAGCCCTTGTGCGCACAAGATTGTGTTCGGGATAATTGAGCTTAAAATAGACGTCGCCGTCAAGATAATCGGTTAAAAACCGCATCGCAAGCTCGAGCGTCATCAGCTTTGCAGAGAAGGGGAGATACTCGATTTCCGCGTCGGTAAGACTGCTTCCCGCGGCAGAGAGATAACCCTCGGTATATGCCTTATACAAATCAAGATTCAGCGAGATTTTTGACGTGTCCTTTTCGTCCTCTGCGGCGGTGTTTGCGCCGAAGCGTATGCTGTCGCCGAAGTCGTAAAGCGAGAGCCCCGGCATAACGGTATCAAGGTCGATTATGCAAACGCCCTCGTTGGTTTTTTCGTCGAAAAGTATATTGTTGAGCTTGGTGTCATTATGGGTTACTCTGAGCGGCAGAATTCCGTTTTCAAGCAGTCCTGTAAGACGGCTCATATCGTCCTCACGGCTTAAAATGAAGTCGATTTCACGCTTGACTGAATCTGCCCTGCCCGCCCTGTTCTCGGCAACGGATTTTTTGAAGGCTTCAAACCTTTTCGCCGTATTGTGAAAGTCGGGGATGGTATCGAAAAGCGAGTCAATCGGGTAGTCCGAGAGAATACTCTGGAATTTGCCGAACGCCTGCCCCGCGCTTCTGAAAACGTCGGCGCTGTCAATGATATTGCAGGTGTAAACGTTGTCAATATAACGGTAGCAGCGCCAGTATTCCCCGCCGTCAACACAGTAGTATTTTCCGTCTCTGCAGGGCATGAAATCGAGCGTCTGCATACCGCCCTTCTGCTTTATATGAGCGGTAACGCCGACGAGATTGTGCATAAGCTCGTCGGGCCTGCGAAAGACGTTTGTGTTAATCTTCTGAAGCGTATATTTATCGGTCTTTGCGCCGTTTTCAAGACTCAGAACAAAGGTCGAATTGATATTGCCGTCGTTCTTGACGGAAAAGCCCTTGTAAGTGCCTTTGAGCGCAAAACTGTCGATTATAAAATCCGCCTTGAAAGGCTGTGACATTTTTTCACCTCCGAGCGAAAATACAAGTTCATTATATTATCAAAACAGCGGTTCGTCAATGAAAACACGCGGTTTTAAGTTAATAATTATCTGTAAGTGTTAATAATATATTAAATTACATCTTATTTATCAAATATCTCTTTACATAACCGAGCGTTTAGGGTAAAATATAACTGTTAAAAATTAGCATATTTTTACCGAAACGGAGGACATAAAATTGGCTGTTTATAAAAGAATTCTTTTGAAATTAAGCGGCGAGGTGCTCGCCGGTGAACAGAAGCACGGCTTCGACTTTGACGTTATCGAGAATGTCTGCTCGTACATCAAGCGCTGTGTTGAGGAAGGCGTTCAGGTCGCTATAGTTGTCGGCGGCGGCAACTTCTGGCGCGGACGTTCAAGCGGCTCCATGGACCGCACGAAGGCCGACAGTATCGGAATGCTCGCGACGGTTATGAATTCCATCGCGCTTGCCGACACTCTCAACGGCCTCGGCGTAGAGGCGAGGGTTATGAGCGCGGTTGAAATGACCAACGTTGCCGAACCCTTCGTAAGAGACGAGGCGGTAAGACATCTCGAAGCGGGAAGGGTTGTCGTATTCGGCGGCGGAACGGGCAGTCCGTTCTTCTCAACCGACACCGCCGCGGCGCTCAGAGCTGCGGAAATCGGCGCCGACGTAATTTTCAAGGCGACCAACGTTGACGGCGTTTACGACAAGGACCCCAACAAGTTCAGCGATGCGGTTATGTACGACGAGCTGACTCACTCCGAAGTTCTCGCTAAGGGACTTGCGGTTATGGACGCTGCTGCCGCGTCGCTGTGCAGGGACAACGGTATAAAAATCCTTGTGTTCAATCTTTCGGACCCCGAGAATATCATCAGAGCTCTCAGGGGCGAGAAGGTCGGCACATTGGTTAAATAAACAAACAATAAACTTTTATAACGGAGGATTTATTTATGGATCAGGTGTTTGAACAGGCTAAGGCCAAAATGGAAAAGACTTTAACGGCACTTCATAACGAATTTGCCACCATGAGAGCGGGCAAGGCAAGCGCGTCGGTACTCGACAAGATTGCGGTTGACTACTACGGCACTCCCACTCCCATTCAGCAGATAGCTGCCGTATCCGTTCAGGAGGGCAGAATTCTTGTTATTCAGCCCTGGGACGTTACACAGATAAAGCCTATCGAGAAGGCTATTCAGGCTTCCGATCTGGGCATCAATCCCATGAACGACGGCAAGGTTATCCGCCTTACCTTCCCGCCTCTTACCGAGGAGAGAAGAAAGCTCCTTGCAAAGGACGTCAGCAAGTACGCCGAGGAGGCTAAGGTTTCCATCCGTTCGACAAGACGTGACATTATCGACAAGATAAAGAAGATGCAGAAGGATTCCGTAATTACCGAGGACGACCTTAAGGACGGCGAAAAGGAAGCTCAGGATATCACTGACGAGTATATCAAGAAGATTGAAGAGCTTGCCAACAAAAAAGAAAAGGAAATCATGGAAATCTGAGTTAACTCTTACGAGGTTTCAGTATGGATTACAACAATTTACCAACCTTTGAAGTTCTGCCGAAGCATATTGGCTTCATTATGGACGGCAACGGCAGATGGGCGAAGCAGAGAGGTCTGCCGCGCTACAAGGGTCATATCGAGGGTGCAAAAACCTTCAGAAAAATCGGTGAGTTTGCGGGTGATTTGGGTATAAAATACCTGACGTTTTATGCATTCTCAACCGAGAACTGGAAGCGTCCTCCCGAAGAAGTTTCCGCTATAATGGACCTTTTCAGGGATTACCTTAAGGAGCTTGACGACCGCAAGGCCGAAAACGAGGAAAAGGGAATTCAGATCAAGTTCATCGGAAACAAAAAGGGTCTGCCCAAGGATATACTCGCGGCTATGAAGTACTCCGAGAGCATTACCAGAAAAAAGGATAAGGTTTATCTCAATATTGCGATAAACTACGGCGGACGCGAGGAGATAGTTCACTCGGTCAAGGAGCTTGCAAAGCAGGTCAAGAAGGGTAAGCTCAGCCCCGACGACATTACCGAGGATATGATTTCGGATCATCTTTATACGGCGGGTATGCCCGATCCCGATCTGATTATCAGACCCAGCGGCGAAAAGCGGCTGTCAAACTTCCTCTTGTGGCAGGCGGCTTATTCGGAATTCTGGTCGAGCGACGTGCTCTGGCCGGATTTCACCGAGGAGGATTTAGTCGAAGCTCTGCGAAGCTTCGAGCAAAGAAACCGTCGTTTCGGCGGTGTGTGAAAGGTACTTGATTTTTATGCTTAAAAGAACAGTTGCGGGCATTCTTGCCGCGTTGTTCGGTATCACGATTATCGTTTTCAGGGACACTCCGGCGCTCGTAGTGGTTGTCGGCGCTCTGTCGGTAATCGCGACCTGGGAGATAGAAAAGGTTATAGGTCTTAAGAATAAGGCGATTTTCATTATCAGTCTTATTTTCTCGGGCGGTGTAGTTGCTTTTTATGAATACAGAGCCGAACTCGCTTCGGTCGGCATAACTGTTCCGACAACGGCTGTTTTCGCAGTTTATGCGATGCTCGTCTTTATTCTGATGCTCACCGACTTCAAAAACACCAAGTTTGAGCAGGTTGCTTCGGTTATAGTTGCAAGCGCGCTCGTTCCGTTTGCGTTTTCGACGATTGTTTTCTTGAACGATATGTCGGAAACCTATCCCGAATTCTTCGGCGGCGACAAGCACTACGACCTGTTCTTTATACTGTTCGGTCTGTTTGCCGCTTGGCTGACAGACACCTTTGCCTATTTCACGGGACGATTTCTGGGTAAGCATAAGATGTGCCCGAACATCAGCCCGAAGAAAACCGTTGAGGGCGCGATAGGCGGCGTACTCGGCGGAATACTCAGCTGTGTTATTCTGTTTATCATTTTTGACAAATTCTATTTCACCACTCACGCGCTTTCGCTCGTATGGGTTATAGTTGTTTCGCTCGTCCTTTCAATAGTCGGTATGTGCGGCGACCTCACCGCTTCGGTGGTTAAGCGCAACTTCGGCGTCAAGGACTTCGGCAACATACTGCCCGGCCACGGCGGCGTTATGGACCGCTTTGATTCGGGACTGTTCGTACTTGCGATGCTTTGGGTTATAGTTACAGTAACGGGGAATATCAGCGTATGACAAAAAATCTGTCGATATTAGGTTCAACCGGCTCGATAGGTAAGCAAAGTCTTGACGTATGCCGCAAATGCGGTTACAAAGTCAAGGCTTTGACTGCTTTTTCAAGCGTTGACGAAATTGAAAAGCAGGCGAGGGAATTCAAGCCCGAGCTTGTCGCGCTCGTTGATGAGAGCGCCGCAGGTGATTTGAAAACAAGGCTTGCCGACACCGATACAAAGGTACTTGCAGGTGTTGACGGCGTGTGCGAATGCGCCGCGCTTGAGAGTGCC
The DNA here is from genome assembly GCA_030530095.1 of Clostridiaceae bacterium. Taxonomy (GTDB): domain Bacteria; phylum Bacillota; class Clostridia; order Oscillospirales; family Acutalibacteraceae; genus Fimenecus. The sequence continues at coordinate 65,930 of JAUMVO010000001.1, forward strand.
GATACGGTGCTCAATTCCGTTGTAGGTATGGCGGGACTTAAGCCCACGCTTGCGGCAATAAAGGCGAAAAAGAAAATTGCGCTCGCTAATAAGGAGACGCTTGTTGCGGGCGGTCAGCTCGTTTATTCCGAAGCCGAAAAATACGGTGTGGACATCCTGCCCGTCGATTCCGAGCATTCTGCGATTTTCCAGTGCCTTCAGGGCAGGCCTTCCAACAAGGCGCTCAAGAAGATTATACTCACCGCTTCGGGCGGTCCGTTCTTCGGCAAAACGCGAGACGAGCTTAAGAACGTTACGGTTGAAAATGCGCTCAATCACCCGAACTGGGCAATGGGTGCAAAAATAACCGTTGACTCTGCTACAATGATGAACAAGGGACTCGAGCTTATCGAGGCGGTATGGCTCTTTAAGGTAAAACCCGAGGACATAGATATAGTCGTTCACCGCGAGAGCATAGTTCACTCTGCGGTTGAGTATGACGACAATTCGGTTATCGCCCAGCTCGGCGTACCCGATATGAGAATACCGATTCAGTACGCGCTGACCTATCCCGAGCGATTTGAGTCTCCCGTTGAGGAACTGAATCTTGCGCAAATCGGTGAATTAACTTTTTACAATCCCGATTATAGTACATTCTCCTGCATAAACTTATGTAAGAAGGCAATTTCAATGGGCGGTCTTATGCCCGCGGCGGTTAACTCCGCAAACGAGCAGGCTAATCTTATGTTCCGCAAGGGCGAGATAGGCTTCCTTGAAATAGCCGAACGCGTCGAAAGAGTTTTCGGCAGAGTGCCCGAATATACGGATTACACGCTTGACGACGTAATGGAAATTGACGCTCTTTCGCGCGAAATAGTCAGAGGTGATTAAGATACTGTTGGCAATCACGGCATCCGCCGTTTTTTCAAAAATCTGGACAATAGCCGTTGCAATTTTATTCTTCGGCGTGATTATTATAATTCACGAATTCGGCCATTTTATCACGGCAAAGCTTTTTGACGTCAAGATAAACGAATTCTCTATCGGTATGGGCCCTGCCGTTTTCAAACGGCAGAAGGGCGAAACTCAGTATTCCATTCGCGCGCTCCCGATTGGCGGTTACGTCAGCATGGAGGGCGAGGACGAGGATTCCGACGACGAGAGAGCTTTCAACAACAAGAAGGTCTGGCAGAAGATTATTATCGTAATTGCCGGCGCGACCATGAATTTGATACTCGGACTTGTCATAATGGCAATCACGCTCTCGACTTCCTCCGAGCTTATAGGCACGAACACAATCAAGGAATTCTATCCCGACGCCGTCAGCGAGCAGTACGGTCTGCAGGCGGGCGATAAGTTCATTAAAATTGACGGCCATCGCGTTCTTTCCGAGAGGGATTTAAGCTTTCTTATGGCGAGAAGCAAGGACGGCGTATTCGATTTTACCGTTGAGAGAAACGGAGAGAAGGTTGAGCTTGAAGACGTTAAATTCGACACGCGTGAGGTTGACGGAATAACGCTGATAGTTTACGACTTTATCATTATCGGCGAAAAGGCAAATTTCAAAAACGTGTTTGTCAATTCCTTCACTCAGTCGGCGTCGATTGTAAGAACCGTCTGGCTGAGTCTGTTTGACATTATAACGGGCAGGTACGGTATGTCCGAGCTTGCCGGTCCCGTCGGCACTGTCGATATTATTGCCGACGTTACTCAGGAGGCGGCGAAGCAGCACAACTTCGACAACCTGCTGTTCATAATGGCACTTATCACTATAAATATAGGCGTTGCCAATCTTCTGCCCCTGCCTGCGCTTGACGGCGGAAGACTGATTTTCCTTATCCTTGAAGGAATCAGACGCAAAAAGATTAATCCGAAATACGAGGGTTACGTTCATGCGGCGGGATTCGCGCTGCTCATACTGCTTATGCTGTTCGTAACCTATAACGATATAGTCAGAATCATTCAGCAACACTGAGGATGTCAACCATGATTGAGAGAAGAAAATCAAAAAAGGTGTATGCGGGTAACGTCGCAATAGGCGGCGACTCGAAAATAACCGTACAGTCTATGCTCAACGTACCCGCCGAGAACGTAGAGGGTAACGTTAAGCAGGCGCTCGAGCTTGAAGAAGCGGGTTGTGAGATAATACGTCTTACCGTTCCGAACAAGGAAGCGGTGAAGACGCTTTATGCGGTCAAAAACGCCGTTAAAATTCCCGTCGTAGCCGATATACATTTCGACTACAAATGCGCGCTTGAGAGCGTTGAGGCGGGAGTTGATAAAATCCGCATCAATCCCGGCAACATAGGCTCGGACGACCGTATCAAGGCCGTTGCCGATGCCTGTAAGCTACATAATATACCGATAAGAATCGGCGTAAATTCCGGCTCTCTGGAAAAGGATTTACTTGCGAAATACGGTTCGGTCACGCCCGAGGCGCTTTGCGAGAGCGCGCTTAGGCACGCTTCGCTTCTTGAAAAGTTTGACTTTGACGATATAGTAATCTCGATAAAGTCGTCGAATGTACAGACCATGACGGCGGCTTACAGACTCATAGCCGACAAGTGCAGTTATCCGCTTCACCTCGGTGTTACCGAAGCGGGCACGCACCGTATGGGTATGATAAAATCCGCGGCGGGCATAGGCGCGCTGCTGCTTGACGGTATAGGCGATACAATCCGTGTTTCGCTGACCGCCGACCCCGTATCCGAGATTGCGGCGGGCTTCGATATACTCAAGGCGGTCGGTATCAAGACCGACTGTCCTCAGATTGTTTCCTGCCCGACCTGCGGCAGGACGAAAATTGACCTTATCGGTCTTGCCGAAAAGGTCGAAGCGGCGCTTGCAAACTGCAATAAGCCTATCAAGGTTGCGGTTATGGGCTGTGTAGTAAACGGACCCGGCGAAGCCAAAGAAGCCGACATAGGCGTAGCCGGAGGCGACGGCTGCGGAATGCTTTTCAGGCACGGCGAGGTCTTAAGAAAAGTTGACGAAAAAGATATAGTAGATGAATTGTTAAAGGAGATAGAATCCCTGTAAGGGAATTGGGATATGGCATTATTTTACGATTTGTTCAAGGATTTGCGGCAGGCTCTCGCGCCCTATGACAGAGCGCTTGAAAACGCCGAAATAATTTCGTGTACCCCCGATCTGCAGGCTTCAACGCTTACGTCGGAGGTGCGCTTTAATATACTCTTAAAGGAAGAAACGCTCGACGCTATTGCAAAAATCATAGCCGATAAATATCAGCTTGAGAGCGCGGTGATAGAGCCGAGATTTGATAAAAGACTGCTTTCCAACAAGTACGATTCTCAGCTCGTTGAGATTATTAAGAGAAGAATTGTCGTTGCCAACGGCTATCTTAACGGCTGCGAATTCTGTTACGGCGGGGATTTCTCGACTCTTGAGGTTAAGCTCGCGGGCGGCGGCAGGGAAGTGCTCTGCCAGAATAACTGTGAGAAAATCCTCGAAAGAGTTATCAGTGAGCGCTTCGGCGTAGAACTTAAGGTCAGCATATCTCAGCCCGCTCAGACCGAGAAGCCTTCGCTTGAGGAAATACAACAGCAGATTGACCGTGAAATACAAACCCGTGAAATCAAGAAGACTGAGGTTACCGCAAGCGTTATTGAGGAGGGCATACCCTATTATACCGACAGCCTTCGCGTTATCTACGGCAACAAGGTCAAGAGCAGACCGGTTGAAATGTCGGAGATTAAGGATGACGACGACCGCGTTACCGTCTGGGGTAAGATATTCAGCGTTGAAGCAAAGCCCACCAAGAACGGCGACAACTACCGCATTATATTCAAGCTGACCGACTACACGAGCTCACAGACCTGCTCGATTTTTGAAAAATCGGTTTATGTAAACGAACTGCTTGACAAGCTTACCGTCGGAGCTCACGTATTGCTTTCTGGCGGCAGGGATTACGACAGCTTCAGAGGCGAGATGGTAATACGCCCGAGAAGTATATGTCTCGTAACGCCTATCGAAAAGACCGACGACGAACCCGAAAAGAGAGTGGAATTACACCTTCATACCAATATGTCTCAGCTTGACGCCGTTACCCCGACCGCCGAGCTGGTCAAGCGTGCAATCAAATGGGGACACAGGGCCATCGCCATTACAGACCATGGCTGTGTTCAGGGCTTCCCCGAGGCTTGCGAGGCAGCAGGCGGTAAGATAAAAATTATCTACGGCGTTGAGGGATATCTTGTCGACGACATAAATGAGCCCGAAATCCCGCTCAATTCCAAGCGTACATACCATATAACCATACTTGCCAAGAACAACGTCGGTCTTAAGAATCTTTACAAACTGATTTCAATGTCGAATATCAAGTATTTTTATAAGAGACCGAGAATTTCCCGTTCGGAGCTTATCAGGCACAGAGAGGGATTGATTATCGGTTCTGCCTGTGAGCAGGGTGAGGTTTACAGAGCCGTCGTTACTAAAAAGAGCGATGAGGAATTGACGAATATCGCTTCCTTCTACGACTATTTTGAAATTATGCCTGTCGGCAACAATCAGTTTATGATAAGGGCGCATTCCGACCCTGCATCGAAAAATCCCGAACAGTTTAAGGAATTCGACGACGTTAAGAGCTTTGACGATATCAGAGCCTTCAACCGCAGGGTGATTGAGGTTGCCGATGCGCTGTCAAAGCCCGTTGTCGCTACGGGCGACGTGCATTTCATCGACGAGAAGGATTCGGTTTACAGAGAGATCATTCAGCATCAGCAGGGTTTCAAGGACGCTTCAAATCAGGCTCCGCTTTATTTCAGAACTACCCGTGAGATGCTTGACGAATTTGCTTATCTCGGCGAGGATACCGCAAGAGAAATAGTTATTACAAATCCGAATAAGATTGCCGATAAAATCGAGATTATGCGTCCCTTCCCGAAGGGTACGTATCAGCCGTCAATCGAAGGCAGTGAGGAACAGCTTCGCAAAATCTGCTGGGACAAGGCGAAGGAATGGTACGAAAAGGACGGCAAAGTTCCCGAGCTTGTTGAGAAACGGCTTAACAGAGAGCTTGACTCGATTATCGCAAACGGCTACGCGGTGCTTTACATAATCGCACAGAGACTGGTATGGGACTCAGAGGAGCATGGCTATCATGTCGGTTCGCGTGGCTCGGTCGGTTCGTCCTTCGTTGCTACAATGGCAGGTATTTCGGAGGTTAATCCTCTCGTTCCGCATTACCGCTGCCCGAAGTGCAACTATACCGAATTCTTTGAAAACGGCGAATACGGTTCGGGCTTTGACCTGCCGAAAAAGGCTTGTCCCGAATGCGGAACCGATCTCATAAGAGACGGTCACGAAATCCCGTTTGAAACGTTCTTAGGCTTCCACGGCGACAAGGCTCCCGATATCGACCTTAACTTCTCGGGTGAATATCAGGGCAAGGCGCACCGCTATACCGAAGAACTGTTCGGTAAAACTCACGTTTTCAAGGCGGGTACTATCACGTCTATCGCCGACAAAACGGCTTACGGCTACGTCAAAAAGTATATTGAGGAAACTCAGTCGGAAGACGACAATACGCAGTCGCCTTCCGAGAATACGGATGCATATCCCGAGGAGGAAGACAAACTTGTATTCAAGACTGAGAAAAAGCATATTCCCAAGGCTGAGGAGGACAGACTGACGCTCGGCTGTACCGGTATCAAACGATCCACAGGTCAGCATCCCGGCGGTATGGTTGTCATTCCCGATAATTATGAGGTTTACGACTTTACTCCCGTTCAGTATCCTGCGGACAAAACTGAGTCCGATATGGAGACTACGCACTTTGATTTCAATTCGCTTCACGATACTATACTCAAGCTTGACGAACTCGGTCACGATGTTCCGACGCTCTACAAACATCTTGAGGATTTGACAGGAATTCCCGTTACCGAGGTTGATGTCTGCGACCCGAAGATTATAAAGCTTTGCACCAGTCCCGAGCCCTTAGGCGTTACCGCCGAGGAAATCGACTGTCAGACGGGCACGCTTTCAATCCCCGAGATGGGCACTCCGTTCGTTCGTCAGATGCTTCTTGAGGCTCAGCCGAAGAGCTTTTCGGACATGCTTCAGGTATCGGGACTTTCACACGGTACGGACGTATGGAACGGCAACGCTCAGGACTTGATAAAGGACGGCACCTGCACGATTTCGTCGGTTATAGGCACACGTGACAGCATTATGACCTATCTTATGCACGCGGGACTTGAGCCGAGTATGGCGTTCAAGATAATGGAACTGACCCGTAAGGGTAAGGTTGCCAAGAACGGCTTCCCTGAGGGAGCCGAAGAGGCGATGCGCAAGTGCAACGTTCCCGAATGGTATATGGATTCCTGCCGTAAAATCAAATATATGTTCCCCAAGGCGCATGCGGCCGCCTACGTTTTTGCCGCCTTCCGTCTTGCGTGGTATAAGATATATAAGCCGCTTGAGTATTACACCGCTTTTTTGACGGTCCGCGGCGGCGACCTCGACGCGGCTACCATAGTCAAGGGCAGAAAGGCCGTTGTTCAGAAAATGAAGGACATTTCGTTCAAGATGCAGAACAAGTCCGCTACCGCCAAGGAAGAGGATCAGTTCACCGCGCTTCAGGTTGCCAATGAAATGATGGCGAGAGGAATTGAACTGCTGCCGATTGATATCTATAAATCAAAGGCAAAGGAATATATTATTGAGGACGGTAAAATAAGGCTCCCGTTCAACGCGCTTTCGGGTGTCGGCGACAGTGCCGCCGAGCCAATGGAGGCTGCGAGAAACGACGGCAAGGGCGAGTTCGTTTCCATAGAGGATTTCGCCGACAGAGCAAAAGCGGGCAAGACCGTTATAGAAGCGCTCAGAGATTGCGGAGCCTTCGGTGATTTGCCCGAAAGCTCACAGCTTTCATTATTCTGAGGAAAGAGTGATAATATGAAAAACGGAAAATCGCAAAAAATCGTATGCATTATCCTGATTGCTGTTTTTGCCGTCGGTATGTTTCTGACGGGCTACAGTGCTTCAAAGCTTGCGTTTGAAAAACACATAAAAGGAACCTTCGTGCACGAGTATGCAGTTGTTTCCCATCTTGAGGAAAACGGTGCCGGAGGCGACGATTACATTATCTTCTTTAATGCCGAAGGAAACCGATACGAAAAGGTGTACGGAAATGCTGACAGCAAGACTTATATCGGCGAAACGCTTGATTTGTACTACGAGCAGGGTAATCCCGAGAATTATTATATTTTCAGCGGCAATCTCAACAAATGGCTGCTTGCCGAGGGTATAATTCTTGCATTGGCAGCGCTTATTATTCTTGCCGTAATACTTGTCCCCGTAATCGTTAAGCACAATCTTATCAAGGGAAACAAATGGGCTATGTGCAAGGTGATTAAGCTGAAAAAGGACGGCAAAAGAACCGTACGCATCTGCTGCGACAGTTCAAAATTCAAAAGCCGCAAGGGAAAGCCATTTATCAGCGCTTCTGTTAAAAAGTCAGCTCTTCCCGGTAACATTAAAGAAAGCTCGCTGACGGTTTATTACAGTGAGAAAAACCCGAATATCTATTTTGTTGATACTGATAAAATATCATAAAAGGGGAAATGTCTTATGCTTAAGGAGACAATCGGTTTAATTCTGTATGCGCTTTTACTGCTGTTACTTGTTTCTATTCTCATTACGGCAGTCAGAGCTCTGTTCTTTACGCCGAAAAAGAAAAAGGGGGAGAATATTGAGCTTACCGACGAAAAGGTGGATACCGAGCGTTATCTCAGGAATTTAAGCGATGCTATCAGGATTAAAACCATTTCAAATTACGACCGTGACAAGGTTGATTGGTCGCAGTTTGATAAGTTTCACGCTTTTCTGGAAGAGCGTTACCCGCTTATACATAAGACTATGAGCAAAACCGTTATTGGCGACGCGAGCCTTGTTTTCAAATGGGAGGGTACCGACCCCTCGCTCGACGGCATCGCGCTTTTAGGCCATCAGGACGTTGTTCCAGTTGCCGAGGGCACCGAGAATGACTGGACTCATCCCGCTTTTGAGGGCTTCAATGACGGCGAGTTCATCTGGGGCAGAGGCGCGATGGATATGAAAAACCATCTTCTCGCCGTAATGGAGAGCGTCGAGCAGCTTATAGCAGACGGTTATGTGCCCAAGAGAACGGTATATATCTGTTTAGGCCATAACGAAGAGGTTGTTGCCGCGCCTGACAACGGCGCAAAGCAGATTGCCGCCTACCTAAAGGAGCAAGGCGTGCATCTTGAAGCGGTTATCGACGAGGGCGGCGCTATACTGCCCGTCAACGTCAAGGGCGTTCTTAATACTCATCTTGCCGGCGTAGGCGTAGCCGAGAAGGGCAGCGTAAACTACGAGGTAAGCGTTTCGGCTAAGGGAGGACATTCCTCACAGCCGCCCGAGCATACTGCGCTCGGCCATCTTGCAAACGTTATAAAGGACATAGAGAGACATCAGTTCAGGGCGAAGATGCCGAAGTTCGTTTACGAGCTCTTTACCGAAATCGGCCGCCGCTGTTCATATCCCGTAAGACTTGTAACCTGCAATCTGTGGCTTCTCAAGCCTCTTGTATTAAAGATAATGACTAAAATTCCGCCCGCGGCTTCGCTTATACGCACATGCACTGCGGTAACAATGGCGCAGGGCAGTCCGCAGTTCAATGTTCTTCCGCAGAAGGCGAGCATTACCGTAAACTTCCGCACTATGCCCGGCGTTACCATTAAGGACGTTGAAAAGCATATCAGAAAATCCGTAAGGAAAAAGGAAAAGATAGACGTTAACTTCCTCGTCGGTAAAGAGGCATCCGTAGTCTCACCGACCGATTCAAGAGCATTCCGCACTATAAAGGAGCTCTGCGAAGCGGCTGACGACAAGTGCCTTGTCGCGCCCTTCCTCGTTATGGGCGGCACCGACTCCTACAATTACGAGTGCGTTTGCGAAAATATATATCGCTTTTCGCCGTTTGTCGCAAGCACCAAGCTGCTTCTTTGCACTCATGCGACCGACGAGAGATTACCCGTCTCGTCCTGTGAAAATGCGCTTAAATTCTTCAAACGTTACGTAAAACAAATGACAGAGGACTGATACTATGAAGAAATTTATGGATAAGGATTTCCTGCTGACTACCAAAACGTCGAAGGAAATTTATAAAAAGGGCGCCGAGAAAACACCGATTTTCGACTGGCACTGCCACCTCTCGCCGCAGGAGATTTATGAAAACAAAAAGCCGCGCGATATAGCGCAGCTCTGGCTGGGCGGCGACCATTACAAGTGGCGCGCCATGCGTTCGTTCGGCATAAGCGAGGAATATATCACGGGCAGAAAATCGGGACACGACAAGTTTATGAAGTTTGCCGAGATGATGCCCTATTGCATAGGCAATCCGCTTTATCACTGGACTCACCTTGAGCTTCAGCGTTATTTCGGTATTTACGAGCCGCTCAACGCGCAGACCGCGCAGAGCATCTGGAACAAATGCAACGAACAGATCAGGGCGGGCGGTTTTTCGCCGCGCGAACTGATTGAAAAGTCCAACGTCGCCTGCGTCTGTACGACCGACGACCCTGCCGACACGCTTGAATATCACAAGCTCTTGAAGGCAGACAAGTCCTTCAAGTGCAAGGTGCTGCCGGCTTTCCGCCCCGACAAGGCGCTCAATATAGACAAGGCGACCTTTATTCCGTGGCTTGCGGCTATGGAAAAGGCGGTAGGCAGAGAGATTGACAGCTTTGCTTCGCTTAAAGATGCTCTGGCTGAAAGAATAGAATTTTTCGACAAGATGGGCTGCTGCGCGTCGGACCACGCGTTTACTTATGTTCCGTATTCCGAGGCAAAGCCCTCCGAGCTTGAAGCGATATTCAAAAAGGGTGTAAAGGGCAAGCCCTTATCGGTTGATGACCTTGACAAATACCGTACCGCGCTTATGCAGTTTTTCGCAAGGGAATACCACAAGCGCGATTGGGTAATGGAACTTCATATCGGCGCTATGCGCGACAACAACACCAAAATGTTCCGCCGCCTCGGCCCCGACACGGGCTTCGATTCAATTGACGACAATCAGATAGCCGTCGGTCTTTCTCGCTTTATGGACTCGCTTGCCGTTGAGGACAAGCTGCCGAAAACCGTGCTTTTCACACTCAATCCGAAGGACAATTATGTTTTAGGCTCGATGCTCGGAAACTTCCAGTCCGCAGAGCAGGCGGGCAAGATTCAGTTCGGCTCGGCGTGGTGGTTCAACGACAATTACGACGGTATGCGCGCTCAGCTGACGGCACTCGCAAACTTAGGCGTTCTGGGTAAATTCGTCGGTATGATAACCGACTCGAGAAGCTTCCTTTCATATCCCCGCCACGAGTATTTCCGCAGAATACTCTGCGAGCTTATAGGCGAGTGGGTTGAGCAGGGCAAGTACCCCGAGGACCTGAAATTCCTCTCTAAGCTCGTTGAGGACGTTTCGTTCAACAATGCAAAGGATTACTTCGGTTTACAGGTAAAGAAATGAGCATTAAACTGATAGCCTGCGACCTCGACGGTACGCTTATGGCCGCCGACCATATAACAGTAACTCAGCGGACGTACAACACGCTTCTCAGGGCTCACAAAACAGGCGTTAAGCTCGCCATAGCGACGGGCAGAACGCTGAATTTTACCGATGACGTTACTGCGCAGATACCGTTTGTCGATTACGTTATCTATTCAAACGGCGCCTGCGTTTACGACAGGGCGGCAAAGAAGAACATTTATACAAACTGCATTCCTGCCGCGCAGACTTCGGAAATCCTTGAGCTTCTCAACGGCTTTGATATGTATTACAACGCTTATTACGGCGGTATGGTTTACGTTCAGGAGAATAAGATACGGCATTATAAAAACCACGACCTGCCGCAGGCTTTTCTTGAGCAGTTTATCCGCTGTTCAAACGTCTGTGAAGATATGAAAAAAGAGCTTGACGGCAAAGAAGCGGAAATAGTTGCGATGTATTCCGTCAGTGATGAGGACAAAAAGCTGCTTGTTGAAAAGTTTGAGGGTATGCATCTGCATATCACCTCGTCTCTTGTTGACGAATTTGAGGTCACTGCTTCAGACGTCAACAAGGGTACGGCGATAAAGGGACTGTGCGAAGCAATCGGAATAAGCGCCGCCGATGCCATGGCATTCGGAGACGCGATGAACGACTATGAAATGATTTGCGCCGTCGGGCATCCGTATGCTATGGGAAATGCCTGTGACGAATTGAAACGCGCGGCGAAAAATATAGCCCTGACCAACGCCGAGGACGGAGTCGCCGTCGCGGTGGAGAAGAAATTGGGTTTATAAGACGATTAAAAAAGCAGGAGCTAAGCTCCTGCTTTTTTTGTTTATGCGCCTTTTTTGTCTTTAATCAGCGTCTTTATTGCCGACATAATCTGACCGACCTGCTCGCTTTTATAATTCTTCATAAGCGCGTTATTGAGGCCCTGCTTTGTCTTGTATTTTAAAATCATCTTTGTAATTTCGTCAGGGTTAACGGTGAAGTCTATATTTTTTTCGCTTATCAGTTTTTTGACGGCTGCGCAGAGCGCTTCACTGCTTTGAGCTCCGATGCTTTCGATTCGGGCAATGTTTTTGCCGTAGCCCGCCCAGAACTTTACAGCCGCATCAAAGCCTGTGTCTTTGCTGACAATACGGTACTGCTGTTTATTGTCCGTTTCCTTTATCTTGTATCCGAGATAGGTGACAAGCTGAAAATCAATTGCATTCTGAGTTTTGACCGAAACTTTCGGAATATACTTTTTGATGCATTTAGCGTTTTCAACCTTTTTGTGGGCATTGATACTCAACTTGTTTTTATCATTATGAAAGAAGAATACCGTATCTGCATCGGTAAGCTTTTCTATTCCGTTCAGACCTGCCTCGTCAGTGTTTTCATAATCGACAAAGTACAGCATGGTTCAGTCTCCTTATTTCAATCCCTTAGCTTCAATTATCTCTCCGCTTGCATCCGCGTCAACCGTAAGCGTTACCGTGTCGCCGACGTTGAGGATAACAACCTTTTCGGCGTTTGCGGCGCTCAGCTTATAGTAGCTGTCGCCCTCGCTGAGCTTGAGATAGAAGTAGGTCTCGCCGCCCGTAACAACCGAACGTATTTCGGTTACGACTGCGGTTATATCCTTGGTCTCGGGTGCGTCGGGCTCTTCAACGGGCTCCTCGCTCATTGAGTCGATATCAATGTCGAGATTGATGCCGTTCTGTTTGAGCTCGGCTGCATATTTCTCGGTGCATTCCGCGAGGTTGTAGCCGATGCCGACAACCGTCGACTGCTTGACGTTAACCATCGCGTACATCTTTACGAGCTGGCTGGAATCCTTGAGCGCCATAAAGTAGGTCGGCTCACCGCTGATATTCAGAAGCAGCGGGAAGGTCGCCGTGTATTCATACTGCTGAACCGCGCCCTGCGCCGAGGTCATGGCCGTATTCTCGAGTGCACCGGAAATCGCGTAGTACTTTGTTTCCTTTGTGCGCTGATTGAGAAGCACGAAGCCGATAATCGACTGGTCGGAGCTTATGGACGTAACGCCCGTGTACATATATACGTCGTCGTTGAGCGCGAGGTAATTGTAACCTGAGCTTGTAACCTTAACGCCCTGCTGACCGATAAGTGAGTTGATAAAGCCGTTTGAAAGCTTGCCGTAGTAGTTGAACTGTTCGTTGAGCAGGTCTGCCGAATAAACGCGGTCAATCCACTGCCACTGTTCATCGTTTACGGTAGCCTCGGTCGGAAGCTGCTTTCTGTCGGGATTGCCCGTCTTTACAAGCTGACAGCTGCCGTCGATGGAGTCGACAACCGCCGCGCCTATAACGTCCGTGCCGCCGAAAAGACCGATGGTTTTGTCGAGTATCGGAACTATCCAGTAGGGATGGCCGCTCTCGTCAATTTCAAAGCTCGGATTTCCGAACAGATAGGTCGGATACCGGAAACGCAGATGCCTTAAAAGGCTGCGATTGAGATACTCGGCGGGGGAGTATTTCATACCCTCTTCAAGTCTTACTATTTCGCTCTTCTGCGTAGTCATATCGACTATGATATACGCGGGCAGACCGTTCTTTGTGTTTTTGAGCCATTTGAAGATGTCGCCGTATGCCAGCGCGTGAACCCTGACGGGCGTATTCTTATAGTTAATCTGCGAGGTGTAGGCCGAAACGACGAACTGAGAAACCATATCGGACAGGTCGCCGAGCGTTCTTACCGCAAGGTTGTTGGCTGAAGTAGTATCAAGGCGCGGAACGCTTGAAAAGTCAATTTCCGCAACGTCCTCGGCAAAGTTGCCGTCCTCAACCTTGAGCAGGTTAGAGTATGAATGAGCCCTGAACAGCTGTACGCCGACAAGCCAGCCGAGTACGCAGACAACTACCATTGCGGCGATTATGCCGAAGGGCACTCTTGCACGCTTCTTGACGTAAACGGTGTACTCGGGGTGAGTTGACAGTTTGACCGAGATGACAGTCAGTCCCACGTAGATAAGGCAGACGATGCCGATAAACATATAAAGCTCTATTGCCTTCGGATTGAGCGCGGGAATCATAAGATAATAGGCTATTGCCGCGCCGACAAGGGTGAGAAGAATATTGATAATAATTCTTCTTGCCACGTTTTTCGGCGGGATATAAACGTCGGAAACGGAGTCGTTGCCGTTGTCCGAATCGCCCTTTTTACCGCGTGTGAAATCAACATTGATGGGATCCATAGTAAAACTCCTTTTTTGTAATAAGGCTATTGTATATTATTATCTGCTTTATTGCAAGAATTAAATGACAAGACCTCCGTTGACCGAAAGCACCTGACCGGTGATATAATCAGCTCCATCGCTTGCAAGGAATGCGACCGCATTTGCAACGTCATCGGGCGTTCCGAGACGGTCAAGCGGTATTTCGTGTCTTAACGCTTCAAGCTCACTTTCCGAAAAAGACGAGAGCATATCGGTTCTGATTACTCCCGGTGAAACCGCATTGACGGTAACGCCCGACAGTGCGACCTCCTTGGCAAGCGCCTTTGTCATACCGATCAAGCCTGCCTTTGCGGCGGAATAGTGCACCTCGCACGAGCCGCCCGTTTCGCCCCACATGGAGGCTATATTAATTATTTTGCCCGATTTCCTTTTTATCATATCGCCGAGCACCGCGCGCGAGAAATAAAACGCGCCCGACAGATTGGTCGAAATCATATCGTTCCAGTCGCTGTCGGTAATGTCCGTGAACAGCTTCTGCTGTGCGATACCCGCATTGTTTACCAGCAGGTCGATCCTGCCGAAATCCGCGAGAATTGCCGCGACGGTTTCGTTGACCTTCTGAACGTCCTTTACGTCACAGCGGTAAGCCATGGAGCCGTTGCCGAGCTGTGAGGCGAGCAGGCTGACCTGAGCCTCGCTGTTATTGTAAACGAGCGCAACCTTCCAGCCGTCCGCGGAGAGCTTCTTCGCCGTCGCCGCGCCTATGCCTCTGGAAGCACCCGTAATAATTGCAACTTTATTCATAATGTTCCTCCCTGCAGTGCCTGTATGATTATACCACAGATAATGCGAAAAGCACAATACAATTTTAAGTATGTACAAATAACCAAATTTAAGGCTGAATTATCGTCAATTTGACACGCCGATTTCGTTGACTTGACGGTGTCTTTTTGATAAAATTAATTTGATATTATTATATCAACAAAAAAGGGAGGAATTATTTTGAAAGACCAGAAAACTATGGCATATCTTAACATGTATGCTGTTCTCGGTACGCTTGAGAATCTTTGCGAGCTTGACCCCAAGTGCAAGGAAATTCTCTCGGGTATCAAGAAGCCTGTTTCGCTCTGCTTTGACGTAAAGGACGGCCCCGCCGCCACAATCAAGTTTACGTCGAAGGGATGCAGAATGGAGGACGGAGTTAAACCCTGTGATATCAAGATTCCCGTTTCTTCCTGCGAAAAGTTCAATCAGATTATTGACGGTACGGTTACACCCGTTCCCTCAAAGGGCTTTTCGAAGATAGGCTTTTTGCTCAAGACCTTCACGGCTCTTACCGACAGACTTTCCGAAGTTATGCAGCCCTCAGAGGAGGCAATGAAGGACAGAGAGTTTTTTGAACTCAACGTCAAGTGCACATTCTACACGATAGCCGTAGCCCTTGCCCAGATAGGCAATCAGGACGAGATAGGCAAGCACAGCGCTTCGTATATGGTTGACGGCGACATACTCTTCGGTATCAAGGACGGTCCGACCGCAACGCTGCGCGTTAAGGACCACCACCTCGTAACCATCAAGCAGGCTCCCGAGAAGCCGAGAGCGATTATGAAATTCTCGGACATCGACCTTGCTTACGCTCTCTTCACGGGCACGGCAAATGCGCTTGAGTGCGTATGTAACGGCTCAATCGAAATCCACGGCATGGCTTCGATGATAGACAATATGAACAGACTGCTCGACAGAGTTGCTCTGTATTTAGGCTAAGGAGGGAAAGATAATGAGTAAATATCCCGAATATTCCCACGAAAAAGGCAGAGCCTGCTTCGACAGAGCTCTGAAAGTTATTCCGGCAGGTATCTACGGACATCTCGGTCCCTCCGAGGGACTCTGGATTCCGATTCAGAAGTGGCCCTTCTACTCATCAAAGGCTCAGGGCTCATACTTCTGGGACCTTGACGGCAACAAATATATCGACTATATGTGCGCTTACGGCCCCAATGTTTTGGGTTACAACGATCCCGACGTTGACGCCGCTGCCATGAAGCAGCTGAAGCTCGGCAACTGCACGACCGCTCCCTCGTCGGTAATGGTTGACTGTGCAGAGAATCTTGTCGACACTGTTGCATCGGCTGACTGGGCATTCTTCTGCAAGAACGGTTCAGACACCACGACGCTCGCAGTTATGACCGCAAGAGCGCATACTCACAAGAGAAAGATTATCTTCCTTAAGGGTTACTATCACGGCGACTTCCAGTGGGCGCAGAAGATTGACTATCCCGGTATTCTTCCCGAGGACGTTTGCCACAACCTCGTAGCTCCGTGGTTTGATATTCCCGCTTTACAGAAGCTTTATGACGATAACGACGGCGACATCGCAGGTCTTATCGCTCAGCCTTACGACCACGGTAACTTCTACGATAACGTTCCCGCCAACAAGGAATACTGGCAGGGCGTACGCAAGTGGTGCGACGATCACGGCGTAGTTCTTATCTTCGACGACGTACGCGCAGGCTTCCGCCTTGATATAGCCGGCTCCGACCATTACTACGGCATCAAGGCTGACCTCATCTGCTTCTGTAAGGCGCTTGCAAACGGCTACAATATGTCGGCTCTCTGCGGCGGTGAGCACATGAAGAGCACCGTTTCGGGTATGACCTACACGGGCTCGTACTGGATGAGCGCGGTCCCCTTTGCAGCATGTATTGCCTGTATTGATAAGATGAAGAAGATTGACCTTCCGAATCTCTGCAGAAAGCTCGGTACTCAGCTTACCGACGGCCTTAAGGCGGCTGCCGCGAACAACGGCTTTGACCTTGTTGCTTCGGGCGAACCGGCGCTGTTCTATCTGAGAATCGCCAACGACGACAGCCTTATGCTTCATCAGGAGTGGGTTGCAGAGTGCGTTTGCAGAGGTCTGTTCCTTGCTTCTCACCACAACCACTTTATTAACGGTTCACTTACCGAGGACGACGTCAAGACGTCAATCGACATCGCCGAGGACGCCTTCAACGTGGTAAGAAAGAATCATCCTGAGTTGAAATAATTTAACTTAACATACAAAAAAGGGAGGAATTTATATGGCTAATTTAAGCAAGCAGGAATGGTTAGCGCTTGAAAAGAAAGCCCACGAGCTTCGTAAGCTCTGCCTTCAGACTACCGACTGGGCAGGCTCGGGACACATCGGCGGCGGCTTAAGCGTTATGGATTTGCTGACCGTTCTGTATCACAAGTATCTTCACATCAAGGTTGAGGATCCCAAGTGGGAGGACAGAGACCGCTTTATCTTAAGTAAGGGCCATGCGGCTATCGCATACGCTCCGGTACTGTGCGACAAGGGCTTCAACAATATTGAACAGCTTAAGACCTTTAACCTTACGGGTTCTAAAATGGGTATGCACCTTGACTCCAACAAGGTTGAGGGCGTTGACGCTTCGACAGGTTCACTCGGTCACGGCGTTTCAATCGCAGCCGGTACAGCTCTTGCGGCGAGAATACTCGGCAAGGATTTCCTCACCTACGTAGTTACCGGCGACGGCGAGCTTGACGAGGGTTCAAACTGGGAAGGCTTTATGACCATCAACAATTACCAGCTTTCGAACTGCATCGTTTTCATCGACCGTAACCACTGCATGATTGACGGCCCGACAGAAGAGGTTATGAAGCTTGAACCGCTTGCGGACAAGATGATTGCCTTCGGCTTCAATACGATAGTTGTTGACGGCAACAATATCGGCGAGCTTTGTGACGCTATTGACGTTGCAATCGAGCGTTCAAAGAAAAAGTGCGCACCGACATGTATTCTTATGGATACCAAGAAGGGCGCAGGCATCAAGGACATTGAGGGCGACTATCACTGCCACTATATGGCGCTTGACGAGGAGACCTTCAACAAGTATAACGACGAGCTTGACGCTGATTACAAGGCTCGCTGCGAAAGAGCGGAAAAGGAGGGCAAATAATTATGGCAGGCGGATTTGTTTATAACGCAATAGATCAGACCGAGGTTGCTACCGCTGAAGTTTACGGTAAGGCTCTGGCTGATATTATTCTCAAGGATCCCAAGGTCGTAGCTATCACTGCCGACCTCGCAAAATCAACCAAGCTCGGCGACGTTCTCAAGGTTTGCCCCGAGAGAGTTATCAACGTCGGTATCGCAGAGCAGGATATGTTCGGCGTTGCCGCAGGTATGGCTAAGGCGGGTTGTATTCCCTTCCTTTCAGGTTTCTCGGCATTTACCTCGATGAGAGCGTGCGACCAGCTTCACACCGACATCTGCTATCAGAACGTCAATGCGAAGATTATCGCAACACACGCAGGTACATCCTTCGGTCAGGCGGGCTCAACGCATCACGCTATCGTTGACCTCGCAATTACAAGAGCGATGCCCAACCTTACGGTTATCGTTCCCGCCGACGGACTTGAAACCGCCAATGCAGTAAACGCTGCTTATGAAAACTTCGGTCCGTATTACATCAGAATCAACAGAGGCTTTGACCGTGTTCTTTACGACAGTCAGGATTACGGCTTCGAGGTAGGCAAGGCGGTTGAGGTTCACGCAGGTACCGACATTACCGTTATCGCCTGCGGCAGCTGCGTATTCCAGGCGAGAGAGGCAGCCAACTTCCTTGAGAATTCCGACGGACTTAAGGTTAGAGTTCTCAATATGCACACCATCAAACCTATCGATAAGGACGCTATCCTTAAGGCTGTTATGGACACAAGACGTATTATCACCGTTGAGGATCACTCGATTATCGGCGGTCTCGGCTCAGCTGTTGCCGAGGTTATGGCGGAAGCCGGCAAGGGCTGCGCCTTCAAGAGACTCGGCCATCCCGACAAGTTTGCACCCATCGGACTTCACGAGGACATCATGTCCGAGGTCGGCATCGATGCCAACGGCATCATAGCCGCCGTACGTGAGGTTATGAAGGCTGACTTCGAGGAAGACGATAACTGGGACGACGATGTATAATAAATACATTGGAAAGATTATTATATATCGGAAAGTGAGTTGATAATATGCATGAGCAAAATGAAATATATGCAAATAAAATATTTTTCAATGCCGCTTTGCCGCTTATCAAGGTAATTGCGCAGGACGTTCCCTCGCTCAAAAAGCAGTTTAAGAACGTTCATGCAATAATTCAGGTTTCTGCTCTCGATCCCGATGCAGAGGGCGGCAAAATCGGTATGCACTTCGTCGTTAACGGCGAGGATGACTGGCTTGTTCATCTCAATGCGGTTGATCCCAAGCCGCACGTTGAGCTTCAGTTCAAGTCAATCGAGGCTATGAACGCTTTCTTCAAGGGTAAGATAGGCCCCGCTACTCTTCCCAAGATGAAGGGCGTTGCCTCGCACTTCGGCGCTTTCAAGGCGTTCCTTATGACGCTGCTGAAGATGGCTAACGTTCTCGGCGCCGACAAGGCTCCCGAGGCTGAGGAAGAAAAGCAGCTTATGGTTAAGTGTATGTTCTATCTGCTTACAAGCGGCATCAGCCAGATGAATAAGTTAGGACATCAGGAAATACACGAATGGACCGCAAAATCGCCCGACAGAGTCTATGCGCTTGCGGTTAACGACCATCCCGAGGTCGCCGCCTTTATCAGAATCAAGGCGGGTAAGTCGCGTGCGGGCAGAGGCGAATACAAGAGAGCAATGCCTTTCTTCACGCTTCGCTTCGATTCGTTTGACAGCGCACTTGGCATACTTCTCGGTACCGCGGATATGCTTGACTCCGTTAAGAAGGGCAAGCTTATCATGGACGGCGCTCCCGAATTCGGCGCGCAGTTCGGTACCTTTATGCTTATGATAGGCGATCTTGCGAAATAATGTTGTTTTAAGGCGGTCTCCGAAAATAACGGGGACTGCCTTTTGTAAAAACACAGGAGAGGATATTACATTATGAAAAAGACGATAAGTATAATTCTTACAGTCGTAATGCTGCTGAGCGTTTTCGGCTTCGGTAACGTTTATGCGGTTAATCCGACGCTTACGCTCGATGTTCCCGCTCAGGTTGAGATAACGGTCGGCGGCGACGCACGGAGCTTTGACTTCACACCGTCAGAGAGCGGATATTACTCGTTTTATGCTGTAAGCAGTGATGATTCGATTGATAATTATGCAACTCTTTATAAGGGCAGCACCTACGTTGCCTATAACGACGATGCGAGCGGCGATAACTATCAATTCAGAATAATTGCAGAGCTTACCGCCTCTGTTACCTACACTCTTAACACAAGGTTTTACGATGATGATACAGTCGGTGATTATGAGGTCGTTGTTGAGAAGTTTGCGGCTCAGGGCATAAGCTATGAGCCTATTGCGGATGTTACCGCATATGCGAATACGGATTATTATCCCGATATGACGGGTGACAAGGTTATAGTTACATTGGCTGACAGCACGGAAAGAATCTATACTGTACAGACTCATAACTATTATCTTGACCTCTATGACGAACAGGGCCAGCCTTACGGCGGCGAATACGGACAGTTTTCTGCAAGTCCGAGCAGCAGCACCTGGACTCCCGGCGACAGCTCGGCGGAAATTACGGTTTGCTTAGGCCCGTTCTTTGATACAGCCCCCGTTACCGTAATCGAGGATCCGAAAGGGATTGCCGACCTTGAGGTTACCGTACCGTCAGGTAAGAGAATCGAGGTTATCAAAGAGGTCAGCGGTTATGAAAGCGGCGGCGATTTTCACTATCAGTTCAATCCGGTAGCCGGAACAACCGCTACGGTTAAGTATGCCGACGGAACGGAGAGCACCTTCACTTATGAGGCGAACGGAAGCTTCTTAAACGAAGAGGGTTATGATTTCGGCTATGAAGGCACGTGGTACTGTGCGGCTCCCTGGAGTAAAGACGCCGACAACGAAGCAGTTTTCGAATATAAGGGCGTTACGGACAAGGTTCCCGCCTACGTTATAGACAATCCCTTCTCGGATTTCACGTTCACTCAGGGAATGGGTTTATATGCGAAGACCAACGGTTACGTGGACACCGATGAAAATTCCGAAGAGTATTATTATTACAACTATTACGGCGATGAACTCGGCGCAAAGGTTACGCTTAAATATAAGGACGGAAAGTCGGTTACCTATACTCAAAGCGCAATTCCCCCGTACGGCCGTACGGAATTCATCGACGAAGCCGACAATCAGCTTCCCTACGGTCTCAGCTTCTGGGTAAGCTCAGACCAGTACCATAATCACTGGAAGCTTGGAAGCAACAACGTTGCGACGGCATGCCTGAGCAACTGGGAAAAGGAGACCAAGATTACCATACTTCCCAATAACACCAAGTCGGTTGAACTTGTTCTCGCAGGCGAGTGGACGCTTGAGGGCGACTCCACGCCGCTTATGGATCATGAGGGCAACAAGATTATCGTTGACGATGTAAACGGCATAGAGACTGTTTACACCATGAAGTGGGACAGCGGAAATTACGGCTTCAACTATTACGGTCCTGACGGTAAGATACTTGATAACAGCGAATATTACGTATGGGACGGTATGGATGAGCAGGGAGCTTATATTCAGGCGCAGTTCAGAGGTGTTAATTCGGATAAGGTAAGAGTCGATTACAGACAGATACCCGGTGTTGCAAATATCAAATTCTCACCCATAGCGCCGATAGTTATTCCCGAGAGTCAGGGAACCGTTACAAAGGCTGGCAACTGTGTTTACGATTATGATACCTGTAAAGACCAGCTGTTTGCAGACGGCGGCGTTATGATTGTAACTTACGGCGACGGATCGGTCAAAAAATATACAACATATTACAAGAACAACGACTACTGGCTTGTCGGAAGCGACGGCTCGAGCATTGACTATTCGTTCTTCAGTTATTACAACACCTGCAATCAGGTTGTCCGTCCGTGGACGACTTCCGATCCCGGCAGCATAACAATCGAATACAGAGGCGTAAAGTGCGAGGTTCCGGTAAGAATTTCTCTTGACACTCCCGGCGAGTATCCCGGCTTCCCGGATGTTCCCGAAAACGCATGGTTCTACGATGCGGTTAAATACTGTGCAACCAGAGGCTTTATCACCGGTTACAAGAACGGTAAGTTCGGTCCTGCGGATGCACTTCAGCGTCAGGATTTCGTTGTAATTCTTGCCAGAATTGCGGGCGCAGACGTTTCGTCTTACACGAGCTGCAAGCTGACCGACGTTGATATGAATTCATATTACGGCCAGGCTGTTGCATGGGCAGTCGATCAGAAAATCATCGGCGGCTATCAGAACGGCAAATTCGGCGTAGGCGATCCTATCACAAGAGAGCAGGTAGCAACAATCCTTTACAGATATATGCACTCACCCGACAAGGGCGACGCGGCTGCAATCGCAGGCTTTGCCGACAGGGGCAAAATCAGCGCGTTCGCAACCGACGCTATGATCTGGGCGGTTAACTTCGGCGTTATCAGCGGTAAGAATGCAACCACACTTGCACCGACCGCAACTGCGTCGCGTGCTGAAATCGCAACAATCATTATGCGTATGGACCAGAACGGTATGTTCTGATAAATCAAAATAACAATTTACAAAGCATGGCGGGAGATATCCCGCCCTGTTTTTATGCGTTAAATTTGAGTTTGTCGGGGAGACTGACGGCGAGCATTCAGCGCCCCTTGTTAAAGGGGAGAGGGCCAGCGAACGCTGGCGAGGGGATTCAAGAAAGCTTGATATAACAATAAAAAGGAATCCCACCACCGCCGTACGGCGGTCCCCCCTCCCTTTGACAAGGGAGGCTGGTGTCCTATCAAGCTTTCATATCGCCAAACTCCGATTTGTAAAAAAGAAAGGCGCAGGCTTTCGCCTGCGCCCTGTTGATTTATTTATTCCATGCTCGGCTCAAGTACGCTGTAGCCGCCGTCATTTCTCTTGTAAACCACGTTAAGCTGATCGGTTTCCGCATTTCTGAACATATAGAACTGATGTCCCAGAAGGTTCATCTGCAAAATCGCTTCCTCAACGCTTTCGGGCTTAACGATAACCGACTTTGTTCTGACTACTTCGAATTCGGGTTCTTCATCTTCAACTGCGTTGAAAACTTCGTCGAAGGAAACCTCGTGAATTCGCTTTTCAAGGCGGGTCTTGTTCTTTCTGATCTGGCGGATGAGCGAGTCAACGCACTTGTCAAGCGCATCCTCCATATCCTGGGAGCGCTCCTGCGCTCTAAATATATAACCGCCCTTTGAGAGCGTAATCTCAACAACCTTGTCATTCTTTTCAGCCGAGGCAGTTACCTTGGCATCTGCATCCGGTCCGAAAAATTTCTCAACCTTTCTGAGTTTCTGCTCAGCCCTTTCTTTGAAAGATTCTCTGGGTGTACATTTCCTTCCGATGATGGTAATATTCATTACTACATCCCCTTTATATATTTTCAAAAGCGTCGCCGCTCTTGTTTCGTCTTTATTGTAACACATTTTTTTTATAAAATAAAGACATTTTTTGAACTTTTTACTAATGAAATCTGAATTTTTTATTCATTTTATATCTATTATTCACAAAATGTTCCCGTTTGACAGCGTTGGGCAAACTGTTGAAAAAATTTTTATAAAATATCGCTATTTTTTACATAAAAGTACTTTTATTTTGCTTTATATAGTGGTATAATACTCTAGATAATGTGTCTGAATATCATCTGTTTTTATATATGTTGTGAAATTAGAAGAAACAGGGAGTGAACAGTTTTTGGAGAAGTTTGTTATTTCCGGCGGCACGCCTCTTAAGGGAGAGGTTACCGTCAGCGGTGCTAAAAATGCAGTAGTTGCCATTCTTCCCGCAACCATTCTCGCAGAGGATGTTTGCAGAATTGAAAATATACCGAACATCAGCGACGTTACGGCCATGATTAACATTCTCAATATCATGGGCGCTCACGTTAAGTATATAAACAAGAATACCGTTGAGATAGACACAAGACACATAAACTCTTATGTTGTCGAGCACGAGCTTTCAAAACAGCTTCGCGCTTCGTACTATCTTATCGGCGCTCTGCTCGGCCGTTTCAGCCATGCCGAGGTTGCGATGCCCGGCGGTTGCTATCTGGGCGTAAGACCTATCGACCAGCACATAAAGGGCTTTGAGGCACTAGGTGCCAAGGTTACCATGGAGGAAAACGCCATGGTCAACGCACAGGCTGACAGACTGCTTGGTAATTCAATTTATCTTGATGTTGTTTCCGTAGGCGCTACGATTAACTGTATGCTCGCCGCCGTTAAGGCGAGGGGACTGACGGTTATCGAAAACGCAGCCAAGGAGCCGCATATAGTTGACCTTGCGAACTTCCTTAATACCATGGGAGCCGACGTAAGAGGCGCGGGTACCGATGTAATTAAAATCAGAGGCGTGGAAAAGCTTCACGGCTGCGAATATACTATCATTCCCGATCAGATTGAGGCGGGAACATATATGGTAGCCGCTGCCGCTACAAAGGGCGATGTGCTTATAAAGAACGTTATTCCCAAGCATCTGGAGTCGATTTCGGCAAAGCTTATCGAGTGCGGCGCAAATGTTGAGGAATATGACGATTCAATCCGAGTCAGTATGGACCGCAGACCCGGAAAATGCAATATCAAGACTATGCCGCATCCCGGCTTCCCGACCGATATGCAGCCGCAGTTCTCGGTTCTTCTGAGCATAGCGCGCGGCGTGAGTATCGTAACCGAGTCCGTCTGGGATAACCGCTTCCGCTACGCCGAACAGCTTTCAAGAATGGGCGCCGTGATAAGAGTTAACGGTAAGACCGCCGTTATCGAGGGCGTTGAGGGTCTGAAGGGTGCTCCGATAAGAGCCGACGACCTTCGCGCGGGCGCGGCGATGATGATTGCGGGCTTTGTCGCCAGCGGCGTTACCGAGATTGAGGAGATTTACCATATCGAGCGCGGCTATGAGGATGTGGTTGAGAAATTCCGCAGCATAGGCGCGAAAATCGAAAGACGCGAATACCCCGACGGCGACGACAAAATACAGTTGAACGTTGGTTAATAATATGGAGTCTTTCAGTCAGGAAGGCTCCATTTTGTGATTATATGAGGTGTAATTTTGAACGATAACGAAAGACTTGCCGAGCTGCTGTTCGGCGGCATTGATAAGACAGAAGAATACTTTGAAGCAAAGTACCCCGACAGAGGGCTTAAGGAGGGCGCTAGAGTTACGCGTTTTGCTCCGAGCCCGACAGGTTATCTTCACGTCGGCGGACTTTTCGGCGCGCTTACCGATATTATGACCGCCAGAGTTTCCGGCGGCGTTTCAATGCTCAGAATTGAGGATACCGACAAAAAGCGTGAGGTCGACGACGGCGTTTCGGCTATACTTGACGGTTTTTCGGATTTCGGTCTCGATTTTGACGAGGGCGTTACCAAGGACGGTGAAAAGGGCGATTACGGTCCCTATACCCAGTCGCAGAGAGTCGAGATTTATCAGACCGTTGCAAAAAGGCTTGTTGCCGAGGGCAAGGCGTATCCCTGCTTCTGCACTGCGGACGAGCTTAACGAAATCCGCGCCGAGCAGGAAAAGAGCGACGTTCTTTTCCCCGGTTACTACGGCAAATGGGCGAGATGCCGCGATTTAAGCTACGACGAAATCAAGAGAAGAATCGATAACGGCGACAAATACGTTATCCGTTTCCGTTCCGACGGTGACGAGAGCCGCAAGGTCTTTTTCGACGATATTATCAGGGGCAAGATTGAGATGCCCGAAAACGTTATTGACGAGGTGCTTCTCAAGTCCGACGGTGTGCCGACCTACCATTTTGCACACGTCTGCGACGACCATTTTATGAGAACTACCCACGTCATCAGAGCCGAGGAGTGGATTTCGTCCACACCCAAGCACATAGCGCTTTTCAAGGCGTGCGGCTTTAAGCTGCCGAAATATGCTCACACTCCGCAGGTTATGAAAATCGACGAGGAGGACGGCACCAAGCGTAAGCTTTCAAAGCGCAAGGACCCCGAGGCCGCGGTCAGCTATTTCGTTGAGGAGGGCTACCCGAAGGAGGCTCTTATTGAGTATCTTATGGGACTTCTCAATTCCTCTTTTGAGGACTGGCGCAGGGCGAATCCCAAGGAAAATGTAATGAACTTCCCGTTCAATCTCAAGAAGATGAGCGCAAGCGGCTGTCTGTTTGACCTTGTAAAGCTTAACGACATAAGCAAAAACGTTATTTCGGTTATGAACGCCGAAACGGTATATAATCTCGTGGCCGACTGGGCAAAAGCTTACGACAGCGAGCTTTACGCACTTCTGAGCGCAGATCCCGAAAAGGCGAAGGCGATACTCAATATCGACCGCGAGAATCCCAAACCGAGAAAGGATATCGCAAAGTGGTCCGAGGTCAGAAATTACATAAGCTATATGTACTCCGAGCTCTACAAGGAAAATTATGAACTGCCCGAAAATATCGCATACGGCGATGCGGCGGCGATAATTGAAGAATACAAAAAGGCATTCGACATTAACGACGACAAGCAGCAGTGGTTTGAGAGAATCAAGGCGCTGTGCGAACCGCTCGGATTCACGCCGAATGTAAAGGAATACAAACAGAATCCCGACGCTTACAAGGGACACGTCGGCGACGTTTCAACGGTTATCAGAGTTGCGCTGACGGGCAGAACGAATACGCCCGACCTTTACTCCATAGAGTGCATCCTTGGTAAGGATGAGGTCGCAAGCCGACTTGAAAAAGCCGAAGATTTTTACAGGGAGGGAAAATGATGGACGAAAACAACGTAATGGCTTCAAATTTCATTCACGATTTTATTGACGAAGACCTTGAAAAAGGCGTGTATTCCCACGTCCAGACCCGTTTCCCGCCCGAGCCCAACGGTTATCTGCACATAGGACACGCGAAGGCTATCTGCATAAATTTCGGCACTGCCGAAAAGTATAAGGGTGTCTGCAATCTCCGACTTGACGACACAAACCCGCAGAAGGAAGACGTCGAGTACGTTGAGTCGATTAAAGAGGACATTCAGTGGCTCGGCTTTGAGTGGAAGGAATGCCTGTTTGCTTCGAGCTATTTCGATTTCATTTACGAGTGCGCGATAAAGCTTATCAACAAGGGTCTTGCCTATGTTGACGACCTCACTGCCGACGAGATAAGAGAGTACAGAGGCACTCTCACCGAGGCCGGTAAGAACAGTCCTTACCGTGACAGAAGCATCGAGGAAAACCTCGACCTGTTCAGGAGAATGACCGACGGCGAGTTCGAAAACGGCGAGCGGGTTCTCAGAGCAAAGATTGATATGGCTTCGCCCAATATCAATATGCGCGACCCCGTTATCTACCGTATCGCCCATATTTCCCACCATCAGACGGGCGACAAGTGGTGCGTTTACCCGATGTACGATTTTGCACATCCGCTGTCCGACGCGAGAGAAGGCGTTACGCACTCTCTGTGCTCGCTTGAATTTGAAAATCACCGTCCGCTTTACGACTGGTTCCTGCAGGCGTGCGAAATAGAATGCCCGCCCAGACAGATTGAATTCGCAAGACTTAATCTCAACTACTGCTTAACGAGTAAGAGAAAGTGCCTTGCGCTTGTAAACGAGGGCATAGTCGACGGCTGGAACGACCCGAGAATGGCAACCTTAAGCGGTATGCGCCGCAGAGGTTATCCGCCGAAGGCTATCCGCGATTTCTGCGAGAAAATCGGCGTTTCAAAGGCGTATTCGGTAGTCGATATGAATCTGCTTGAAAGCTGTGTGCGTGATGTCCTCAACGACACTGCACCGAGAGCTATGGCGGTACTCGACCCGATAGAACTTATTATAGAAAACTATCCCGAGGGACAGAGCGAGGAAATCGAGGTTGACGTTCATCCCGACCATCCCGAAATGGGAAAGAGAAAGATGAGCTTCTCAAAGCATCTGTTTATTGAACGCGATGACTTTATGGCGGAGCCCGTCAAAAAGTATTTCCGTATGTTCCCCGGCAATGAGGTAAGGCTTAAGGGCGCATATTTCGTAACCTGCACCGATTACGAAACCGATGAAAACGGCAACGTTACACGCGTTTACTGCACCTACGACCCGGCGACCAAGGGCGGCGACTCGCCCGACGGCAGAAAGGTCAGAGGCACCATCCACTGGGTAAGCGCCGACGACAGCTTCACGGCAACGGTCAATATGTACGACCGCCTTTTCAACGTCCCGAATCCCTCGGACGAAAGCGCAGGCGATTTCAAGTCAAACCTCAATCCCGATTCGCTTGTCGTACTTAAAAACTGCCGTATAGAAGGCGGACTTAAGGGCACAAAGCCCGGCGACGTTTATCAGTTTATGCGTAAGGGTTATTATTGCGTTGATATAAACTCAACCGACGATAATGTTATCTTCAACCTCACGGTTGCGCTTAATTCATCCTGGAAATAAAGGAGAATAATTATGAGTAAAGAAAAAACACCTAAAATCAATAGAAAGACCACAGGCCTTGATATCGTATCGAGAATTCTCACATGCGGACTTGCAGTCGCAATTCCTGCGGCGGCATACTTCCTGAGCATTATTTATTATGAGTTTCAGTCAACTGCGATTGCCCTTATTGCAAGACTGACGGGCGACGAGAACGATACGGGCATAACCTACGGCTACATAACGATTAAGAGCATTGTAACCGATTTGCTTCCTACAATACGCAGCTCGTCAGACTCTTCGGGCACGGGAACGCAGGTCTGGGAGGCAATTGAGCCTCTGCACAATGCGATTTATGCGACGGGTATAATCTTTGCTCTTTCGCTTTTGATCGCAGTTGTATTGTTCTTCGTTTCCTGCTTCTCCAACTCAAATAAGCTGCCGCTTATTCTCGGAGCTATTGGTTTGATATCCACAGGCTCAATTGCGATAGCATTCAGGGCAATAACCGCACCGATTGTTGACGGGTCTTTTCAGCTTACGGGAACTCTGCTTAGCACCCTGCTCGGCGGACTGTTCGGCGGTGGAGACATATTGTCGATTATAGGCTCACTTGCAGGCTCGGTTTCCGACGCTATTCTGAAATTTACCGTTATTAATCTCAGCACAGCTTGGGTAACGATGCTTGTATGCTATATCGTTATTGTCATCTGGCACGGCGCAATGCTTGTTGTCAATCTCGGCGACAAGCCTAAGCAGGAAGATAAATAATAATTCAAATCATCAATAACTGCGGTCCTCGGGCATTGCTCGGGGACCGTTTTTCGTTGTTCTGCGTCCAAAACCACATTATTTCGTGAAAAACTTTTCAAAAAACCACTAAATATAGTAATTTTATGTTGTAAAAGGAAGTATATGTGTGATATAATGTACAAGTATAATAGTATATTTGTATATTGAGGACAGATTGGTATATGAATGACAACGAAAGGACTCCCAACGATTTGCTCATCGGCAGGAATGCCGTAAGTGAAGCGCTGAATTCCAACAGGGAAATCGACACGCTTTTTCTGGCAAGGGGAAACTCAAATCCTGCTCTGTTACGACTTGCGTCATTGGCTCGTGAGGCGGGAGCGGTGATTAAAGAGGTTGATCAAAAGAAGCTCGACTATATGTGTGCGGGCGGCAATCATCAGGGCGTTGCGGCCTATGTTGCGGCGCACGAGTATTCGAGCGTTGACGATATACTGGCTTATGCCGACGAAAAGGGCGAGGAGCCGTTTGTAATAATCTGTGACGAAATTGAGGACCCGCACAATCTCGGCGCAATTATCCGTACCGCCGAATGTGCTGGGGTACACGGAATTATTATTCCTAAACGTCGCAGCGCTTCGCTCAACTATACCGTCGGCAAGACCTCGGCAGGCGCTCTCGAATATATGAGAGTTGCGAGAGTTGCCAATCTGGCAAATACTATCGACGAGTTAAAGGATAAGGGCTTCTGGATTTACGGCGCCGATATGGACGGCGAGGACTATAAACACGTCAACACCGACGGTAAGGTCGCGCTGGTTATCGGTTCCGAAGGCAACGGACTGGGCAAGCTCATCCGTTCAAAATGCGATGTAATTATATCGCTTCCGATGAAAGGTAAAATTAATTCCCTGAATGCATCGGTCGCGGCCGGAATATTAATGTACGAAATATCATCTAAGAGATAGAATCGGGGTGTGAAGGAATTGAATAACGATAATTTTTCAATCTACGAAATACTCAACGATGTTAAGCGCCTTACGGGTCAGGATACAGGGGAGGAAAAGCTCTGGTCACTGGCTGAAATTGACGCCTTGCTCGGTGACGATAAAAAGGCTGAGGAGACTGAAACCGTACCTGCCGAACCCGAAGCTGCAGAGGAATCCGATGACGCAGTGTCCCTGATGGACTTCGCCAAGGAGCACGCAATTGACTACAATATTGAGGCTACTGCTGAGGCGCTTGCGACTGAAAACGATCAGGACGTTGAGGACTTTATAAATGAGTTCGTTGACGGCGGCGAGGAGAAAGAAACTGCCGCACAGCCTGTTGAAGAGACCGCAGAAGAAGATGTCGGAGAAAACCAATATTCCGAATATACCGATTATCTCGAGAATGAGGAAATCGAGCCGCTTATTGACAGCGTTGACGACGCAGAAACAACTGACGAGGAAACGCAGGACGAAGAAGAGGAATACGTTCCCGGCCAAATAAGCATTGAAAAGACGAGAGTTTTCAACGAAATAGACGCGAGAAGCGAAACCAAGGAAGACATTGACCATCAGATTGGCGCTCTCAAAATAATCAGAACGGGCGAGATTCCCGTTTCCGGCGGTATGGAGCAGGATCCGTATCGCGAGAGATTCTTCAACAAGCCCGAGCTTGCCATCGAAAAAACTCAGGAGCATAAGGACCTTATCAAGGACCTGCCGCAGAAAACTATCGAGAGAACGGGCGTAATCGTCAAGAAAAATCAGTTTGATAAGACGAGCGAGGACGGACTTTCACCCGTTCCGACGCTGGTTGACCCCGCTGACGAATACGACGCACAGAGACGCCTTGAAATGGAAACTCAGCAGGGCGGCATAAGACGCGTTCTTCCCGAGGACGAGAATCAGATTATGCTCGAGGGCTTCGGCGAGGAAGAGGAAGTTGAGATAGTCAGCGAGGAGGTTACCGAGGCTAATCTGCGCAAGCTTCGCAAGGAAAAGGCAAAGAATTTCAGACTTTTCCCGAACCTGCTTGACGACGAAATCCCCGATTATGAAGAGGATGAAGAGCAGAGCGAGGAAAACATCGATAACGAAAAAACGCGCAGGGTTTCCGTTGAAGAAGCCGAGGAGCTTGAAGCGGACGAATCTGCGACGGCAGAAGAGCTTGACGAAGACGATGACGTTAAGGTTTACGAGAAAAAGCCTGAGGACAAAGAGAATATCAGAGTTGAGCGCGAGTTCTTCGGTCCAAAGGACGCGCATGCGGTTTACGGTATTTTCTTAAAGCAGAAAAGCAAGAAAAAGACGAAGCTGATAGTTTCCGTGCTCGGACTTGCATTACTGCTTATAGGTACAATTTCAACATCATTCTTCGACAGCTTTATGCTTTTCGGCTCAAGCGTAACGGTTTACTCTGCAGTCAATCTGCTCGTACTTATCGCAGTAGCCGCGTTTAACTATGATGCTTTTGCCGATGCAATAGAGAAGGCTAAGAAAAAGAAGCTTACCGCGTCGACCGCTCTGAGCCTTTCGCTTATAATAGGTGTTATTCAGACCGCTGTTTCGTTTGCATTCCCTGATTACGTTGCGGGCGGAACTCACCTTTATGCTGCGGTTGCGCTGTTCCCCGTAATGATGATAAATCTTGCTGACTTTATCAAAGTCAGCACCGACCTTGACAATTTCCTGCTTATCAACAGCAACCGTGACGGCTTCTACGCCGCCAAATCGGTTGACGACGAGGGCGTGGCGTTTGAAATCGGCAGGGGACTTATGATTAAGGAGCCCGACGTAAGATATTCGTCTAAGGTTAACTTCCCTTACAAGTTTGTTGAAATGACCAGGGCAGTTGACCCGACAGCCGAAATATATAAGCTTGTAATTCCCGTAGCTGCCATCGCTGCAGCGGTAGTCGGACTGTTCTCATGGATTATCAACAAGAGCGTGTTTGTCGGCGTTACCTCGCTGACGGGTGTGTTCCTGATGGGTATGCCCTGCGCTCTCGGTGTTGCGCTGTTTGCGATGCTTATGAAGGTTAACAGAGGGCTCAATATTGACGGCTCAATGATTTCCGGCTACGAAGCGGTTAACAACTCGCTCGAAGCCAACGCAGTTGCAATTGATGCGCACGATCTGTTCTGTAACGGTAACGCAAACATCTACGGCATAAAGCTTTTCAATTCAATGAGAATTGATGAGGCTATACTTTATACGGCGGCTGTTGTTACACAGTCCGACGGTGCGCTGTCCGAGGTTTTCAACACTATTATCCTTGATAACAACGATATGCTTCCGCCGGTCGACTCACTCGCTTATGAAGAGAAGCTCGGCTGCTCGGGCTGGATTTATAATTACAGAGTGCTCGTCGGTAACCGCGATTTGCTTATCAAGCACAACGTTGAGGTCCAGTCCAAGGACGAGGAGGCAAAGTTCACCGCCGACGGCAAACAGCTTAT
Source organism: Clostridiaceae bacterium (assembly GCA_030530095.1). Lineage (GTDB taxonomy): Bacteria > Bacillota > Clostridia > Oscillospirales > Acutalibacteraceae > Fimenecus. The sequence goes on from JAUMVO010000001.1 coordinate 98,173, forward strand.
CTACCTCGCGGTTGAGGGTAAGGTTTCGGCGATGTTCGTCGTAGGCTACAGCGTTGACGGCGAGATTTCGAAATACCTTCGTTCGCTCGAAAAGGCGGGTATCAGCATACTTGTCAGAACGAGCGACCCCAACATAACCGACGAGCTTGTTGAGCAGGCTTTTGCGCTTCCGCGCGGCTGCGTCAAGGTTATCAGCCCCGTCGCAGGCGTTATGTATAAGGAACTTACCGAGACCGAAGCTCAGAACGAGCCGTGCAGAATTCTTCATAACGGCAAGGTTCAGTCCTTCCTGTCAACCTTTGTGACTGCGCTTTCCGTAAAGGAAAAGAGCAAGATGATAACCGTGCTTCAGTACATAGGTATCGCGATAGGAATACTACTTATGGCAATGTTCTCGTTTACATCGGGAATTTCGCAGGCAGGAACCTTCCAGATAATACTCTTTGAGGCTATCTGGTCGGCGGTTGTTGTGTTTGCGCCGCAGCTGAAAAAATAAATAAAAAAAATAACGGTCGGATTCGTTTGAATCCGACCGTTTGTTATCTGATTATTTATTAAGCCCTCTGACACGCTCAATCTGCTTTAATACGTTCTGCGGAGCGGGACCGCCAAGTGACGTGCGGTTGTTTACGCAGTTGTCAAGACTAATCGCGTCATAAACGCCTTCGTCGAAGACGTCGCAGATATTCCTGTATTCTTCAATCGGCAGCGTTTCGAGTGTCACGCCCTTGTCAATGCAAAGCGCGACAAGCTCACCCGTCGCTTTGTAGGCGTCGCGGAAGGGCACGCCTTTCGAAACAAGCCAGTCCGCGCAGTCCGTGGCGTTGATGAAGCCGCCTGCCGCCGCCTTCCTCATATTCTCGGGCAGAGCGGTCATTGTATCGAGCATCGGAATAAATGCCGTCAGGCACATCTTGACCGTGTCAAATGCGTCGAAGATTGCCTCCTTGTCCTCCTGCATATCCTTGTTGTAGGCGAGGGGAAGCCCCTTCATAACGGTAAGCAGTGTCATAAGGTCGCCGAAAACCCGTCCCGATTTTCCGCGCACAAGCTCGGTTATGTCGGGATTCTTTTTCTGCGGCATAATTGACGAGCCCGTTGAGAACGCGTCGTCAAGCTCAACGAATTTGAATTCCCACGAGCACCAGAGGATTATCTCCTCGGAAAAGCGCGAAAGATGCACCATAAGTATCGACAGCGCCGCAGCAAGCTCAAGGCAGAAATCTCTGTCCGAAACACCGTCGAGCGAATTCTCGCAAACTCCGTCAAAGCCGAGCGCGTCGGCAACAGCCTTGCGGTCCGTGTTATAGGTCGTACCCGCCAGAGCGCAGGAGCCCAGCGGCGAGTAATTCATTCTCGCCTTTGCGTCTGCAAGCCTCTGCTTGTCGCGAAGAAGCATCTCGGCATAGGCCATAAGGTGATGCCCAAAAGTGATGGGCTGAGCGCGCTGCAAGTGAGTATAGCCCGGCATAACGGTATCATTATACTTTTCCGCTTTATTGCAAATTACGCCAATAAGCTCGGTAAGCTGAGCATATACAGCGTCGCATTCCTTTTTAAGATACAGCCGTATGTCGAGCGCAACCTGATCGTTACGGCTTCTCGCGGTGTGAAGACGCTTTCCCGCCTGACCGATACGCGCCGTCAGCTCGCCCTCAACGAAGGTGTGAATATCCTCTGCGTTCGGGTCTATAAGCAGAGCGCCGCTTTCAATTTCAGACTTGATTTCGTTTAAGCCCCTGACTATCTGTGCGAGGTCATCGGCGCTTATTATACCCTGAGAGGCGAGCATCGTCGCATGGGCGATACTGCCGTCAATGTCCTCTTTATACATACGGCTGTCAAATGAAATCGATGAATTGAAATCGTTGGTCTTTTCGTCTAATTCTTTTTTGAATCTGCCTTTCCAGAGCTGCATATTATCAGTCCTTTATACCAAAATGTCGGGAGCGAGCTCCCGACTGCTTTTGTTTATTATATTATTTATTGAGCTTTGCGTCAAGTTTTGCCTTAACCGAAATCGGAAGACCGTAGAGGTTGATGAAGCCCTTTGAATCCGCCTGATCGTAAACCTCGTCCTCGTCGAAGGTAGCGATTTCGGGGTCATACAGTGAATAGGGGGAGGTAACGCCCGCATTCATAATATTGCCCTTGTAGAGCTTGAGCTTAACGTCACCCGTAACGTTTTTCTGAGTTGACTTGACGAATGCAACAATAGCCTCGGTAAGAGGTGTGTACCACTGTGCGTTGTAAACGAGTTCGCCGAGTTTCTGAGCAACGAGCGCCTTGTAGTGCATTGTCTCTTTGTCGAGAGTGATTGTCTCGAGTATCTCATGTGCCTTGTAGAGAATTTCACCGCCGGGAGTCTCATAAACGCCCCTTGACTTCATACCGACAAGACGGTTTTCAACGATATCGAGAAGGCCTATGCCGTTAGCACCGCCGATTTTGTTAAGCGTTTCAACGAGCTCAACCGCGCCCATCTGCTTGCCGTCAACGGCAGTCGGAACGCCCTTTTCAAAATGCAGAGTGATATAGGTCGGCTTGTCGGGAGCGTTTTCGGGAGATACGCTCATCTCAAGGAAGCCTTCCTTATTGTACTGCGGCTCGTTTGCAGGATTTTCAAGGTCAAGACCCTCGTGCGAAAGGTGCCAGATGTTCTTGTCCTTTGAGTAATTTGTTTCTCTGTTTATCTTGAGCGGAACGTTGTGCGCCTCGGCGTAGTCGATTTCCTCATCACGTGATTTGATATCCCACTCACGCCAAGGAGCTATGATGGGCATATCGGGCGCGAACGCCTTAATGGTCAGTTCAAAACGAACCTGATCGTTACCCTTGCCCGTACAGCCGTGACAGATGGCATCGGCGCCTTCAGCCTTGGCTATTTCAACGAGTCTCTTTGCGATTGCGGGACGCGCAAAAGCAGTACCCAGAAGATAACCCTCATACTTTGCGTCAGCCTGAACGCAGGGGAATACGATTTCGGTCAGGAACTGTTCGGTGAGGTCCTCAACATATAACTTCGAAGCGCCCGTCTTAAGCGCCTTTTCCTCAAGACCGTCAAGCTCGTCCGCCTGACCGACGTTGCCGGAAACCGCGATAACCTCGCAGTTATTATAGTTTTCCTTAAGCCACGGAATGATAATCGAGGTATCAAGTCCGCCGGAATATGCCAATACAACCTTTTTGATGTTTTCCTTATTCATAACAAAAAATCTCCTTGATTTAATTAACTGAAATGAATTATACACTATTTTTGCATAATGTCAAGCACTTTTTGCATAAATATTCAAAAACATTTGAAATTTATGAATATTTGTGCAATTTTAGGCTGAAATAATGAATATTGTTATCCTCAGAAGCAAAACAGGCCTGAATATCAGGTCTGCTCTGTGCTTTCTTCATCTTGTTCAGGCTCTTCGTCTTCGGGCTCTTCTGCCTGCGGTGCTTCGCTGCCGGGAGCGAGAACTCTCAGGGCGAGGGGATAAAGCGACGGAATCTTGTCCTTGCGCTTGAATTTACCCAGAACCTTCTGGGCCAGCTGCGGCAGTCTGCCCTGATCCTCGGCGGCGGCCTGCTGCTCCTGCTCTCTGAGCATTTCGACGTATTTGTCGTACGCCGTTTTCAGGATGTTTACAAACTCGTCCGCTTCATAGAGCTTTACGCGCTCAACACCGAGCACTCTTGCGAGGTCTTCAAACTGATCAACCGTGTCGTAGCCGTAGCGGCCTATGAGAAGCTGATATTCGTCCTTTTTGAAATAGTAGTCCTTGCCGAACAGTTCGCCGAACGCCTTTTTGGTGTCATAGTAGCCCATCTCCATACGGCGCTCGTTCATGTCTTTATCAAACTCAAACGCCGCGCCCAGATCCTCGGGAACGTAGGGTCTGATATAAACTATGTTAGCGCACGACCAGTCCTCCTTGTGCGCCATACCCTTGCGCGAGGAGATGTCGATAACTATCAGCCGGTGATAACCGTGGCGGCGGAGAATGCCCAGCGGCGCGTTGTCATAAACGCCGCCGTCAAGATACTGCGCGTCGTCGGGACCCTGCTTGTTAAGGCCGGGGAAACGCGCCGACGCCATAATGTAGTCTATCATTGTGCCCTCGGGCATATCGCTTACGAACAGCTCGACGGGCTTCATATTGTTAAGGTTGAAGGTTACGATAGCCAGCGGAATGTTAGAAGCGCGCACCGCTTCCTCGCTGATGTTGTCCTCAACTATCTTTTTTGCGGGACTTATATCAATGCCGCCGTTTCTTAAAACCTCGTAGAAAATCTGCGGCATATTGCTTAAACTGAAAAGATTTTCGCCCGACTTTAATTCAAACGGCAGATTGATACCGTTTGATACCTCGGCATTTGACCAGAAGCGCATTGCCGTCTCAAAGCTGCCCTGAGCCATAAGCGCGCCGTTGATAGCGCCTATTGAGGTGCCTGCGATGGCGTTGAATTCGATGCCGAGCTCACGCAGAGCGCGCCATGCGCCTATCTGATAGGCGCCCTTTGCACCGCCGCCTGCGAGCACTAAACCGTATGTCTGTTGCATACTATCACTTCCTAACAGATAAATTATATAACTTTTTTTGAAAATTTCAATACATTTATATTGAAATAATAAACACAAATGTGATATTGTGTTTGTATGAAGTACGACGTAGAAATCATCCGTTCAAAACGCAGAACTCTGTCGCTTGAAATCAAGCCCGACGGACGTATTGTTGCGCGCGCTCCTTTAAGAATGAAGGACAGAGAGGTTGAAAGGTTTATAGACAGCAAAGAGGACTGGATTGAAAAGCATCTTGAAAGGCTGAAAAATATACCCGAAGCCGAAAAACTGACCGACAGCGAAATTAATGAACTCAACGAAAGAGGAAAGGCGTATATCCCTCAAAGGGTTGAATACTACGCAAGCCTTATCGGCGTAAGCTATAACAAAATCAGCATTAAACCCCTGCGCTCAAAATGGGGCAGCTGTACGTCGAAGGGCAATCTGAGTTTCAACTGCCTTCTGATGCTCACGCCGCCCGAGGTTATAGACAGCGTGGTTGTGCACGAGCTTTGCCACAGGCTTGAGATGAATCACTCAAAGAAGTTTTATGCACATGTATTGAAAGCGTTTCCCGATTACAAGAGGCATAACAAGTGGCTGCGTACAAACGGCAGCGCAATTATAAAGAGAATTAAATAAGGACTTGCAAGCAAAATCACACCGCTTCATATACTGTTTTGAAGGGTGTGATCTTTTATGTTTTCAATTCTTTCGGCAGTGTTGTCGAATATGCTTTTTCTTATGCTTCATCTCGAGAACGCGGGCTCGTTTCCGAAACCGCTGACGGCCGCACAGGAGAGAGAAGCGCTTGAAAAAATGAAGCAGGGCGATGCGTCTGCGCGCGATAAGCTCGTTGAGCACAATCTTCGCCTTGTGGTACATATTATCAAGAAATACTACGCCAACTATTCCGATCAGGACGACCTTATTTCAATCGGTACGATAGGTCTTATCAAGGCGGTCAACAGCTTTGACAGCGATAAGGGCACACGCCTTGCGACCTATGCTTCGCGCTGTATTGAAAACGAAATACTTATGTACTTCCGCAATCAGAAAAAGAGCGCGCAGGACGTCTCAATGAACGAGCCCATAGACATTGACGCTCAGGGCAATCCGCTGACGCTCTCCGAGATAATCTTTACCGACGACACGATAGTTGACGATATCGACAAAAAGCTGAAGCTTGAAAGACTTCGTCAGGCGGTTGCGGGTATTGAAGACCCGCGCGAAAAGCTGATTATCGTCAGGCGTTACGGACTTGACGGCAGGATGCCCCTGACTCAGCGCGAAATTGCAAAGCAGCTGAATATATCACGCTCGTATGTTTCGAGAATTGAAAAGAAGGTGCTTCACAATCTGCGCAAAGCTTTTGACGGAGATTGAAGAATGTGCTAAAATAGCCGTATGGTTAATGACGTATTAAAACTGAAATCCTCGTGGGAGAAACTGAAAAGCACAAGCCTGCCGATAGTGCTTTACGGCACGGGCAACGGAGCCGATAAAGTAATCGACGAGCTTGAAAGGCTTGGAATAAAGCTGTCGGGCGTTACTGCCAGCGACGGCTTTGTGCGCACGCGCAGCTTTCGCGGCTTTGAGGTTAAACCCTTGAATTCCTTCGAAAAGGAATACGGCGATTTTATAGTTATTATCGGTTTCGGCACGAACCGTGACGAGGTAATTGACAATATAAAAAGCATACGTGAACGTCACAGAGTACTTGTACCCTGTGTTCCCGTTTACGGCGGCGAAATCTTTAACCGTGAGTTTATGGAAAAGCATGAAAATGAACTCGAAGCGGTTTACTCCATGCTTGCCGACGAAAAATCAAAAGAAGTATTTGTGGACTTTTTGAAGTTTGAACTTACCGGCGAGCTTGATTATCTTTTTAACAGTGAAACCGACAAGAGCGAGGCTTTTAGAAACATACTAAAACTAGGTAAAAACGAAAACTATCTCGACCTCGGCGCTTATCGCGGTGACACGGTTGACGAGTTTCTGAAATATACTGACGGCAAGTACGCTTCAATAACTGCGCTTGAGCCCAATAAAAAGAGTTTTGAAAAGCTGAAGGCGCACACATTGCATCTTAAAAACTGCAATGCGCTTAATCTCGGCATTTACAGCACGGACTGCTCTCTCGGCTTTGACAACGATTTCGGCAGGGGAAGCAGCGCTGTTATTTTTGAAGGCGGACAAGCCGTAACAAGCGTCGATCTGCTTTCTGCTGAGCTGAATATCGCTTTCAGCTACATAAAAGCCGACGTAGAGGGTTGTGAATATGAAATGCTTATCGGTGCGGAGAATACGCTGAAAAGCTGCAAGCCAAAGCTTAATATCGCAGCATATCACAGAAGTGCAGACATTTTTGCATTGCCTTTAATGATTAAAAAAGCGAACTCCGATTACCGTATATTCCTCCGCCATCACAGATATATTCCCTGCTGGGACTTGAATCTGTACTGTATTTAGACGGTTTCATTTCGCATTGTTCCCGTATTCACAAACCGTTAATCTTTTTGCAACATTGTTTGCGTTGACGGGACTTTTTTATGGTGGTAAAATACTATCGGAGAAATTGACAATCATATATTTGATAAGAATTTGGAGAGATTAAAATGAAGGTAAAAAAGCTGATTTCGATAATACTGTGTCTGTGCCTTGTTACAGGCTGTCTGTCGATAGCTTCGTTTAACGCATATGCGGACGACACCGTTTATACGAGTCAGGACGGGCTGTGGAAGTACAGAGTGCTTGCCGACGGTACTGCGGAGATATACAACAGCGGAGATTGCGCTTATCTCGGTAACGCGGCAGAGCTTGTCGTTCCCGATGGAATTGACGGTCATACGGTTGTTGCGCTGACCTCGTTCAGCCTTTCCTCTCTTGACAGCGTTCAATCTGTTTCGATAGGCGCAAATATTTCAAGAATAGAGCCTACAAGTATCGCAAACTGCCCGCAGCTTACCGTGATTAACGTAGATTCCGATAACGAAAGCTTTTGCTCTTTTGAAGGGGTGCTTTATAACCGTAATAAGACGCAGCTTCTGAGTTATCCGACGGCAAAGCCCGATACATCGTTTTCGATTCCCGAGGGCGTTGAATCCGTAGCCTTCGATGCGTTTCTGTTTTGCTCTTGCCTTGAAAGCGTTACCTTTCCGGATTCGCTGAAATCCATAGGAGGCGAGGCGTTTGCCGCCTGCTTCTCGCTGAATAATGTTGTTATTCCCGATAACGTGGAGTCGCTCGGAATGTATGCGTTCTATATGTGCGAATCTCTCTCAAACGTTAGTCTTTCGGAGAGCCTTACGCAGCTGCAGCCCTGCACCTTCGGTGCATGCACGGCTTTGACCGAAATCACGATTCCGTCTGGCATATCAACTATAGATGCTTCTGCATTCGAGGATTCCGCGGTCACTACAATAATTGGTTATTACGATACCGAAGCGGAAAGCTTTGCCGAGACGAAAGGATTTACCTTTGTTTCGCTCGATGTGATTATTCCCGGCGATGCCAATGCCGACGGAGTTACGAACCTTTCGGATTACACAACGGTTGAGCAGTATATTTCAGGACAGACCGATAAACTTACAAAGGTTCAGAGGCTGTCTGCCGACCTCAGCCCGGACGGCGCTGTTGATGCGTTTGATTTGTTCGAGCTTGATAAAATGCTCCATTCAATTTAATGAACAGTAATAAAAAGAAGCGATGCGCGGCATCGCTTCTTTTTTTGCTTGTTTTTAATTGCCCTTGTAATTCGGAACGAGTTCCTTTAAGAACTGTCTTGCGTCGTCGGGATTCATAGTCGGTATCGCGTTTATGTGTTCAAGCAACGCATCGTCGTCAAAATCGGTAGGAGCGGTGATGAAAATCTTATTGTTTTCGGTCTTGTGCATTCCTTCCTCTTCACTGGGAAGGATAAGCTCCTCATAGAGCTTTTCGCCCGGACGCAGACCGGTAAATTGAATGTCTATGTCAACATAGGGTTCAAAGCCCGAAAGCCTGATAAGCTTTTCTGCGAGCGAAACAATCTTGACGGGCTCGCCCATATCAAGAACAAAAATCTCGCCGCCTTTTGCCAGACCGCCTGCCTGAACGACAAGCTGCGCCGCCTCGGGAATTGTCATGAAGTAACGCGTGATATCGGGATGGGTAACCGTCAGCGGACCGCCCTTCTTAAGCTGTTCCTTAAAAAGCGGAATAACGCTTCCGTTTGAGCCCAAAACATTACCGAAGCGGACTGCGGCAAATTTTGTATGAGTGGAAATCTTTGAGAAATGCTGAATGATAAGCTCGCAGCAGCGCTTTGTTGCACCCATTACGTTAGTGGGATTGACCGCCTTGTCCGTCGAGAGAAGAACAAAGTTGTCAACGCCGAATTCGTTTGCGCAACGCGCCGTATTGTAAGTGCCGAGTATATTGTTCTTAATCGCTTCGTAAGGGCTGTCCTCCATAAGCGGAACGTGCTTGTGCGCAGCTGCGTGGAAAACCGATGAGGGATGGAATTCCTCAAAAACAGCCTTAAGTCTTTCGTATTCACGGACCGAGCCTATGCGAATTTCAATCTTCGGATTGCCGAAATATTTGAGGTCAAGGGAATTCTTAAGCTCATAAGCGTTGTTTTCGTAAATATCGAAAATTACAATCTTTTCGGGATTGTATCTTGCAATCTGACGGCAAAGCTCGCTTCCTATGCTTCCGCCGCCGCCCGTGACGAGTACAATCTTGTCGGTGACGTATTTGCAGACGTCGGGATTCAGCTTTATCTCAGGACGTGAAAGCAGGTCGAGTATATCGACACTTCGCATTTCCTTGTAGGTAAGGTCCGACGCATTGTCAAGCGAAGAAATATCCGGAGCAATCTTAACCGAAACGCCGGTCTTGACGGCAAAGTCGAGTATTTCGCGTCTGCGCTCATCACTTATCGACGGGATACAGAATATTATTTCATCAATGTCATATTTCTTGCAGACAAGTTCGATATCGTCGCAGGTGCCAACGACGGGAGTGCCGTTTATTGCGAGTCCCTGCTTCGATTTGTCATCGTCAACCAGAGCGACGGGATTGCCGAATTTATACGAATTCTTCTGGAAATCCTTGAGCAGTCCCGTTCCCGCTTCACCCGCGCCGATAATGAGTATCTGCTTGAGTTCGCTTAAATGCTGTCTTCTTGACTGCTCGTTTTTGAACAGGAAATACGAGCGGTATGCCAGTCTGAATACAAGGCATAAGAACAGTATAATAAGCATACTGTCAAGATAGACCGAGAAGGGAAGCACGTTAAACACCAGCGGATATCTGGAAGCAGTCGGTGCAAGCACGCTTTTTGCATTTTCCGCTAACTGCGGATTAGACAGATACATATACTGATTGGTTTTCATCAGCACATAGTCGGTAATCCATACAGCACCTGTTCCCGCAACGGTTGCGCTTCCGAAGCTTATAATCTCATAAAGACCCGCGTATCTCCATGCGGTTTTATAGATGCGGAAAAGCCAGTAGGCAAGTATGTAAAACAGCGTAACGTAAGGTATCCTGACAAGCAGGCGTATAGCCTCATACCTATCCATACTGAAATTCCAATGGAAGTATATCATCAGAAAGTAAATAACATTAATGACGATAATATCGACAAATAAAAGCGCAAGATTACGTCTGCCGATTCTTCTTTTATTTAACTTCTTATTCAAGTTTTGTCTCTCCCTGAAAAGATATATTGTCAGTTTGTCCTACAATTTTACTCGTTTTTTTCTGTTATGTCAAATACAAACGGACGCTGTTAACTGCGATGAGAGAGCAAAAAACGTCGAAAAAGAGCAAAATATAACAATATATTGTGTATTTTAACGTATTTTTATCAATATTTATATTGAAAGAATTAAAATATAATGGTAAAATATTTATTAATCTTATTATAAGGAGAAATCTGACCGATGAGCAGAGGGCTTTGGAAAAATGCACCTAAAGACAGGGACAGGGCTGCCGAGATAGCAGAGGAATTCAGCCTTGATCCCATGGCTGCCCTTTTGCTTACGGCGAGGGGAATTACCGACGACGAAGAGATTGAGGAATTTCTCTTTGCCGAGGATTTCTACGTAGACCCGTTTGAGATAAAGGATATTGACAAGGCGGTCGAGCGTATCAACCGCGCGGTTGAAAATTACGAAAAGATTATGATTTTCGGTGACTACGATGCCGACGGCGTTACCTCGACTTCGCTGATTTACCTTTATCTTGCTTCTAAGGGCGCGGACATAGGCTACTATATCCCCGACCGTATGAACGAGGGTTACGGTATCTCCTGCGATAAAATCCGCGATTTTGCAGACGAAGGCGTAAAGCTTATTGTAACCGTCGATAACGGTATCAATGCCGTTGAGGAAACTGCGCTTGCAAACAGTCTTGGCATGGACGTCGTAATTACCGACCACCACAAAGTCGGCGATACGCTGCCCGATGCGGTTGCCGTAGTCAATCCGCACAGAGCCGACTGTCAGAGCCCGTTCAAGGAATATGCGGGCGTAGGCGTTGCGTTCAAGCTCGTCTGTGCGCTTGACGGCGACAGCGAGGAAATGCTTGAAAAATACTGCGACCTTGCCGCCATTGGTACGCTTGCCGACGTTGTTCCGCTGACGGGTGAAAACCGCATAATTGTCAAAAAAGGAATTGAAAAGATAAACAAGAACGCCCGTCCCGGTCTTAAGGCGCTGCGCACTTCTGCGGGCGCGGACTCGAAGGTGCTCAACGCCACCTCCGTTGCATTCACTCTCGCGCCGAGAATAAACGCTGCTGGCAGAATGGACTCGGCTATGCTTGCCATGAAGCTTTTACTTGACGAAAACGCGGCATCGGCTGCCGACCTTGCTGCAAGGCTTGAGAGTGCCAACAGACAGCGCCATGAGGTTGAAAATGAAATCACGCAGAGGGCTGTGGAATATATTGAGTCCAATGACGAGGTTAAATACTCTCCGATTATCGTTGTTTCGGGCGAGGGCTGGCATCAGGGCGTTATAGGCATAGTTGCCTCGAGACTTGTTTCGCGCTACGGCAAGCCCGCCGTTGTCATAACCACCGACGGCGACGAGGGTAAGGGCTCTTGCAGAAGCCTTGAGGACTTCTCGATTTACGACGCGCTCAATTCGGTCAACGATATGCTTACGCATTTCGGCGGTCACACTCTTGCCGCGGGCTTCGGTATAAGGACGGGGGACATTCCCGTTTTCAGAAAGCGACTTGCCGATTACTGTATGCAAAGGGAAATGCCTTTCCCGTCGCTCAATATCGACCTTACGGTCAATCCGTCGATTGTTACGGTTGCGTTGCTCGACGTATTAAAGGCTTTTGAACCGTTCGGCGCCAACAATCCTCAGCCCTGCTTTGCAATTAAGGGCGCAACGCTTCGCGCAATCAGGCCCGTCGGCGAGGGCAAGCATCTGCGCCTTACCCTGCGTAAGGACGATGCCGAAATTACGGCTATGCTTTTCTCGACTACTGCCGAACAGTTCCCATACGAAATCGGCGATACGGTTGACATAGCGTTCAGGGTTGAAAAGAATGAATTCCGCGGCGAAATCACGCCGTCAGTTCAGATAATCGATATACGTTACTCGGACTTTGATTACTACAAGTGCGTCAGCTCCGTGAGAATTTACGAAAAGTTCAAGAGCGGCGTTATGCTCAGCGAAAACGAGGTTAAGCATCTCACGCCCGACCGCGCGTTTTTCGCGGGGGTATATAAATATTTCAGGACGAAAAAGAGTGTCGGCTTCGACCTCGAAAGCTTCTGTCACGTTACAAACTGTCCTTACAGAAATGCGGGCAGAGTGCTTCTGTGCGTTGATATACTCTGCGAGCTCGGACTTCTTGAAAAGACCGATGCCGGCTATGCCGTGACCGAAAATCCGCAGAGAGTCGAACTCAATTCAAGCGTTATTTTAAGAAATCTTACAAAGGAGGGTTAATATGGCTGACAGTAAGGTTGAGCTTACTCCCGACGAACAGTACGCCCGGCTTCGCAAGAAATGCGCCAAGGCATTCAAGCGCGACGAAGTGAAAATGATAGACAAGGCCTTTGAGCTTGCCTTTGACGCTCATAAGGCTCAGCTTCGCTATTCCGGTCAGCCGTATATCAGTCACCCTCTCGCCGTAGCCGATATACTTATGGACCTGGGTATGGACTCGCAGTCGATTGAAGCGGCGTTGCTTCACGATACGGTTGAGGACACCGATGTAACCTACGACGACCTTAAAAGTGTGTTCGGCGAGGAGGTCGCAAACCTCGTTGACGGCGTCACCAAGCTCGGTAAAATTCCGCTTTCCACCAAGGAGGAGCAGCAGGCTGAGAATATACGCAAAATGCTCCTTGCGATGTCGCAGGACATAAGGGTTATCATTATCAAGCTTGCCGACCGCCTTCACAATATGCGTACGCTTGACTATATGTATCCGCAGAAGCGCCGCGACATAGCGCTCGAAACGCTTGAGATTTATGCGCCGCTTGCGCACCGCCTCGGTATCCGTGCCGCCAAGGAGGAGCTTGAGGACCTTGCGATTCATTTCCTTGACCCGATAGCGTATGAGGATATTGAGAAAAAGCTGTCTGAGACAAGCGATTCGAGAATTGAATTTCTTGAATCAACTAAGCAGAAGATAGCAAAGCGTATCAAGGACGTCGTAAAGGACGCGAGAATTGACGCGCGTATCAAGAGCGTACACGGAATTTACCGTAAGATGTTTATGCAGCAAAAGGACTTTGCTGAAATTTACGACATTTACGCCATCAGAATTATAGTTGACAGCGTTGCCGAATGCTACAACTGTCTGGGCGTTATTCACGATATGTTCAAGCCGCTTCCCGGCAGATTCAAGGACTACATCTCAACGCCCAAGAAAAATATGTATCAGTCGCTGCACACGACGGTTTTCTCCGACGAGGGCGTACCGTTTGAGGTTCAGATAAGAACCAAAGAGATGCACCGTACAGCCGAATACGGCGTTGCGGCGCACTGGAAATATAAGCTCGGAATTACGGGCAAGGACAATATGGAGGAACGCCTTGCGTGGGTACGCCAGCTGCTTGACGAGCAGAAGGAATCGGGCGACGTGCGTGAGATAGTAACCGCTATCAAGTCCGACCTTGTTCCCGAGGATACCTTCGTTTTCACGCCCAAGGGCGACGTTATCAACGTGCCTGCGGGCTCGACGGTAATCGACTTTGCCTACGCAATTCACTCGGCGGTCGGCAACAAGATGGTCGGCGCCAAGGTTGACGGCAGAATTGTTCCCATTGATTATAAGGTCAAGACCGGCGAGGTAGTTGAAATCCTAACATCCTCACAGCCCGGCAAGGGCCCGTCGAGAGACTGGCTTAACATAGCCAGAACCAGTTCGGCGAGGACTAAAATCCGTTCGTGGTTCAAGAACGAGCGCCGCGACGAGAATATAGTCGAGGGCAAGGCTGAAATAGACAGAGAATTCAAGAAAAATTATATTCGCCTTAACGAAGAGGAATACACAAAGTTTATGGAAACTCTCGCGTATCATCAGCACATGGCGAGCGTTGACGACCTTTACGCGGCGATAGGCTACGGCGGTATTTCGCTTATCCGTCTTATGCCGCATATCAAGGACGAGTATAACAAGAATTACAAAAAGCACGACGAAACAGTTGCCGTCAAGCCTACCCAGAGGCGTACCGTCGCGGGCGGCGTCACGGTTGAGGGCATCGACGATATGCTCATTAAATTTGCAAAATGCTGCAACCCGCTTCCGGGCGACAATATCATAGGTTTTATCACGCGGGGTCACGGCGTTTCAATTCATAAGCGCGACTGCCCGAATGTTCCGCGCGAGATAGCTCAGGCGCCCGAGCCCGAACGCTGGATTAACGCTTCGTGGAACGAAGACGCAAAGCAGGAATTCAGAGCGGCGCTTTCGATAAGCGCTCTGTCGCGTATCGGACTTATGGCGGATATCTCCATGCAGCTTGCGGCTATGAGAGTTAATATCAACGATATCGCTTCCCATACCGCCAAGGACGGCAGGTCAATGCTAAATATGACAATTACCGTTTCAAATGTCGAGCATCTGAGAAGTGTTATTTCAAGAATTGAAAAAATCGACGGCGTGCTGTCGATTGAAAGACAGGTATCGTAAATGAAGGCAGTAGTTCAGAGAGTTAAATACGCTAAGGTTGAGGTTGACGGAAAAGCCGTCGGCTCTGTCGGCGAAGGCTACATGATACTTCTCGGCGTGGTAGAGGGAGATACCGAAAAAGAGGCGGAAATACTTGCACGCAAGACCGCTTCGCTTCGTATTTTCACCGACGCGGAGAACAAGATGAATCTGTCCGTCCTCGACGTTGACGGCGAGATTCTTGTTGTTTCTCAGTTTACACTGTGCGCCGACGTAAAGAAGGGCAACCGTCCCTCTTTTATTGATTCGGCGAAGCCCGACGAGGCGAACAGACTGTACGAATACTATTGCGACCAATTGCTAGCTAACGGAGTACGCAAGGTTGAAAAGGGCGTTTTCGGCGCTCATATGGAGGTTACGCTGCTCAACAACGGACCCGTAACCATACTTTACGATACGGATATATGGAGTAATAAATAATGGCAATCAAGGTCGAGAGCCTTCCGTTAGGACCGGTAGGCGCAAACACTTATATAGTCACCGACGAAGCGTCGGGTCTGTCCGCGGTAATTGACTGCGGAGCGTTCACACCGCAGCTTCGTGAAAAGTTGAGAGATAAGACGGTTAAGTATATAATGCTCACTCACGGCCACTATGACCACATTTTAGGCGTGTATGACTTAAAGCAGGCGACGGGCGCTGAGGTGCTTATTCATAAGGACGACGCCAACTGCCTTTACGACTCAATGGCAAGTCTTGCGTTTTATAATTACGGTCAGGCTCAGCAACCGCTTAATGCCGACAGAGTGCTTACCGAGGGCGACAGAATCGAGCTCGGTCAGACCGTTTTCAGAGTAATGAACACCAAGGGCCACACCGAAGGAAGCGTGCTTTATATTGACGAAGCGGATCGTGTAATATTCTCGGGCGACACGCTGTTTGCGGGAAGCTACGGCAGAACCGACCTGCCCGGCGGCGACGACGGCAAAATGCTCAATTCGCTCAGACGAATCAAAGCTCTCGAAGGCGACTACAAGATTTTCACCGGTCATGATCATAGTACCACTCTTGAAGAAGAGCGAAAGTTCAACGTTTATTTACGGAGTTCGTAATGCTGCTTGAAATACTGAATCACAAATATCAGTACGAAGCCGAAAAGCTGACGAGGATTTTTTATCCGAACGAGAAAATCACCGTTGTCAACGAAAAAAGCACACCCGACAGCGAAGCGGTGCTGACCACTCTTTTTTCGGACGGCTTCGTTACGGTAGAATACAAAAACGAAAACGGCGATACGCTTTATACAAGGCGAGAAAGCACCGACGGCGTTTCGGACAAAGAGCTTCTGATGGCGCAGCTGATGTTTGAGGCGCTCACACGCGTCACGGGCTATACGCCGAAGTGGGGCATACTCACGGGCATAAGACCGTCGAAGCTTCTTATTGCGCTTAAAAATAAGTACGGTGACGAAGAGGGCATAAGGCGCTTTCGCGAGGACTATCTCGTCAGCGCCGAGAAAACCGCGCTTGCCGACTCGGTTGCAAAGGCCGAAGAAAAGATTATTTCTCTTTCCGTGCCTGAGTCGTTCAGCCTTTACGTTTCGATACCGTTTTGCCCGACGCGTTGCTCATACTGCTCGTTTGTTTCACACGATATGACGAGCACCACTATCAAAAAACTGATGCCCGACTATGTCGCGTTTCTTATAAAGGAAATTGAAGCGACGGCTGAAATCGCAAACAATCTGGGGCTCAGACTTGAGAGCATATATTACGGCGGCGGCACGCCGACCACTCTCGACGAAGCACAGCTTGCCGATGTAATTAGGGCGGTTGAAGCTAACTTCGATTTGTCGAAGCTCAGAGAATACACAATCGAAGCGGGGCGTCCCGACACCGTTACCGACGAAAAGCTAAGAATTATGAAGGCGGCGGGAGTGTCGAGAATAAGCATTAACCCGCAGTCGTTTTCCGATGAGGTGCTCGAAGCTATCGGCAGAAAGCACACTTCAAAGCAAACTCTTGAAGCCTTCGATATGGCGAGAAGGGCAGGCTTTGATAATATAAATACCGACCTTATTGCAGGTCTGCCGAAGGACAGCCTTGACGGTTTCAAGGCTTCGCTTGATATGGCGGTTGAACTCGGAGCCGAGAATATAACCGTTCACACGCTTGCACTCAAGCGCTCGTCGTATATGGGCGGCGAGGGCACGGTTGCCGTCAGGCGCAACGAGGAAACTCAGGCTATGCTCGCATACGCTTACAGTACGCTTACGGACAACGGCTGGCATCCTTACTATATGTACCGCCAGACAAGAAGCCTTGGCAATCTCGAAAACACGGGCTACTGCAAACAGGGCAGGGAATGTCTTTACAACGTCTTTATGATAGAGGAGTGCCATTCCGTGCTTGCCGTCGGTGCGGGCGCGGTTACAAGACTCAAGGCTCCGCACGGCGATAAAATCGACCGAATATTCAATTTCAAATATCCGTATGAATATATAGACGGATTTGACGAGCTTATTAACAGAAAACAGGCAATAACTCAATTCTATAACGAAAACAGGTGAAACTATGGGAATGATGAACAACCGAATCGAATACATAAACGAGCTTGCCCGCGACAATCCGCAGGCGCTTGTCGCACGTGCCGAGCTTCGTTACAGAAATATTGTAAACAATATTGCCGAGCGTGCGCTTGACGAGCCGGGCAGAAAGATAGTTATGCTTTCCGGTCCGTCCTCGTCGGGCAAGACCACGACTGCCAGACGGCTCGCCGATACCTTCACCTCGCTGGGTATGGATACACATGTAATCTCTTTAGATGATTTTTATCTGAACCGTGAACAGATACCCGGCTACGCCGAGGGCAACCCCGACTATGAAACGGTTGAGGCGCTTGACCTGCCGTATCTGTCCGAAACCCTGCAGAGCCTTATGTCGGGTGCCGAGACCGATATGCCCAGCTTTGACTTTACGGTCGGCAGGAGAAGCGATAAGTACAACAAGCTGACTCTTGACAAGAACGACGCCGTAATCGTCGAGGGACTTCACGCGCTCAATCCGATTATAGCGAGCGGTCTTGATACTCACAGGGTGATGAAAATATATATCAACGTCTCTTCGCGTATTTATGACAACAAGGGCAAAATAATTCTCAACCGAAGAAATATACGTTTCGTAAGGCGAATGATACGCGACTATAACTTCAGAGCAAGCTCGGTAAACAACACCTTCCAGCTCTGGGATAACGTGTTAAGGGGAGAGGATCTTTATCTTTTCCCGTATAAGGATTTTGCGGATTTCAGAATTAATTCAATACATCTGTGCGAACCCTGCCTGTTCAGGGATACCGCGATAGAGCTTCTCGAGAGCGCCGAGCTTGACGACGAGTTTCAGGCTGACGCGCGCAGGCTGATTAATTCGCTTAAGAAATTCCAGTCTCTCAGCTCGGAGCTTGTCCCGAAGGATTCGCTTCTCAGAGAGTTCATAGGTTAATCTGACCCAAAAAGATACAAGGGGTGATTCGTTGGCTGCAAAGAGAAAAAGCCAGTCACTGTTAAACGGCGCGATGGTGCTCGCCGCCGCAACACTGATAGTTAAAATTATCGGAATCCTCTATAAGATTCCGCTTTCAAATATGGTCGGCGCGGTCGGCAGAGGCTATTTTGACTCTGCATATAATCTCTATATTCCGATTTATACGATTTCGATGGCGGGCCTGCCCGTAGCGGTTTCCAAAATGGTTTCGCAGCAGATGGCACTCGGAAAATTCAGAGATGTCAAAATAACCTTCAAGGTTGCCGCAAGACTGTTTCTGATTTCGGGTACGCTGGGCACGCTCTTACTGCTGATACTCGCATTCCCTTACGCATATCTTGCAAAGAGTCTTGAAGCCCTGCCTGCAATTTTTGCTATAACTCCGTCGATTTTCTTCTGCTGTATAATGTCGATTTACCGCGGCTATTACAACGGACTTCGCAATATGACGCCGACGGCCATGAGCCAGGTCTGGGAAGCGGCGGGCAAGGTTGTGTTCGGCCTTGCGTGCGCAAAGTTTTCCGTCACCTACGGCTATTCGCGCTTTGAGCAGGGACTTACGGTTTACGGAAAGACCGTCGGTACCGAAGCCGAAGCGGCGTCGGCTATCTATCCATACGCTGCGGCGGCTGCTGCGATAGGCGTTACGGTCGGTACGATTATCGGTATGATTTATATGATGATAATCTATCGTATGAAGGGCGACGGCATAACGCGTGCCGAGCTTGCCGGTGCGCCGAAGCCCGAGCGTTCGGGAAGCATAGCAAAGGCTCTTATGGCGCTGGCAATCCCCGTTGTTGCTTCGAGCCTCGTTTTCAGCGTAACGAATCTTATCGATGCTATGACTATTCAGAACAGACTTGCCACGATGATAGCCGATAATCTCGACTTCATCCGTCAGCTTTACAGTGAACAGCTGACCGCAAGAAGCATACTGGATGCCGATATACCGAAGTATCTCTACGGCGCTTATACCATGTCGCTTGACTTCAAGAATCTTATTCCGTCGATTACAATGACGCTCGGTGTCAGCGCAATTCCCGCTCTTTCGGCGGCATGGGCGCTCAAGGATAAGGCTCAGCTGAAGGGCTCGGTTGAATCCGTTCTGCGCGTTACCATGATGTTCGCGCTTCCTGCAGGTATCGGTATGGGCGCGCTGGCCTTCCCGATTTTACAGATGATGTACGAGACGGGCAAATCCGCCGACGCGGTTTCGATAGCCGCGCCTATAATGGCGGCATACGGCTACACGATATTCCTGATTTCTCTGTCACAGCCTATGACGAATATGCTTCAGGCGATAGGCTACGCCAAGATACCCGTTATTTCGCTTTCCGTTGGAGCAATAGCGAAGGTTATCACAAACTACATTTTCATCGGCATTCCGTCAATTAATATCAACGGCGCGGTTGTAGGCACGGTAGTCTGCTACACGATAATCGTTGTTGTCAATCTGTTTTTCCTGCTCAGGTACACCAAAGTAAAGCTTGACTTTATGAGCGTGGCCGTAAAGCCGCTTATCTGCAGCGTGCTCAGCGGCGTCGCCGCTTACACAAGCTACGGCATTTTCAACAGCATTTTGCCCGAAATAAACAAGGGCGGACACTCAATTACGAACATAATTGCAACCGTAATTGCCGTCGGCTTTGCAGTCACAATATATGCGATTTCGATGCTTCTTGTCGGCGGAATAGTCAGAGATGACATAATTATGCTGCCAAAAGGCGCTAAAATCGCAAAATTCCTTGAAAAATATGGCTTTTTACAGTAAAAAACACTTGAAAAATACCACTATATATAGTAGAATATAGAAGGATTTATTATGTCAGTTGATTTTAATTTCAAAACCAAATACGGCATTGACGATTTACGCGAGATAATGCGTATTCTCCGTTCGCCCGGCGGTTGTCCCTGGGACAGGGAGCAGAATCACGCTTCAATCAAAAAATCGCTCATCGAAGAAACCTATGAGGTTATCGAGGCCATAAACAAAGAGGATGATACTCTTCTCTGTGAGGAACTCGGCGACGTGCTGTTGCAGGTCGTTTTTCACGCACAGATGGCGGATGAGAGAAACGCCTTCGGTTTTGACGAAATTACTGACGGTATCTGCAAGAAACTCATTGAGCGCCATCCCCACGTTTTCGGCGATATCAAGGTCGACAACAGTGCCGAGGTGCTCGTGAACTGGGAACAGATTAAGTCACAGTCCAAGAACCGCAAAACCCAGACCGATAAGATGCTTTCCGTTCCGCGCGAGCTTCCCGCTCTTATGCGCAGCACGAAGCTTCAGGAGAAGGCGGCAAAGGTCGGCTTCGACTGGGAGAATGCGGACGGAGCGTTTGATAAGATTGACGAGGAAGCGCGTGAGCTTAAGGAAGCTTATAAAAGCGGCGAAACCGAGCATATTAAAGAAGAACTCGGAGACCTGCTTTTCTCGGTGGTCAACGTTTCGAGATTTCTTGATGTTGACGCGGAGGAGGCGCTCACCTTATCGGCGGACAAGTTCCTCAACCGTTTTGCGGTTGTCGAGAAGCTTGCCGATGAACGCGGTATCGATATGAAGTCATCGTCCATAGAGGAGCTTGACAGGCTCTGGGACGAGGCTAAAAAACTCAATTAGTCCATATTAAAGTGGAAACACTTTGGAAAATATTAAAAAAATGGAGGACACAAAAATGAATAAGACAGAACTCGTAGCAGCAGTAGTTAAGGAAACAAAGCTTTCCAAGAAGGACGCAGAGGCAGCTGTAAAAGCTACCTTCGACACCATCACTAAGGCTCTTAAGAAGGGCAACAAAGTTCAGCTCATCGGCTTCGGCACATTCGAAGTTCGTAAGCGCGCTGCAAGAACCGGCCGTAACCCCCAGACAGGCAAAGAGATCAAGATCAAGGCTTCAAAGGTTCCCGCATTCAAGGCCGGCGCAGCTCTCAAGGACGCTGTTAAATAATTTATTATTCACTTTTGCAGAGGAAGGCTTGTCCTTCCTCTGTTTTTTTGTTATAATGCTTTCGGGTGATAATATGAGACTTGACAAATACCTTAAAATTTCAAGAATAATCAAACGGCGCACTATAGCCAATGAGGTCTGCGACGCAAAGCACGTTACCGTCAACGGAAAGGTTGCGCGCGCTTCGTACGATGTCAAGGTCGGTGACGTTATCGAAATACAGTTCGGCGAGAAGCTGACAAAATACGAGGTCCTGAGCGTTCAGGAATACGCGACGAAGGAATCCGCCGCCTCAATGTTCAGGGAAATCAAATAAAACTAAATACATTGAATTAAACGAACTCCGTCCGGCAATAATTATTGTAAGAATAATTATCGGACGGGGCTTTTTTATGCAATACAGCAAGGTTGAAATCTGCGGCGTCAACACCGCGAAGCTTAAGGTGCTCAGAGAGAAGGAAAAGCTGGAGCTCCTGAAGCGTATAAAGGACGGCGACGCTGCCGCGCGAGACGAGCTGATAAACGGCAATCTCAGGCTCGTGCTTTCCGTAATTCAGCGCTTTGTCAACCGCGGTGAGAATCCCGACGATTTATTTCAGGTCGGCTGCATAGGGCTTATCAAGGCGATTGACAATTTTGATATCTCTCAGAACGTTCGCTTTTCAACCTACGCAGTGCCTATGATTATCGGCGAGATAAAGCGCTACCTTAGGGACAACAATCCCGTACGCGTCAGCCGTTCGATGAGGGACACTGCTTATCACGCCATGCAGGTCAAGGAACAACTGCAAAACGAGCTTAACCGCGATCCGACCGTCGAGGAAATTGCCGAGAGGCTTCAGGTCGATTGCGTTGACGTTGTGATTGCGCTCGAAGCTATCGTCGAACCCGTTTCGCTGTATGAACCCGTTTACTCGGATTCGGGCGACACGATTTTCGTGATGGACCAGATAAGCTCGTGCGAGACCGACCGTGACTGGCTCGACGAAATAATGATGAAGCAGGCGATGGGTGAGCTTTCCGACAGGGAAAAGCAGATACTTTCGCTTCGTTTTATGAGCGGCAAAACGCAGATGGAGGTCGCTGACGAGATAGGTATCTCTCAGGCGCAGGTTTCACGGCTTGAAAAGGGCGCAATAAGCAAGATAAAAGGTCATTAAATACCGAAAACTCTGTAAAGCTTAAAAGCTTTACAGAGTTGATTTTTCTTTATTTTATGCGGGTTTCGGCTATCCGTCGCGAAAAACGGACGAGAGCAGACTTTCCTTAGCAGGAATACTCTCCCGACGCGGCAAATCGCAGTCAACGAGTATCGTATCGTCGCCGATAACCTGTATTTTTTCATATTCTATTCTTATTTTTTCGCCCTTTTTGCCGATTGAAAATCCGCGCGGCTTTATACAGACGGTCACCGCCGTCAGCTTGCCGCAGGTCATATCGAATTCGAAGTCGTCGGCAGTTCCCAGACACGCGCCGTCGCGCAGGTTGATAATCTCCTTTTCAAACAATTCACTCATACAGCATTTCATACACTCACCTCATTTTTATATGTATATGAAGCTGCCGCTGCAATTATGAAAATCGGAGTTTGTCGATGCGATTGACGGCGAGCATTCAGCGCCCCTTGTTAAAGGGGAGAGGGCCAGCGAACGCTGGCGAGGGGATTCAAGAAAGCTTGATATAACAATAAAAAGGAATCCCACCACCGCCATACGGCGGTCCCCCTCCCTTTGACAAGGGAGGCTGGTGTCCTTTCGAGCTTTCTCCCCGATAAACTCAAATTTGCCAAATAAAAACAAGGCAGGAATATTCCTGCCTTGTCTGTAATTCGGTTATCAATACTTCATCAGGTAGCGATTGATTTCCCAGTCGCTTACGCTGATTTTGTACTTCATCCACTCTCTGCGCTTGCCTTCAACGTACTTGTTGTAGATGTGTTCGCCGAGCGTAGCCTTCATAACCTCGTCCTTTTCAAGCTCGTCAACGGCGTGCTTTAAGGTATCGGGAAGGTGCTCAATGCCGAAGTCCTTAAGCTCGGTCGCACTCATTTCGTAGATGTTCTTCGAAATGCTTTCGGGCGGCATAAGTCCCTTCTTTATGCCGTCGAGACCGGCGGCGAGGCAGAGTGCCATTTCAAGATAGGGGTTGCAGGCGGGATCGGGTGAGCGAAGCTCAACTCTCGTTCCCATGCCTCTTGCGGCGGGAACGCGGATAAGCGTTGAGCGGTTTGAAGCTGACCACGCAATATAAACGGGAGCCTCGTAACCGGGAACAAGTCTCTTGTAAGAGTTTACAAGCGGATTTGCAACGGCTGTAATCGCCTTGACGTGGGCGAGTATGCCCGCTATGAAGTGCAGCGCCGTGTCGGAAAGCCCGTACTGCTTGTCATTGTCGAAGAAGGCGTTTTTGCCGTCCTTCATAAGAGACATATTCGTATGCATACCCGAGCCGTTGATACCGAAAACGGGCTTGGGCATAAACGTTGCGTGAAGTCCGTGGCGGCGTGCGTATGTCTTGACAACGTGCTTGAAGGTTACAACGTTATCGGCGGTCTTTACAACCTCGTCGAAACGGAAATCAATTTCATGCTGGCCCTCGGCACACTCGTGATGAGACGCTTCAATTTCAAAGCCCATTTCCTCAAGCGCGAGGCAGATATCGCGTCTGCACTGCTCGCCCTGATCGGCGGGGCCCATATCGAAGTAACCCGCGACGTCGTTTGTCTTGGTCGTGGGATTGCCGTCATCGTCAAGCTCGAAAAGGAAGAATTCGCACTCGGGGCCTACGTTGAAGGTATAACCCATATCGGCGGCTTCCTTTACAACCTTTTTAAGTATATTTCTCGGATCGCCCATAAACGGAGTATCGCCGTCGGAGCAGTAAACGTCACAGATAAGACGGGCAACTCTGTCCTTCCACGGCAGAATTACGAACGAATCGTAATCGGGACGAAGATACATATCGGACTCATTGATACGGACAAATCCCTCTATTGACGAGCCGTCGAACATACACTCATTATTGAGAGCCTTCTCAAGCTGGCTGCGTGTAATCGCAACGTTCTTCATCTGACCGAAAATATCGGTGAACTGAAGACGGATGAACTTGACGTCCTTTTCTTCGGCTATTCTGAGAATGTCCTCCTTTGAGTAACCCATATTTAAGTCTCCTTTCGGGAAAAAGTTAGGCAACGAAATCAAAGACTCCGTTGCCTTTCAAATCAGTTAGATTATAGCATAAATACTATTAATGTCAATCTTTAAAATCATAGTTGTACTGATAATTGTTGAATGCGAATAAATCAAACGCGTCTATTACGCCGTCGTGATTCATATCGGCAAGTGCAAGCTGGCTGTCGGTAAGACCTTCACCCGTCTCGATATAGTTCTTTAACAGATTGTAATCGTCATTTGATAATTCATTGTTACCGTCTATATCATATGATAAAGTATAACCGTCTTTGGCACGGATAACTCTTTCAAGATTTGTCGGGCAGTTATCGCATCCGTTATACCAAAACTCAACGTTTTTGTTTGAACCGCCCAAAACGAGTCCTCTCGGCGCGTGTTCGTCAAGACATCTGTAAGCAAAGAGCATACTGTTGTTATGTGCATAACCCATAGCTGCAGAATTCTTTGGAGCAATTATCTTCAGAGCGCACAAATCATGTTCGCCTTCATAAGTACACATTCCTACGTCACCGAGACAAGGAATATTTGTGACACATGCGGGAATTGCTAATTCCTTAAGCTTAGTGCAATGCGCAAATGCGTTGTATGCAATACTTACCGTTCCGTCTTTTACTCTGTAACAGTGGCTTATGTTTTCATCTGCTTTGACGAGGCAATTGCCGATATAAAGAACGTTGCCGATGGCATCCCAATTTTTGGAATTGTTGTAATATGCCGTATTCAAAAATGCGTTTTCTCCGCAGGCTGTTATATTTCCGTTACAAATAATTCCCGTGAGTGCCGTACAATCCTTAAAGGCTTCTGTAGCTACTGAGGCGTCCCCGCTGATTACTACTTTTTTAAGTGCGCCGAAGCCTGCAAAGCCGGCAAGCGAGACGCCGATATACTGCGTGACCTTGCTTTTAACGTTTATGAGGGCGCTCGCGGGACAGTATGCAATTATATCCCTAAGCGAGGTGCATCCTGCAAAGCTGTTCGCATAAACAAAATGTAACGATTTCGGAAGAACGATTTCCTTAAGCGAATAGCAGCCGTTGAAAACGTTTATACCGACAATCTCATTACCCTCGGAGAATATGATTTTTTCAAGTTTATTACAACCGTTAAAGACTCCGTCGGCAATGGTTAATACATTGGAGTTTACGGTAAATACGCCGCTGAAATCCTTCTTCACACCGACAAGACATTTGTTCAAGCAGAGTGTACCATTGCTCCACTTGCTTTCGTCATTGTAAATACCCGTGTTATAAAAGGCGTTAACACCGACCTTCTGGAACTTTGTTTTGAAAGTGATGTTGTTAAGCGAAGTGCAGTCAGCAAAAGCGTAATCGCCGATTTTCAGATACTGATCTGCCTTGAAGACGAGCGATTTCATCTGGTCAAGACCGCGGAAAACTTCGTTCCCGATTTCCATTACCGTATAATCTGATATTTTATCAGGAATATAGAGCGTGCCCGTAAGAGCGCCGTCATACTGAAAACCTACTATTTTGGCGGTGTTGTAGCTAACGTCGATAATCCACGTCTTTTTACCGTCAACTACGGTTTTAGTTGCGGCAGACGAGGGTACAATAAATGCCGAGAATACCGATGCCGTCAGCATAACACACATTAATAACGCTATTATTTTCTTTTTCATAAAACCGCCTCCTGATGCCTGTGTTTCTTCTTACAGTACTGCAGAGTCAAGTGCTTTTCAATATTATACAACAGTTTATGGACGTTTTCAATAGAACTTGTGCATAATGTGCGAAAAGCAAAAATAACGCACCTGACGTAATATACCATTTTGGGATATTTTTATTATACCATTATGGGATAATAGTGTCAAGGTGATTGTATGAGGCTAAGACAACTGCGAAAAGAAAAGGGGATTTCCCAGTTAAAGCTTGCGATGGATTTGGGAATGAACCAGAACAGCATAAGCCGCTATGAAACGGGTGAACGTCAGGCGGATTATGAAACGCTGATTAAATTCAGCGATTATTTCGGAGTATCTATTGATTACCTGCTTGAGCGTACCGACAATCCTGAAATGAATAAATAATCAGTGTTACCAGCGCTATAGTTGCAGAATAAAAAACGGGCGATTTCAAAATCGTCCGTTTAATTATTTCATTTAATTATTTTTTACAAACTTCTTTATCGCCTTAAACGATTCGTCGCTGATGTCGTGCTCGATTTTGCACGCGTCGTCAACGGCGGTCTTTTCCTTAACGCCAAGCTTTCTGAAAAACTCGGTCAGCACGTTGTGGCGCTCGTAAATCTTCTCGGCGACCGCCTTGCCGTCCTTCGTCAGGGTGATATATCCGTTCGGGTCAACCTCGATAAAACCGCCGCTTTTCAGCAGCCCGACGGCGCGGCTTACGCTCGGCTTTGAAAAGCCCATTTCCTCGGCTATGTCGAGAGAACGGACAGACTCTTTTTTATGAGAGAGGACGAGTATCGTCTCGAGATACATTTCGCCCGATTCCTGCAAATGCATGTCAATACCTCCGTAACGGATTTTACTTCTTAATTTTACCACAGATACGGCTGTTTTGCAAGTGATGAAAAATAATCGGAAAAATGCTTGACATATTGAATTAGCGGGTGTAATATATTATCGGTTAGCGAGGGCTAACTTGATTTTAAGGTTTAAGGTTAGCGTTTGCTAACCGTTTATAAAGGGCGGCGGTTAGTTACCGCTAACTAAGGAGGATGTTAAATGATGCCTTTATGCTTTGCGGATATGGGTTCGGCCAACACGATTAAGAGAATCGGCGGTTCGCCCGAGGTAAAGAAGCATCTTGAAAATCTCGGCTTCGTTGTCGGCGGAGACGTTATGATTGTCAACCGTCTGGGCGGCAATGTTATCGTCAACGTCAAAGAGGCGAGGGTTGCCATCAGTGAAGAAATGGCGCAGAAAATCATGGTTTGATTTATATTCACATATAAGGAGGATTTGCTATGAACACTTTGAGAGATACGGCTATCGGCTCAACCGTCAGGGTTGTCAAGCTTCACGGCGAGGGCGCGGTAAAAAGACGTATTATGGACATGGGTATTACCAAGGGTGTTGAAATTACCGTGCGTAAGGTTGCCCCGTTGGGAGACCCTGTTGAAATTACCGTACGGGGCTATGAGCTTTCGCTTCGTAAAGCCGATGCGGAAATGATTGAGGTTGAATAATTATTTTTTACTTTTTGGTTAGCGGTTGCTAACCAAACTGAGAAGGAAAGGAATTATTGTTATGTCAATAAGAATTGCCCTTGCGGGCAACCCCAATTCGGGAAAAACAACGCTTTTCAACGCGCTGACTGGCTCCAATCAGTTCGTAGGAAACTGGCCGGGCGTTACGGTTGAAAAGAAGGAAGGTAAATTAAAAAAGCACGACGGAGTTACAATTACCGACCTGCCCGGTATTTATTCGCTTTCACCCTACACTCTTGAAGAGGTCGTTGCGAGAAACTATCTTATCGAGGAGCGTCCCGACGCTATTCTGAATATCGTTGACGGTACTAACCTTGAGAGAAACCTCTACCTTACAACTCAGCTGACCGAGCTGGGTATTCCCGTTGTAATCGCTATAAATATGATGGACGTCGTCAAAAAGAACGGCGACACGATAAACATCAAGGAGCTGTCACGTCAGCTCGGCTGTGAAATCGTTGAGATTTCCGCGCTCAAGGGCACGGGCATTTCCGAGGCTGCCGAGGCGGCTATCAAGGCTGCCGAGTCGGGAAAAACCGTTCCGATGCACACCTTCTCGGGCCCCGTTGAGCATGCGCTGGCGCATATCGAAGAGGCTGCGGTACATTCGCTTCCCGAGGAGCAGCAGCGCTGGTACGCAATCAAGATTTTCGAGCGTGACGACAAGGTGCTTGAAAAGCTTAGCATAGAAAAGAGCAAGCTTGACCACATTGAGGAGGACATCGCGGCTGCCGAAAAGGAGCTTGACGACGACGCCGAATCAATTATCACGAACGAGAGATATATTTACATAGGTCAGATACTTAAGTCCTGCTACAAGAAAAAAGGCGCAGGTCAGCTTTCGACCTCTGATAAAATTGATAAAATTGTTACTAACCGTTGGCTCGGACTTCCGATTTTTGCCGTTATTATGTTTCTCGTTTACTATATCGCAATGGTAGGCGTGGGCGCTGCCTCGACAGACTGGGCAAACGACGGGCTGTTCGGCGACGGCTGGCATCTGTTCGGCATCGGCTCAAAGGCTTACAATGAGCTTGCCGACGGCTATACGGATTCGATGAACGCTGTCAACGCTTACTATGAGCTTGACGTTGAGGCTGAGGATTTTGACGCCGAAAAAGCACTTTCCGAAATGGAAGCCGTTCAGGGCGGCAAGACTTCAACCGTTGAGGTTGAGGATGAGGAAACCCTCGCCGTTGACGAAATGACGGTTTACTTCGACGAGCTTCCCGAAATGTCGGACAAGGAAATGGAAAAAGAGGGCGTTATCGGCACAACTTATAAAGAGGGCGTTGAATTCTTTAAGGAAAACGGCTTTGACGAGCCCGACCCCGCCGATTACGGCGTATGGGTACCCGGCGTTCCCGTGCTTGTTGAGGGACTTCTCGACAAGGTCGGCGCTGCTGACTGGCTTAAGGGACTTATACTTGACGGTATTGTAGCCGGTGTCGGCGCGGTACTCGGCTTCGTTCCCCAGATGCTTGTTCTCTTCCTGCTTCTCGCAATTCTCGAGGCCTGCGGCTACATGGCGAGAATCGCCTTCGTGCTTGACAGAATTTTCCGTAAATTCGGTCTTTCGGGTAAGTCCTTTATCCCGATGCTTATCGGCACGGGCTGCGGTATTCCCGGAATTATGGCATCGCGTACAATCGAAAACGAGCGCGACCGCCGAATGACAATTATGACGACAACCTTTATACCCTGCGGCGCTAAGGTTCCCTTTATAGCAATGATAGCCGGCGCTATCTTCGGCGGCTCGGCATGGGTTGCGACAAGCGCATATTTCGTAGGTATGATTTCAATTATTGTTTCGGGCATTATCCTTAAGAAGACGAAGCCCTTCGCCGGTGAACCGGCTCCCTTCGTTATGGAGCTTCCCGCTTACCATATTCCGACCGTTTCAAACGTTCTTCGTTCAATGTGGGAGCGCGGCTGGTCGTTTATTAAGAAAGCGGGCACCATAATCCTCCTTTCTACAATATTTGTTTGGTTCACCTCCAGATTCGGTTTCACCGCAGAGGGCTTCGGCATGCTCGAAGAGGATGAGCTGAGTATGTCAATTCTCGCCAGAATAGGCAGTGCAATCGCTTGGATTTTCGCTCCTCTCGGCTGGGGCACATGGCAGGCGGCTGTCGCTTCCTTCACAGGTCTTGTTGCCAAGGAGAATATCGTCGGTACTATGGGCATCCTCTACAACGGCGAGGCAGGCGCATATGCGACTATCGCGGCGGCATTTACAAAGGCAAGCGGTTATTCGTTCCTTGTATTCAACCTGCTTTGCGCTCCGTGCTTTGCGGCTATCGGTGCAATCAAGCGTGAGATGAACAACCCGAAATGGACTGCATTTGCAGTTGCTTATCAGTGCGGCTTTGCTTATATGATTGCGCTTATGGTCAATCAGTTCGGCGGCATCTTTACGGGCAACGCAAACGTAATCGGAATTATCGCTGCAGTACTCGTTCTCGCGTTCCTTGTATTTATGCTTGTACGTCCTTATAAAGAGGCGACGAAGCTGACCAAGGAAGTAAAGATTAAGAAATAACTGTGAAAGGGGAGACCTGTTATGAGCTTTATCATTGAAAACCTCGCTACAATTCTGATAAGCCTTGTGCTTATCTGCATAGTTGCGGCGATAATCGCAAGCCTTGTAAAGAATAAGAAAAAAGGCAAGTCGAGCTGCGGCTGTAACTGTGCGCACTGCGCCATGGCAGGCTCCTGCCACGCAGCGAAAAAATAGAAAAAACGGGGAGATTGATTTCTCCCCGTATTTTTTTGCTGTTTTTGTAAATAATAACCGTACAAATCTTTTGGAGGGTTATTATGGAATTAAAGGGTTCACGAACCGAGGCAAATCTACTGTCCGCATACACGAGCGAGGCTATGAATCACGACCGCTACTCTATCTATCACTACAAAGCGCAGGAGGAAGGCATGGCGCAGATTGCCGAGCTTTTCAAGTACACCGCCGACAACGAGCGCGAGCACGCCGAAATGTGGTATAAACAGCTTCACGGCGGCTCGGTACCGAGTACGCTTGACAATCTCAAGGACGCGATAAATCTCGAGCGATACGAGTACTCTGAGCTTTACAGTAAATACGCCGAGGAGGCGAGAAACGAAGGCTTCGATGAAATAGCCGCGCTTTTTGACAGGGTTGCGGCTGTCGAGGAGGAGCACGAAAAACGCTTCTGCAAGCTGCGCGACAACGTTGAAAACGACGAGGTCTTCGCGCGAGGCAGCGAAGTGCTGTGGGAGTGCAGAAAATGCGGTACGGTGCTCAATCAGAAGGACGCGCCGATGACCTGCCCGACCTGCTCTCATCCGCAGTCGGAATTTCAGCTCAAAGCGCACAATTATTGATTCAACGCAACAAAAAAACGGGCGAGTTTTAACTCGCCCGTTTTTTTGTCAGACCGTAAGTCCCGCGATTATCGAGGAATAGAGCTTGACGGGATCTTTCAGAAAGTTCTTTTTAAGAAGCTGCGCCTGCGACAGGTCAACCGTATAAAGCTCTAACTTCATAAGCTCGGCGCCCATACTCTTAAGCCTGAGCGTAACGACATAGCCGCCGTCGGCAGTCGGCTGAATATCAACCTCGTTTTCGCGCTCGGAGGCCTTGAGAGTCATGCTCTCGATAAGCGAATTGACCGCGTTTTCCCTGACGGTTCTCGGCAGGTCGGAGGAAAGACTGTCGGCGATTTCGCGTCCGCGACCGAGCGCGGTATAGCAGTCCTCGCCGTCAACGGTTTGCACGGCAATACTGCCGTTTGAGATAAGCTCCTCAACCGCCTGATTAATCTCAAAATAATTGGCAATTCCGTTGGCCAGAAGGGAGTCGTTGAGCTGAGACTTTTCCACGGGCTTATCGACCGTCTTAAGCAGATAGCAGATAAGCAGTCTTATATCGTCGCGGTTACGCAGTCCGCCCAATTCAATTCCCTGGTCAAAAGCGTCAAAATCCATATACTTTTCCTCGCTTGTTTTTTACAGAACAATTTTACAATAAACCCTATTCTTTGTCAAACAAAATAAGTTTGCCTTTAATTGTATTTTATGTTACAATAAAATGAATAATTATTTTCAGGTGAAAAAATGAAGGTCGCAATTATCGGCGGCGGCGCGTCGGGTATGGCGTGCGCGATTTCGCTGAGAAGAAAAAGTAAAGATATCGAGGTAACGGTGTACGAAAAGCTCCCCAGAGTTTTGAAAAAGATACTCGTGACGGGTAACGGCCGCTGCAACCTCACCAATGAAAGCTCCGCGCCTGAGTGCTATCGCGGGGATGCTGAATTATTGCGCCCCGCGCTTGAAAAGTATCCCTATAAGAGCACGGTTGAGTTTTTCAATTCACTCGGTCTTGCCGTTCGCACAGAGGCAGAGGGCAGGGTTTATCCCGCTTCGTCTCAGGCTGCAAGCGTGGTCAGCGTGCTTATGAATGAGGCCGAGACTCTCGGCGTGAGAATAATTACCGACAGTCCGATTAAGAGTATTGAAGCAAAAAACGGTTCTTTTATTCTTAACGGAAAATATACCGCCGATAAACTCGTTATCGCTGCAGGCGGCTGCGCCGCAAAGGCGCAGGGCACCGACGGCGATTCGTTCAAGCTCCTCGCAGCACTGGGCGTGAAATATAAAACACCGCGTCCCGCGCTTACGGGCGTTATTATTGAAGGCTTTACAAAATCACTTAAGGGCATTCGCAACCGCTGCGAGATTGCTCTTTTTGAGAATTCAAACGAGCTTTGGCGCGAAACGGGCGAGATTCAGTTTAACGACTACGGCATTTCGGGTATACCCGTAATGCAGCTTTCGGGCTTAATCGGTGAAAACAAAAACGCCGTTTACAGCGTTGAGCTTGATTTTCTGCCCGACTTTGATATGCAATACATAGAAGGCTTTATCACCCGTCAGTTATCCGACAGTCCCTCAAAGAGCGCTGAAGTTATGATGACGGGACTTGTGCCTAAGGCGTTGGGCAATTATCTGCTCCTCGAAGCGGGTATCAGGAAGGATACCGCCTTAAAGGATACTCCGTCGGCGAATATTGAACACCTTGAAAAGATAATTAAGAATAAAAAATATGTCGGCCTTACGCCCAGAGACTTTGAGTTTGCTCAGGTCACTGCGGGCGGCGTAGGCACAGATGAAATAAATCCCGAAACGCTTGAACTCAGAAAGCATAAGGGCATTTACGTAACAGGCGAGGCGCTTGACGTTGACGGACTTTGCGGCGGACATAATCTGCAGTTTGCATGGGCGACGGGCAGGCTTGCCGCAGACAGTATAGCGGGAGAATAATATGCTAAGAATAAATGAACTTAAGCTTACGCTTGACTACGAAAACGAGATTACCGAGTTAACGGCTCTGGCGGCAAAGCAACTTAAAATTGAACAGAGCAATATAAAAACGCTTGAGATTTATAAAAAGAGCGTTGACTGCCGTAAGAGAAACGACGTGCATTTTATATACAGCGTCAACGTGCTTATCGACGGCGACGAGGATGCTTTACTCGAAAGGCTTGCAAATACGAAGGTGCAGAAAACGGGCGTGTACAGCTATGAGCTTCCCGAAAACAAACGGACAAGTCAGCTTCGTCCGATAGTTGTCGGCTTCGGGCCTGCGGGTATGTTCTGCTCTTTAATGCTCGCGAAGGCGGGACTTAAGCCTTTGGTTATCGAGCGCGGGCAGACAGTCTATGAACGCACTAAAAGCGTTGAGAGCTTCTGGCAGAACAGAACGCTTAACACAAACTCAAACGTTCAGTTCGGCGAAGGCGGTGCCGGAACATTTTCCGACGGCAAGCTCACGACGGGAATCAAGGACCCGAGAATAAGAGAGGTCTTTCTCGAATTCTGCCGTGACGGCGCACCCGGGGAAATCTTAATTTCAGCAAAACCGCATATAGGAACCGACAGGCTTAAAGAAGTAGTAAAGAATTTAAGAGAAAAGGTCATTTCCCTCGGCGGTGAATTCCGCTTCGAAACTAGGCTTAGCGATATTATCGTATATAACGGCTCTGTTCAGGGCGTTACCGTTGAAACCGCGGACGGAAAAACCGAGGACATTGAAACCGATACGGTTATACTTGCCATAGGACATTCGGCGAGAGATACGGTTGAAATGCTTTTCAAAAGAGGAATACCGATGCTTCAGAAGCCGTTTTCCGTCGGCGCACGGATAGAGCACCGTCAGGAAATGATTGACCGTTCGCAGTACGGTAAGTTTCAAAACCATCCGCGTCTGAAAGCGGCGGACTATAAGCTTGCCTGCCATCCCTACGGCGGCAGAGGCGCATACACCTTCTGTATGTGTCCGGGCGGTACGGTTGTATGCGCACCCAGCGAGGAAAACACCGTTGTCACCAACGGAATGAGCGAGTATGCCCGCGATAAGGAAAACGCGAATTCCGCAGTGCTTGTCGGCATTGAACCTTCTGACTTTCCGTCGGAGCATCCTCTGGCGGGTATGTACTGGCAAAGGGAAATCGAGCAGAAGGCGTTTTCAATGGGCGGAGGCGACTATACCGCACCTGCACAGCTTGTAAAGGACTTTCTCAACAATACCGCCTCGACGGCGCTCGGCGACGTTAAGCCGTCCTGCCCGACTGGCGTAAAGCTTACGAATATATGCGAGCTTCTGCCGAAGAAGGCGGTTGACACCATGCAGTCAGCGCTCGTTAAAATGAACGGTATGCTCGACGGCTTTGCCTGTGACAGCGCGGTACTTACCGCACCCGAAACGAGAAGCTCGGCACCCGTGAGAATTATACGCGACGAGTTTTATCAGACTAAGGTGAGGGGACTTTATCCCTGCGGCGAAGGCGCAGGCTACGCGGGCGGAATCGTTTCCGCAGCGGTTGACGGTATTAAGGTGGCCGAGGCGATACTCGGCGATGAAAGATAAGGAAAGAGTATGAAAAACGTAATGCCCCTCTGGGGACCGTATTCAAAAAAATATTTCGGTATTTCGAAGATATGTCCGCACGAAAACGAAGCGGGCGTGCGCTTCGACTTTACGGTATTGCCCGCCGTTTCCAACACCGACGCGAAGGTGCCCAACGTCACGCTGCCTGTCGGCGTTCATCCCTGGGAATGTGCGAGCGATTATTCCTACTACTCATACCGTCAGGAGCTTGAGTGGAAGGACGTAATTTACGCTGACGTGTCTTTTACACGGCTTGATGACGAGAGCACGCTTGTAAGAACTGAGATTTTTAACAATTCCGCGCTTATGCAGAACTGTCTGGTCAACTATTTTTCGTCGCTTCAGTTCCCGACCGAAAACCGCGTTGAGTTAACTCTGCCCGAAAAGTGCGATTTCAGAAAGGCGAACAGCTATACCGTTTACGAGTACGCTACACCGCGCCCGTGGGACAGAGAAACCATGGACGCAATGCACAGGGGCGAATTCTTTGACGACCGCTTTTATGAACACAGGGGACTCGGAGACCGCGACAACAACAGATACATTCTGCCCAAATACCCCAAATTGGGTGAAGAAGCGGGCGACAGAATTGAGTATAGGTTTGAACTTGAGAATGATTACAATGACGCCGTTATGGCGGTAAGATACAGGACAACCTCGGATAAAAGCTCCGGGTTTGAAATCAACGGAAAAACCGTCAGCTTCGCGCCGTGCGACAGCCCGATGACTGCCTTTGTTGAACTCGGCAGACTTGAAAAGGGCACGTTTGACTTAACCCTCGTTTCAAAGGGAACGGGCGGTATTGAGTTCGACTTCTTCGCCGTCTGCGAGAAATCCGACGCAGACAGAATTAAAACCGAGACCGTTAAGAATAATTTCCTTCCCGATATAAAAACCGAAAACGACAGCGAAGGCGCGACAGTCAAGCTGAAATACGAAGGCATTGAAAAAGAGTTCGTCCTTCGCACATTCAATAAGGACACGCGCTTCCGCGAGATTCCGACGGGATGCCTTGAGGACGTACCGACGGCGAGAATATCTCAGCCCGACCCGAGCTTTGACAATATGCTCGAGACCTTCTCGGGAGAGTTCAGGGAAAAGCATTCCGACGAGGGCTTTTATCAGAATACCCTTGCGCATACCCTTTTCATAAAGCCGAACGAAAGCCACGTTGAATACGCGGTAATTTCGTCGGGCGTAACCGAATACAAAACAACCGACGAGTACGAAGAAATCTACATTAACGCGAAAGATAAGGCAGAGAAGTTCATCCTTAACTCAGCGGGTAAGAAGTACGAGTTTTCCAATCAGCTTCTTAAAACCGCGCTGTTTATGAATACGGTTTATCCGCTTTACCATCACGGCGAATATGTTGTGCACCATACGCCGGGCAAGCGCTGGGATTCGTTCTACACATGGGATTCGGGATTTATCGGACTTGCGATGAATGAGTATTCAAGGGAACTTGCCGAGTATATACTTGACTTATATCTCAGCGATAAGGACAACCCCGATTACGCGTTTTTGCTTCACGGCTCACCTGTGCCGGTGCATATTTATCAGTATTACGATCTGCTCTGCCGCACAAACGATAAGGAAAAGCTCTATAAATACTATGACCGCGTAAAGATGTTCTACGATTTTCTCGCGGGTAAGATAAACGGCTCGACTACCGATAAATTTGAAACCCGACTTACGACTACCTTTGACTATTTCTACAACTGCTCGGGAATGGACGATCTGCCGCCTCAGGCTGAGATTTACCGACGCGGCGATCAGCTGAAAACCGCGCCGTGTATTTCATCCTCGCAGGTTATCCGCTGTGCGAAGATTCTCTCAACGGTTGCAAAAAAGCTCGGAAAGACCGACGATACAGCTGAGTATAAGTCTGACATTGAAAGGCTGTCCGAAGCGCTCAATAAATATGCCTGGGACGAAAACGCAGGTTATTATTCATACGTCGTTCACGGTGACTGCGGCGAGTTCAAAGAACAGCTGAAAACCGGAAACGGCGAAAACCTCAACAAGACCATGGACGGCATTTATCCGCTTATTGCGGGCGCCGCGGACTCAGATAAGCGTCAGAGACTTATAAATCATATCAAGAACGATATGATGAGCGGTGTCGGCATTTCGGCGGTGGATATGTCCGCTTCTTATTTTGCAACCAACGGATACTGGAACGGCAACGTCTGGTTTTCGCATCAGTGGTTCGTGTGGAAGACTATGCTCGACTTAGGTGAAAGCGATTTTGCTTTTAAGATAGCCGAAACTGCGCTCGAAGCGTGGAAACGCGAGGTTGAGTACTCGTATTACACATTTGAGATGATGTCGGTTACTACGGGCAGGGGAGGCTGGTTCCATAACTTCGGCGGCCTTTCGTCACCCGTAAATCTCTGGGCTATGGCCTATTATAAACCGGGTACGCTGACTGCGGGCTTTGACTGCTTTACGGACAGACAGAAATGGTCCGAAGGCTTTGACAAGCTCGAAGCGGTCATTGAACACAACAGTGACAGCCGAAGCGTTATTCTTGCGTGTATGAACGAGAATTACGACTACGCGGTTGAGGTTAACTCACAGCCTGCAGAATCCGCCGTAAGGGAAAAGGGCACAATAGAAATTATGCTGCCCGCCGAAAAGGGAGAATTCATTCTCAGAATCACAAGGAGATAATTACAAATGACTCTTGCGTTATTTATTGACATAGTTAAAGATACGCTGTTTGACTGCGCCAAGCTCATACCGTTTCTGTTTTTTGCGTTTCTGCTTTTGGAAGCGCTTGAACATCACGCGAGCGAGAAAATCAACAACGCGCTTGCCTCGTCGGGTAAGGCGGGACCGCTCGTAGGCTCGCTTCTCGGCTGTATTCCGCAGTGCGGCTTTTCCGTTTTTTCGGCAAACCTGTTTTCAAACGGCGTTATCGGCATCGGCACTCTGCTGGCGGTCTATCTATCAACGAGTGACGAAGCGGTTATAATTATGCTCTCCCACCCCGACAGAAAGCTTGATATACTCAAGCTTCTCGCGGTCAAGGTGATAATCGGTATCGTATTCGGCTATCTGATTAATCTTATTTTCAGAAAGCATCCCGGTCCTGAGAAGCATATCGAGGACCACTGCAAGGACTGCGGCTGCCACGACGAGCACGGCGGCATCTTCAAGCCCGCCCTGCACCACACGGCCAAGACGCTTGTATTCCTTGTTATTATCGTGTTTATTCTCAACTTCGCGGTTGAACTTCTGGGCATTGAAAGACTTGAAAAGCTGATGCTGACCAATTCCGTGCTTCAGCCCTTTGTCGCGGCGCTTATAGGTCTTATTCCGAACTGCGCGGCGTCGATATTCATTACCGAGCTCTATCTCGACGGCGTAATCAGCTTTGCGTCGGTCGTTGCGGGACTGTGTACGGGCGCGGGGGCGGGACTTATAGTTATGTTCCGCGAGAATCATCATATAAAAGAAAACTTTAAGGTAGTAGGTCTGCTTTACGCGTGTGCCGTTATCAGCGGACTTGCGCTTTCATTCTTACCGATATAAACAGGGGGGATTAACGTTGAAAACTAAAAATGCCGAAAAGCCGGTAAACCGCGTCAAACTGATATTAATTACAGCAGTTGCGCTTGTTCTGGCAGTGCTTGCAGGGCTTTGTATTTATTCTCAGACGGGATTCAGCGGAGGTGATTATACGATTAAGGAACTTGATTTAAGCGCGACTCCTATCAACCTTCCCTCACAGTACGAATACCTTTTCGATTATACGACAGTCGACGATTCTGCGGACTATCTCGCGCATCCCGACAGCGTGCTTCTGAACAACGGCAATATACTGACCGTTTATCCGCAGGGACACGGCAAGGGCGCTATACTCAATAAAATCAGCGAAGACGGCGGCAAAAGCTGGACATCATCGGTCGAAAACACACCGAAGAGCTGGGAAAGCTCGCTTGAGACGCCGACAATATACCGCCTTAAATTCACCGACGGCAGCGAGAAACTGATACTGATTTCAGCCAATCCGAAGTGGCCCGGTATGACCACCGACGGCGGCTTCAACTGCTCACTGTCAACAGACGAAGGCTCAACGTGGACGGAATTTGAGCGCTTCTACGACAAGGATTCCGAATATCCCGTAATTCCGATTGTCGCCATGGCAAGCCTTACTCAGCTTAAGGAAAACGGCGAATTCGTCGACAAGTGGATGGGACTTTTCCACGACGCCGATTTTTATAATTACAAGACTATACTCACCTTCGACGAAGCGGGCAATCCTCAGTGGAGTGTTCCCGAAAAGTATATGAGCGCTTACCGCGATATTGAAGAGAAGGCTCAGATGTGCGAGGTTGAGTGCATCAGAAGCGAAGGCGGCGAGGGAGACGAGCTGCTGATAATCGCCCGCTCAAACTCGAAAAAGATGAACTCGCTTGTTTCCTTCTCGGCTGATGAGGGCAAGACCTGGGCAGAGCCGTTTGAGGCAACTGCTTCGCTCAACGGTGAACGTCATAAGGCGGAATGGACGAAGGACGGCAGACTTTTCATCACCTTCCGTTCAATTGAAAGAGGAGAGAAGGCGAGAAAGGCAATCGGCTTCAATCCCTTCAACACAAAGAAATGGACGAGCGAGGGCTGGGTTGCCTGGGTAGGCGACTACGAGGACATCAAGCAGGGGTTTGAGGGTATGTATCGCATCAAACTCGCTCATATATATCAGGACGGACAGAAAAAGCCGGAGTATCGGGCAAATGCAGACACGGGTTACTGCGGAAACGTAGTGCTTGATGACGGCACGATAGTTACCTCGACATACGGAAAATTCAGTCCGACCAAAAAAACGCAGAGCGGAGAATACAAAACATATATCTGCTCAAAACGAATCAGACTTGAAGATATTGACATTTTAATCTCGCTTATATAAAAAGGAAGGAGCTTCCCAATGAACCCCTTTAAGTTTTACCTTGTTACGGACACCCATTATTTTGAGCCTTCGCTCGGCTGTGAGGGTAAGGCGCTCGACGACTATATGAAAAACGAGATGTACTGTCTCGCGGAGTCGAGCAGGATAGTTCACGCGACCTTTGACGAGATTATAAAGGACACGGAAATTGATACCGTTATCATTCCCGGTGATCTTTCAAAGGACGGCGAAAAGCAGAGCCACATAGGCTTTGTAAAAGAACTTAACCGCCTTAAAGACGCGGGCAAAAAGGTTTACGTGATTACCGCGGGCCACGATTACAACGACAATCCGCGCGGCTATGTCGGCGAGAATTACGTTCCCGTTGAGCCGACTACCTTTGAGGAGCTTTACGGACTTTACTACGAATTCGGTCTGTCCGAGGCTCTGGCAGTCGATAAGCAAACCCATTCCTACGTAGCGCAGGTGGCGAAGGATGTCAGGATGATAGCCTTCAACTGCGACTCAAACCGCGAAACCAAGGGCAGTATTGACGACCGCCTTCTTGAATGGGCGAAGGTCCAGATCGACAGGGCAAAGGCTGACGGCTGCTTCGTTTTCTGCATAAACCATTATCCGATTATTCCGTCGGTTCCCGTATTTGATCTTATCGGCGACGCACATATAAAGGACTGGCGCAAGGTCGCTTCGTTCCTTGCCGACAACGGCGTAAATCTCGCACTGACGGGTCATATGCACATTCAGTCGATAAATGAATTCTACTCAGAGTCGGGTAACAAGTTCGTCGATATCTGCACGAGCGTGCTTGTCGGCAGTCCCGGTAAATACAGAAAAATCACAATTGAAGACGAAGCTACCGTTACCGCCGAGAGCATCGACGTTCCCGAATTTGACTGGGACAAGGGCGGCAGAACGACGGAGGAATATTTCGATGACCGCGCTGTCTGGGCGGCGCCCAACCGCATACGCCGCGCTCTTTCGGGCGACAGCTTCTTCAAGAGATTTGCGACAAAGATTTTTAACACCAACACCTTCGCACAGCTCGGCAGAAAGCTTTTAATCCGTGTTCCCAAGGAAATCAAAGACAAGAAATTCTGCGACTTTACGGGCGAGCTTGCGCGTGACATTTTCAAGGGCGATCAGCCCTATGTGGAAGGCACGCCCGAATACACCGTTATTGCAAGATTCTTAAAGCGCTTCAGGCCTGTTCTTAATATTGCTTCAAAGAAGCTTGCAAAGGACGGCATAAAGCCCAACCTTACCGATATGCTGCTGAATACCATCGGCAACAATAAGGGCTGGTCGGATAACAACGCGACAATTAAATTGAAATAAAAAATAACGGACGGTTCAACGAACCGTCCGTTGTTAATTTCCTCGCCAAATCGGAGTTTTTCGATGCGATTGACGGCGAGCATTCAGCGCCCCTTGTTAAAGGGGAGAGGGCCAGCGAACGCTGGCGAGGGGATTCAAGAAAGCTTGATATAACAATAAAAAGGAATCCCACCACCGCCGTACGGCGGTCCCCCTCCCTTTGACAAGGGAGGCTGGTGTCCTATCCTACTTCTCCCCGACAAACTCAAATTTGTCATGCAAAAAGCTCCCTACAAGAGGGAGCTTTAATGATTTTATCAACTATATTGTTTCAATAAACCTGTCAAACGCCTCTCTGCCCTCGGGCGTGCACTTGTAAACGCCCGCGTCCTCGAGAACTCCGACGAACACCTTGCCGACCTCGGCTTTGAGTATTTCGTCAACGTTGTCGCGGTTGATATCGGGATAATTCGGTCTGAATCCGTCAACCCAATCGGCGTGCTTTTCAAGCGTTTCGTTTGAGCGTATGTCCTTGCCCTCGACTATGTAATCGGCGAGAAGCGCAAGCTCATCCTTAAGTCTTGACGGCAGAACTGCAAGTCCCATAACCTCGATAAGACCGATGTTTTCCTTCTTGATATGGTGATATTCCTGATGCGGGTGATAAACGCCAAGCGGGAATTCCTCGGTCGCTATATTGTTGCGAAGCGTCAGGTCAAGCTCGTAAGTATCGCCGACCTTACGAGCAATCGGCGTGATAGTATTGTGCTTTTCACCGTCAGTCTCGGCGAAGATAAACGCCGCCTCATCGGTATAGGAGCGCCATTTGCCGAGTATGATATCGGCAAGCTCGATTATTCTCTCGGTGTCCTTGCCGCGAAGTCTGATAACCGACAAAGGCCATTTAACTATACCCGCTTCGATGTCCTCGAAGCCGCTTACGGTAAAGCGCTTTTCGATTGGCGCCTTAGCCATCGCAAAGGTGTAGTGACCGCCCTGATAGTGGTCGTGCGAAAGAATTGAACCGCCGACTATCGGCAGGTCGGCATTTGAGCCGAGGAAATAGTGGGGGAAAAGCTTAACAAAATCGAAAAGCTTTGAGAAGGTCGCTCTCTCGATTTTCATCGGCACATGCTCGCCGTTAAAGACGATACAGTGCTCGTTATAGTAAACGTAAGGGGAGTACTGGAAGCCCCACGCGGAATTGTTTATTGTAATGGGAATAACCCTGTGATTCTGACGTGCGGGGAAGTTCGCCCTGCCTGCGTAGCCTTCGCATTCCTTACAAAGCAGGCATTTCGGATAGCCGCTCTGTTTTGCGTTCTTGGCAGCCGCTATTGCCTTCGGGTCCTTTTCGGGCTTGGAAAGGTTTATCGAAAGGTCGATATCGCCGTACTGCGACGGTACAACCCAGCGTATGTCCTTAACTATTCTGTAACGGCGTATGTAGTCCGAATCGCAGCTGAGCTTATAAAAATACTCCGTTGCCTTTTCGGGGCTCTCTTTATACAGCGCGTTGAATTTTTCAATCACCTCGTGAGGCATCGGCATAAGGCACGCCATAAGCTTTGTATCAAACAAATCGCGGTAAACGATACTGTTCTCAATAATTCCCTTTTCAACCGCAAAGTCGAGAAGCTCTTTGAGCGTCTGCTCAAGATTGACGTTCTCATAGCTTTCCTGAGGCTCGTCGTACTCGTCGAGACCGAGCGTCTCAAGTATTCTGTTGGTAACGTAAACTTTGTCGCAGTCCTTAATAAGTCCGGTTTCAAGTCCGTAGCAGACAAGCTTCTTAACGCTTTCGTTTATCATGTTTTATTCCCCTTTGAAATTAATAAAATCATTTTATCATATTTGGTCCTGTTTTTCAACAAGCCCGCCGTTTTCGTCGCGGCTTTTCTTTTTTGATATAATCCATTTAACGAGAATTGCAACCGCCGCAACGGGCAGCAGGGCGAGAATCACGGTTATAATCAGCTTCATCGGAATAAGGTCGTAAACCTTGTCACCCAGCAGAGTAAACAGTATTACGCGCGGCGCTATACCGAGAACGGAGAGAATAAAATACTTAGGAAACGAGAACTTTACCGAGCCGAAGAACAGACTTGCAAAGTCAATGGGAAATACGGGCAGAAGTCTGACGATAAATACCGACGACTGCTTATTCTGCTGCTTTAATTCAAGCAGCTTCCTGCCGCCCTTGTTCTTTTTAAGCAGATTCTCAACATATTCTCCGCCGAGCATAATGCCGAAGAGATACGACACAATAACTTCAAGTGAAATACCGAGCATATTTACGGCAACCGCCTTAAGCGGCGAAAAAGCCATACCGACCGAAATGTATATCAGCGACGCAGGTATGACGAAAACGATGCCCTTGAGCCCGTATATTCCGACTATAGTCGCAGCCGCAGTAAGCTCGTTTTTGGACGACGCGACGAGCTGACGGATGTCGATATTCGTCAGCGTGTTGTAGTTTATCGCAACAAGCGCCGCGATAACCAAAATCACGGCGAGTTTGATTATAAGCTTTATTATTTCCTTCTTCTTTTCGTTCAAAACAATTCTCCTGTGCATACGGTAAATAACGATTTTCAGTATTCTATCACAAAAATAAAAACAAAACAAGCCGAAGCATACGCCCCGGCCTGTTTTGTTGTGTGAAAAAAGAAAGAGTGGGAAAACAAATTATGGAAAAATCTTATGCAACGTAAAGAGAATCGGCGTTTGCCTTTGCCGCCTGCTTTCCGCCGTTTACGAGTTTGAACTCACGGTTTTTACGCATTTCGGCAAGTCTCTTATTCTTTTTGTAAAGGCGATACCTGATAACGATAGCCTTCTTAAGCAGCTGCTCAAATTCGATCATCTGCTTTTCGTGAGCAAAACCGTATATCAGTAATACTACAAGTGCGAACTCAACTAAAGTCTTTAACATAATCATTTTATTTTCCTCCAATCGGTAACGTTCGGTGTTTGTGAACATTTGTTCTTGTTGATTACAGCCTCATTATAGCAGGTATTTCAGATTTGTCAATACAAATGTTCGAAAAAATTCCGAGATAAGTCCAAGTATGTGGACTTTAC
Organism: Clostridiaceae bacterium; assembly: GCA_030530095.1. GTDB lineage: Bacteria > Bacillota > Clostridia > Oscillospirales > Acutalibacteraceae > Fimenecus. The sequence goes on from JAUMVO010000001.1 coordinate 141,970, forward strand.
TCACAAAAATACAAAACAAATGTTTTTCTGCAAATTATTCTGATTTTCCTGTTCATCTGCATATTAACACAATATATTGTGGTTGTCAATATATTTACACACAATTTATAGTGACGAACAAAAAAGTAGCAAAAAAATCGTCTTTTTCTATTTATATATAATTAAATTTATGATAAAATATTTTGACAACTTTTGTTCGGTTTATAAAACATTTTGTTCGAAAAGGAAATATTATGTTTGTTGATAAGGCGAAAATTTTAATAAAAGCAGGTAACGGCGGCGACGGTGCAGTTGCGTTTCACCGTGAGAAATACGTTGCGGCGGGCGGTCCCGACGGCGGCGACGGCGGACGCGGCGGAAACATTGTCTTTCAGGTTGACGACAATATCTCAACCCTTGCCGATTTCCGCTATAAGCGCAAGTACAAGGCGCAAAACGGTGAGAACGGCAGAGGCTCTCACTGTAACGGCAAGAAGGCGCCCGACCTTGTTATCAGGGTTCCGAGAGGTACTGTAATACGCGAGGTTGAGAGCGGCGTCGTTATGGCCGATATGTCTTCGGACGAGCCGTTTATTGCTGCCAAGGGCGGCAAGGGCGGCTGGGGCAACTGCCACTTTGCGACGAGCACGCGTCAGACTCCGCGCTTTGCGAAATCAGGCGCACCCGGCGAGGAGTGGGAGGTCACTCTTGAATTGAAGCTTATAGCCGATGTCGGACTTTTGGGCTTCCCAAATGTCGGTAAGTCTTCGCTTCTCTCCGTTGTCAGCGAGGCGAAGCCTATAATAGGCGACTACCACTTTACTACCATAATTCCCGTTCTCGGCGTTGTTTCAATGGGCCCCGAAAACAGCTTTGTAATGGCTGACATTCCCGGTCTTATCGAGGGCGCGGCAGAGGGTATAGGTCTGGGCCACGAATTCCTGCGTCACGTCGAGCGTTGCCGTATGCTCGTTCATATAGTTGACGTTGCGGGCAGCGAGGGCAGGGATCCCATAGATGACTTTGAAAAGATTAATTCCGAGCTTGAACGATTCAATCCCGACCTGGCAAAATGTCCTCAGATTGTCGCGGGCAACAAAATTGACCTCGCGACCGATGAACAGCTGAAAACCTTCCGCGATTACATAACCGGTAAGGGCTATGAGTATTACGAAATATGCGCTCCGATAAAGCACAACACTAAGGAGCTTATAAACGCGGTGGCGGCAAAGCTTGCCGAGCTTCCGCCCGTAAAGCGTTACGAAGCCGAGGAAATACCGCAGGAAATCCTGCTGCAGAAAAAGAATAACGGCTTCAGGGTTACGGTTGAGGACGGCGTATATATTGTCGAGGCTGAATGGCTTAACAAGATTCTTATGAAGACCGATCCCGACGACTACGAGTCGCTTCAGTATTTCCAGAACGTCCTGCAGTCCACGGGCATCATTGACGAGCTTATAAAGCAGGGCATTCACGAGGGCGATACAGTGTCAATTTATGACCTTGAATTCGACTATATTCCGTAAACAGCCTCCCTTGTCAAAGGGAGGGGGACCGCCGAAAGGCGGTGGAGGGATTCAATAATGAACAATCCTAATTCATACAACTCTCTGACTCTTGCGTTTCTGGGTGATGCGGTGTATTCGCTTATGGTGCGTGAAAGGCTTGTAAAAAGCTCATCGCTTCCCGCGGGCAAGCTTCACAAACTTTCTGCCGACAGCGTAAATGCGCTGGCTCAGAGCGAGGCAGTCAAGAAAATTCTTCCGCTTCTCACAGAAGAGGAAAACGACGTTTTCCGCCGCGGCAGGAATGCTCATCCCCACCACACGCCGAAGAATCAGTCCAGCGGCGATTACCACTACGCGACGGGACTTGAAGCGCTTTTCGGCTGGCTTTATCTGGAAGGCAAAACCGACAGACTTAACGAACTGTTTGAAATAATTAACGAGGAATAAACACTATGTCCGACAAGAAAGAAAACATACGCAATTTCTCAATAATCGCCCATATCGACCACGGCAAGTCCACACTTGCCGACCGTCTTCTTGAGCTGACCGACTCTGTCGCAATCCGCGATATGGAGGAGCAGCTCTTAGACAATATGGATCTTGAACGCGAGAGGGGAATTACGATTAAGGCGCATGCCGTAAAGCTCGACTACAAGGCTAATGACGGCAAGACCTATGAACTTAATCTTATAGACACTCCCGGCCACGTCGACTTCAACTACGAGGTTTCGAGAAGCCTTGCCGCATGCGAGGGCGCGGTGCTTATAGTTGACGCGTCGCAGGGCATTGAGGCTCAGACGCTTGCAAACACCTATCTTGCGCTTGACCACAATCTTGAAATCGTACCCGTTATCAATAAAATCGACCTTCCTGCCGCCGATCCAGAGCGTGTTGCGCAGGAGGTAGAGGACGTTATCGGCATTCCCTGCCTCGAAGCGCCGAGAGTATCGGCCAAGACGGGCGAGAATGTCGGCGCGGTGCTCGAGGAAATCGTAAAGCTGGTTCCCCCGCCCGAAAATCACGACGACAAGCCGCTGAGGGCGCTGATATTCGACTCGATTTACGACAGCTACCGCGGAGTTATAGTTTACGTGCGCGTAATGGACGGCTCAATCAAACCCGGCGACACTATGAGAATGATGGCGACGGGCGCAGAGTTCAACGTAGTCGAAACGGGATATATGCGTGCGACTTCGCTCGAGCCGTGCAAATGCCTCTCGTCGGGCGAGGTAGGCTATATCACCGCTTCAATCAAGACCGTTTCCGACGCGAGAGTCGGCGACACGGTTACGACGGCCGAGAATCCCGCAAGCGAGCCTCTGCCGGGATACCGAAAGGTTAATCCGATGGTATTCTGCGGTATTTATCCCGCCGACGGCGCTGACTACGAAAATCTCCGCGACGCGCTTGAAAAGCTTCAGCTTAACGATGCCGCGCTGTCCTACGAGCCCGAAACCTCGGGCGCGCTGGGCTTCGGTTTCCGCTGCGGATTTCTGGGACTTTTACATCTTGAAATAATTCAGGAACGTCTTGAAAGAGAATATAATCTCGACCTCGTTACTACAATTCCGAGCGTTATTTATAAAATACATCTGACCGACAAATCGGTCGTTGAAATCGACAATCCCTGCAATTATCCCGACCCCGCGACGGTCGATTTTGCCGAGGAGCCCGTAGTTGAATCGCATATCTATTCGCCGCCCGAATACGTCGGCGCAATAATGGATTTGTGTCAGGACCGACGCGGTAACTATGAGGGTATGACATACCTTGACGCGGACCGCGTTGACCTTAAATACACGCTTCCGCTCAACGAGATTATCTACGACTTTTTTGACGTGCTTAAGTCGAGAACGCGCGGTTACGCTTCGTTTGACTATGAAATGAAGGGCTATCAGAAGGCTACGCTCGTCAAGCTTGACGTGCTTCTCAACGGCGATATGATTGATGCGCTTTCGTTCATTATTCACTCCGAGAAGGCTTATCCGAGAGCCAGACGTATAGCCGAAAGACTTAAGGAAAATATTCCGCGTCAGATGTTCGAAATCCCGATTCAGATTGCAATCGGCGGCAAGGTAATTGCCCGTGAGACCGTCAAGGCTATGCGTAAGGACGTTCTTGCAAAGTGCTACGGCGGCGACATCACGCGTAAGAAGAAGCTGCTTGAAAAGCAGAAGGAAGGCAAGAAGAGAATGCGCCAGTTCGGTACCGTCGAGGTGCCGCAGGAGGCGTTTATGGCGGTGCTTAAATTAGATGACTGACAGAGAAAAGATACTCTCACGGCTTGACGAACTGAATATTAAATACGAGCTGACCGAACATAAGGCTTTATTTTCAATGGATGAATATGATGAAGCAGGCATAAATGACAATGACGAAATCTGCAAGAATCTTTTTCTTCGCGATTACAAGGGCAACCGTCATATGCTCGTCGTGCTCAGAGGCTCAAAGAACGCCGATTTAGTGCTTATACGCGGTGAAATCAATTCCTCACGTCTTTCCTTTGCGTCCGACGAGAGAATGAAAAAGCACCTCAACGTCACCGCTGGTTCGGTTTCGCCGCTCGGCATAATCAACGACGTAAACGACGCCGTCGAGGTATATTTTGACCGCGACCTGAAGGACGACGTAAGGCTCGGCTTTCATCCCAACGACAATACGGCTACGGTGTTTATGAGCTTTGCCGATATTAACCGCTATATTGAAAGCACGGGCCACAGAGTCAGCTTTATAAATGTCTGATATGAACAACATAGGAATTTATATTCACATTCCGTTCTGCGCTTCAAAATGTCCGTACTGTGATTTTTATTCGTTTCGTTCGGATGAAGCAACGAGGGCAAAATACGCCGCGGCGGTAATCAGAGAACTGCATTCAGCCGCCGAAAAATACGGGAGAACTGCCGACACGCTGTATCTGGGCGGCGGCACTCCGTCGCTGCTCGGCGGGGATATACTTGCCGATATTATCGAAGCTGCGAAGCGGGATTTCCGTATTGACAGCGGAGCCGAAATTACCGTGGAGTGCAATCCGCACTCGCTTGAGAACGGTATATTCGAAAAGCTGAAAGCTGCAGGTGTCAACCGCATTTCCTTAGGTTTGCAGTCGGCAAATGACTCGGAACGCAAACGCTTAGGCAGACGCGCCGACAGAAGCGAAATTGAAAGCGTTATTAAAAGCATAAAATCAGCGGGAATTGACAATATATCGCTTGACGTTATGCTCGGCATTCCCGACAGCACTCGGGAAAGCCTTAAATCCACGCTTGACTTCTGCATTTCGCAGGACGTAAGCCACATAAGCGGATATATACTCAAAATCGAGGAAGGAACGCCCTTTGAAAGAATGCAGGAAACGCTCAGTCTTCCCGATGACGACGCTGTCAGCGATATGTATCTGTTTATGTGCGATTATCTTGACAGTCACGGCTACAAGCAGTATGAGATTTCAAACTTTGCAAAACTCGGTTTTGAAAGCCGTCACAATCTTAAATATTGGAACTGTGAGGAATATCTCGGCATAGGCGCGGCGGCTCATTCGTTTATTGACGGTAAACGCTTTTACTACCCGAGAAGCGCCGAGGGCTTCATTAACGGAATTTCACCCGAAGCCGACGGCGAAGGCGGGGATTTGGGCGAGTACGCGATGCTCCGTTTACGCCTTACCGACGGTCTTGACGAAGGAGAGCTTAAGAAAAAATTTGGCATTTCAATCCCCGATAATATGCGTAAAAAAGCCGAAAAATACGCCACCGACGGTTATCTCGTCAGCGACGGGCAGGGAATACGCCTGACCCGAAAGGGTTTCCTCGTTTCCAATACAATAATTTCCGAGTTGATATATTTATGTTTTTGTGTTAAAATACTAAAAATCCAAACGAAAGAAGGTGGACAGTGTGCCCATTAAAATTGACGACCGACTTCCCGCGCATCACTCGCTCGAGCTGGAAAATATCTTTGTTATGACCGAAACGCGCGCGACTACTCAGGACATACGTCCGCTTAAGATTATTATTCTTAATTTAATGCCGACCAAGATTGAAACGGAGACTCAGATTTTAAGACTTCTGAGTAATTCGCCGCTTCAGGTTGACATAGAGCTTTTGCAGGTTACCTCGCATACCTCGAAGCACACCTCGCAGGAGCACATGCTCAAATTTTACAAGACCTTTGACGACGTTAAGGAAAAGAAATTTGACGGCATGATAGTCACGGGCGCGCCCGTCGAGCTTATGGATTTCGAAGAGGTTGACTACTGGGACGAGCTTTGTGAAATATTCGACTGGGCGGCTAAAAGCGTCTACTCGACCTACAATATCTGCTGGGGCGCTCAGGCGGCGCTTTACCACAGATACGGCGTACCGAAGCACCTGCTTGATGAGAAGAAATTCGGAATTTTCGAGCACTATCCGCTCGACCTCTACCACCCGCTTCTGCGCGGTTTTTCCGACCGCTATTTCGTTCCTCACTCACGTCACACCGAAACGAGAAAAGAGGACGTTATCAAGGTTAAGGACTTACAGATACTTTCGTATTCCGATATGGCGGGAGTGCATCTTATCAGCGATATGGCATGCCGCAATTTCTACTGTACGGGACATTCCGAGTACGACAGCGACACGCTTGCAAAGGAATATTTCAGGGATCTGGGTAAGGGACTTGATATCAAGATGCCATACAATTATTTTCCTAACGACGACACGAGACAGGTGCCCAGAAACACCTGGCGCGGCACGGGCTGTCTGCTGTTCCAGAACTGGCTGAACTATTTCGTTTATCAGAAAACGCCTTACGATCTGAATTCCATCTGAGGTTTTAAGGAGGGTATTATGAACAAGGTTGAAGTTATTACGTTTGACAAGTTGCCGACGAACGTTTATGAGCTTAAGTCAATGGCGGATATGTCCACGCCGTTCAAGACGGCGGCGTTAAGCGTACTTGCGTTTCTGCAGTACGAAAACGATCCCGAAGCGACGTTTGAGATGATTGATTATCTCAAGGGACCTCAGCCACTCTCAAATCTTGACAAGCAGTTCATCCGCGACAGACTTGAGGAAAAGGACTACGTCATCCGCTCGTATTTCGAGGGCACAAGCCCCGAGAACGACTATACGCTTCCCGACGCTCCGTACAGCATTGAGGTAAGCGACAATCCGTATTCGTATTCAAACGAGCATTACGCCACGCTTTATCTCAAATCCTCGGGCGCCGATTCGCTGCGTCAGGTTACCCTGCGCGAAAAGGGCGACGGTACCTGGTGTCTGTGGGGACACACCTTCCTGTCGGACATCCGCGTTCCCAGGTCGAAGGACCCCTGGGCGTAAGCTGAATAAAAAGTAAAATTAAAAAGGACGGCGAATTTCGCCGTCCTTTTCGTTTTGTGTATTATTGTTTTAATCAAACATACCTGCCTTGTCCATACGCATTATAATCGTAGCGATTTCAGCTCTCGAGGCGGTGGCGGTCGGTGCAAGCGTCGTTGCGTTCTTGCCGCTGATTATATTGTTCTGAATTGCCCAGACCATAGCGTCCTTTGCAAAGCCGCTTATGCTGCCGGCGTCTGCAAACGTGGCGAGCGTTTTCTCCGCTCCCGTAACCTCGGGTGAGCAGAAATATCTGTAAAGAATGGTTACAACCTGCTCTCTGGTTATGGCGTCGCCAACACCGAATTTGCCGTTGTTATAACCTGTCATAATGCCGTTGTATGCCGCCCAATTAACAGCGGCTGCATAATATGAGCTCTGCGCAACATCGGTCATTTTTGTTGCCATAAACGGGCTTGAAAAGACTTCCTCATCAAAACCGCTGATGCGTGAAAGCACAACTATAAAGTCCTGCCTTTGCAGTTTATCGGCGCCGCCGAAATTCCCGTTTTTATAGCCCGTAATAAAGCCTCTGTCCGAGTTGTACATTGCGGCTTCGTAATACCAAGCGTCCTCGGGCATATCGGGGAACGATTCAACACGGTGTTCACCGTTGAAGTTGACTTTAACACTGAAGCTGTCGCTTTCCGGCAGACCGTCTGTTCTGAAGAATAATAAATAATTCACATTCTCTTCAAACATCAGCGGTACTTCAAAATGCTCGGTAGTGGCATATCCGTACCAATATCCTTCTTGCGATTCGCTACCGATACAAATATCAACGGCGCTGCATTCTGCCCCTTCAAACTCAAAGGTGTAAAAGCCGGTTTGTGCAACGTTAAAGTAACAATCGTAACTTGTACCGGTATCTACTGCGGGAACGAGAAAATCGACCTGCTCGGAATCTGTCAGTGTGGGAAGCTCATCAGAGAAGCCTTCACCGCAAATCATACATTCACAGGTAACGCCTTCATCGTCATAAACGACATAATTACAATGAGTTCCGTTTTCGCAGTCATAATCGTCAATCGGAATAAACGTTAATTCATTCATATATTGAGATGTGTAAACATCAGGATATTCTTCGGCATATGTTCCGCTATATCCTAAAACATAGTAAAGTGCGGATCTGTCAAATGCCGAGGCGGCAATTTGAGTTACGCTTTCGGGAATCAGAATCCGGTTAAGAGAACTGCACGAGAAAAACGCCCATACATCGATATTCTCAAGAGAATCCGGCAAGATTACAGATTTCAAATTGTTACAGTCTGCAAACGTTTCTTCTTTTATTGTTGTTACTCCGTTTGGAATTTCAATGTCTTTTAATCCGGAGCAGCGGTAAAAAGCGCGTTCTCCTATCTGTGTAATGCCGTCATGTAAAACGACCTGTGAAAGCGATTCACAATATGAAAACACTTCGTTTTCCAGAGTTACAACATTGTCGGGAACCGTTATGCTTTCCAGAGATGTGCATCCATCAAAAAGGCCTGCGGAAAAAGTTGTTATTCCGCTTGGAAAGCCAACACCCGTCAAAGCAGTGCAACCCGAAAAGCAACCCGCTCCTATTTCGGTAACACTTTCGGGTATTTCAATGTATTCAAGAGAAGTGCAGCCGCTAAAAGCACCCTCGCCGATTTTTTCAATTCCGTAAGGCAAGTCAATATCGCTTAACGCTTTGCAATTACGAAAAGCTCCGGTTGGTATATCCGTAATGCTATTCGGGACGTTTATATCAACCAACGATTTACAACCATTGAACGCATATATTCCTAAACGCTCTATGGTTGACGGTATGGTAATTTTTGTAATTCTGCTGCAAGAATCAAAAGCAGACACTCCAATTTCAGTTACAGTATGTCCGTCAATTTCCGAAGGCACCTCAACTTCTGTCTCCGAGCCTAAATACGCACAGGCAAGAGGATCGCCCGAATAAATGCATACGGTATTGTCTTCAAGTACCTGATACTTCCACCTTCCGTCTGCACTTGTATAAACCGTAGAGTCGGCAAACGAATTAACCGCCGAAAGCGGCATAATTCCAATTACTAATACAAGCGCTAACATGATTGCTAACAGTTTCCTTGTGTTTTTCATAATAAACCTCCTTAGAAGGATAATAAACATAATACTATAAAATGCTTACAAAACAATAATACCATCAATACAGCACACTGTCAATCAGTTTTAGTGAATTTTTCGCTAAAACGTTAGCGAACAGTTCGCTGAAAGTATAATCATTACATAGGTGAAAGGCAGTGATTGTATGTACAGGCGAATTCGTGATTTGCGTGAGGATAAGGATATGACGCAGACGCAGATGAGTGAGATACTTATGTGCTCGCAGAGAGTTTACTCGAATTATGAGCGCGGTGACGTTGATATTCCTACTCATATACTTATCAAGCTTGCAGATTATCATAAGGTTTCGGTTGACTATCTGCTGGGCAGAACAGATAATCCGAAAATGAATAAGTGAAGGTAAAATATTGAAAATCCCCCTCGTCTGAGGGGGATTTTTGTTTGCTTATTTTATCGGTTCAACCGTGAAGGAATAATCATATTCCTTGTTCGGGTGGAGGATATAGGGTTCGCGTACCTTTGCGTCGCCCGGCATATCGCCGCCCACGCCCATCTGCGCAAGGTCGAAGTTAAAGGTCGTGATATCCGAGTGCTTTAACTTGTGAATGTGCGTCGCCGCCTCAAGCTCGTTCTGGGTGTAGTGCCACGCGCTGAATTCAAGCGGAGTTGAAAGGGGAGCGGTGAACTTAAGTCCCTTCGAGCCGTCTGCGTTGAACAGCTCAACCCAGCGTATATCAACGCGGTTACCGTTCTCCTGCGGTCGCATATAATGATGCTCAAGGTCGTTGACGCTCTTTTCCCAGATGCCGATTTTCGCGCCGGTCTTACGGTCGGAATAGGTCTCCTGCGGACCTCTGCCGTACCACTTGACAAAGTCAAGCTCCTTGACGAGTCCGAACTGCATACCGAAACGAAGCACGGGGCCGCCCTTCGGAGTACCCTTAAGCTCGAACTTAAGTCTGCCGTCGGGATAAACGGTGATTACCGAGTGAACGTCGTTCATCGAGATTACGTCCCAGCTGTATTTGATTACAACCTCGCCGCTTCTCTTCTGCTCAATGTCGGCCAGCTTGCCCCAGAGCTTTTCGGTCGCCTTCTGCCAGCGGTAGTACGGGTGCATCGGAATAAGAGGCGGCATAAAGTTGAGCGTTGACAAATCGTTGTCGGTAACGGCTCTGAAGAAATTCGGCTTGATTTCGCTCTTTACGTATTCCTTCTCATCATATTTGAGCGATACAATCTTGCCTTCCTTGATAACTACCGAGAAGCTGTCATTCTGAACGACAACCTTGCCGTTATGGTCAACAAAGATAAGTTCGGTATTCGGCCATTTTTCCTCAACCTCTGCCTTTTCTTTCAGTATGAACTGGTCGAAGCTCTGCTCGTAGCCCTTTTCGCAGTAGGGCTTATCCTCCTTAGTGATATAGGAAACGATAAGTATGTATTCCTTATTTTCGGAAAGGTCGCACTTGAACGGAATCTCTACTTCCTTTTCGCTCATCGGCGCAACGGTTACCGTGCCTAAGCTGCCGTTTTCAACCTCAACGCCGTCTGCATTGATAACCCATTTTATTTCATAGTCCGAAAGGTCGGTGAAAAGGTGCTTGTTCTTAAGCGTAAAGAGCTTCTTTTCAAGGTCCTTTGCTTCAAGCTTGATTTCGCTGTAAACCTTCTTTACCTCATACCATGACGGATGCGGCTTTCTGTCGGCGGCAATAATGCCGTTGGCGCAGAAATAGGTGTTCGAGCCGGTAACTGCGGTTGTATTGGGAAGAGTGAACGGCTTCTTCGGTTCCTTCTTTTCAAAATCGGTGCCGTAAAGCCAGTGGTCGCCGTCCTCGGCCTTGTATCTGATAGCCTGATCGACAAAGTCCCAGATGTAGCCGCCGCACATGTTGTCGTACTTCTCAAAGTCGTCCATAAACTCCTGGAAATTGCCGAGGCTGTTTTCCATCGCATGGGCGTATTCGCAGAGCAGTACGGGCTTTGTGTAGGCTTCCTTCGGAATGGGCTTTGAGTCGGCGGCAAGCGCATTTGCAATATTGTCGTAAAGCGTGATTTCAATGGGCGTGCGTGTGCCGAGCTTCTCCATGGTATCTGCCATCGGATACATTCTCGAGATAACGTCGCTCTTTGTAAAGTCAAAGTCGCCCTCATAGTGGAACTGACGGGTGCTGTCAAGCTTTAATGCGGCTTCCTTCATCTTTTTGAAGTTGTCGCCGTCGCCTGCCTCGTTGCCGAGCGACCACATAAATACGCAGGGATGGTTTCTGTCACGAAGCACCATACGCTCCATTTTGTCGACAACTGCGCCCGTCCAGACGGGATTGCTGCCGGGAACGCCCTTGCGCCTTACGCCGTGAGTTTCAAGGTCGCACTCGTCCATAACGTAGAAACCGTATTCGTCGCAAAGCTCGTAGAGATACGGGTCGTCGGGATAGTGCGAGGTACGGATTGAATTTATGTTAGCCTTCTTCATAAGGCTTAAATCCTGAAGATATCTTTCCCTCGGGACAGCCCAGCCGTGATCGGGGTCGAAATCGTGCCGGTTGACGCCCCTTATCATAAGAGGCTGACCGTTGAAGAGTATCTTCTCACCGACGATTTCAACCTTTTTGAAGCCGAAACGGACCGTCTTATAGCTCTTGCCTTCATTATCAACCGAAAGCTCGATTACAAGCCTGTAAAGATTCGGCGTTTCGGCACTCCACTTTTCGGGATTTTCAACGAAGCAGGAGAGATTAATCTTGTTTGCGCCCTTCGCCGCTTCAAATTCTTTACAGCCGATTTCGGTTCTTTTGCCGTCCTTTTCAAAGAACGCCTTTACCGTTGCCTTTTTGGCCTGAGAATGATAGTTGTTGACCTGAATTTCAAGGTTGACGTCGGCGTTTTTATACTCGGCGTCAAGGTCGGTCGTGATGAAGAAATCGCGTACACAGACCTTAGGCTCGGCGAAGATATATACCTCACGGTAAATACCGCACAGAAGCCACATATCCTGATCCTCAAGATACTGAGCGTCGGAATAACGGTAAACCTTAGCCGCAACGGTGTTTTTACCGGCGGTAAGGAAGTTCGTGATATCAAATTCGTGGGGAGTCATTGAGCCCTGGGAATAACCGACAAACGAGCCGTTGACATAGACCTCGATTGCGGATTTAACCGCGCCGAAGTGAAGGAATATCTGCTTGCCGTCAAAATTTGCGGGAAGCTCGAAGCTTCTGCGGTAGATGCCGATTTCCTGCATATCGTGGTCGATTGACGGAATTTTTGACTTTTTTCTCGAGATGGCTCTCGGGTAGGTGCTCGCATAGTAGTAGGGATACGAGCCCGTCTTTTCGGTCTGCCATACCGACGGCACATTAATCTCACGCCAGCCCGAATCGTCAAAGCTGTCGGAGTAGAAATTGTCGGGGCAGCCGTCAATTCCCATCTGCCAGTAGAATTTCCATTTTCCGTTAAGCGTCTGCTTATACGGTGAGTCGCCGCCCGCAAGCGCGTCCTTTTCGCTGTCATAAGCGAAGGCTATGACGTGGCCGTCCTCCTTATTTCTTTTGAAGACTTCGGGATTTTCCCAGTCAAATATGTTCTTGCCCATACTTCACCCTCCGTGAATTTGTATTATATACATATAAATTGCAAAATTTTTCCAAAAAAATGCGCAAAATCCCTTGACATTGACAAAAGTCGGATGTATAATTAACTGCTATTATAATGGCGTAGAATCACCTATTGAATTTTTGCGCATTTGTAGTTTAACACAAACGCCCAATAAAATCAAGTGATTTTGCACCGTTTGAGAGCACTAATCTCCAGGCTCGTGTGAGCCTTTAAGATAAAAAATTTTTACGGAGAGTGATAAGCCTTATGGTAAACGTTAAACCGGAAAAATTCGGTACTACAACCCGTATGACATTCTCGAAGATCAATGAGGTTATGCAGATGCCCAACCTTATTGAGGTTCAGAAGAATTCGTACCAGTGGTTCCTTGATGTAGGTCTGCGTGAGGTGTTCCGTGATGTTGCCGATATTACGGACTTCTCGGGTAACCTTGCATTGAGCTTCATCGACTACAGGATGGACGACGCTCCCAAGTACACCGTCAAGGAGTGCAAGGAGAGAGATGCCACCTACGCCGCTCCGCTGAGAGTCACTGCAAGACTGCTCAACAAGGAGACGGGCGAAATTAAGGAAAACGAGGTCTATATGGGAGACTTCCCGATTATGACCGATTCCGGCACCTTCGTCATCAACGGCGCAGAGCGCGTAATTATTTCTCAGCTCGTACGTTCACCCAGCGTGTACTACGGTATGACGCACGACAAGACGGGTAAGGAGCTCTATTCGACGACGGTTATTCCCAACCGCGGCGCATGGCTCGAGTACGAAACCGACCAGAACGATATCTTCTATGTCCGTATCGACAAGAACAGAAAGCTTCTCATAACAACCTTTATCAGAGCTCTCGGTCTTAACTCGAATACCGACATCCTTGAGTTCTTCGGTTACGACGACAGAATTAAGGCTACACTCGAAAGAGATACAACAATCAACACCGAGCAGGCTCTTATCGAAGTATATAAGAGACTTCGTCCCGGCGAACCGCCCACACTTGAAACGGCACAGGCTCACCTTGACGGCTTGTTCTTTGACGCACGCCGCTATGACCTGTCAAGAGTAGGCAGATATAAGTACAACAAGAAGCTCTGCATTTCCGCGAGAATTCAGAATCATATTGCGGCAGAGCCCATAATCAGCGCGCTCACCGGTGAGGTTCTCGCCGACAAGGGCACCAAGATTACCAAGGAGCTTGCATACAGAATCGAGCAGGAGGGTGTCAACACCGTTACTCTCGACGTTGACGGCAAAGAGGTTAAGGTTTACTCGAACTCGATGGTTGACATCGGCGAGTACGTTTCCTTCAAGACGGACGAGCTCGAGGCTATCGGCATCAACGAGAAGGTTCGCTTCTCCGTACTTCAGGAAATCCTTGAAAAGTGCGGCAAGGACAAGGCTGCTCTCAAGGCTGAGCTCGAGGCACGCGCCGACGACCTCATTCCTAAACATATTATAATAGACGACATCTTCGCGTCTATAAACTATCTTAACTGCATCGCAAACGGCGTCGGCAACACCGATGATATCGACCATCTCGGCAACAGACGTATCCGTTCCGTAGGCGAACTGCTTCAGAACCAGTTCAGAATCGGTTTCTCCAGAATGGAGAGAGTTGTTAAGGAGAGAATGACTCTTCAGGCCCAGGAGCCCGATAAGCTCACACCCTCAAGCCTTATCAACATCAGACCCGTTATGGCGGCTATCAAGGAGTTCTTCGGCTCCTCGCCGCTGTCGCAGTTCATGGATCAGACCAACCCCCTTGCGGAGCTTACTCACAAGAGAAGACTTTCCGCACTCGGCCCCGGCGGTCTTTCACGTGACCGTGCCGGATTCGAGGTTCGTGACGTTCACTACTCTCACTACGGCAGAATGTGCCCGATTGAGACTCCCGAAGGTCCGAACATCGGCCTGATTTCATATCTTGCAACATTCGCAAAAATTAATAAGTACGGCTTTATTGAAGCTCCGTTCAGAAAGATTGACAAGAAGACCGGTAAGGTTCTCGACGAGGTTGACTATATGACCGCTGACGTTGAGGATAACTACAAGGTAGCTCAGGCTAACGAGCCTCTTGACGCGAAGGGACACTTCGTTCACAAGAAGGTCGTTGCACGTTACCGTGAGGACTTCATGGAAATCGAAGCCGGCGAGGCTGACTATATGGACGTTTCGCCCAAGATGGTAGTTTCCGTCGCTACGGCGATGATTCCCTTCCTTGAGAACGACGACGCGAACCGTGCGCTGATGGGCTCGAACATGCAGAGACAGGCTGTTCCGCTTCTGAAGACCGATTCGCCCATCGTAGGTACCGGTATGGAATACAAGGCTGCGGTTGACTCGGGTACGGTTGTACTCGCAAAGCGCGCAGGTACCGTTACCAAGGTTGACTCTCAGAGAATCGAAATCACATCAAGAGGCAAGGTTGACACCTATGAGCTTATCAAGTTCATGCGCTCCAACCAGGACACCTGTATTAACCAGCGCCCGATCGTTTCCGAAGGCGACAAGGTTACCGAGGGCCAGGTTATCGCTGACGGTCCCGCAACCTGCAACGGTGAGATTTCACTCGGTAAGAACGCTCTTATCGGTTTCATGACCTGGGAAGGTTATAACTACGAGGACGCTGTTCTTATTAATGAAAAGCTTGTACGTGACGACGTTTACACGTCTGTTCATATTGAGGAATTCGAACTCGAGGCGAGAGATACCAAGCTCGGACCGGAGGAAATTACGAGAGATATTCCCAACGTCGGTGAAGACGCTCTTGCAAACCTCGACGAAAACGGTATCATCCGCATCGGCGCCGAGGTACACTCGGGCGACATCCTTGTAGGTAAGGTTACACCCAAGGGCGAAACCGAGCTTACCGCCGAGGAAAGACTGCTTCGTGCAATCTTCGGCGAGAAGGCAAGAGAAGTCAGAGACACCTCGCTTAAGGTTCCTCACGGCGAATACGGCATCGTAGTTGACGTTGAAGTATTCACCAGAGAAAATTCCGACGAACTCAACCCCGGCGTTAATAAGGTAGTCCGCTGCTACATCGCTCAGAAGAGAAAGCTCTCCGTCGGCGATAAGATGGCCGGCCGCCACGGTAACAAGGGCGTTGTTTCGAGAATACTTCCGCAGGAGGATATGCCCTTCCTTGACGACGGTACTCCGCTGGATATCGTGCTCAACCCGTTGGGCGTTCCCTCACGTATGAACATCGGTCAGGTGCTCGAGGTTCATCTCGGCTTTGCTTACAGAAAGCTCGGCCAGAAGATTGCAACTCCCGTCTTTGACGGCGCGCACGAGGCCGATATCAGAGAAGCTCTTAAGGAAGCAGGCTATAACGAGGACGGCAAGTCCTGGCTTACAGACGGCAGAACGGGACTTCGTTTTGACAACCCCGTAACCGTAGGTGTTATGTACTTCCTTAAGCTGCACCACCTGGTTGACGATAAGATTCACGCGCGTTCAACCGGCCCGTACTCACTCGTTACCCAGCAGCCTCTGGGCGGTAAAGCTCAGTTCGGCGGTCAGCGTTTCGGTGAGATGGAAGTCTGGGCGCTCGAAGCTTACGGCGCAACCTACACACTTCAGGAAATTCTTACAGTCAAGTCCGACGACGTTGTCGGCAGAGTCAAGACCTACGAGGCTATTGTAAAGGGACAGAATGTTCCCAAGCCCGGTATCCCCGAGTCATTCAAGGTTCTTATCAAGGAACTTCAGGCTCTCGCTCTTGACGTCAAGGTACTTGATAAGGATAATAACGAGATTGATCTTAAGCAGAACTTCGACGATGACGACAATATGCCTATCGTTGCAAGCGACGATATGAGCTATGTCAACGACACCTCGCTTGACAACGGCTTCGTCGCCGACGAGGACGCTGAAAAAGCACTCGGTGAGGATGCTTTCAATGAATACGTAGGCGGTGAGGAAGACGACGGCTATGCCGACGGCGACTTCAACGATGACGAGTTTTAACAGGAAGCACTCACAACAAGATTTTAAGGAAGAAGGTTAATTGTTATAATGGAAAATATCACCTTTGAATCAATTAAAATCGGCCTTGCCTCACCCGAGCAGATCAGAGAATGGTCATACGGCGAGGTTAAGAAGCCCGAAACCATAAACTACCGCACACTCAAGCCTGAAAAGGAAGGCCTTTTCTGCGAAAGAATTTTCGGACCCACAAAGGACTGGGAATGCTACTGCGGTAAGTATAAGAGAATCCGTTATAAGGGCAAGATATGCGAGCGCTGCGGCGTTGAAATCACCAAGGCTAAGGTTCGCCGTGAGAGAATGGGCCACATTGAACTCGTTTCTCCCGTATCGCACATCTGGTACTTCAAGGGTATCCCGTCGAGAATGGGACTTATCCTTGATGTTTCCCCTAGAGATCTTGAAAAGGTTCTCTATTTCTCAAGATATATCGTAACCGATCCCGGTGACACAGAGCTTGAAAAGCTCCAGATACTCACCGAGAAAGAATACCTCGATATGAAGGAAAAGTACGAGGACGACTTCAAGGCAGGCATGGGCGCAGAGGCTATCAAGGACCTTCTCAGTCAGATAGACGTTGAAGCGCTTGCCGACTCGCTTCGCGAGGAACTCGAAGAGGCTACCGGTCAGAGAAAGACCAGAATTCTCAAGAGACTTGAGGTTGCCGAGGCATTCCGTCAGTCGGGCAACAGACCCGAATGGATGATACTCGACGTTATCCCCGTAATTCCGCCCGATATCCGTCCTATGGTTCAGCTCGACGGCGGCCGTTTTGCCACCTCGGACCTGAACGATCTTTACAGACGTGTTATCAACAGAAACAACCGTCTCAAGAAGCTGCTTGAACTTAACGCTCCCGACATCATCGTCAGAAACGAAAAGAGAATGCTTCAGGAAGCGGTTGACGCACTTATCGACAACGGCAGACGCGGCAGACCCGTTACCGGTCCCAACAACCGCGCTCTCAAATCGCTGTCCGATATGCTTAAGGGTAAGCAGGGACGTTTCCGTCAGAACCTTCTGGGTAAGCGTGTTGACTACTCAGGCCGTTCGGTTATCGTTGTAGGTCCCGAGCTTAAGATGTATCAGTGCGGCCTTCCCAAGGAAATGGCTCTCGAGCTGTTCAAGCCCTTCGTAATGAAGAGACTTGTCGAGACCGGCGCTACCGGCAATATCAAGTCAGCCAGAAAGATGGTTGAGCGTGCAAAGCCCGAGGTTTGGGACGCACTTGACGTTGTAATCAAGGGCCACCCCGTAATGCTTAACCGTGCTCCCACACTTCACAGACTCGGTATTCAGGCATACGAGCCCGTACTCGTTGAGGGCAGAGCTATCAAGCTTCACCCGCTTTCATGTACGGCGTTCAACGCGGACTTCGACGGCGACCAGATGGCAGTTCACGTTCCGCTTTCGGCTGAGGCACAGGCAGAGGCAAGACTTCTTATGCTTGCCGCCAACAACCTTCTCAAGCCGTCGGACGGACAGCCCGTTGCGGTTCCGACTCAGGATATGATACTCGGTTCGTACTACCTTACCATGGAAAAAGAGGGCGAACCCGGCGAGGGCAAGGTGTTCTCGACAGTTGACGAGGCTACCATGGCTTACGACGAGGGCTACATCGGTCTCCATTCCAAGATTAAGGTCAGAATGACCAAGGAAATAAACGGCGAACAGGTTTCAAAGCTTGTTGAAACCACACTCGGTAAGATTATCTTCAACAATCCCATTCCTCAGGATCTCGGCTTTGTTGACAGAAGCGATCCCGAAAACGCCTTCAAGCTTGAGGTTGATTTCCTCGTTACAAAGAAGACTCTCGGTAAGATTATCGACAGATGCATCAAGATTCACGGCGTAAACAAGTCATCCGAGGTTCTTGACGCTATCAAGGCTCAGGGCTACAAGTACTCGACCAAGAGCGGTATCACCGTTGCGGTTTGCGACGCTATCATCCCGCCTCACAAGAGCGACTTGCTTGCCGACGCCGAGGTTAAGGTTGACGAAATCACCGAGCTTTACAATCAGGGCCTTCTCAGCAACTCTGAGAGAAGAAAGTACGTCATCGACGTATGGACCGATATTACAGATAAGGTTTCCAAGGGTATTAAGGAAAATCTCGGCACGACCAACCCGATTTATATGATGGTTGACTCGGGCGCCAGAGGTTCGGAATCCCAGCTTCGTCAGCTGTGCGGCATGAGAGGACTTATTGCCAACACAGCAGGTCAGGTTATCGAGGTTCCCATCAGAGCTAACTACCGTGAAGGTCTGAACGTACTTGAGTACTTCATCTCCTCGCGTGGTGCGCGTAAGGGACTTGCAGATACGGCTCTTCGTACCGCTGACTCGGGTTATCTTACCAGACGTCTCGTTGACGTTTCGCAGGATGTTATCATCCGCGAGGAAGACTGCCACTGCCACGACGGTATCGATGTTTACGATATCAAGGAGGGCAACGAGCTTATCGAAAGCCTTAAGGAAAGACTTACCGGCAGATATCTGCTCGAGGACTTCGTTGACGAAAAGACCGGCGAGGTACTCGTTTCCAAGGACGTTATGATGGGCGACGAGGAAGCTACTCTTGTTGCCGATAAGGTTAACGCAAGAAAGAATCCCGACGACCGCAAGATCAAGATTCGCTCGCTTCTTACCTGCGAATCCGAGCACGGCGTATGCATCAAGTGCTACGGCTCGAACCTTGCGACAGGCGGCCCCGTTACAGTCGGTGAGGCTGTCGGTATCATCGCCGCTCAGTCAATCGGTGAGCCCGGTACTCAGCTTACGATGCGTACCTTCCATACCGGCGGTGCTGCATCAAGCCAGGATATCACTCAGGGTCTTCCCAGAGTTGAGGAGCTCTTCGAGGCCAGAAAGCCCAAGACTCTCGCTATCCTTTCCGAAATCGACGGTCGTATCTCGTTCAGAGATATCAAGAAGAATGAGCATATCGTTGTTACCAACGACGAGACCGCGGAAGAAAAGTCCTACCTCATTCCTTACGGCTATCATAAGAGATTCAATGCGGAAACCGACGAAAACGGCAACCCGATTTACGTAAAGAAGGGCACGGCTCTGACCGAGGGCTCGCCCAATCCGCACGATATACTTGCCATCAACGGCATCCACGCGGTTCACGACTACCTTATCAAGGAAGTTCAGAGAACCTACCGTATGCAGGGTGTTGACATCAACGACAAGCACATTGAGGTTATCGTCCGTCAGATGATGAGAAAGCTCAAGATTGTCGATCCCGGTTCAACACACTTCCTGCCCGGCGAAACCGTTGAGAAGGTTGACTTCAATATCGCCAACCGCAAGGCACAGGCAGAGTGCGAGCAGAAGGGCACTGAATTCGTTCCCGCAACATGCGAGCCGGTACTTCTCGGTATCACCAAGGCTTCGCTTGCTACGGATTCGTTCCTGTCGGCCGCATCCTTCCAGGAGACCACGAGAGTTCTTACCGACGCCGCTATCAAGGGCAAGGTTGATCCGCTCATGGGTCTTAAGGAGAACGTTATCATCGGTAAACTGCTTCCTTCGGGAACAGGTATGCAGTGCTACAGCGACGTAGAGCTTGAAAGCGTCTATACTGCTACAACCGAATCAGTAAACGCCGAATAATTCGCAAAATCAAATAATGCTTGACAATCAAAGGTTTTCAATGGTAAAATCTTTGATTGTGCGAGCAAAGGG
The DNA here is from genome assembly GCA_030530095.1 of Clostridiaceae bacterium. Lineage (GTDB taxonomy): Bacteria > Bacillota > Clostridia > Oscillospirales > Acutalibacteraceae > Fimenecus. Next base: position 162,194 of record JAUMVO010000001.1, read on the forward strand.
AATACCCTTATATACTATTTATATAAAAGGTGTTCTCTTTGCTGACACAAGTTGTCAAAAAATTTATTAACGGAGGTGAAAAAACTTGCCGACATTTAACCAGCTCGTAAGAAACGGAAGAGAGACATCTGTAAAGAAGTCAAAGGCTCCCGCACTCGGAAAGGGTCTCAACTCGAAGAAGAACGTTATGACAGATAACGCTTCCCCGCAGAAGAGAGGTGTTTGCACGGTTGTCAAGACCGATACACCTAAGAAGCCTAACTCAGCTCTTCGTAAGCTTGCCAGAGTTCGCCTGACAAACGGAATCGAGGTTTCTGCCTATATTCCCGGCGTCGGACACAATCTTCAGGAGCACTCTGTTGTCCTGATCAGAGGCGGACGTGTTAAGGATCTTCCCGGTGTGCGTTACCACATCATCAGAGGAACACTTGATACTCAGGGCGTTACCGGCAGAATGCAGGCGCGTTCCAAGTACGGTGCCAAGAGACCCAAGGCCGCCAAGAAATAAGGTTAGTCAGACCTTATAACCAATTAAAGACAGAATCATGCCGATAAGGTGTGTGTATTATATATAGTATGCGCCTTTTTGTCGGCACCACGGGTTTTGTCCGAGTACCTATGATATCATTAATATGAAGGAGGGAAGCGAAGTGCCAAGAAGAGGCCAGATCGCAAAACGTGACGTTTTGCCGGATCCGCTTTACAATTCAAAGCTTGTAACAAGGCTTATCAACAGCGTTATGCTCGACGGTAAGAAGGGCGTTGCACAGAAAATCGTCTATGATGCTTTCGACATTATCGCTGAGAAGACAGGCAAGGAGCCGTTGGAGGTATTTGATGCCGCAATGGAGAACGTTATGCCTGTTCTCGAGGTTAAGGCTCGCCGTGTAGGCGGTGCTACCTATCAGGTTCCCATGGAGGTTCGTCCCGAAAGAAGACAGACTCTGGGCCTGCGCTGGATCACTCTTTACGCTCGTGGCCGTTCGGAAAGAACGATGAAGGAAAGACTTGCCAACGAGATTATGGACGCTGTCAACGAGACAGGCGCTGCATTCAAGAAGCGTGAAGAGACCCACAGAATGGCAGAAGCAAACAAGGCTTTTGCACATTTCAGATGGTAATTTTACCGATTCATTTAATCTTTGGAGGAAAATATGCCAAGAAAGGTATCTCTTGAAAAAACAAGAAATATTGGTATTATGGCTCACATCGACGCCGGTAAAACTACCACTACGGAAAGAATTTTGTTTTACACGGGTGTTAACCACAAGTTAGGTGAAACACACGACGGCGACGCTACCATGGACTGGATGGAGCAGGAGCAGGAGAGAGGTATTACCATCACTTCTGCCGCTACCACCTGTTTCTGGAAAGAGCACCGTATCAATATAATCGACACTCCCGGCCACGTTGACTTCACCGTTGAGGTACAGCGTTCATTACGCGTGCTTGACGGTTCGGTTACCGTACTTTGCGCCAAGGGCGGTGTTGAGCCCCAGTCAGAGACCGTTTGGCGTCAGGCTGATGAGTACAAAGTACCCAGAATGATCTATGTTAACAAGATGGATATTATGGGCGCGGATTTCTACAGAGTTCTCAACATGGTTGATGAGCGCTTTAAGTGCAATCCTGTACCTATCCAGCTTCCCATCGGCTCTGAAGACACCTTCAGAGGAATAGTTGACCTTGTAGAGATGGACGCTGAGATTTATTACGACGATCTCGGCAAGGATGTCCGCCGCGAGCCTATTCCCGATGACATGAAGGAGTTGGCGCAGGAATACCGCACCAAGCTCATTGAGCAGGTCGTTGAGAACGACGAGGACCTTATGATGGCTTATCTTGAAGAGGGAACGGAGCCTTCCGTTGCCGATATCAAGAGAATCATCCGTAAGGCTACCATTGCCAACGAAATGGTGCCGATCACCTGCGGTACTTCTTACAGAAACAAGGGCGTTCAGCCCCTTCTCGACGCTATAGTTGACTATATGCCCGCTCCGACGGACGTTGAGTCAATCAAGGGCGTCAATCCCGATACCGACGAAGAGGAAGTAAGACATTCTTCCGACAGCGAACCGTTCGCGGCTCTTGCGTTCAAGATTGCTACGGACCCGTTTGTCGGCAAGCTCTGCTTCTTCAGAGTTTACTCGGGTACATTAAATGCAGGTTCGACCGTTTATAACTCCGTCAAGGACGGCAGAGAGAGAATGGGACGAATCCTTCAGATGCACGCTAACCACAGAGAGGACCTTGAAACCGTTTATTCCGGCGACATTGCCGCAGCGGTAGGTCTTAAGAACACCACTACCGGTGATACTCTCTGCGACGAGAAGCATCCCATCATCCTTGAGTCGATGAACTTCCCGGATCCTGTTATCCGCGTTGCCATCGAGCCTAAGACTAAGGCAGGTCAGGAAAAAATGGGTATTGCGCTTCAGAAGCTTGCTGAAGAGGATCCCACCTTCAAGTGCTACACTGACGAGGAAACCGGTCAGACTATTATTGCCGGTATGGGTGAGCTTCACCTTGAAATTATCGTTGACAGAATGCTTCGTGAATTCAAGGTTGAGGCAAACGTCGGTAAGCCTCAGGTTGCCTACAAGGAAACCATCAGAGCTGCCGCCACATCCGATACCAAGTACGCCCGTCAGTCAGGCGGTAAGGGTCAGTACGGTCACGTTAAGATCAACATTGAACCCAATCCCCACGGCGGTTACGAGTTCGTCAACAATATTGTCGGCGGTGCAGTTCCCAAGGAATACATTGAGCCCACCAATCAGGGTATTCAGGGCGCAATGCAGACCGGTGTTCTCGCAGGCTATCCCGTAGTTGACGTTAAGGTAACTCTTTTCGACGGTTCGTACCACGAGGTTGACTCTTCCGAAATGGCGTTCAAGATTGCCGGTTCTATGGCATTCAAGGATGCTTCCAAGAAGGCAAACCCTGTTATCCTTGAGCCTATTATGAAGGTTGTAGTTATCGTTCCCGAGGAATATATGGGCGACGTTATCGGCGACCTCAACTCGAGGAGAGGCGATATTCAGGGCTTCGAGGATCGCTCGGGCGTTAAGCAGATTAATGCTCACGTTCCGCTGTCCGAGATGTTCGGCTACGCCACCGACCTTCGTTCCAAGACACAGGGCAGAGGTCAGTACGTTATGGAGCCCGACGGCTATAAAGAGGTTCCGAAGTCAATTTCTGAGAAAATTATCAGCGAAAGATCCAAGAAAGAATGATAATTTTATAAAAACGCTTGATATTTTACTAAGTTTTTGATAGAATATTTTGCGGCAGATTAATTAAACAATTTTTATCCACTGTTTAAGGAGGAAAATTCTAATGGCAAAAGAACATTTTAACCGAACCAAACCCCATGTTAATATCGGTACTATCGGTCACGTTGACCACGGTAAGACCACATTAACAGCTGCTATCACCAAGACACTCGCTTCTAAGGGTCAGGCTGACTTCGTTGACTATGCTAACATCGATAAGGCTCCCGAGGAGAGAGAGCGCGGCATTACAATCAATACTGCTCACGTTGAGTATGAGACTGAAAAGCGTCACTATGCTCACGTTGACTGCCCCGGCCACGCTGACTACATTAAGAACATGATCACCGGTGCTGCTCAGATGGACGGCGCGATCCTCGTTATCGCTGCTACCGACGGCCCGATGGCACAGACCAAGGAGCACCTTCTTCTTGCCCGTCAGGTTGGCGTTCCGGCAATCATCGTTTTCCTTAACAAGGTTGACCAGGTTGACGATCCCGAACTCCTTGAGCTCGTTGAGATGGAAGTTCGTGAGACTCTTGCTGAGTATGAGTTCGATGAGAACTGCCCGATCATCAAGGGTTCAGCTCTTAAGGCTCTTGAGTCAAACGATCCTAACTCTGATGACGTTAAGTGCATTTGGGAACTCATGGACGCTGTTGACAGCTATATCCCCACTCCCGACCGTAAGGCTGACCTTCCGTTCCTTATGCCTGTTGAGGACGTTATGACCATCACAGGCCGTGGTACGGTTGCTACCGGCAGAGTTGAGCGTGGACAGCTTAAGCTCGGCGAAGAAGTTGAAATCGTTGGTCTTAAGGACGAGAAGTCAAAGACAGTTGTTACCGGTATCGAGATGTTCAGAAAGATCCTCGATTACGCTGAGGCAGGCGACAACATCGGCGCACTCCTTCGTGGTGTTGACAGAAAAGGCATTGAGCGCGGTCAGGTTCTTTCCAAGCCCGGTTCAATTCATCCTCACACCAAGTTCAGAGGTCAGGTTTACGTTCTTACTAAGGACGAGGGCGGCAGACATACTCCGTTCTTCAACAACTATCGTCCCCAGTTCTATTTCAGAACTACAGACGTAACCGGTATCATCACTCTTCCCGCAGGCACTGAGATGTGCATGCCCGGCGATAACGTAGAGATGGACGTTGAGCTTATCACTCCTATCGCTATCGAGGAAGGCCTTCGTTTCGCTATCCGTGAGGGCGGCAGAACGGTTGGTTCAGGTGTTGTTATCGCTATCAACGAATAATTAATTCGCTAATAACACTAATAAAAGGACAAGCGCAAGCTTGTCCTTTTTGTTTTACAGGTTTCACCTTCAACCGTTATATGCATATAAAAAAGCTCCCGTATGGGAGCTTTTTGGTTTATTAATGAAAACTACGCCTGCTTCTTTTTCTCCTTTGCATAGAGCGTTTTGAGTATTATAGGCGTGAGAATCGACGAGGTTAGAATCAGCAGAATGACGGGCGTGAAATATGACGACGGGATTATTCCGCTCGAAAGACCCTTCTGCGCCACGATAAGCGCAACCTCGCCGCGCGTCATCATACCGATACCGATTTTAAGCGAGTCGTTGTTGCTGAATTTGCAGAGCTTCGACATTGTGCCGCAGCCGATGATTTTACATACCATAGCGACTATAACGAAGCCGACCGCGAACAAAATAAGCTCAGGCGAAATTTTCTCAAGGTCGGTCTTAAGTCCGATACTCGCGAAGAAAATCGGGCCGAAGAGCATATACGAGCTGATGTCCATCTTCTCCGCTATGTAATCCGAATCGTGTATGCTGCAGAGAATAATTCCCGCCACATACGCTCCCGTTATGTCTGCGATACCGAAAAAGCGCTCCGCGACAAACGCGAGACCGAAGCAGATAGCAAGTCCCATTATCGGAATACGTCTTGTGTGCGGCCACATCTTGTCCGTAAAGCGGAAAACCTTATAAATGACATAGCCCAATACGAGCGCGAATACGAAGAACAGCACGGTCTTCAATACAACCGTCAGCGGCTTCACCTCGCCGCCGTTGATACCGATTACAAATGTCAGCACGATAATACCGATAACGTCGTCGATTATAGCGGCACTCATAACGGTAGTGCCGACAACCGTGCCGATTTTCCCAAGCTCCTTGAGCGTCTGCACCGTGATACTGACGCTCGTCGCGGTCATTATAACGCCGATAAATACCGCCTTGTAAAATTCGGGACTGCCCCACGGCGAAACGCCGTAGAAAGCGAAGTACAGAAGCGTACCTCCGACGAGCGGAACGAATACGCCTGCGCAGGCAATCAGAAATGCCTTGGCTCCCGTTCTGATGAGATCCTGCAGATTGGTCTGCAGACCTGCCGAGAACATAAGCAGTACGACTCCTATTTCAGCCATCTGCGTCAGAAAATCGGTTTGCGCCACCCAACCGAGAAGGCTCGGCCCGAGCACAACGCCCGCGAGAATTTCGCCGACGACCTGAGGCGCTTTGAGTTTACGCGCTATAATGCCGAACAGCTTGGCTGTGATTACTATTATACAAAGACTTTTGAATATGGAGTAAGTTTCCATGAATACATTTCCTTCTTTCCTGAAGCCTTATGTATTGTATCACAATATATATTTTTTTCAAGTAAAATTTGTTATATAAAAATAACTCTTTTATTAACGGAATTTGTGCTGTATAATGAAAGCATAAATGTTAAGGAGCGTTGAACGTGAAAACGAATGCAACCTACTTCGTAAACGACGAAAAAGAGCCGTTGAGATACGGAGAAATCAATCTGATAAATCCTCCGCGTCAGCGGCTTCGCGGCGAGCAGGCGAAAGAGGGCGTTGAGGCAATACCCGTGTTTTGCGGCTTCTGCGGAACGGACTTTGAGCTTATGAAAATGGGCTCACGCTCAGAGCTTGACGCCAAGTTCCCCGAAGGTGAAAAGAGACTTATCAACGGTCACGAGGGCGTGGTTTACGTACCCTCGGAAAAGCGTTTTGCCATTGTGCTTATCCGCGGCGGCGACAGTGTCGATCCGACACGTTTTACCGAGGATGAAAGCTATTTTGAATACGGCTGCGACGGCGCAGACGGACTTTTCAGTGATAAGAATTACTTCCATCCCGATATGCTTCTGCATATTCCCGCCGAATACGAAAAGCTTGATAAGCTGCCGCTTTCGGTGGCGAAAAGGCTTGTGTTCAGCGACCCGTATGCCTGCGCTATTTTCCAGCATGAGAGAATGTGCGACATAGGTTCGGCACAGAATTTTCGCGTAATTATGGCGCGCGATAAGTGCGACGAGCAGACCGCGAGAAAGACAGCCGAAAACGAAACGTTTAAGAATACCGTTATTTACGGCTTAGGCACGACGGGACTGTTTATCGGCGACCGGATACGCCGTAATCATCCCGACGCGAGGATTCTTTTTGTCGCGCGAAGCGATGAAAACTCGGAAAAAGCGGTTTTTGCAAAAGATACAGTCAGCGCGGACTATATTAGTGTTGCAGGACTTGATGAAAAGGAAATTGCCGGGAAGATTAAGAATTTCTTCGGCTCAACTGCAAGCGTATTTGTCGGCACGAGCGGCAACGAGGTCGAATCAAGAATTGCGTTTGAATACGGCGTGCTCGGCTGCAACGGAATTTACGACAGCTTTTCCTTAGGTCCGAAGGTCAACTTTGATACGATGCCTTTCGGCTTCAGAAACCACGTGATTCTCTCGTCGATAAACTTCACTCAGAAGCATATGCAGACCGCTATTGAGATACTTTGTCAGAGCAGATTTGACGAGCTCGTGCGTCTTATCGATAAGGACGAGTTTATCACAAATCCGATTGACGCTTACGTAAACAAAATCTATTCCAAGGCCGCACCGCTGAAAACGGCAGTTATCTGGAACGAAAAATACATTGATAAGGACAGATAAATATGAAGGCAATTCAGATTACAAAACCTTATGAAATAGGAATAATTGAAAAGGAAATGCCCGTCGCAAAGGAAGGCGAAGCACTTTTAAGAGTGCTTTACTGCGGTATCTGCGGCGCGGACGTGGCTTCGTTTACGGGTAATCAGCCCTTCACGACATACCCGCGCATTCCCGGTCACGAATTCTCGGCGCAGATAGTCAGCGTACCCGAAAATGATAAGGGCTTCAAGGCGGGAGACATAATCACCTGCAACCCGTATTTCAACTGCGGTGAGTGCTATGCCTGCAAGCGCGGTATAGTCAACGCCTGCAACGATAATCAGACCATGGGCGTTCAGCGTGACGGCAGCTTTCAGGAATATATCGCCATGCCCGTCGAAAGGCTGATTGACGGCAGGGGACTTGACGGAAAACAGCTGGCTCTCATTGAGCCGTTCTCGATAAGCGCTCACGCTCTTTCGAGAGCTGAGATAAAAAAAGGCGACAACCTGCTGATTATGGGCGCGGGACCTATCGGTCTGTTTGCACTTTTAAGGGCCAAATCAATGGGCGCAAGAGTTGCGATTGCCGACCTGCTTGAAAGCAGACTTAACCTCGCAAAAGAGTACGGCGCAGATATGATAATAAACAGTAAAACCGACGATTTCTCTGTAAAGTGTAAAGACTTTACAGATGGTCAGGGCTTTGATGTATGCGTTGAAGCCTGCGGTGCGCCCGAAACCTTCCTTGCCTGCATAGACGAGGCTGCGCACGGCGCCAATATCATACTTATCGGCAACGGAAAGAGAGAGACAACCTTCGTTCATTCGATAATACTCAAGAAGGAATTAAACATTTTCGGAAGCCGTAACGCCTTCACCCGCGACTTTGAAACTCTTATTGACCTTGTAGCTTCGGGCGCGGTTGACGTGACAAAAATGATAACCGACGTGTATGATTTTGAAAACGCCGCTGCGGCGTTTGACTCGCTTGTTAATAACGACGGTTCGATTAACAAATTACTTATTAAGTTTTCGGATGCCGGATAAAATCAAGGACGGTGTTACGTTGTGATTATAATTGACGCTCACACTCATCTGTGGAAAAAGCAGGACGGCCGCTGTCAGAGCGGCCCCGTGAAATCTCTTGAAAACGGAAGAAGCAACTTCGGCGGCGAGGTCCGTCAGATGATGCCGCCGTATATGCTGGACGGCGAAAACAACGTCGAAATGCTGATTTCGAATATGGATTATGCCTGTGTCAGCGGCGCCGTAATGACTCAGGAGGTGCTTGACGGCAATCAGGACGAATACCTGCTTGAAGCAAAGGCAAAGTTCCCCGAACGCATTAAAATCTGCTCTCTTTACGACGAGGGTATGCCCTATACTCTCGACGGCTTCGACGGGATAAAGCTTTGTGCCTGCAAGCTCTGTCAGCAGGATCTGACTAAGCATTTTGAAGTCTTTAAGGCGGCAAATGACGCGGGCAAATTCGTTTCAATCGACCTTGCCGACGGCGATAAGCAGACCGCTTCCTTGCGCGAAATAATCGGACAGCTGCCCGATCTGAGAATAGCTATCGGTCACTTCGGCATGGTGACTACTGACGGATGGACCGAGCAGATAAAGCTCGCGCGCAGCAAGAATGTTTTCGTCGAATCGGGCGGTATAACCTGGCTGTTCAATTCGGAGTTTTATCCCTATCCCTCGGCAGTCAGGGCCATAAACGAAGCGGCTGATATCTGCGGCTTCGATAAGCTTATGTGGGGCAGCGACTACCCGAGAACAATGGTCGAAATAACCTATAAAATGAGCTTTGATTTTGTGCTGAAAACAAACGAAATCAGCGAAGCGGACAAGCTGAAATTTCTCGGCGCAAACGCCGTTAAATTCTACGGCTTTGACAATGTAAAAGAAATAAAACCGATTAAGAATATGCTGTAAAAAGGAATAAGAAAAAACAAAACGGAAGCATTTCAGGAGGAGCGCTATGGGCGATTTCAGATGGGCTTACGTCGGCAGCGGCAATATTGCAAAGGCTACCGCACGAAGCATTACCAAAGGCAGCCACCGCATCACCGCAGTTTATTCCAGAAACTATGAAAAGGCAAAGGCTTTCGCTTCGAAGTACAAGGCGGACGTTTTTGAAAGCTTCGACAGTATGCTTGAAAACGGAAACTTTGACGGTGTGTATATCGCAACGCCTCACACCTCGCATCTTGATTATTCGGTTAAGGCTATGAAGGCGGGCTTCCCTGTACTCTGCGAAAAGCCCGTTGGAGTCAGTGTTGCCGAGGTTGACACCTTGATTAAAACTGCCAAAGAGAACAACGTCTATTTCTGCGAGGCTATGTGGACCTGGTTTTCCGACGTGGCGCTGACGGTGAAGAAATGGGTTTCTCAGAACAGTCTGGGCGAGATTAAGAGCGTTCATATCGACTATTCATTCCCCGGACTTATGATGAGCAAGAACTCGCGTGTTCTCACGCCCGAGACTGCGGGCGGCGCGCTTCTGGACGTCGGTATTTACCCGATTACATATTGCTACAATCTGTTCGGTTATCCAGAAACGGTAAGCTGCAAGGGCACTATTCAGAACGGTATCGACGTTGCTGAAACCGTTGTGCTCGGCTATGGCAGTTTTGACTGTACGCTTGAAATGTCACTCTCGAAGCTTAAAGAGGGCTTGACTGTAACCGGCAGTGACGGTGAGATAAATATGCCGTTTTTCCACGTTGCAGGAAAGGCAAAAATGAAATCCAAACGCGGTAATAAAACCTTCAGGGGCAAAACGGACTACCTGACCGAATTTACCCGTGTCGCCGAGGAGATAAGAAGCGGCAAAACCGAGTCGGATTTCATTCCGTATAACGCGACGCGCGACTGTATGCGTATTATGGACGAGTGCCGAAAGCAAATGAACCTCGTCTATCCGTTTGAAAAGTAGGAGTATAAAAACAGCGGGACACAAGTCGTGCCCCGCTTAAATATTATATTCTGATTTTCCGCGTTGTCATAGTCTCGGTGTCAAGCAGCTTTACCGTCGGTCTTTGCGGATATTCGTAGCAGTTCACGCCCGACGCCTGACACTGTATTATCTTCACGCCCTCAAGATAACACTCGAAATCGTTCGTGTGGTCGTGTCCGAAAACAATTCCCTTAAGATTCGGCGCGAGTATCTGCAGCTCGCCCGTATTTATATCGGGAGGGCAGGGGCTCTCGTAAAGATGTCCGCTGTGCTCAAAGCCGTCCCTGAAACGGTAATCGCAGCGCCCGTGCGGAAGCTTCCTTTCGCCCTTTTCCTTTTCGAGTACGCCGTAAATATCGGGAATGATAATATGCTGAAACGCGATTGCCTTTTCTCCGTTTATCTGTTGCTTAATCCAATCTGAGACCTCGGGCTTTACGACGTCGTAACAGCTTTCATCACTCGGGTAATACGAACCGCTGTCTATAAAAGCGAGCGCTTCGCCGTTCATGTGCAGCACGTAGTTTTCACCATCGGTAACGGAGTTCGGGTAACTGCCGATAATGTCGAGTATTTCACTTTTTGTCATAGCGCACTCGTCGTCGTGATTGCCGAAAACGAAGGCAAACGGCTTATTTGCGGTTGTGTCAAGCGCTTCTCTGAGGTCCCTTTCGAAACGCGCTTTGTCGTCCCGGTAATCGGGACCGTGTATAAGGTCGCCCAGAAAAACAGCCAGATCAAAATCAATGTCAGAGAATGCTTTTTTGAGGCCTCTGATTGTCCTTCTGCGGCGCATTGAATTAACCAGCATACGCTGATGGACATCGGCAAGTATCATTATTTTCATATTGTCGCCCCGTTAGTTTTTGTTCTGAAAATCGGTCCAGGCACCGTCCGTTGACAGCTTTCCGCCGTTATAAAAGACCTGCTTTGCGTTATCGTCACCCTTAAGATAAGCGTCGAACCAGCTGACAGTATATTCCGCCATCGTAGCGGTATGAGTTGAAAACGAAAGGTGAGTGCCGCCGACAATAGAAGCATAAGCGGCCCTGCCTGTAACCGCGTCGTAGGACGGTTTACACCATTTCGAAGAATCGACTATATTATCCGAGGTGCCCGTGATAAAGAAGCAGGGGACAGAAAGTCCGCGTGCTTCGTCGGCGGTTGAAGCTCCCGCGATTGAAACGACGCAACGAATTCTCGAATCCTTCTGTGCGGCGTTTATACAGCTTCTGCCGCCCTGCGACTGACCGCAAACGCCTATGGCGTAGGTGTCAACCTTGTTATAAAACACGCTTGACGAATCTGAGTTTTTGTTGAGAATATAGTTAACAGAGTCTATCTGCGCCGTGCCGTCACCCGACATTACGCTTGAGTCCGCGACGACTATATAACCGCCGTTTGCGATAGCTTCAAGCAGTTTCGTATATAACTGAGTCGGACAGCCCGTGCCATTGGCCCAGGAGATAACGGGATAGGTTCTCTGCGTGCTTTCAAGCGCCAGAGGGTAAACGACGGTTTTGTTGCCGTCCGTAATTGTCTTTACGCCTGTTATTTCAGGCGCCTCGGTAACAACCTCCTGCTGAGTCTGAGGCACCGTTGCCGGCGCGGCAGTAGTCTGCACCGCAGCGGTCGTTGTCTCTGTTACGGTTTCGCTGATGGTTTCCTCTTCAACGGCAGCGGCAGTCGTCGTAACTGTCGTTTCAGTTGTTTTTTCATCATCTTTTTTTAGTTGACATGAGCAAAGACCGCCCGCAAGAATAAGAGCCGCAAGCAGTATTGAAATTATTTGTTTCATCCTTTTCACAAAGCACACCCCCGTATTGTCATTATAATAACACGTTCTCCCGATTTGGGCAAGGTCAAACGGGAAGATATCAGTTTTCCCGTCATTTTATATTTGTCACATTGTAAGCAGTATTATTGAACTGTACTTTTTATAAGGAGAGAAAAACATGAAACGCATAAACAATCACTTTAACAGTAAAACGGGGAAGCGGTTGCTTCCCCGTTATTTCTTTTAGTCATTATTATCAGTACTCAACTTTAATTGCGCCGAACTTGCACTTCGTTGCGCACACGCCGCATCTGAAGCATTTGTCCTGATTAATTTCAAACGGCTCCTTGATTTTACCTGTCGGAGCACCCGCTTTACAGGCTCTTGAACACAGTGAACAACCCTTGCATTCGTCGGGAATAATCGTTACCCTCTTAATCGGCTTATAGCCTTCGGGAGCGATAATCGCGTCGTTCGGGCACACATGCGAGCACTGCGAACACTCAACGCATTTTTCGGCGTCAATCGCATAGAGCTTAGCTTCCGATGTCACGGCGCTTATAGCACCGAAAAGACAGGTGAAGGCGCAGCCTCCGCAGCCGACGCATCTGCTTTCGTCAATTCTGAATGCCATATCTTAACCTCCCGATGCGGGCGAGAGAAGCCAAACCTCGTCACCGTCCGATAATTTCTGTCTTTTCTTTTTGCAATGCTCACCGTTAATAAAAACGGTTGCGTCGCTGAAGGAAATACTGCTTTTATTCTCACCGACCGCCAGCTTATTAAGCTCGTCGAGAAGGTCGGAGAGCTTGTCGGCAGTTATTTCGGTTGTCGCGATATGAGTATCAATTCTGTAAACTCCGAAGAGCTTGACCGTTACCTTTGCCATATTCTCTCCTCCTTAATCCTTTCTTCTTGCGGCCTCAACAGCCTTGTCGTAAACCGATCTTTCTATTTCAATACCGAGCGTTTTAAGTCTGTGCCAGGTCGGAATACCGTCCTTCCAGCCGCGCGCTCTGTAAAATACCTTTTTCATCTTTTCAAGCGGAACCTTTGTCTTGGGATTGTTCGGGTCCTGAAGCTCGTCGGTCAGTCGCTTGGGCAGTTTATCGGCGCCCGCCTTCTGACCTAAGATTACGTTCGCCATACGCTCCGCGTTCCAACCGTATGCACCCCAGGTGAGGAATTTAGCCATATTCGACTTCATTCCCGTTGCGTACTTGACCGCAATAGCGTGAGGCAGAAGCGGAATGTTAATCTGAGGCACCTTTGTAAAGTGGCTGAGAAGATTGACTACGGGACCGACATAGGGGAATGCCGTAAGCACTATTCTTGTCAGAACCATATTCGGCTTTGCGATAAGGAAACCGGGCAAAACAGCATAGCTCGTAAACATACAGCTTCCCGCTGCAGAAATGGATTCCATAAGATTCTGGAACATGATTGCGATTGCCGCCTTGCCGTGAGGTGTCAGCGAGTCAACGTCAAGACCGAGTCCCTCAACAACGACCATATATCCCGCGTTAAGATGGCAGCCGCCTCTGTTGGCGGTCGCATAGCCGAGGCCCTGGCCGACCGCGTGGCGCGGTTCGTACGCCGCGAGCTCCATGCCCTTGGCATGAATTGCGAATTCCTTGCCTCCGAACTTTTCGCTCATACGCTTTGAGCCGTCCGCTATGTAATTACCTTCTCCGCGGCGGTATGCGATATCCTCAAACATCTGTGAAATGTTGTCGGTCTCGCCGAAGCGTACGCCGAAATCGTGAATACCCTTTTCGCCGAGCTCCATCGCGAACGCTATTGAACCCGCGCAGGAAATTGCGTCCATACCGAGTTCGTCAAGCTCGTAATTCCATTTAAGTATCTTTTCGATATCGTCGTTTAATATATTCGGACCGAACAGACCGAGAGTTTCAAGCTCGGGACCCTTGACAACCTTGTCGTTAACGACAACCTTTCTTGCACAACGGATAACGCAGCCGGTGCAGGCTCCGTTTGAAACAAGATGATTTTCGGCAAGTTCCTCGCCCGATACCTTCTCAAAGCCGTCAAAACGGCCTGCCGAGAAGTTCTTGGTCGCGAGAATTGAATGCGCCTGCATCGGAGCGACAAGTCCCGCGCTGCCGAGCTTGGGCAGCTGTCTGCCCGTCAGGGGATGCGTCTGAAGCATCTTAGTCCATTTTACATTGAAAGCTTTGAGCTTTTCTTCGTTGTATATTTCGGGGAGCTTTGTTCCCTTTGCGGTAACCGCCTTAAGCTTCTTGTCACCGAATACGGCGCCTACGCCGCCTCTGCCCGCGGTTCTCTCGTTGCTGAAAACGCAGGCGTAAAGCACCTTGTTCTCACCCGCAGGACCTATTACAAGTCTTCCGGGATAGTCGGCAAGCTTCTCCTGCGCCTCGCCCGTGGTAAGTCCCCACAGCTCTTCGGCGCTTTCAAATGTGACGCCGTCGCAGGTGATGTGAACGGTTACGGGCTCTTCGCTTCTGCCGCTGAAAATAACGGCGTCAAAGCCCGCTCTCTTTAACGACAGACCGAAGTCGCCGCCGCAGTTTGACGAGGTAACGATATTCGTCAGCGGAGAAACGGTAGAAATATTGAAACGCGAGGTGTTCGGACAGCCGCAGCCCGTCAGAGGACCGGTCGTAACTACAATCCAGTTGTCCTCGTCAAAAGCCTTCATTGTCGGCGTGATATGGTGCAGAAGGATATCAGCCGCCATAATCTTACCGCCGAGGGTGCGTTCTCTGTCTTTATCTGTCCAGGGAAATTCCTTCCACGTCTTTTCGGTCAGGTCGACAAAGAGTACCCTACCCATATAGCCTTTATAGTTTGTCACGCTCATCACTCCTTATCAGAAGAGAATGGATTTCGTTGTTATCGTATATATACAGCCTGCCTGCGCTGTCGTTTTTGCCGAGAAAATAATCAATGGCAAGCTTAGCTTCAAGCGTTCCTATAATTCCGGCCGTAACGCTCGGCGACTGATTTTTAACGTTCGCTTCGTTAAGACAGCCCGCCTTTTCAAGGTCGGGGGTTTTGTCCGGAATATACATATATGCGGTTCCGAAGAAGCCGTTGATGCTGCCGTTGATACAGGGTATTTTATTTTCTGCACAGTAGCAGCTGACACTCTTCCTCGTTTCAATATTGTCAACCGCGATTATTACAATATCGTAACCGTCGGCAAAGGAAACATCGTCGATTTTTCTGTAAAGGCAATCAACTTTACAGTCGGGAGCATAAGCGCTCAGACGTTCTGCGAGCAACTCACATTTCGGCTTGCCGATATCGGCCTCGGTATAGAAAAACTGACGGTTTAGATTTCTCTTCTCAACGCAGTCAAAATCAACGAGCAACAGCTTGCCGATACCCGCGCCCGCAAGATGCGTTGCGACGTTTGTACCTAAGCCGCCGCAACCGATTATTACCGCGCTGTTTTCAGAAATATCAAAGCCCTGAACTTCGGATTTTATGCTCATTTTCCGTAATTACCTCCGCAGGACTGAGTGTTGCCCGAAAGTGTTTCCACGGCGTGAGGAAGCACGTCGATTATTACCTCTATACTCTCCCTGACAGCCTTCGGACTGCCGGGAAGATTGACGATAAGCGTTTTACCGCGGATACCGCTTACGGCGCGTGAAAGCATAGCACGGTTTGTGATTTCAAGACTCTTTGCCCTGATAGCCTCGCTGATACCCGGCACCTGCTTTTCAATAACGTCCGCCGTTGCTTCGGGCGTGACATCTCTGGGCGCGAAGCCCGTTCCGCCCGTAGTGAAGACGACGTCAACCTTGAACTCGTCGGCAAACTCGACAATCGCTTTACCGATAAGCTCCTTTTCGTCGGGTACGAGTCTGTAAACGTTTTCGTCGGACAGCTCTTTTACGCATTCGGCAATAGCGGGACCGCTTAAGTCCTCGCACTCACCGTTATAGCATCTGTCGCTGACGCAGATTATACCGAATCTCATAATATCACCTGTACAAATTTTATCATATATGTATTTTATTTTCAATAAATATCAAGAAATACTTTAATTATTGGTCGTTCTGTGCTAAAATGACTATGATGTTGCACCGACTCCCCGAGGCTAAGTGCTCTGCATACGCCTCTCGGAGCGTAGCCGAAATAAACTTCACATCGGCTAAAGGGTGTTGCGGGAAACGGCAACGCCTTCCGTGTTTGAAAAGGAGCAATAATCATGAAGAAAGTATTGGCATTACTGCTGGCGCTTGTAATGGTATTTGCACTCGCTGCCTGCGGCGCAAACACCGCTGATAACGGCGAGACTACCACCGCCGCTGCGCCCGCAAACACACCCGAAAACGCGGTTATCCGTCTTTCGACAACGACCTCCGTCAACGACTCGGGACTTCTTCCTTACCTTCTTCCGACCTTTGAGGCAAAGACGGGCTATAAGGTTGAGGTTCAGTCAGCAGGTACCGGCGCCGCTATCCAGAAGGCTAAGGACGGCAACGCCGACGTAATTCTCGTTCACGCAAAGGCTTCCGAGGAAACCTTTATCGAAGAGGGCTACGGCGTTGAGAGACTTCCGTTCATGTACAATTACTTTGTAATTGTCGGACCGAAGGACGATCCCGCAGGCATTAAGGACAGCGAAAACGCAGCCGCAGCATTCGCAAAAATCAGAGATTCAAAGAGCAAGTTTGTTTCACGCGGCGACGAGAGCGGCACTCATAAGGCCGAGCTCAAGATCTGGGGCGACAACGCACCCGATGCCGAAAAGGACAGCTGGTACATCAGCGCCGGTCAGGGCATGGGCGCCTGCCTTACAATGGCGAGCGAGCAGCAGGCATATTGCCTGACGGACAAGGCAACCTTCCTTTCAATGAAGGATCAGCTCAACCTTGATATAGTCCTTGCAGAAGGCGACGATATGAAGAACACCTATTCGCTTATCGCGGTCAATCCCGAAAAGATTGACGGCCTTAACACCGAAGGCGCAAAGGCGTTCATCGACTGGATGCTTTCCGACGAGGCAAGCGCGCTTATCGCCAAGTATGGTGAAGAAGAATACGGCGTTGCGCTTTTCTATCTTCTTGAAAAATAATGGACAGCTTCCGACAGGCATTTGACCTCCTGTTTTCACTTGACAGGGAGCTTTTGCAGATATTAGGCGTTACGATGAGAATGTCCTTTTTCAGCACGGCGATATCGTGTCTGATAGGGCTTCCGCTCGGCGCGCTTATCGGAACAAAAAGCTTTAAGGGAAAGTCTTTTCTTAAAAAGCTTATTCATACACTTATGGGCTTGCCGCCGGTGGTGGCAGGCCTGTTTGTGTACACTCTGTTTACTCATTACGGACCGTTCGGCGAGCTGAATCTGCTGTTCACGGTCAAGATAATGGTAATCGCTCAGGTAATACTTATCACGCCCATAGTAATGGGCCTTTCATCTTCATTTATCGAAAGCACCTCAAAGCCGATAATCGAAACGGCAAGGGGCTTAGGTCTGAATAACCTTAGAATCGTGGGACTGTGTCTGTCCGAGGGACGCACATCGCTTGTTTCCATAGTTCTCACCGCCTTCGGCCGTTCAATAGCCGAAGTCGGCGCAGTCAGCATAGTCGGCGGCAATATTCAGTGGAAAACCCGCGTAATGACTACCGCCATTATGCTTGAAACCAACAAGGGCAAATTCTCGTTTGCGCTTGCACTGGGAATAGTTTTACTGTTAATCGCATTTGTTGTAAATGCGCTCGCCTCGTTTATAGTAAAGGAGGCAAAAAATGATTGAGATAAAAAACTTAAAAAAGACTTACAGAGAACGCACTGTTCTTGATATAGATAAGCTCGTCATAGACGACGGCACAATACTTGCCGTTGCGGGAGCTAACGGCAGCGGAAAATCAACACTGCTGAGAATACTTGCCTGTCAGCTGAAGGCAACAGAGGGCGAAATCGCTTCACCCGAAACTTCACTGTATATGCCGCAACAGGCCTATGCCTTCAGGGGCAATCTTATAGACAATATCACTCTTTCGGGAGCCGACAGAGAAACGGCAAAACAGCTTCTTGAAAAGCTTGAGCTCTCGCATCTCGCCGAAAAGAAGGCAACGTCGCTTTCGGGCGGCGAGCTTCAGAGGCTTTCGCTTTGCAGAGTGCTTTCAAAACAAGCGGAGCTTCTGCTTCTCGACGAGCCGACGAGCGCATGCGATGTCAGAGGTGCCGAATTGGTTGTCAGGGCGATTAAAGATTACCAAGAAGAAAACGGCTGTACCGTTATTATGAGTACTCACGCGCCCGCACTTGCCTTGAAGGCGGCGGACAGAATGATAATACTGGGCAACGGAAAAATCGAAGCCGACGGCACGCCTGCAGATATATTCAACAAGCCCGAAACCGATTGGGCAAAAAGCTTTACTTCAGGATGGAAAACCGATGCTTAACGTAGTTTCAAAGGACGAAGCGGCAGAGATTGTAAAAAGCAAAACTAACCGCGCCGTACCCGAAAGCGAAAAAGTGAATATCGAAAACGCTTTGGGCAGAACACTCTGTGAGGATATCGTTTCGCCCGAAAACGTGCCTGCCTTCGACAGGACAACCGTTGACGGCTATGCCGTTCGGGCAGAAGATACCTTCGGCTCGTCCGCCTCAATTCCCGCTCAGCTTGAAATTGCGGGCGAGATACTGATGGGCGAAAACGCCGGTTTTTCACTTGAAAGCGGCAAATGTGTGAAGATTTCAACGGGCGGTATGTTGCCCGTTGGTGCAAACGCCGCCGTTATGGTTGAACACACGGACAACGCCGACGGACTTTGTCTTATTTACAAGTCGGTTGCGCCGTATGAAAACGTTACAAAAGCAGGCGACGATATAGCCGTGGGCGAAACCGTCCTGAAAAAAGGCACGGTAATAACGCCCGCCGAAATCGGAATTCTCGCTTCACTCGGCATTTATGAAATACCCGTATATAAAAAGCCGGTTATCGCAATTATCTCTACGGGCGACGAAATCGTAAAGGGCGATATTAAGGCGGGGCAGATAAGGGATGTTAACACTTATCTTCTCTCATCCGCCGTACAGAGCTTTGGATGTACGCCTTATGTTTACGGAGCGGTCAGGGACGATTACGAAGAAATCAGAAGTGCCGTTTCAGTATGCCTTGAAAAAGCCGACGCAGTTATAGTTTCGGGCGGCTCGTCAGCGGGTGCGCGCGACATGACTGTCAAAATTATTGACGAGCTCGGCGAAGTATTATTTCACGGAATCGCGATGAAACCCGGCAAGCCTACAATTTTCGGCACGGTAAACGGCAAACCCGTTTTCGGGCTTCCGGGTCATCCGCTTGCGGCTTATTTTGTGTTCCGCCTTATCGTATGCGAATATATAAAACAGATTATGAATCTGCCCGAAGAAAAGAGTATTAAAAACGCTGTTCTTTCGGTCAATATTCCGTCAAATCACGGCAGAGAGGAATATCTCTGCGTTAAGCTTAATGAAAACGGCGAAGCTGTTCCGCTTCATACTAAATCAGGCATTATATCCGTTCTCAGACAAGCCGAAGGCTTTATCAGAATTCCGCGCGACAGCGAGGGAATTGACAGGGGAACGACAGTGGGGATTTACAGACTATGAAACACAATTATCTTAACAATCTGCCGCTTGATGAGGCAAAAAAAGTATATTTCGACCATCTTGAAGAGGTCGGTTTCAAGGCTGAAACCGAAACCGTCAGGGTTACCGACGCCTGCGGCAGAATTATAAAAAACGCCGCTTACGCACATATCTGCTCGCCGCACTATAATGCGAGCGCCATGGACGGAGTTGCCGTCAAGGCGAGCGATACATTTGAAGCAAGCGAGCGCACTCCCGTTACGCTCACACCCGACAAATACACCGTAGTCGATACGGGCGATCCGATACCCGACGGCTGCGATGCGGTCATAATGGTCGAGGATCTGATTGACAAAGAAAACGACTGTTATGAGATTATAGCCTCGGTTTATCCCTGGCAGAATGTCCGTCAGGTCGGCGAGGATATCTGTATGGGCGATATGATTGCGCCGTCGGGAACCGTACTGACGCCATCGCTTTGCGGAGCCTTGCTTGCGGGCGGCATTACCGAAATTGAAGTTATAAAAACACCCGTTGTCGGAATAATTCCCACAGGTGACGAAATAGTTGAGCCGACCGACAGTCCCGAAAAGGGCGATATAATCGAATTCAACTCCACAATGTTCAAAGGGATGCTGAAAAACCTCAATTCAAGTGTAAAGGTTTACCCCATTACACCTGATAAGAAGGACTTAATTAAAGCCGCAGTTGAAAAGGCTTTGTCGGAATGTGATATCGTGCTTGTTTCCGCCGGTTCGTCCGCGGGCAGGGACGACTACACAAGCGAGATTATAGCTTCTCTCGGCACTGTGCTCGTTCACGGAATAGCTGTCAAGCCCGGCAAACCTGCCGTGCTCGGCGAAGCTCTCGGCAAGCCCGTAATCGGACTGCCGGGTTATCCCGTTTCGGCAATAGTAATTATGGATGAAATAGTCAGCGAAGCTGTCAACCGATATTACGGAAAAGCCATAGTTTCAAAACCGACCGTTAAGGCGGTGCTTGCCAAAAAGATTGTGTCCTCGCTTAAATACAGCGAATATGTACGCGTTACACTCGGCAGAATAAACGGCAAACTGATCGCTTCTCCGCTCGCAAGAGGCGCAGGCGTCATAACGAGTTTTACGAAGGCTGACGGCGTGCTTATCGTACCGCAAAACTGCGAGGGCATTGAGACGGGCGAGGAGGTTGAAATCCGTCTGCTTCGTCCGATAAATGAAATTGAAAACACGCTTGTTGTCACGGGCAGCCACGATCCGCTTATTGACGAGGTAGCGGACTTCCTTGCGAAGAGGAAAGCTGAGTTCCGCGTCTGCTCGACTCACGTCGGCAGTATGGGCGCGATTTACGCAGTGCGCGACGGTCTTGCGCACATGGGCGGAATTCATCTGCTCGACACCGAAACGGGCGTTTATAACAAATCCTACGTTGAGAAATACATTCCCGACGGCAGCGCCGTTGCGGTAAATGGTGTCGGCAGAGTTCAGGGACTTATGGTTAAAAAGGGTAATCCCCTGGGTATAAAAGAGTTCAGGGATATTCAGAACGTACGTTACGTCAACCGTCAGAAGGGCGCGGGAACGCGAATACTCTGCGATTATCTGATTGAAAAGAACGGTATGAATGCCGACGAAATCAACGGTTACCGAAACGAAGAATTTACTCATACCGCCGTCGCCGCGCTTATCGCGGCGGGTAATGCCGACGCGGGGCTCGGCATTTACTCGGCGGCAAAGATGTACGATCTTGACTTTATCCCGATTTGCAACGAAACGTATGAATTCTTAATAGATAAAAATTATCTGAACAATCCTATGGTTAAGCAATTCCTTGACGTGCTGTACTCCGAGGAATTCAAGGCAAGACTTTCTGAAATGGGAGGTTACGTGTAATGCTTACTCATCTTAACGAAAACGGCGAAGCGACGATGGTTGACGTCGGGGAAAAGGCGGTCACCGTGCGTACTGCGAAGGCGTATGCGAGAATCAAAATGAAGCCCGAAACCCTCGCGGCTTTACAAAATGCCGACCTTAAAAAAGGCGACGGACTCGGAGCCGCCAGAATTGCGGGTATCATGGGCGCTAAAAAGACGGGCGAGCTTATTCCGCTTTGCCACAACATTCCCATTGAAAAAATAACGGTTGATTTTGAAAAGGAAGACGACTCGCACCTTGCTGTTTATACTTTTGCAAAATGCACATACAAAACGGGTATTGAAATGGAGGCGCTGACTGCCGCCTCGGTTGCCGCGCTTACCGTTTACGATATGTGCAAGGCAATTGACAGAGGAATGGTTATCGAGGAAATCAGACTGCTTGAAAAGACGGGCGGAAAGAGTGACTGGAAATATGAAAGATAGCTTCTCACGCGAAATTTCATATCTGCGCGTTTCCGTAACGGAGCGCTGTAACCTTAACTGTGTCTATTGCGGTAAGACCGACTGTGCCAAAAAAGGTGCCGAACTGTCGCCCGAGGTTATCGGAAAACTCGTCAGAGCCTTCGCAAAATGCGGTATCAACAAGGTGCGCGTAACGGGCGGCGAGCCGCTTGTACGAAGCGATATCTGTGAAATAATAAGGCTTATACGCGCAGTTGACGGTATCGAAACAGTATCGCTGACGACCAACGGCGTGTATCTTAAAAAGTACGCCGCAGATCTGAAACAAGCAGGTCTTGACAGCGTTAATATTTCACTTGACAGCACCGACGGCAGCACCTACCGTCATCTCACGGGAGCCGACGTGCTTGGAAAGGTGCTTGAGGGTATAGACGAAGCCGAGAAGGCGGGACTTTCACCGATTAAAATCAACGCCGTGCTTATGAAGGGCGTTAATTCCGACGGCGCAGCAGAGCTTGTCAATCTCGCAAAAACGCGGAATATCGACGTGCGCTTTATTGAGCTTATGCCGTTTTCCGACAGCGGAATTGACAGGAGCCTTATCGTCACGGGTAACGATATCTTAACTCAGTTCCCGTTTCTCAGACCGCTCGGTTATTATGAGGGTACTGCCGAATACTACTCGGCTGACGGCTTTGCTGGCAGAGTCGGACTTATCAATCCGATTACAAAGAAGTTCTGCTCTGACTGTAACCGCATACGTCTGCTTGCCGACGGCAGGATTAAGCCCTGTCTCGGTTATGAAGAAGCGTACGACGTTATGCCCTTTATTGACGACGAAGATAAACTCGAAAACGAGATAAGGAATATAATACTCAAAAAGCCTGCAGGCCACAGCTTTGAGGACGGCAAAAAGCACGAAGGCCTGAACAGAACGGGAGGTTAATATGGCAAAGGTAGTTGCGATTAACATAAGTGAAAAAAAGAAAACGCCGAAGAAATCAATCCCCGAGGGAAAGCTTATAGAGAACTATGGTTTTGAGGGCGACGCGCACGCGGGCAACTGGCACCGTCAGGTCAGCCTGCTGGCTAAGGAGAGCATTGAACGCGCTCAGGGTATGCGTACCGACGGACTTTGCCACGGAATGTTCGCCGAGAATATCACAACCGAGGGCATAGTACTTCACACTCTTCCCGTCGGCACGAAGCTTAAAATAGGCGGCGAAGCGGTACTTGAAATCACCCAGATAGGCAAGGAATGTCACGACGGCTGCGCCATACGGGAGCTCGTCGGTCAGTGCATTATGCCTAAGGAAGGCATATTCTGCAAGGTCCTTACCGGCGGCACCGTAAAAGCCGAAGATGAGATAACGGTTTTATAATAAGTGCATACAAGAGGAGAATAAAGTTGAAATCAAAGGTGTATTTTACCAAAGATATATCCCCCGAAAAGGTACTTGAGATGTACCGTTTAATCGGCAAAGAGCTTAAAGGAAGGGTAGCGGTCAAGCTGCACTCCGGCGAAGAAGGCAATCAGAATTTCTTAAAGCCTGAATTCTGGAAACCCGTTATCGACGGCGTGAAGGGTACCGTTGTCGAGTGCAACACCGCATACGACGGAGCGAGAAACACCACCGAAAAGCACAGGGAGCTTATAAAAAAACACGGCTGGTCGGATTATTTTGACGTTGACCTGATGGACGCAGAGGGCCCCGACCTTGTATTGCCCATTCCCAACGGCAAGGTTATTAAAAAAGATCTGGTCGGCAAGAATATGGCAAACTATGATTCAATGCTTGTCCTTTCCCACTTCAAGGGACACCCGATGGGAGGCTTCGGCGGCGCTCTCAAACAGCTTTCAATCGGCTGCGCGTCCTCGGACGGAAAGGCGTATATTCATTCCGGCGGCAAGCAGGCAACGCAGGACGGACTGTGGGAAAATATCTGCTCTCAGGATGAATTCCTTGAAGCTATGGCGGATGCCGCGTCGGCGGTGGTTGATTATTTTAAGGGCAATATTGTTTTCGTAAACGTAATGAAAAATATGTCCGTTGACTGCGACTGCTGCGAGGTTGCGGAAGACCCGTGCCTTGCGGATATGGGAATACTTGTATCGCTTGACCCCGTAGCTATCGATCAGGCGTGTATAGATAAGGTGTATGCCTGCGACGATCCCGGCAAAGCGCACTTTATTGAGAGGGTTGAAAGCAGGCACGGCATTCATACTGTCGAAGCCGCCGCTGAGCTCGGCTTCGGCTCAAGAGAATATGAACTTGTTGAGGTTTGAGTATGTTCAGAAAAATGAGAAGATTCAAGCAGCAGATTTCAAACGAAGAATGTATTGAACTGCTCAAAAACGAAAAACGGGGCGTGCTGTCCGTAATGGGCGAAAACGGTTATCCGTACGGCATACCGCTCAATCATTATTACAATGAAGACGACGGCAGGCTTTATTTTCACTCGGCGAAGGAAGGCCATAAGCTTGACGCGATAAGAAGCTGTGATAAGGTGTGTTATACAGTTTTTGATAAGGGATACCGCGAGGACGGCGAGTGGGCGTTTAACGTTAAAAGCGTTGTCGTGTTCGGCAGAATAGCTCTGGTTACGGATGAAAACAAGACAAGGGAAATCTGCTCCGCGCTCTGCCGCAAGTTTACCGATGACGAGGAATATCTTGAGTATGAACTGAAGCATGCGCTGTCGAGAGTGCAGTGCCTTGAACTGACAACCGAGCATATCAGCGGAAAGCTTGTAAAAGAGTCCTGATAAAGCCTGCAGGGCGGGAAAACTCCCTGCCTGCAGTTTTTTGACCGCAGCATTTTTCCGCCGCTTTTTCTTTACTCGGACGCACTGTTGTATTATAATAGAATTAATAAAAGAAAGACTCGAAAGTGACGGTCCGCAAAAAGATTACTTTGGGGTGAATTTATGAATAACACAACTGTAAGCAAAAACAAAATTCTGTTTTCAAGAAACGGGGAACTTGTCAGAATAACTCCCTGTCACGAAAACGCAATTCGATTTGAGGCGTTTCCCGACTGTAAGGAATTTGACGAAGACTTTACACTGATGCCGCAAAGCGCAGATGCCGTAATTGAAGAGAAGGATCACTGCGTCTTTATGACCGTCGGCAGTCTGAAAGTTCAGCTTGAAAGAAACGGCAAGCTTACGTTCTATAAAGACGGCAGCGTTATACTTGAGGAAAAACCCGAGCTTGCCTTTTTTGACGGTTACCGTCATTATGAGCGCAATAACGGCTCGTGGTCCGCAAGAATCACCTTCAAGAGTAAAGAAAACGAGCATTTCTACGGCCTCGGTCATGAGGCGAGCAACAAATTTGACCTGAAGGGCTGCTCGTTTGATATGCGCCATGTTAATGCGAAGTGCACAATACCCTTCGTTTATTCTTCGCTCGGCTACGGTTTTATCTGGAATAATCCCGCCGTGGGAAACGTTGAGCTTTCCGACAACCGCACACGCTGGAGCGTCGGAGCAACCAAAAAAATTGATTTCGTCGTAATTGCAGGCAATCCGAAGCAGGTCAGCGAAACTCTTGCCGACCTTACGGGACACGCTCCCGTAATGCCGCACTGGGCGACGGGTTTCTGGCAGAGCAGACTGCGCTATGAAACTCAGGAGGATTTGCTCGAGGTTGCGAGACGTTATAAGGACGAGGGCGTACCGCTGTCGGTTATAATCGCCGACTATTTCCACTGGACCGAGCAGGGTGACTATAAGTTTGACCCGAAGTACTGGCCCGACGTTAAGGCTATGACTGACGAGCTTCACTCAATGGGCACAAAGCTCGTTGTATCGGTATGGCCGACGATAAACGAAAACTCTGAAAACTATTGGTATATGCGCGACAACAATATGCTTATACGTACGACAAAGGGCTCGAACAAGGTCTTTGATTTTTACGGACCGCAGGCAGAGATTGACGCGACAAATCCCGCAACGAGGAAATTCGTCTTTTCAAAGCTCAAGGAAAACTACCTTGATAACGGCGTTGACGGAGTATGGTTTGACGAAGCAGAGCCCGAAATACATCCCGAGCATTTCGGCAACCTGATTTATCATGTCGGCAGGGGTGACGAATACGGCCTAATCTATCCGTATTACTACTCGAAGATGGCTTACGACGGATTTACCGAAATGGGAGAAACGCCCGTTATTCTTACGAGAGCCGCATATCTCGGCTCCCAGAAGTTCGGCTCGCTCGTCTGGAGCGGCGATATTTATTCCGACTTTGAAAGCCTTTGTGAGCAGGTCAAGGCAGGACTTAATATGTCTATGTGCGGAATTCCGTGGTGGAATACCGATATCGGCGGTTTCTGGGGCGGCGACACGCAGAGCGAAATGTTCAGGGAGCTTATAGTACGCTGGTTCCAATACGGTGTTTTCTCACCGGTTATGCGTGTTCACGGCAACCGCCACCGTCACGGCGAAAAGAAGCGTGACGTCAAGGAACCGTCGGGCGATCCGAATGAAATCTGGAGCTTCGGCGAGGAGAATTTCCCGATTCTTAAGGAGCTTGTACTTCTCCGGGAACGCTTAAGACCGTATATTGAAAAACAGATGACGACGGCGTCCGAGAAGGGTTACCCGATAATGCGTCCGATGTTCTTTGAATATCCCGACGATAAGATTTGCTATAATCTCGGCGAGCAGTATATGTTCGGCGACGATATACTCTTCGCACCGATAGTCAACAGGGGACAGACCGAAAAGCAGGTCTATCTCCCCGAGGGCGAATGGGTGCTGACAAAGTCGGGCGAAACATACACGAAGGGCTGGCATACGGTTACCGCGCAGATTAATGAATTTGTCGCCTTTGTTAAGAAAGGCGCGGATGTACTCAGCTGTTTTAAGTCAGTCTGATTAAGTAGCGGTTATTTTGCTTTTTACAATTGCAAAAATCCTTAATAAATAAAAAAGTCGAAGTGGGAAAAATAAAGCGGCTGCCCCGAATGAAGAATTCGGGGCTATTTTTATATAAAAATATTTACTACTGAAAATTGTTGTGCTATAATATAACGTCAAAGCGGAAATTGGATTATCTGAAAGGACTTGAGAATTATGAAGAAGATAATTTCAATTGTATTAACAGTTGCTATGCTTTTATCGGTTGTATTGCCTGCATTTGCGACTGATCCCGTAAGGTCGTCAAATGTCGAAGCATCTTTTACGAGCGGAAATATTACGTCTGACCCGCAGGATTCTGCCGTCATAACGCTGGCGGTTGAGGGCCTTGGTACGGATCCTGATAATAATCAAATAGACAGCGTAAGCTTTTCAAGCTCGGACGATTCCGTTGCCGACATCGGCAGTTATACGGTAAGTACTTATACACCTGACGGAGAATCGGAGGCTACGGGCCTTACCTATGAGACGGAAGTCTTTGCTGGTAATACGGGCATAGCTACCGTTACCGCCAATGTGGTTGATACGAACGGCAACACTTACACCTGTTCATGCTTCGTGACAGTAAGGGGAATAATCTTAAATAAGAAGAATATAACCCTTGAGGTCGGCGAGGCCTGCGTTGTCTTTGCCGAAAGATACGGCTTCAGTGAAACTCTGGCAACCCGAGGTCTGTCCTGGACCAAGAATGCGGAAGATTTAAGCTGGATAAGCATCGGCACACACGGCACGGGACGTCAGAATGAAGCGTACTACATAAAAGGCGTTTCCAAGGGTACGGGTTCGTTAACCGCATCTCTTTCCGGCAGCAGCTATTCCGATACTGTAAATATTACCGTTATTCCCGCAATGTCGGTAACTGTTGAAGAAAACGGAGCCGAGGTTACGTCCGCCGTTGATTTGAGTTCGGCAAACTCGGTTACTCTCGACGCGGTCTGCGACGGCTTTATCAATCCGACTATTACATGGGAAAGCTGCAACCCCGACCTTGTAAGCGTAACGCAGTCGGGCGATTCCGCAGTTATAAGCAGAATAAACTATTCGGATTTTTCTGCGGCGGTAAAGGTAACGGCAAGCGAAAATGACGTTACAAGAACGAAAACGGTTTACGTAAACGTTGCCGATCCCGATGCAGTTTCATTGAAGATTTCAAGCTCAAGGCTTGAAAACGGCGTTATAACAATCAAGCAGGGCGATACTCTGACTCTGTCAGCTGTTGCGGCAGGACTTGATCCCACGGCTACGGTGTGGAGCGCAACTGCCGACGGTGGCAGAGCACCCGTAAAGCTTAACAGCACTGTCGGTAAAAATATCACAATTACGGGCAGAGCGGCTACATCCTCTCCGATTGCGGTAACAGCGGAAAACGGCAGCGAATCCGATACAGTTTACGTTAATGTTACTCAGAGTGCGGACAAGTCCGTAAGAATAACCGGCGACGGTCTCTGCGCCGACGGATTTATAGCTATGTCAACCGACGGCACGGCTTCGCTTTCGGTTGAACTTAACGGCTTTTCGGGTAACCCGACAGTTAACTGGACCGCATCTGTTGCGCCGAACAGCGAAAACTCAAACGGTTCGGGAACCTGTCCGGTAGCTTTAAGTGACGCCACGGGAGATACAACATTGGTTACCGCTGTTTCTTCTTCGCTTGATTTTGCAAAGATTTGTGTTTCGGTTACCGACGGCGGAAATACCTACACCGATGAAATACTTGTTAAGGTAAGCGACGTCAACATAATTAACGCAAGGTATGTAGGCGTGTTCAATAAAGACGCTGTTACGCTTTCGACTGTAAACGGAGAACCTGCAGACTGGGCATCTAACAGCCAGAAAACGTATTTCGGTCCTACGTCACGAAAACCCACGTACGACTATGATACGGCAAGCGCAACCGTTTCCACCAACGGCACGACAATGAATCCGTCAAGGCTTACCGCCGAGCAGGACGGATATACGGATTCGGTTTATGTAAAGGTAAATACAGGCAACTGGAAAACCGTTACTTTTAATCTCAACGGCGCTTACGGCAAAACACCCGATTCGGTTGTAATGTCAACGCTTGACAGCTATCAGTCATTCGTTCTGCCCGTGCCCGAAGCAACATATCAGTCGGACGGCAGCGAATACGTATTCTACGGCTGGAGCGATAAGGCAGATGCCGCAAAGCCGAACAGCACCGGTGTAATGTATTTTGCGGACGAAGAATATTCGGTTCCGTCGGACAAGAGCAGCGTAGTTTTGTACGCAATCTGGGTTAAGAAAACGGATGACGCCATGTTCACATTACGGCTCACCGGAGATATTGCCCCCGAGCCGTCCGGACAGTCCGTTGCCGATTATGCGAGGTCGAGCGTCTATATAGAGGATGCAATTGATCCGTCCGGCTTCTATTTCAACATAAACGGCGTTGAAAGCCATCTTGTAAAGACTCCGTCTGACGAGCAGATTATCAGGGCACTGAGCTGTAATTTTGATAATGGCGAGCCGATGACGTTTAATCCCGATACGGACAGAATTATCTGGTACGTTGTCAAGAGAACGTCTGACGATAATGCAGGCGTAGCAAACTGGCACGTTGACGGTGTGCTTATACGGGGCGGCAGATACAGCATTACCTATGATAAGAATATTCCGGTTGCCAACGTTTCAAATATTCCGAATCCTTCCCGAACGTTTTACTTTGAAGACGAAAACGTTAATATAATCTCTCAGGTTCCCTCCTGCAGCAGCGACAGATTTATCGGCTGGAATTCACAACCCGACGGCAGAGGACAGTGGTACACGAGCACGGGTTCGCTTTATAACGGCCACACGACCGCCGGAACGGTTGAAACTTCAATTACGGTTACAGAGGACACTGTACTGTATGCGGTATGGGAAGGAAGACTGTACTACGACATCAACGAGGACGGCTTCGAGGATATAGACGATATTGCGTATATCATATCCGCGTCTGTCGGAGACGTGACGCTTACCGAAAGGCAGGCTGAAAAAGCCGACTTTAATGCGGACGGCGTTGTTGACGCCTTTGATGCGGCTGAGCTTGAAAGAATACTGTTTTTGGCTGATGCCGATAAGGGCGATGTCGATCAGGACGGTGATCTCGACCTTGACGATTACGCTATGATAAAGGCGCATATTTCGGGCGTTGACTCTGATGCGAATCATCCTGCGAATCTGCTTGATAAGAGTTATCTGCCCGCAGTATATGACAGCGTTAAAGACAGTTACGGCGACGGCGTTATAATCACCCAGCAGTATTACTGCGCAGATTACGACTCGGACAAGGCGGTTGACGCATTTGACCTGTTCTGTCTCGATAAGTACTTGAACGGTCTTGCATAAACAGAAAAATAAAGAACGGGCTTGATATCAAGCCCGTTCTTTTTATTTGTCTTTTTCCGTTGTTCGAATACGGCTTTTACTATGATAATTCGTGCATCAGCGCTTCAAGCTCTGCGCCGGTTTTTCCGTTCAGCTCACCATCGGCATAGAAACGTGTCTGAAGAACGCCGATTGCCTTTCCCTCATAGGTGAAAACGAAATCGTAATAACCCGTTTCGCAATCCTCGGAATTAAGATAGAAGCTGCCCCAGCACCATTCATCGGGGTTGTCGTTGTCCTCGGG
Source organism: Clostridiaceae bacterium (assembly GCA_030530095.1). Lineage (GTDB taxonomy): Bacteria > Bacillota > Clostridia > Oscillospirales > Acutalibacteraceae > Fimenecus. The sequence continues at coordinate 192,584 of JAUMVO010000001.1, forward strand.
ATAGTGCAGGTCGCAGTACTGAACAAATTCGGGCATAAGGTCCGAGAATTTGCAGTCGTTGTAATACTCCTGATCTGCACGGTGCTTGAGAATCCATACACGCAAAGCATACTCTTTGTCCGTGTCGGGATAGAATTCAATCCACTCGTTCATTTCAAAGATGCAGCGTACGTCGTCGAGCGACGACTCCTTGCCGTTGATGTCATCTGCAGAGCCTGCACGGTTGCCGACAATCTTCACGCCTCTGAGAACCGAAGAATCCCTGTCATCGAGATTGATGACGTTGATTTTGCCCGTAAGTGCGGCGGATACGGCGTTATTTGCGCCCTTGGTTGTGGTTTCGTCCTGAGTATCGGCCTGAGTTACCACGTTTGTGTCGGCAGACTGAACAGTGACGTTATCATTTGTTTTTCCGCCGCATGCAGCCAAGCAGAAAATCAAAGACAATACAAGTGTGATTGCTAAAACCTTTTTCATAAAAAACCTCCGTAAGCGTTTTTCATATAATTATGATTATTGAATAATCAATCATAACCGATTTTATAATATCAAAAATAAATTATTATTGCAACAACAAGTTTACCGTTGCTGCGCATATGCGCCGAATGTTTTTGCTCAGGGAAAAAGGAGCCGCCCTCACGGACAGCTCCTTTTGAATAATTATTCGTATTCAACCTCAATTGCGCCGAATTTGCATTTTGAGGCGCAGACGCCGCAGCCTACGCATCTGCTTTTTCACGCAAAAAGCGGTTAATGCTTATCCGCCTTCAAGCAATTCTGCAATTTTATTCATCCTGTCGCAGGAGTAATCGAAAAAATCTTTATACGCCTTACAGTAAACGTTTGAGGTAAGGCTTTCGTCTCTGTCACGGCGGCAGCCGCCTCTGCAAAGGCGGTAGTACCTGCACTCCCTGCATTTTTCGTGAATGAGAAGGGACTGTTCAATAAATCTCTTTTGCTTTTCGTTTTGCTCAAACGGTCTTTCGCCGAAAACCGAGCCGATTTTGTATTCGTCCCTGCAGTAAAAATCACAGGGGTAAATATCGCCGTTTGCCTCAACGACAAAGTAGTTTCCGCATACGCCGCACATAGCGCAGTTTTCGGGAGGATTACCCATAAGAATATTTATATAGTTGTCGATATGACGCATTGAAATATATCTGCCGTTTATAAAATCCTCATACCATAAATCAAAGCTTTTTTTAAGAAACGTTGCGTGTTTTTCAGGTGTCAGTGACACGCCGCTGTTTTCGTCAATACAGGGTATAAACTGCAAGAAGCCGAAGCCCTGCTCTTTGAAGAACGTATAGGTGCTTTCTATGTCGCCGGCGTTTTCACCGTCAACAACCGAAAGAATGTTGAAATCAACATCATGCTTTCTGAGTATGCTTATTGACCTTAGTACCTGCTCGAAAACGCTGCCGCCGTTTGCGTCAAGACGGTATCTGTCATTTGTTCTGCGGCCGCCGTCAAGCGAAACGCCGACAAGAAATCCGTTTTCCTTAAAGAATTTTGCAAAGCCGTCATCGATGAGCAGTCCGTTTGTCTGAAGCGAAAAGCTGACCGGAGCTTTGATATTACCTTTGATTTTTGCGGCAAAGCTTTTATAGAATTCGAGTCCTGCAAGCAGGGGCTCGCCGCCCTGAAACATAACGCATAGAGCCGAAGGCCGATACTCACGGATTTTTTGTATCAGCACGTCAGCCGTTTCACCGGTCATTATGCGGTTTTCCCTTGTTCTGCTTGCCGCCTTGTAAAAGCAGTATCTGCAGTTCATATTGCACAGCCCTGCGGCAGGCTTGACAAGTAAGGTAAGAGTGTTCATAATTTAGTTTCCTGTTGACTTGATTTGTGATTAAAGTATAATATATTTATAAGAAAAAATAAACTGTCTGAGAGGATTTTTTATGAAAAAGCCTAATGTAATAATCATTCTTACCGACGATCAGGGCTATGCCGATCTCGGCTGTATGGGTTCGGAAGATTTGAAAACTCCTTATCTCGACTCGCTTGCCGAAAACGGAGTCAGATTTTCGTCAATGTATTCGGCTTCTCCCGTCTGCTCTCCGTCAAGGGCGGCGCTGCTTACGGGAAGGTATCCCGGAAATGCCGGAGTAAGGGCGATTCTCGCAGGTCACCGTAAGGCGAGCGGACTGACTCCGAAGGTGCCGACGCTTGCTACGGCGCTTAAAAAAGAGGGCTATGCGACCGGCATCTGCGGTAAATGGCATCTCGGATTAAAGGAAGAGTGCAGACCGAATTCCAACGGCTTTGACGAGTTCAGCGGATTCCTCGCAGGCTGTCTTGACTACTATTCGCATATCTTCTATTACGGTATGGCTGACGGCGGCTCGAATCCCACTCACGATTTGTGGGAAAATGAAAACGAGGTTTATGCCAACGGCGAATACCTTACGGAGCGCATAACACAAAAGAGCGTCGATTTTATCGAACGCCATAAGGACGAGCCGTTTTTCCTGTACGTTGCGTACAATGCGCCGCATTATCCGATGCACGCTCCCGAAAAATACCTTGAGCGTTTTCCCGATCTGCCGTGGGACAGACGCATAATGGCGGCAATGATAAGCGCCGTTGACGACGGAGTAGGGGAGATTACCGAAAAGCTCAGGGAGCTCGGACTCTTTGACGATACGATAATCTATTTCCAGAGTGATAACGGACCTTCAAGGGAGAGCCGTAACTGGCTTGACGGCACCGAGGACCCGTATTACGGCGGCACGACGGGCAGATTCAAGGGACATAAATTCAGCCTTTTTGAGGGCGGTATCCGCGTTCCTGCGCTTATGTGCTGGGGCGATAAAATTAAATCGGAAACTCTTGACGAGCCCTTTGTCGCAACCGACGTTTTCCCGACTGTACTTGACGCGTGTGGCGTAAACGCGGAAGAATATGAACTTGACGGTAAGAGCATACTCGGCAGCCTGCTTGAGGGCAAGCAAACGCCCAACGACTGCATTTTCTGGGAGATGGAGGATCAGACAGCGGTAAGGCGCGGTAAATACAAGCTCGTCATCAACGGCAGACTGACCGAGGGTGAAACACCGAGTGCGCCTGTCTTCCTTTCCGACCTCGAAGCTGACCCGGGCGAGAAACACAACCTTGCCAACGAAATGCCCGAGCTTTGCAAGGAGCTTACCGATCTCGCACTGAAATGGCGCGAGGGCATTGAACAGAAATGGGACAGCGAGTTCGCAAAGAATTACTCTACAACTTAATTAACCGACAGAAAAAAAGCACCTGAAAACAGGTGCTTTTTTTCTGTTATTTGAAAACATCCCTGACGGCTTCAAGATTGCCGTAGCCGTAAACGTCGTCGGGTTCAAGGTAGCTCATTTCAGTCCATTTGTTCCACGAATTGATTGTAATCAGCGGTATGCTGTTAAAGCTGTCGGAATACTCCTTCGCCGCCTCAAGCCCCTTTCTGAAGTTTTCGGGCGTGGTGTTCAACCTCAACAGTAATCTTTATGACTGGAATAACAATGCAACGAGCGTGTTCGTTTACTTCAAGACAGACGAAGGCGCAAATACAAGCACATCAGGCTCAAACTTTACGGGCGGCACTCTCGCTCTGACGGGCGGCGCAGGAATCGCCCTCGGCGCAGTTGCAACGGCTTTTGCGATGAAATCAAAGAAAAAGGAAACCGAAGCAGAAGCGTAATTGAATATAAACCAAAACCCCGAATCAATTGATTCGGGGACAGTTTTTCTTTACTCTGCTGAAATATTGTTGTATAATAAAGAGTAACAAAGACCGATCGCTCATTTTATAAAGGGGATTGAGAATATGAAAAAAGCGTTATCAATAATACTTGCGGTTATAATGATTATTTCCGTTCTGCCGCTTACTGCTTTTGCATTAGATATGTCTTATACCGACATGGAATCAAACGGCTGGTGGTACAGATATTACTATAGCGGATATGCTCAACTGAGTTATTATGAAGGAGACGCAGTCAATGTTGTAGTTCCCGACCATATAGGCGCAGTTCCTGTTACGGGTTTTACCGATGAAAATACTGCAAGAATCCTTGGCGGCAATGTAAAAAGCATTACATTTGAGCTTCAGGTTTCGGAAATACCGACAAGTTTTGCACGTAATCGTCCTGCGCTTGAAAGTGTTACTTTACCGGATACGGTTGCAAGAATATCGAATGAAGCTTTTTATTATTGCAGGAACCTTTCAAGCATTAATCTTCCGTCAGGACTTAAGTATATTGAAGACAAGGCTTTTTATAGTTGCACTTCTCTGACAGGGCTTACATTCCCTTCAACCCTTATAAGTATAGGAGATAATGCATTTTCGTATTGCAGTTCTCTTAAAACCGTGAATTTTAACAACGGACTTAAGTCTGTAGGTGCGAGTGCTTTTTCTGCCTGCTATGCGCTGGAAAGCGTCATCTTGCCGGATTCGGTTATTCAGATAGGAAACGAGGCTTTCTTTGGTTGTACTTCCATTGAAAGCGCCGTATTGCCTAATAACCTTCCGTATGTTCCCCAAGCAATGTTTGCCGATTGCTTTTCCCTTAAAACCGTAACAATTCCCGAAAGCGTTCAGAGTGTTCAGTATCAGGCGTTCAAGGACTGTTATATGCTTGATAATGTAACTTTGCCGTCGAATCTTCGTTTGTTATATGACGATGCTTTCCGTAATTGCAGGGCTCTTCAGTCAATTTATATCCCCGGCTCTGTATCTAATATAGGCGCTTATGCGTTTTATTGTTGCTTGAACCTTCAATCTGTTACAATCGGTTACGGATTAAAAACAATAGGTGAAAGCTATTTTGAAAACAGCACTAATGGTCATGTGTTTGAGGGGTGCGAAGATGAAACATCAATCACTGTACCGTCCTCGGTTATAACTGTGTATGATTACTCGTTTGGCAGTTCCGATTATCGTTACCTCGACGGTGAAAAACGCTTTCTTGACAGAATTGATTTTGAAAATCCCGGCGATAAAAACGGTTTTCATTACCGTGTGCCCGTTTCATTTACTACCGAACACGGAACCGCTCCCGCAACGGTTTATCCGTACAACGGAAGTCAGATTACTCTTCCTTCTCTAACTGCTCAGGGATATACATTCGGCAAATGGAAGGATGCGGCTAATAATGAATACAATGCGGGAAGCTCATTTACGGTTCCCGATAACCCTGTAACTCTTTCTGCCGTATGGACTGCGAAAACTAACATAATTACATTCTATACCTCAAAGGGCGTAACTCCTGCCTTTCAGATTGTCCCGAGCGGCAATAAGGTAATCGAACCCGCAGGTCAGATTGTTTTCGGCGAATATATTGAGGGCTGGTATAAAAACAGCGATTTCAGCGGTGAAAAATACGATTTCTCCGAAACCGTTCTTGACGAGTTTGCCCTTTATGCGAAATGGGTTACGGCTCCTTCCGTTACGGTCAATATCACCGGCGGGGGAGCAGGCAATCAGGTCGTTTTCCGTGACAGGGTTGACAGCAGCGTTATTTTTGCAACCGTAACCCAGCCGACAGCAACTCTCAGCGTCCCTGCGGACGCGGTTATGGAAATAACTGCTGCGAGCGGTTACAGCTACAGCGGTTCAATTCAGTCGGAAATACCAATGAGCGGCGGCGCTCAATACCTGAGAATAACCGATATTATTAACGGTCAGTCAAGCTATGCTTTTGATTACGGCTCACATTCAACCGTCAACGTAACCTTCTCATCAACTCCGACTGTTTCGGTCAATATTACGGCTGACGGCATTACTGACACAAGCGGTCTGTGGACTCTTACGGACGGATATGCTGAACATAGCAACTATACTGCAGGCAGCACTGTCAATGTTCCCACGGGCGGTATTGCTTCGGAAGACGATAAGCTTACTCTCACGCTGAATGTTCCCGACGGCTACGGCTGTGACGGAACAATAATCAACGGCGGCAGTACAATTAAAATAATTGACGGTACAACGAGCTACAGCTTCCTTCCTGCAGGCGATGTTACGCTTAATCTGCATTTCTATTCGAGGCAGAATTACACAACGCTGTATTTCAGAAATACAAACAACAGCGACTATTTCACCCAGAAATATCTTAAAACGGAATCGGCTTTCACTCTTCCTGAAAACACTTTCAGTAATTCGCACGGCATTTTCAACAGCTGGAATACTTCTTCCGACGGTACGGGCGACTCATATAACCCAAATGCAGAAATATCACTTCCGGCGGCAGATACTGCCTACTATGCAATCTGGGACGCCGCCTATTATATGTCGTTCAATAAAAACAGCGGCACGGGCAGTATGTCAAGACTATACTGCCTGACGACCGACCCCATCCTTACCGTTCCCGAATGCGGATATGTAAGAAACGGCTACGCATTCACGGGCTGGAATACGAAATCAAGCGGTTCGGGCACAACCTATCAGCCCAATGACAATGTTAATCTTTCTGCCGATATGACTCTTTATGCGCAGTGGACAAGGTCATATACCGTTAATCTTCACAGCAATTTCGGTAATGATGAAACCGTCCGTCAGGAAATCCCGAGAGGGAACAGCGAAAATATCCTCGCAAATCCATATACAAGAGAGGGTTATATTTTCCTCGGCTGGAACACAGCCGCCGACGGCAGCGGCACGGCTTATGCCGACGGTGAAACAATCACCCCGACGGGTTCGCTTATCCTTTACGCTCAGTGGATAAGCGTCGATTCGTATATCGGACTTTATGATGATGCGACGGTTAAAATAAACCGTGATGACGGCTTTATCTACAACCTTTCATACGTTATGAGAATGCCGCACCTGCTCAGTCAGTTCTCAAATAATCATGAGCAGATAAGGATTCTTGATAAAGACGGCAATACGCTCGGTTTCTCCGATTATATAGCTACGGGTGCAACAGTGCGACTTTTTGATGAGACCTACAATACGGTTGTTCTCGATGAGCTGGCACTTGTCATTTACGGCGATGTTAACGGCGACAGCGCAGTTGATGCGTTTGATCTGTTCGAATGCGACAAGGCGCTGCACGGGCTTACAACCTTAAGCGGAGCGTATCACGAAGCGGCGGATGTAAACGGCGACGGTGTCTTTAATCTCAACGACTACGCACGTCTGAAAGCCGTGACAGGCGGAACGGCCGAAATTGACCAGAGCATTGAACGGTAAAATAATATAATCCCCGAAGCAAATTAACGCTTCGGGGTTCTTTTTGCCCGTTAAAGCATTTCCGTTTTTACTCTCTCAATTGAGTGCCCAACCATCGCCTGACGGCGTCTTGTTTCGGCACGAATTTGCGTACCGCCTACCGCCCCGAGGTCGGGCTCCCGCCCGCACCCAGCAAAAATAATAAAAGCAAGAAGAACTTTTTCTCGCTTTTAAAAGGCTCACCATTATAATGAGAAAAGATCAAAAGATGGTTTTTGGAATCTGTCGAACTTTTTACCTTCCATTTCCATAAGTTCTGGCATCCCTGAAAAAATCATTGAAAACTCATCTTTGGCGTTGTTTGGCATAGCATCCCAAGAACTAGGTTTTATGGCTATGTTTTCAGCAATAAAAGGCAATGTGTTATTTATATAATTCCGTCTTTCCAATTCACTAAGTTCATTTAGTCGCTTATCTTCTCTAGGTTTTATTCCGTATTCAGACAAGATACAAAAAGATAAGAGCATACCCGTTCGGATATGCTCTTACTTGGTGCGAGAGTGGGGTATGCTTTCCCCCTCTCGCTTACTATTTACAGCGGTTGTTAAGTTTTCGTTTGGTTGTCGGTTGAGTTTGCAGATTTTTGCCGTGTTAAAAAGTTGTTTACTCATAGAGTTGTATATAGTATAATGAAAATAATAGTAGGCACCCCAAAATATGAAAGGGATGAACCGATATGAAAAAAGCTTTGTCAATAATACTTTCACTCGTACTTATATTTGCAGCATTCCCTCTTGCGGCGGTTGAATCTTCAGCTGAAGGCGCAAATATAACGGGTGATTATTATGAGCTGATAACAAGCACCTCGCAGATGGTTGCAGGCGCAAGGTATCTTATCGCATCTGCGTGGGAAGGCTATGTGCTTGACGGATCGCTGGGAGAGGATATGGACTCGGCAAACAACCATATCGAAGTCGATTTTGTCGGCAACAGAATTGCGGCAACCGAGGAGCTTGACGCTGCGGCATTTGAGATTAATGCAAGCGCAGGTACGATCAAAAGCGTTTCGGGTTACTATATCGGCAGCCACGATTCGCAGAACAAGATTCTGACAAGCACAACCTCGGATTTTGTAAATGAAATCAGCTTTGATAACGGCGACTTTGTAGTAGGTTATCAGGGTATCAACGGTCATTATATGCTTCATTTCAACAACGACAGCGGACAGCAGCGTTTCCGTTTTTTCAAGAATGACGGTCAGGATCCCGTTCAGCTCTATATGCGCGTTGATGTACCGGTTAACTATGTAAATGCGGCAGGCGAAGCGCAGACTCCGGTTGCCGATTATACCACACTTGACAAAAACGTTGCCGAATGGACTAACGGCTGGTACGTGCTTAAAAACAATGTTACTTACGGCGGCAAAGTTGAAGTTAAGGGCAACAATGTTAATCTGATTCTCTGCGACGGTGCAACTATGACCGTTAGTAAAGGTATCTTAATCAGAGAAGGATACACTCTTACTATCTGGGCTCAGGAAAACGGAACGGGCAAGCTCATTGCTAAGGGCAACAATAAATCTGGTAGTGAAAGCGCAGGCATCGGCTCAAGCCCTGAATGCGGAGGATATTGGGCTGGCTCTGCTTACTGTACCTATAACGCAGGAGATATTACCATTAACGGAGGCGTTATTCAGGCAACGGGCGGTTATCACTGTGCAGGCATCGGCGGTTCTGTATTAAGAAGCAGCGGTACGATAACCATTAACGGCGGAAATGTTACAGCAACAGGCGGCGAAGGCAGTGCAGGTATCAACGGCGGCTACGGTGAAAGCGCCACCGTGACGGTAATTAACGGCGGAACGGTTACTGCAACAGGAGGTTCAAACGGCGCAGGTATCGGCGGCGGTGAAAACGGTAACGGCGGAACAATTACTATTAATGACGGTATCGTTACTGCCACAGGCGGATTAAACGGCGCAGGTATCGGCGGCGGATGTAAAGGCGGTTGCGGCGATATTCATATATGCGGCGGTATTGTTAATGCACAGGGTGGCTCCTGCGGCGGAGGAATTGCTGCAGGCTGTAAAGGAGAGTACGATAACATCAGAGTACGCTTTGACGGCGGTATTGTTAACGCTGTTCACGGCGGCGGAAATGCCGTAGCTGTCGGCGGACAAGGTGCCACCATTCGCTTCAATTATACCGAACCCGGATACGATATGAGAGTTACCGCTTCAAGTTACAAGGGAATGTCAACAATTCATTTCGACAAGCCTTTCGTTAATCTTGACAAGAATAACCGCACATCTAACGGACGCATTGCCACCTCCGCTGTCTCGGGAACGCTGGTTCCCAAATCTGCCGGAATCTGGACGGTATCCTTTGATAAAAACGGCGGTACGGGCAGTATGTCAAACGAGAAGGTTGCAGGCGGAACATATACTCTGCCCGGATGCGACTTTACCGCACCTTTCTCAGAAGAGCCTTTCATGTGCTGGAGCGTTAAGGTCGGAGATAACGATACTGAATATATGCAGCCCGGTGAAAAACTCCTTGTTAACGCGAATACAACCGTCAAGGCAATATGGAAAACGGATTACACCGTAAGCTTTGATAACGGCGGCGGAAGCGGCTCTATGGCGGCTGAAACCGTAACCTCGTTTGATACATTTATTCTTCCCTCAAGTGATTTTACCGCACCGACGGGTAAAACCTTCGGTGGCTGGCTCGTTACAACAGAGGGCATTTCGGCAAAAACCATGCAGCCCGGCGACGAGCTTGTTGTTTCGGGTGACACAACGGTTAAGGCAATTTGGAGCGCATCTATAACAACCTGGAAGCAGTTAGTAGATACAGTTGCAGAAGCTGATGACGGCGACATCATTTATCTCGGTCAGTCTCTAACGGCAGAAAGCAACGACTTTGAGATTGCTGTCAGCGGCAACAAGTCTGTTACGGTTGACCTTAACGGCTATACGCTCGACAGAAATCAAACCGGTGCTCTTGTTTTCGGAAGTGCTTTCAAGGTGGCAGCAGGTGCAACGCTGACAGTTTGCGATTCAAGCAGCGGTAAAACAGGCACCATAACAGGCGCTTATGTTTTCAAAGGCGGTGCGTTTTTTAACGAAGGCACACTGATTGTTAAGGATATTACTATAACCAATAATCACACCAATAATGTCGATAATTCTTCTTTTGATTTTATAGGTGGCGCAATTTATAACGCAGGAACGCTTACCGTAACGAATGTTGAAATCAGTAATAACTACAGCGGAGACGACGGAGGCGCAATCTATAACACCTCAAGCGGCACAGCGACATTAAACCGCGTTACCTTCAAGGAAAACGAATCCGTTAATTATAACGGCGGCGCTATTGCAAATGAGGGTACACTCACAGTTAACAATTGTACATTTACGGACAACACTGCGAAGGAAAACGGAGGCGCTATTTACAATAACGGAGGCACCGTTTCGGTAACAGGCGGAAAAATTGCAGGCAACACTGCAAAGGACGCCGGTGCAATTTATAACACTGCAAGCGGAACAATAACCCTCAGCGGTGTTTCAGTTAATACTAACTCTTCTACGCAGCGCGGCGGCGGTGCTATTACAAACTATGGAACCGCAACGCTGACTGATTGTGATGTATGGAATAATGAAGGACATACAAACGGCGGCGCAATTTGGTCGGGCGGCAGCAACAGTGCTTCGCTTACCTTAACGGCTTGCGACATCAGCAGCAACACCTGCGGTGAAACAGGCGGCGGAATTTGTCTGCGTCAGGGTGTGATGAACACTTCGGGCGTTACCTTCAGCAACAACAGTTCGTCAAACGGCGGCGGACTTATCGTTTATGATGGCGCAACCGCTAATCTCGGCGGAGACGGAACCGTTATATACGGCAACGAATCCTCCTCTCACGGCGGCGGTATCACGAATTACGGCGATATCCGGGCAACCACTATGCTGCTGGTTCAGGAAAACCATTCATCAGGCGCAGGCGCCGGAATATATAACGGAAACATTTTGTCCGTACAGGATATCGTTACCGTTCAGGATAATAAATCCGATACGCTCGGCGACAATCTGTACCTGGCAGACGGCAAAGTAGTAACGCTGACCAATTCTCTGCTTGCGGCGGCAATAGACATTGAGGCAGAAAACCCCGATCAGTTTATAACAAGCGGCTGGTATGAAAACCACCACAGTGCAGATCCCGGGAATTACTTTAAAGTGCCCGCCTATTACACGGTTTATATGCCTGACGGCGAAACCGAACTTAAGCTCAAGAAGACGGATGATTTCCCGTACAATGATACTGCTACAATGTGGGCAACGGACTCCAACGGCGTGGATTACCGCACAAGCACTATTTATACCATTCACAACCTGACCTCGGGTACAAAAGTCAACTTTGCCGAAAGCGGCACTCCCGCAACGCAGTACATTGTTAATGAAGGCGTTACAAGAAAGAGCTGCCAGAGCAGCAGCAACAATAACATTACCGGTGTTTCCTGCGGCACGCTTGAAATTGACCGTTCCAAGATGGATAAAGTTGAACAGACCGGAATGTATATTGAATACAGAACGCTTATCTTTACAGGCATAGGCGGCGTTCGCTGGGGTATTGAGCTCTTCCCCTATTCCGAAAATGCACCGACAAATCTCGGTAATCTCGGCAATACCGTTGGTGAAAATCAATATAACACCGTAACGCTTACCGGAACAAACAATAATGACTACACCTATCAGCTGCATTACGGCTCGTTTGACGGCGCACTTCGCTGTGCGGAAACCGACAACGGTAACTTTACCGGTGAGCCTACAGGTACTATAGGTAGCGATACAACCTACGGTCCATACTGTTGGTATATCACTGGCGATGCTCCTGCAGCGGGCGAAAGCGTAAAACTCCGTGTGGCTGCTGTCTGCTGTTCGAGACAAAACTCAAGCAATCTTCAGATGCTCACCGAGTGGACGGATATTGAAATTATCGGTACATGCTCGCACAGCAACGGACATCTCAAGTCAGTCAGCGCAACAGCTCCCACCTGCACAAATGACGGCAACAGCGCATACTGGGAGTGCGACGCCTGCGGCAAGTATTTCTCAGACGCACAGGCTGAACACGAAATTGCAAAGGACAGCTGGGTAATCGAAGCCACAGGCCATCACTATGCAGAGCCGGCAGAAACTGACTGGACATGGACGGAAGACGGCGATACCTATACGGCGACCGTAACTCTTAACTGCGAAAGATGCGACGATACCCGTACAGTCGATGCAACTGTTGTAAAGAACACGGCAGTAAACGGAACAACGGTATATACCGCAACGGCAACCGTCGGCGAAGGCGCGAATGAGCAGACCTTTACCGCAACAATGACTGCCGGTTACACTGCTTACGACATTAACGAGGACGGAGCCGAAGATGTAAATGATATCGGCTATATCGTTTCGGCATCTCTCGGCGATGTTACATTGACAGCCGAGCAGGAAACAAAAGCAGACCTCAACGGTGACGGATTTGTTGACGCATTTGATGCAGCCGAGCTTGACCGAATTCTGTTTGCCAACAGTTGTGCAAAGGGTGACGTCAATCAGGATGGAAATACCGACCTTGCCGACTATGCCATGACAAAGGCACATATCTCGGGTGTAGCAGTTGACAATAACACTCCCGCAAACCTGCTTGATAAGAGTTATCTGACAAGTGAATATGACTCAATAAAAGACAACTACCCCAACGGCACAATAATCACTCAGCAGTATTACTGTGCTGACTATGACGGCGACAAGGCAGTTGATGCATTTGACTTGTTCTGTCTCGACAAGAGAATCAATAATCTCATTTGACAATTCAATAATCATTGACAGGCAGGGAGTGAGTTCACTCCCTGCCTGTTTTATGCCGTTCCATAGTGTTAAAAATTGCTCTACCCCCGTGCAATAATTGCTCACAGAACAATATTAATTAAAAGCCCGTCAGAAAAAAATACTGCGTTTTGGGCGGTAAAGAAATCACACTACCTCCCGTTAAGAATCTTGGCAGAAACAATCCTAAAACCCTTCCGAAAAAAGTTCTGGACTTTCGGGAACGGGTGTGGTAATTGTTGTGTCGGAGGTGCGAATATCAGCAATTCACATTCTAACCGCTACAACAGAGCGGACAGCGGAAACCACCACGCTCGGCGAACACGACACGCCGTATATTCCAATTCCGTAAATCTTTGTACGCCAAGGTAATTTATCGTATAAATTGTTAACAATCATTGCATAAATTGTTAAATTAGCACTCTACTGTTGACAGTGCTAATTTGTTGTGCTATAGTGATTACAGAACAAAGAAAGAAACACGAAACAGCAAGCCGGAGTTTCAGCACTACTGCAAATGCTTCCAACCGAGTTCAAATAATTCGAATAAAGCGAATCATAATGGCAATAACTATTAATGGTGCTTTTGAAAGGAGCGATGACTTATGTTGCCTAGCGTATTCGGAAGAGATTTATTTGATGATTGGTTTGATTTTCCGTTCTTTGATGATTCGGAAATGAGGAATGCAGAAAAAAGGCTTTACGGACATCACGAAAAAGGAATTATGAAAACCGATGTTCAGGAAAACGACACAAGCTATAATCTGGTTATGGATTTACCGGGCTTTAAGAAAGAGGATGTTAAGGTTGCTCTTAAGGACGGTTACCTGACAATTTCAGCTGAAAAGAACCATGATCATGATGAGGAAGAAAAGAAAAACGGCAAATACATCCGCAGGGAGAGAGTTTACGGTTCCTGCTCAAGAAGCTTTTATGTTGGCGAGGATATCACCGATAAGGACATAAAGGGTGAATTCAAGCACGGTATTCTTAAGCTGACTATACCGAAAACGCAGCCTAAGGAAATACCGAACACAACAAAATATATTGAACTCGATTAATCACAAATAAACGGCCCCGATGCTTAGCATCGGGGCCGTTACTCTTTATATCCATACTGTATTCTTTTCATTTACATAAAGGAAAAGATTATAGGTACACAATCAATATTTATCCTTTCCCACTCTCGCTTACTGCTTACAGCGGTTATTTGGCTTTCGTTTGGTTGACGGTTGAACTTGGGCGGTTTCTTACACCGCCAAGCCAACCTGATTCAGATAATTGTCGGATTTTTCTGTGATGTAAACAGAATACTTATTCATTATCCGTTCTGACTGAATTGGCATAAATGCTTCTCATTTTTTCATCATCGAAATGTCCGTCAAGAAATTTCTCATAAACATTATTTGCTTTAATGCCGTTCTGTCTTTGGTTCATTCTTACCGCCGCTGACGCAGACAGAAGTGAATCGAATAAAAAGAAAGCCAGAAACGAATATATCAAGTATTTTTCATACGGAATATGCACCTTATCAAATATCTTTGAAAGAGCAGGAATAACTGCCTTAACCCAGACAACACCGAGAAATCCCCAGAAAATCGAATAGAGCAGGCATACTCTGCCGTTTATATTCAACGGTAAATGGCTGTAGTCCCACGCTACAGAATGGAAAAAGGTTTCCTGACCCCATGAGCAGATATATTCCACAAGCGTTCCGCTGACAAAGGAAACCAGAAACGTTTTCCATAAGGGCGCCTTTTCAAAATTCACAAGTAACAGGGTCAAAAGCACTGCTCCCATTCCATAGGCAACACTTAAATGACCGAGCACCAATGATTTTCTGCTCTCTATATAGCCGTTTTTAATAAGACACCAAATAGTTTCAACGGTATATCCAAGATAACAGCCTGCAATAAAAATCCATACATACTGGAAAAAGTTATATTTAAATATCAATTTTACACTTTGCATTTTCTTTACTCCACAATATATAAGCAACCTCAAAATTAGTCAAATTCAGATTTGACTAACGAACTATTTCTTTTTGGATTCGGTAATCGCTTCGGTCTTGTAAGCAAAAACCACGCTGGACCTCGTACCGTCTGTCTTTGCGGTAAAAATATCATAACTCATACCGAAGCTGAGCCATTCCTTAGTTCTTCCGGCAAGAGCCTGAGCCTGAGCCTCGGAAAGATTATCCATGCTTATATACTTTTCGGATGTTTTAAGAATCTGGTCTATTCTTTTTGAATTATCTTCGCTTGTAAAATTGCCTATTGCCTCGATAAGATCCTGATTTTCTTCAACAACCGCAAGTATTTCTTTGAGTTTCTCAAGCGTTGCAGGAAGGTTCTCGAGTGACTGCTGTATTTCCGGATCTTCCATATCCTTGCTCATTGCCTTGAAGACAGGCATTACATCGTTGATGTCAGCCGACAGCTTTGAAACCTCTGATACCGATGAAGAAAGCTGAGGAAGAAGACTGAGCAGCGTTCTGACCGCAGGGTCGGAAAGCGTCTTCGAAAGAGCGTTTACATCGGTGCTGTTAAGGTCGGTAATAAGCTTATCAAGCTTTGCAATATTGTCGTCTGTCATATACGCACCGAGAGTCTTTATAAGTTTTTCATTGCTTGAATAAAGCTCAATTGCCTCTTTAATTGCCGAAAGCATATCAGTCGCCTTATCCGCGTCACCGTAAAGAAGACTGATAATTCTGTTCATATCAAGCCCCTTGAAAGCAGACGAAACAAGCTGAACGTCGGAAAGAATATCCTTGACATCATCAACTGTTTCGGGCAGCTCTCCGTTACCTATAGAGCCGATTGATGAGAAAGGAAGAACGGCAAACATAATATTACCGATTGTGAAGTCCCTGACATCTGCCTGAATCGTATATTTGTCATTGACAAGGCTTTGATTTAAAAGGGAAATATTAAGTTGCGATATACCCAAACTCTCTTCAATACCGGGAACACCCGCAAAGAAAACTATCTGCTTAGAGCCGTCGCTGATTGAGGTGCCGTTATCGATTGAAATATTTGTGTACTGACCTTCGGGAAGTATCATTCCGCCGACAAGCAGCATCGGACAGGAAACAGTATATTCCGCGCCGTTAACGGTAACCTGTTTTTTCAGGTTGTTTTTCGGTGTAATTTCAATTCTCACATGGCCGTTCATTCCGGCTATTTTTGAAGGGCTTACCTCTTTATCGTCAATAAAATACTTAATACCTATTTCCACGGGCGGCTTTTCCTCGCTGATGCCGTTATAGTAAAGGTCGGTTGTGTCCATATCCCAGCACAGCATTCCGTTTTCAAGCACAGGATTGGTCATCGATTTAACGTTGCGGATTTCCGTCAGCGGACTGGTATCGACAATTCTGACCTGCGGAGAATCCGAATGAAGCCAGTCCGTGACGCTGACCTTTTTGACATTTCCCTCGGGTGAGAGGTTAACATAAACCGACTCCTGCTTACTTACATCGGTCGCTATTGTTGTATAAACCTGCTGAACATATTCCTCCTCGCCGATTTCGTTGAGAATTATTTTGTTGTTTGTGGCTGCTTTTTTACCGCATCCCGAAAAGGTTAACACCCCGAGAGCTAATACAATAATTGCAGATATTATTTTAAGTGAGGTTTGTTTACGCATTTTGATTTTCCTCCTTAGCTATATTTTCCGTATTTACCGAAGCGGCTTTTTTGCCTTTCGCCCATCCGAATGTCGTTTTTGAAATAACGCCTTCAAATATATAGAGCAAGGGCATTAAGAAAAATACTATTGACGCCGCGCTTATAACCGAGCCTCTTGCAAGAAGTGAACAGATGCCCTTGACAATCGAAATATTACATACCAGATAGACAGCGAATGTTGCAACGAAGAATACAACCGCGCTTTGAAATACCGAACGCTCCGCTGCGTTTGCCGCCTTGAGTATGGCTTCTTTTTTGTCAAGTCCCGAATGAAGTTCCTCGCGGAATCTTGTGGTCAGAAGCACCGCATAGTCAACCGTCGCGCCGAGCTGAATACAGTTAATAACCGTCGGGCCGACAAACGAAACCTCAGCGCCGAGTAGTTTTGAAATCGAAAGATTAATCCAGATTGCAAGCTCAATTGACAGAATAAGAAGCACGGGAAGTGAAATTGACTTGAAAGTTACCGCAAGCAATATAAAAATCGCTATTAACGAAAGCATTGCAGTTACATTGAAATCTCTGTTTGTGGTAACTATCATATCCTTGGTGATTGCCCCTTCGCCCGTTACAATCGCATTAGGGTCATAGGATTTGATTATTGCAGTCATTTTATCAATCTGACTGTTGAGTTCGTCCGAGGCAGACTCATAAACAGAGTTTACCATAATCAACTGCTTGCCGTCTTTTTTGCAGATATCAAGTATCTTATCCGGCACGATATCGTCGGGAATGGCGGGGCCGATTACCTTGTTATATGAAAGAACTGATGATACTCCGTCAAGATTCTCAATTTCGTTTTCGAGCTTTGTAAGCTTACCCGAATCAATACTGTCGTCAATGATAACGAATTGAGTTGACGCCATCTGAAATTCGTTCTTCATTTTGTAAAGTCCCTGAATTGAAATTAAGTCTTGGGGAAGCGCCTTATCCATACTGTAATAAAGGTCTACCTTGCTCTGAAGCAAATATGCGGGAATTAACAGTAAGACGAAAAGCACCGCAAATACAGCTTTGTATTTGAAAACAAAATTATTAAGTTTCTCAAAATGGGGCAGAAATGACTTATGCTTATATTTATTCATTGTATCCTCAAATATCAGCACAAGCTCGGGAAGGATAAGAACAACCGTAAGAATACCGAAAACAACGCCTTTAGCCATAACCAGACCTATATCCAGTCCGAGCGTAAAGGTCATAAAGCACAGGGCAAGAAAGCCGAAAATGGTCGTCAACGAGCTGCCTATAAGAGCCGTAAACGATTTTGTAACGGCGTTCGCCATAGCTTCCTCGCGCATGGGAGTTTTCAGCTTTTCTTCGTTATATCGGTCAATAAGAAATACCGAGTAGTCCATTGTAACGCCGAGCTGAAGAATCGCCGCTATGCTCTGAGTTATAAACGATATTTCACCCTTAAACACATTTGTACCCATATTGTATATTATTGCAATGCCCAAAGCGGCAAGCACGATAAACGGCTGCAGCCAGGATTCCATCATAAAAGACATCGCAACAAGCGCAACTACAATCGCAAGGACTATATAAATCGGCGCTTCTTTATCGGATAGCTCCTTTGTATCCTCAACTATAGCCGAAACGCCCGAAATAAACGCATTCTTGCTCAAAAGCGTTTTGATATTCTTTATGGTTTGCATGGTTTCGGCGGACGAACCTGCGTACTTATACTGAACAAGCATCATTGTACTGTCAGAGGATTTGCTGTAAAAAATATCCTTGAGTGCGTCGGGCAAAACATCCTGAGGAATAGAAATATCCGCAAGCGAGTTCACCCAGATAACTGAACTTACTGCGTCCATTTTTTCTATTTCTTCCTTTAATGCTGCAACGTATCTTGCATTCGATTTTTCAACGACAATAATTGACATGCTCGCATTATTAAAGGTTTGGTCAAGTATTTCTTCGCCTTGTACCGATTCAACACTGTCGGGCAAATATGACATAATATCATAGTTAACTCTTGTCATAATAAAGCCGATAATTGAGGGAATTACAAGCGCAATGGCTATTGCTATAACAATTTTCGGGTGCTTGGCCTCCCATAGAGCTATTCTTTTCATACTTTCGCCCCCCTGTCAGATAAAGAAACGCCCGCTACATAACAGGTAAATATATCGGTAAGATTTCTGCAAACCTCATCAATGCCCAACGGTTTGCCTCTTATAAGCGCGTTACAGCAGCACGAAACCGTCATATCGAAGAAAATATAAAGTTTATTCTCCGCTTCGGCTTTACTCAGACCGCTTGTCACAAGAGCCTCAAGAGTTGCGTCATAGAGTTTTTTCGGAGAACCGGAAAGATTTTCAATAACCGCATTGACGCATATATGAACATTTTTATCAATCAGCTTTGTCAGCGTCATATTCTTTTTTAAGAATTCGGAAATTCCTTTTACAAGACTGTCAATACTTTCTCCGTAATCGGAAGAGTTGTCGAGCCAAAGACCTTCGGCGTCGTTTTCCGACATAAAAGCGCTTATTTTATCAATAATGATTTTTGAAATCAAATCGTACTTATCCTTGAAATACAAATAAAATGTACCCTTTGAAACGCCTGCGTTTTTCACTATTTCGTCAATGGATACAAAATGGACGTCCTTATGCTCAGACAGCGCATAAGCAGAGTCAAGGATTCTGCGAAATTTATCGAGCTTTTTTTCCTCAATTTTACCCAAAAATAACACCTCCGGTAATAATGACTATCAGTCATTTTTTTGATTTCGTGTGATATTTTACCACAAAATGACTAATAGTCAATATTGTAATATGATAATTAACAAATCGTTAACATTATCAGTAACACATTGTTTTACACAGGATGAAATATGGGGAAGTTTAATCCGCAGGATTGACGGCGGAAATGCAACTGAATAAAGATAAACACAACAGAAAAAGCAGGATTGAAATGACTTTCAATCCTGCTTTTTTGGTGCGGAAGTGGGGTGTTTATGATTGCTTTTCCCAATGTTTCAAGCCGTTTCGGGTTTTGCGGTTGGTTATCGGTTGCAGTTAGCGGGTTTAATGACTTATTCAGACAAAATACAAAAAGATAAGAGCATATCCAAACGGATATGCTCTTACTTGGTGCGAGAGTGGGGTATGCTTTCCCGCTCTCGCTTACTGTTTACAGCGGTTATTAAGTTTTCGTTTGGTTGGCGGTTGAGCTTGGGTGATTTTTTACACCGCCAAGTCGACCTTTGTCAGATAACGGTTGGATTAATCATTGCCGACAAACAAGAAACCTTATTGCCATTTCTCTGTTTTTACGGTTTCTCCCATGCCGTCTGCGAGACAGGTATCGGCAGAGCAGTATTCAAGCACCGCGCCGTCTTTAACATAAATCGGCATGGTTTTAAGATCAATCTCTCTTGTTATCCATTTGCCGTCGGAAACGATTTTTTCTCTTGTGAAATAGTCGTGCCAGATACCCTTCGGCAAGTATATATCTCTCGTTCTGCCCTTGCTCAGCGGCTTGAGAACGGGTGCGATAAGCAGGCTCTCGCCAAACAGATACTCGTCGTCAATAAACCGTGTGTTTCTGTCCTCGGGATATTCAAGATACAGCGCTCTCATCATCGGCAGTCCGGTTTCGGTGCATTTCTTCGCCTGAGAGTAAATATACGGCATAAGCGAATACCGAAGCTTATCGTAAAACCTGAATATTTCAAGGGCCTCCTGCGAGAAATACCACGGCTCTCTGTGGGCATTATCACCGACTCCGTGACAGCGTGAATGCGACGAAAACAGCCCTAACTGTGCCCAACGGATATACAGCTCATCATCGGGCGTGCCTATAAAGCCGCCTATATCGTGCGAGAAAAACGGAATTCCGCTTAAACCTAAAGAAAGTGCCGCACGAAGCGTTCCTGCAAGAGCTGCAAAGCTGCATTGACTGTCGCCGCCCCAGTGAAGAGGATAGCGCTGACTTCCCGCCGTTCCGCTTCTTGCCCAGACTATATTTTCATTTGATGCGTTAAACACCGTGCTGTTGTAAACGAGGGAGTACAGATTGTGAAAATGCTTTCCGTCAATACTGTGATAATAAGCGTCCTCGGGAATTCCTTCTCCAAAATCGGTTTTAATGGCGCTTGCACCGATATCCATTAAACCTTTAATCTTCTCACTGTACCATTTTCTCGCTTCGGGATTTGAAAAATCGATTATCACGTCGTCGGTCCAGCTTCCCTTTTTGCTTTCGGGGAGCTGATACGGCTTGCCCTGCGAATTCTTCGCAAGATAGCCGCGTTCAACTGCTTCGTGATAGTTGGAATTGTTATCCCTCGGCGGTATGAAATTATACTGCCAGAGCGAAACCTTAAAGCCCTTGTCATTAAGCATTTTAATATGTTCTTTCGGATTGGGGAAACGCTCTTCTGAAAATTTCAGGTCACAGTTCCAATCCTCCGTAAACCATGCAGTATCAAGGTGAAGCACATCGCAGGGAATGTCGTTTTCACGCACTTCTTCTGCGATTTTATCAACAACCTCCCACGAGGTATAGCTGTTTCTGCTCATCCACAGTCCGAATGACCACAGGGGAGGGAGCTTTGAAAAACCTGTCAGATGACAGTAGCCCTTAATAATATCCTTCGGTGTTTCGCCTGCAATTACAAAGTAATCAAGCTGACCTTCAAGCACGCCGAACTGAACTGCATTAAGGTCGGTTGTCGCAATCTGCCAGTCGGTTTCAGCGGATGAATTCAGGAACAGACCGTATCCCTTTGTTGAGAGATAAAACGGAATGTTTATGTATGTACGGCGGCTTGTGGTGCCGACAGCATCCTTATTGTGAAAATCAACCGTTCTGCCGTTTCGGGTCAGAGAATCAAACCTTTCGCCGAGTCCGTAAATAACCTCATCGGTTTCAAGCGAAACGGCTTCAAAGCAGGCGGCTTCATTGCCGTTACTGCTCAACGAGAGGTCATATATATCCGCCGCCTTAAATGCGGTTTTTAGCTCGCTGAAATACTCTGTACCGTCAAGTCTGTTTGCCGTAATTTTGCCCGTTTCACTGTCTATGCGGATTTCAATTTCCTTTGTCCTCACGGTGTTGTTTTCAAATGTAAAATCAACCTTTTCAGGCTCTGCCGTAAGCATCCGGGCATCTTTCGGCAAAAGGGAATACGGGTTTTTAATCTCCTTATCGGATGAAAATACCACCCTGAAAACACTGTCTGTCCAAAGCTCAATATGAAGGTAAAGACGCCCAACTGTTGCCTCGGCAGGTTTATATAAATTAAGCGAGGTTTCGTGAGTGTATGAAAGTACGCTCTTTCTCGCAGATACACCGAAGGTGAAGATAACGCCGTTGTCGGATATTTCGGCTTCGGTTATGCCCGAAGGTCTGTTTTGAACGGAAGGGCTGACTCTCATCATATCAAGAGAGCTTGCGTATTCGGTATTCTGCCGGCTTTCCTTCGTGTTTTCCGAGAATTGCGGAAATGCCTTGTTGCTTACTGCCTTGTTCATAGTTTTTACCTCTTTTCAACGGTGTTCTTATACGGATTTTACTACTGCAATTATACAACAACCCGTTTAATAAAACAAGAGCGAGGAATAACCTCGCCCTTCTGAATTACATATTCACCGCCAAGCCTACCTGATTCAGATAACTGTCTGACTGTTCTACGCTTATGGACTGGAAGTTGTCAAACAATTGCAGTCTTTGTCAAATCATTTCGGGAAATATATTTTCAACAAACAAAAAATGTGGTATTATTCTACTGTCAGGTGATTTGAGGCGGAAGCGGAGCATATAAAGCCGATTGATCTGCATCCGTTTTTCCGGACTGACGGCAAAAAAGAGGTGACATATGGATTTCGGTATTCAGTTAAAGGTTCGCGGTGACAGCTTCGGCGGGCATTTTATTAACGGACTTTCAATGGCAAACAGCGAAAGCCTTGATAAGAGCAAGCTCGTCTTTTCCGATAATGAGAAAAGTGAATACGTTTCATCCGACGGATACAAAATTACGGCATATCATATTGAGAACAGCGGTGTTTACGAGTGTTACACGGTTTTCGAGAACAACTCCGATTATACGGTCACTCTTGAAATGATTTCTTCATTTTGCATAAACAGTGTCAGCGCCGACACACTTCACAGAGCAACTTCGTTTTGGAGTGCTGAGGGCAAAATATTAAGTCAGAAACTGACCGAACTGAATATGGAGCCCTCGTGGAGCGGACATGGTATCAGAATTGAAAAATTCGGTCAGGTCGGCTCAATGCCTGTGCGCAAGTGGTTTCCGTTCGTTGCTCTCGAAAACAGCGAAACAGGTGAATTTATCGGGATTCAGCTTTATTGCCCTTCAAGCTGGCAGATAGAGCTTTTCAGAAGGGAAGAACCGCTGACGGTCTCAGGCGGACTGGCGGATTTTGATTTCGGTCACTGGTGTAAAAACATTCAACCCGGTGAGAGTTTCTCAACTCCGAAGGCAAAAGTTGCAAAAGCAGACAGTCTCAATAAGGTCTGCGATATGCTTGTCAAGGCTCAGAATCCGGATATTTCTTGTGTTGATGAGGATCTGCCTGTAATATTCAACGAATACTGCACATCGTGGGGAAATCCGACAATTGAGGGACTGGAAAAAACCGCGCAAAAGTTACAGGGCAGTAAAATCCGCTATCTCGTAATGGACAGCGGTTGGTACAAGGAAAAAAACAAAGACTGGTGGGACACGATAGGCGACTGGAATGTAAGCAGGGAACTTTTCCCGAACGGACTGAAACCTGTCTGTGATATGATCAGGTCATACGGACTTATTCCGGGAATATGGTTTGAAATGGAAAATGTCGCTCCGCTTTCAAATATATATAACCAAACAAAGCATCTGCTCTCGCGTGACGGTATTCCGCTTTCGGTAGGTGGGCACCGTTTTCTTGATATGCGCGACAGTTGGTGTACCGAATATCTCGATGAAAAGGTTGTGAAACTGCTTTCGGACTGCGGTTACGGTTACCTTAAAGTTGACTACAACGAAAATGTCGGAGTCGGCTGTGACGGAGCGGAAAGTCTGGGCGAAGGACTTCGGCAGTACTCACTTGCAGGTCAGAATTACTTAAAGAGCATAAAAGAAAAATTACCCGACCTCGTCATTGAAAACTGCGCAAGCGGAGGTCATCGGCTCGAACCTTCAACAATGGAGATTTGCTCGATGGCAAGCTTTTCGGATGCGCACGAGTGCAGCAGCATTCCCATTATTGCCGCCAACGTTCATCGTATGATCAAACCGAGCCAGAGCCAGATCTGGGCGGTGCTTCGCAAGGACGATGATATCCACAGAATATATTACAGTCTGACTGCGGGGTTTCTTGGAAGGCTGTGTTTAAGCGGTGAAGTGTTTGATATTCCCGATGATAATTGGAGTTTGGTGCTTAAGGCGACAGAATTCTATTCTGAAATTGCGCCGATAATCAAGAACGGTTACACAAGTGTTATCGAGTGCACCGCTGCCGATTACAGTGATCCCGAGGGATATCAGATTGTCCTTCGTGAGTTTAACGGCAAAGCACTGCTTGTAGTCCATACATTCAAAGGCGGAGCAAATCCGCCTGTCGAAAAATATCTCGACGGACACACGGTTATCAAGTCATTCGGCAGTGAACTTAATGCTGATTTCAGAGGAAAAGTATATCTGCTCTCTTAGAGAAATGTTACTGTCAGCACCTTGCTTTTGCAGGGTGCTTTTTCTTTTTCAACGGGCGATACGCTATGTCAAAAAAAGAGCTACCCCCGAGCAATAATTTGCACACAAACAATATATAAACCCTTCCGAAAAATCTTTCGATTCTCGGGAGGGCTTTTTATATCTTTTTCACAAACACAATTACGGTTAAAATTTTATTTCAATTCTTTGCAGGTTTTTTGAACGAGCATGGAACCGGTAGCAAAACTAACCGCCGAATCAATCAAAAACGATTTTGTGGCATTTGTGGGAGTTCTGTGACGGGATGTGCGGCAAGACTCAGATTCGCATTCGTAGGGTGCGACGACCTCGGCGCACCGTTTCCGGACGAGCCTACATTTCGTGCAACGAAATAATCAGGGAGTATCAACAGATACTCCCTGAATAAAAAGCTACGCTTTGTCGGCTTCGTGGTGTAATGCGATTATCCTGCGCCTAATTCTGAGTGGCAGTTGGCATTCGTTTTCACATCGGTTTTGGGGATTTTATCGGGAAGTCATCTCCGGGCATTTTTGGGCGACTTTCTGTGGTCGATATTTAAGCGGGATAAAGCGTGGCGCCTTTTTCGTGCCGCCTCGCAGAAAAACACCGCAACAGCAACGCTGTGCGGGATTTAATTTTGACGGCAATTGTTTTTAAAAACGTCATTGCTGACGTCACAAATCGAGTTCGCCTTAGAAAACAAATGGTTTTTAGCACCGCATTTTTACCAGCATTAGCGTCATTTCGCTTTTTGGGCATAAAAACTCTCTTAATTGAGAGTCCAAGCATCGCCTGACGGCGTCTTGTTTCGGCAAGCCGAAAGAACGGGCAGATGCCCGAGCCCGTGCTGACTTTTATAAGTCCAACTAATGGTACAAAGCGGACAACTGCACCACAAAATGTATTGTCAAAAAATATATATTATGGTATGATATAAAAGTATTATTATATGCATTTAGCAGGTGGATTATGACAGATTTGGAATTAAAACAGTTAAAAGACAATTTATGGCATGCCGCAGATGTTTTGCGTTCCGGTGCGCATTTGGCGGCGAACAAATACGGTCAGCCGATACTCGGTCTGATTTTCCTTCGTTATGCCGATATTTTGTATAAACAGCATAAGGCGGAAATCGACAGCGAATACGAACAGCTGAAGGGCTCACGCAGGGAAAGAAGCATTAAGGACATTTCGATTGAAAAATGCGGTTTCTATCTTCCCGAGTGCGCTTATTACGATTACATAAACGAAGCTCCCGACACAGCCGAAAAAGCAACGCTTGTCAAAACGGCTATGGAGGAGATTGAAAAGCACAATCCGAATATGGACGGTGTGCTTCCGAAAGATGTTTACGGTCAGCTTGTTCCCGAGGAGGAACCCGAGCTGCTTTCCCGTATTGTCCGCATATTCAAGGACATTCCCGAGGATATCAGCATTGACCTTTTCGGTGAGATTTACGAATACTTCCTCGGTAACTTTGCGCTTGCCGAAGGTAAGGACGGCGGCACATTTTATACGCCTGCGTCTGTTGTCCGTTATATGGTTGAGGTTATTCAGCCCGAAGCGGGGAGTGAGAAAAAGATACTCGACCCTGCCTGCGGTTCGGGCGGCATGTTCGTTCAGGCGGCGAGGTATATGCACCGCCACAATGCTACAAATGACGATTTAATGAAATTCCGTTGCTACGGCGTTGAGAAGGAACCCGACACGGTCAAGCTTGCCAAGATGAATCTGTTCCTCAATCATGTCAGGGGCGAAATCACCGAGGCAAATTCCTTCTATTCCGACCCGTATGATGCAGTCGGCAGATTTGACTATGTAATGGCAAATCCTCCCTTTAATGTTGACGAGGTTGTTTACGATAAGGTTAAGGATGACAGCCGTTTCAATCAGTACGGAATACCTAAAAATAAATCCGCCGGCGGCAAAAAGTCCAGTGACAAAAAGGAAACCGTACCGAATGCGAACTATCTCTGGATAAACTATTTCGCAACTGCCCTGAACGAAACGGGCAGGGCGGCTCTCGTTATGGCGAATTCCGCTTCTGATGCAGGCAAGAGCGAGCTTGAAATCAGAAAACAGCTTATCGAAGCGGGTATTATCAAGCAGATGGTAACGCTTCCGTCAAATATGTTTGCGTCGGTTACTCTGCCTGCGACATTATGGTTTTTTGACAAGGAAAAAGCGTCAACCGAAAAGAGGGATGAAATCCTTTTCATTGACGCAAGAAACGTCTTTACTCAGGTTGACCGTGCGCACCGCAGATTCAGCGATGAGCAGATTAAAAACCTCGGTATCATAACCCGTCTGTATGAGGGGAAGACCGAGGAATTTGACGCTCTTATCAGAGAATATGAGCAGAGCAGGGATAACGCCGCCGATGAGGACAAGTCCTACTGGCAGCAGCAGATTGACTGGCTGACAGAGCGTTTCCCCGAAGGTAAGTATCAGGACGTTATCGGTCTGTGCAAGGCCGCAAAGCTCGAGGGCGAGGACGGAATAATCGATCAGGACTATTCTCTCAACGCAGGGCGCTATGTCGGCGTAGTTATTGAAGATGACGGCATGACCGAGGAAGAATTCAGAAGTACAATGCTTTCTTTTAATGAAGAATTATCTTCCCTCAACGCACAGGCAAGAGAACTTGAAGAAAAGATTGCTGAGAATATAAAGGAGTTATTTAATTAATGGCAGAAATTATAGATTACGAACCACCGGAAGATGACGGGGAAGTATTACCGCCTGAGGAACAATTGAAAAAAGCTCAGGAATCTTTAAATGAGTTAAAAAAGAATATGGCTTTGCTTTTTGACGGCCCGATTCGCACAGCTGCTTTAGCGGCGTATGATATATCTGAAAGAACAGGCGAGTTCATTAAAGAAATCGGCCGATTAGCCGAAAAAGCGTTAGCGTGCCTTCCTTTTACTCGACAGTTTTTGTCTATAAGTTATTTGGCTAACGCTCAATATGTTTATTGGGATTATTTAGATGATGATTTTGAAAACGACTTGCTTAATGCCGATAATACTGATGAGGTTTTGTTGCAATATCATAAAAAAGATAAGTTCAAATCAGTCCTAGATACTGCTGAAAAATGTCTTAACAGCTCACTCATTCAATCAAATAGATCCTTGTTTGAACAATCAGTCAAAGCTTTTAAAAGAGGCGATTGTGACATATCTGTGGTTGGATTGATAGCTACAATAGACGGGATGGTACCGCTTTTTCCTGACAAGCCAAGACTACTTGATTTAAAAGAACGAATCGAACCGATTCTAAAAAAGCTTGAGAATCAGGAAGCCGTTGATAAGGAAGAGTTTTCAGAATATATTTTTATTACAACTTTTTCAAATACATATAAAACTATATGGGCTGATTCTTATTTTATAGATGAAGAACCACCTAATTTGAATCGTCATTGGATTGTTCATGGAAGATCAAGCCATGATAATACCAAACTTGACTGCATTAAACTGATACATTTCCTTTACGGGATTATACTTCTTGACGAACTGACAAAAGCAAGCGACACAGAGGTTGAAAATGTTTAAAGAGTATCGAATTTCACAAATTGGAGAAGTTGTTGGCGGAGGTACACCGTCAACAAAAATAGAGGAGTATTGGAACGGAGATATTCCTTGGATTTCTCCAAAAGACTTGACTGATTATAACTCGGTCTATATTAGTCATGGTGAAAACTTTATAACAGAAATATGCAAAAGCGAATCGATTGAAGATAATCGTACTCTTGATGAATTGTTGGATGATTTAAACTCGCTCGTTGGTCTCAATAAGGTGAAAGAGAAAGTTAATGACTTAATCGCATATCAAAAGGTCCAGAAACTTCGTCGGGAAAACGGTTTGTATTCTGCAAAAAGCACTTTACATATGGCGTTTACCGGTAATCCTGGTACCGGTAAAACCACAGTTGCAAGAATAGTCGGGCATATTTATAAACAAATCGGCCTCCTCAGCAAAGGACATTTCGTCGAAGTATCCAGAACCGACTTGATTGCAGGTTATCAAGGTCAAACCGCACTAAAAGTAAAAGCTGTTATAGAAAAGTCGAAAGGCGGCGTTCTTTTCATCGACGAAGCTTACAGTATAACGGAAAATGACCATAGTGACTCATATGGTCGAGAATGCCTAACTGAGCTCACAAAGGCTCTTGAGGATTGCCGAGATGATTTAGTGGTAATAGTCGCAGGTTACACTGAGCCGATGAAAAAGTTCTTTGAATCAAACCCCGGGTTAAAATCTCGATTCAATACATTTATTGAATTTGAAGATTATAATTCAAACGAGCTTTATGAAATACTAAACGGTTTTTGTAAAAATAATGATTACATTTTATCAAAGGAGATAGGTGAAAAAATAAAAAAATATATCGATGATGCCGTTTCTAACAAAGATGATAATTTTTCAAACGGCAGATTAGCAAGAAACATTTATGATGATTTAGTTAGGAGATACAAAATGATAATTCCTCATAATAAATTGGTCAGGGACAACATTCCTCAGATTATTGAGAACAACGGTCAATCAGCAAAGACGGTTATACTTGATGATGAAAAATACACCGCGGCACTTGAAAAGAAACTCAAAGAAGAAACAAGAGAGTATTTGCAGAGCAAAGAATTGATGGAGCTTGCGGATATTCTTGAGGTTGTTGAAGCACTTGCCAAAAACCGGGGATCGTCTTTTGACGAAGTGCTTGAACTGAAAAAGCAAAAGCAAGAGAAAAACGGTGCATTTGATAAAAAGGTATTTTTAATCAGCGTTAAGAAGTGATAAAAATGACTTTAGATGATTTGAAAATCGAATATGACAAGCTGCAAGTAAAATACGGTGCGAAAGAATTAGATTCTATATATAACGGAGGGTGTACCGATAATCCCGACATTTGCTTTGTATTTATGAATCCAACGGGAAGAAACATTGCTTCTAATAAAACTTGGAAAGGATTAAAATCCCCTTGGATTGGGACTAAAAACATTTGGGATTTGTTTTACGAATTAAAACTGTTAGACCAAGATGTTTTTGAAAGAATAAGGTCAATGAAGGGAACTGATTGGACAGAGCCTTTTGCAGAAGAAGTATATGAAAATGTATCAAAGCATAAATACTTTATAACGAATCTGGGTAAATGCACTCAACTTGATGCAAGACCGATTTCCAATAATGTTTATAAAGAATACTTGCATTTACTTGAAAAAGAAATCGAAATAATCAACCCTAAAGTTGTTGTTCTGTTTGGAAATCAGGTTTCGTCAATAGTGCTTGGTGAAAAAATCTCTGTTTCACAATGCCGTAAAAAACAATTCTTTAAGAACATAAACGGTAAGCGTTATGAATGCTATTCCGTTTTCTACCCGGTAGGCAATGGAAGATTTAACATAGGTAAATCAATAGAAGACATAAATTATATTATTGAAACAATTAGAGCGTAGGCAAAATCTACGCTCTGAACTTTTATAATAGTGTCAAAAAATGAGCTCCCCCCCGAGCAATAATTTGCACACAAACAAAATATATAAACCCTTCCGAAAAATCTTTCGATTCTCGGGAGGGCTTTTTTATATCTTTTTCACAAACACAAAATAATTGAATTTATTGTTTCAATTCTTTGGGCGTTTTTTGCCCGAATGAATACACGGCAGCAAAACTAACCGCCGAAGCAATCAAAAACGATTGTGCGGCGTTTGTGGGAGTTTTTTGACAGGATGTGCGGCACAACTCAGATTCGCATTTCACTCTGCGGCGCAGATGCATATCACACCGTAGGGGTTGGCGTCCTCGACAACCCGTTCCCTGATGAGCCGACATTTCGTGCTACGAAATAATCAGTGGGTATCCGTTGATACTTCCTGAATCAAAAGCTCCGCTTTGTCGGCTCGGTATTGAGGTACGAATATCGGCAATTCACATTCTAACCGCTACACCCTCTCTACGCAGGGCGATTGAGAATCGCACGGCAGTTTTCAGGTGGTTTTTCGGGCGGTCGAAAACAGTCAGATTTACTCCCGTGAATAATGGTTCACTCCGGTATGTACTCTCATAGAGTCCGTTTCGCTTAGAGCTACAAGGAAAATCGGCATCCGTAGTCACGCTTTTCGGGGTTTTTTTGAAGGCTTTGGATTTTTCAACTATTCAATGTTTTCAAGGGGTTTCGGGCTTTCACTTCTTCGTTTTCAGATGGTATCGATATACAAGCAGGATAAAGCCGCGCCCGTTGCGGCAGTTCACACCGCACGGCAACGCCGAGCGGCTTTCGTTTTATGGGGGGAACAATCACCGTAATAACTCCCTTATCCGTGAGTCCAAGCATCGCCTGACGGCGTCTTGTGCGGTACGGCTTGCACACCGCAACCCGCCCCGAATTCGGGCTCCCGCCCGTGCCCAGTTGATATACCAAAATATAAAACTGAGATTGTGTAATAATAAAGTAATATATGTTAAAATAGGTCATTTTCTGTTGAATTGCAACTGATTATTTGATATAATATAAATAATTATACTTTATTTGCTTTTATTGAGGAGAAACCATGGAAATAAGAGATTGTTTAAATTTAGCGGCATTAATTATTATTCCAATTGTGGCAGTAATTATCGGGCAGTGCCTTCAGAATCGTTCCGAGAAGCGTAAGGACAAAATGCAAATTTTTAAAGTCCTTATGACATCCAGGATATATGGTTGGACAATTGATAGTGTTCATGCACTGAATGTAATTGATATCGTGTTTTCGGATGATGATAAGGTTAGAGCAGCCTGGAAAGATCTTAATGATAAATACAAAGTTACAAATCCAGATCAACAACAGCTAAAAAAGATTGAACAAGCACAATATAAACTGCTTGAAGAGATTGCAAATGCGCTTGGATATAAAAATAAAATCACTTGGGAAACTATTCAAAATCCCTATATGCCGGAAGGAATGGCTACGCAAATTGAATTGCAAAAGGATATGCAACAAGCATATTTGAGTGCAATCGTTGGGGTTAACAGGATAGTGCAAAGTCAAGAACAGCAACCAAAGGATCAACAATAACAAAAAACAGATTTCAAACAGCAAGCGAAAAGAATATGGATAATCATACACCCGAACAAAGACACAGAAATATGAAAGCGGTTAAGAGCAAAGGCTCGAAAATTGAAACTGCTTTGCAAAAAGAATTGTGGCGCAGAGGACTTCGTTATCGTAAAAATGCTAAACAGATTTACGGAAAGCCGGACATTGTTTTTATAGGCAAAAAGATTGCCGTGTTTTGCGACAGCGAATTCTTCCACGGTTATGATTGGGGACATAAGCAAAACGAGATTAAATCAAATCGTGACTTTTGGATTCCAAAAATCGAAAGAAATATGCAACGGGATATTGAAGTAAATGAAAAGCTCAAAGCTGACGGTTGGACTGTATTGCGGTTTTGGGGTAGTGATATAAAAAGAGATTTATCACATTGCGCAGATGTGATTGAAAGCGTGGTAAAAGGCAATGAAAAAGTTTAAATCAATAGATTTATTTGCCGGCATCGGCGGTATCAGATTAGGTTTTGATAACGCTTTCGGTAAGAACATTGAAACAGTATTTGTAAGCGAATGGGATGAAAAAGCACAAGAAACTTACAGAGCTAATTTCAAAGACGATTTTGATATTGCCGGTGATATAACGAAGATTAAAGAGCAAGATATTCCGGAGTTTGATATTTGTCTTGCCGGCTTTCCGTGCCAGGCTTTCAGTATGGCGGGCAGACATCAGGGCTTTGATGATAATTATAAAGGCAATTGCAGAGGTACGCTGTTCCTTGATGTTGCGAGAATCTGTGATTATCACAAGCCAAAAGTAATATTCTGCGAGAATGTAAAAGGTCTTACAATTCATGATAAAGGCAGAACATATAAAATCATAAGAAAAACATTTGAAGATTTGGGATATACCGTATTCGATAAAATCCTGAACAGTAAAGATTTCGGTGTTCCTCAAAACAGAGAAAGAATTTATCTGGTAGCGTTCAGGAATGATATAGCTCCAAAAGAATTCATTTTCCCCGAACCTACCGACAACTCAAAGGTGCTTTGGGATATACGTGAAGAAAATCCCGTCCCTGCAAAATACTATTTGAGCAATACATATATGAACACTCTTATTGAGCATAAAAAACGCCATGCCGCAAAAGGACACGGTTTCGGTTATGAGATAAGAGATTGGGGAGAAATTGCCGGAGCAATAGTTTGCGGCGGAATGGGCAGGGAGAGAAATCTTGTTGTTGACAATCGACAAAAAGACCTTGTACCTACTACAAACATCAAAGGTGAAATCAACCCATACGGAATTAGAAAAATGACTCCCCGTGAATGGGCAAGATTGCAGGGCTATCCGGATAGCTTTGCTTTACCGTTGGCAGATACACATCTTTATAAACAACTCGGTAACAGCGTAACGGTTAATGTAATCGAGGCAATTGCCGAAAGAATCAAGGCGGTATTAAATGATTGAATCAATTAAAGGCAAAAAGCTTAACAAGGGTGAATGGGCTGAATTCTATGTTATGCTCAAGTTGCTCGGAGAGGGTAAGTTGTATGCCGCAGACAATTTGCTTAAGAAAAACTATAAAAGCTATTTGGATGTCTTAAAAATAATCAGGCAGGAAATTGAATCACAAGTTCTGGAATACATTATTGACAATGACTCTGTAGTAATAAAACCGCAGGACAAACCAGACGCATTGGCAATAATACCGACAGCCGAATTCAGAACAAATGCAAAAGCTTTATTTGACGGTATTAAAGACTTAAAGGGAAACTCCGTACCCGCTCCCGAAAGTGTTTGTGAGTTTGCCGAAATAATATATGTCAGCAAGCCGAAGGCTCCTGCAGTAAAAGCATTAAAGAAACAATTCGGCGGTAAAAACGATATTTTTATTGAAGTCAGAGACGGACAAACCTCCATTGTTTCGGTAATGGGCTTTTCAATTAAGTCAAAATTCGGTCAGAATCCGACATTGTTTAATGCCGGTTCTTCATCGCAGTTTATGTTTAAACTGTCAAATTGTGATGATTGTATTATGGAAGAATTCAATGCAATAAAAGATGATAAAGGCAGAGCTTGGGGACAATGTAAAGATTATCTTGATAAAGATATAAAAGAATACTGGGATTTTTACATAACAGCAAATATATCAGCATATATGGAATCACGATATCCTAAGAGTGAAACAGAAACCGATATAGATACTAAATGAGTATCATCTTTCAGTATTTTATAATTAAATGATCATAGATATCAAAAAAGAATGAAATATAATGTTAATATTAGCCATAGTTAATTCGAGCCCTGCTGCTGTCCGCAGATAAAACGAACACCACGAAATAGCCAAGTTGTTATCCGTCACGGTTGGAGAGTGGATGCAGTTCGTGCAGTAAACTGTGGTCTATCGTGATAAAGCGTGTGCTGTTGTGTATCCTTCAAGTCCCGACAAACAAAAGCGAATAGCGAAAAAGCCCGATTTTAAGGAAAAAAAAGAGCAGGCAAATTGCCTGCTTTTTTGGTGCGGAAGACGGGACTTGAACCCGTACGGGATTACCACACGCCCCTCAAACGTGCGCGTCTGCCGATTCCGCCACTTCCGCGTGTCGTTTTTTAACGGCGAGAGATATTATATCAAACAAAAATTGCGATGTCAATATCTTTTTGATAAAAATAGTTATATAATTTTTAACCGATTGACTAACACCCGTGACAGTATTATAATTTCAGCATATAAGGTTAACGGATGGGAAAAGGTTCACTCTATGAAAAAACGTGTTATTGCGGCGATTGCCGTTCTGCTCGTCATTTGTGTTATCGGCGCGGGAGGTTACGCGGGAAATATGTTCGGTTATTTCAACAGGGGCAACTCGGCCCAATACAGTGTTAAAAACTGTGAAGCACTTGACAGCTCGCTTGGCGGCAAAACCGTAATTTTCCTCGGCAGCTCCGTGACTTACGGCTTTGCTTCAAAGGGCGAGTCCTTTGTTGACTATCTCGTCGCTCAGGACGGACTTGTTGCCGTCAAGGAAGCGAAAAACGGCACGACGCTCGTTGACGACAGGTCGGACAGTTATATTTCGAGAATGAAAACGCTCGACAGGAGCATTAAGGCGGACGCGTTCGTCTGCCAGCTTTCGACCAATGACGCGACGCAGGGAAAACCGCTCGGCAGGATTGCAGACGGCTTTGATATCGGCAGCTTCGACAC
The DNA here is from genome assembly GCA_030530095.1 of Clostridiaceae bacterium. Lineage (GTDB taxonomy): Bacteria > Bacillota > Clostridia > Oscillospirales > Acutalibacteraceae > Fimenecus. The sequence continues at coordinate 227,221 of JAUMVO010000001.1, forward strand.
CCACACCGTAGCCGGCGCAATCGAATACATTATCGCATACGCAAAGCAAACGTGGAACTGTCCCGTTGCGTTTTATACCGGCACCCGGTACGACAGTGAGACCTACGGTGAAATGGTTGAGCTTCTCGGTGAGATTGCCGCAAAGTGGGATATAGACGTCATTGACCTTTGGAATAACGTGCAGCTTAACGCTGTGAGCGGGGAGCAGAGGTCATTATATATGAACGATTCCATTCATCCGACAAGGCTCGGGTACAGGGATTGGTGGACGCCGGTGATAAGAACTGAACTCGAAGCGCTGGTTAATTCTTAATTTTGTATTTATCATTTGACATTACACTATATTTTGTGTATAATGTCAGCGTTGTATAAATAATGAAAAAACTCAAGGAGTGTTAATTATGCCATTGGTAACAACAACCGAAATGTTCAAAAAAGCGTATGAGGGCGGCTATGCTATAGGCGCGTTCAACGTAAACAATATGGAGATTATTCAGGGCATCACCAGAGCTGCCAAGAAGCTCGACGCGCCCGTTATTCTTCAGGTATCCTCGGGCGCGAGAAAGTACGCCTCTCACGGCTATCTGCTTGCTATGGTCAAGGCTGCCGCAGAGGAGACGGGACTTCCGATTGCCCTTCATCTCGACCACGGCCCCGATTTCGAGACCTGCAAGGCCTGCATTGACGGCGGCTTCACATCAGTTATGATTGACGGTTCATCGCTTCCCTATGAGGAGAACGTTGCACTGACCAAGATGGTAGTTGAGTACGCTCACGCTCACGGCGTAGTCGTTGAAGGCGAGCTCGGCACACTTGCCGGCGTTGAGGACGACGTAGTAGTTGAAGCAGGCAACGAGAGCTATACAAAGCCCGAGCAGGTATTTGATTTCGTTACGAGAACGGGCGTTGACTCACTCGCAATCGCAATCGGCACCAGCCACGGCGCATACAAGTTCAAGCCCGGTCAGAAGCCGCAGCTTCGCTTCGACATCCTCGAAGAGGTTGAGAAGAAGCTTCCCGGCTTCCCGATAGTTCTTCACGGCGCAAGCTCTGTCAATCAGGAGCATATCAAGATGATCAACCAGTACGGCGGACAGATGCCCGACGCAATCGGTATCCCCGAGGAAATGCTTCGCAAGGCTTCGTCAATGGCAGTCTGCAAGATTAACGTTGACTCCGATATCCGTATCGCCATGACCGCGGCTATAAGAAAGCACTTTGCCGAGAATCCCGGCGATTTTGACCCGAGAAAGTATCTCACACCTGCGAGAAACGCAATTGAAGAGGTTGTTTCACACAAGATTGAAACCGTTCTTGGCTGCGCAGGCAAGGCGTAATCAGAATAAAACAATAATTCCCGATAAGCGTTCAGCTTATCGGGAACTTTTTTATTATAACCGCTTATTCGTCGAAGCCGCGGTTTCTTTTGGTAAGCCAATAAATGAAGCTCAGGTCAGCCGTGAACACAAGGCCGAAGCCGAGCGCCGCGAACGCCGTGAGCACCTTAAGTGCAACGCCGCCTGCCGTGCCTGTGCTCATGAGCAGGGCGATAAAGCACGCTGCAGCTACGGTGACAACAGTGCCGATAATCAGCATGAGAACATGATTGCCGAGCTGACGCGAAAGCGCACAGTTGCGGCTGTAAGTGTTTGCAACTGCGAGCGCGAACGCCGTAATAACCGACACGCCTGCGAGCGCAACGGCTAAAACAGCAAAGGTCGCAACGCCCGTAACCGCAGTGTCGGTAACAAGTACGCCTGCGGCAACACCTGCCGCAACGCTCAAAACCGTGCCGATAATAAAGCCGATAAAGCTTCCGGAAGATTTGTCCATATTTTCCCTCCTTTTCACGTGGTATTACATTTTATACAACCGAGAATTGAAATGTTACGCATTAAATTGCCTTTTCTTTTTTTATGTGTTATACTGCGGGTGGGTGATACAATGGAAAACGTGAAAAATGTAAAAAGTTATATAAAAAATGTACCACAATACTTTTTGATAATTGCAACTCTGTTATCTGTTTTTGGTGTCTTTTATTATACTATAGGTTTATCCAAAAATTTTGTTAATACGGATATTTTTGATACTTTGCTTTGGGCAAAAGCTTCATATGAATCCGGGAAAATAATTTCTCCTGACTTTTATTATTCTGCCTTTCTGCCTTTTGGCGGTTCACTTCTGATGCTTCCTTTTATTCCTTTCTTTGGAGTGAGTTTTACAACTCATGTAATAGGAATGGTCATTTTTGAAATTATCTTTTTAGTTTGCTTTGTTTTGTTTTTTAGAAAAATCGGCTTTAATGCAAACTGGATTATGATTGCGCTTATAGCTAATTGCTTGCTTTGGCTATGCTCTGATAAGTTCCGTGAAATGTTTATGGAGCACATTATCTATTACAGTTTATCAGCTTTATTTGTTTTGGTCGGATACATGCTAATTAATGAATTTGTTTGTAGTATTAATTCGGCATCTAAGAGAAAAAAGATTATACTGGGATTAATATCTGTTGCTTTCTTCACCTTGGTAGCAACTGATGGAGTTCAGATTGTAGGGCTTGCAACTGTTCCTGTTATTGCTGCTTTTATTTGTGAACGTTTTTTTGACGTTAAAACGAGGATTACCTCTAAAGAGAATAGACCTACCATTGTTGCTGTTGTTATTGTGGGAATAGCTACTGTAGCAGGATTAATTGTAATAAAAATGTTGCTTCACGGTAGCGTTAGCGAGTATGCAAGCTCATTCAGTCAATATGATACGAACGACAGAATATATATGTATCCGCAAAAGATTAAGAACTTTGTTGATTGTTGGTATCAGCTTTTTGAAGTCTTTTTTATAAGCAAAGTCAGTTTGTCCAGTATTAATCAAATACCGATTTTGGTTACAGCGGCATATGCTACTATATTGTTATTGACAGTACCAATAACTGCATTGTTCTATAAAAAAATAAAAGCTCAGGAAGTTAAGAAGCTGTTTTGGATAGCGCTTTTTGTAAATGCTATTACGCTTTTTTTATGGATAGTAGGTACAATTGCAGGAGTTGAATGGAGACTAATACCTTCGGTTTTTGCATCTTTTTTATTGCTTATTACAGAATTAAAAATGATGTTTGAAACAGTTGAACTTAAAAGATTTTCTATAGTTATAATTGCAGTTGTGCTATTGACTGCTTATCCTAGTTTCAATTATCTGATAGCATATTCTCCGACTGATAACTATGCAGGTTATTCTGCGTTGTTGGAAAAAATGGAACACAATAATATAACTCACGGTTACGGAAACTACTGGATATCAGGTACACTAAATGTACTCACTCAGGAAAAGGTTAATATCGAATTTGTAGAATTCCATACTGATGAACAACTTCATATTTATCAATATCAACAGTTCCCTCATATTGATGAAGATAATAGTTTTGACAATACCGTTCTTATTTTGCAAACCAAAGCAACCGATTTTTATGAGCAAACAGATTCGTACAAAAATAACAAAGAAAGATTGCTGGAAAAATATGAAATGGGCGGAGAATTTGGTTACGTCGCTTATTTTTATGATTACGATATTTACGGTTCAATTGTAAATCCATAGCCGATAATAATAAAAAAGGCCTCCGCACGGAGACCTTTTTTATTATTATCATTATCTGTTTCCTCTCGGCCCGATATATTTTGCCGAGCCGAAACCGAGTATGTAGGTGAAGATGATATTCAGAAATACCAGTCCGATTCCGAACAGTGCGCTCTTGCCGAAGGCTTTTGCCATTCTGATATTGAGCAGAAACGCATAAACGACGTTGACAATCGGGATTATGAACAGCAGGAACTTCCAGCCGTTACCGTCGGCGATTTTGCACATTTTGTAAAGGTTGACAATAGGTATGAAAGCCCAGATTCCGCTCTCGCCTGCCTTGTTAAAAACCTTCCATAGCGCGATTACCGAGATGACGTAAAACAGTAACGCGCCGAACGTGGTCTGTCCGTTGATAATTTCGTGAACATGCTCCATATAGGTTTCCATATTTATCTCTCCTTCAGTTTTGCTTCTGAACTATTTTGTATTCATCGTATGGGTTGTAGTAGGGACATTCGTAGTCCTGATAGCTAAGGAATCTTGCCATTTCGTCCTCGTCGAGATTCACCTCGCAGCAATAGCAGTCGTATTCGTCGTCATAGTAGTAATACGCGCAGCTCTCGCACTGCGAAACCTTGTCAGCCATTTTATCAGCTCTTTTCCTCGTGATATTCCTTTTCGGTGTTAACGTTCCAGATGTTCGCCTTATCCGTCTTGCCCTGTGTAATGTTCTTAACTGCTTCGAACGAGGTGCACATACTGTGGTCCATGTTGTTGTAGCGGTGCTGACCGTTTCTGCCGACGCAGTAAAGGTTAGGTATTGTGTCGAGCCAGCCCTTAAGCTCGTCAATTCGTGCGTAGGTGTCAAAATATGCGGGATACGCCTTTTTAACTCGTTCGACGTGTGTGTCAATAACCTCGTCGGCGCTGTCAATCAGACCTGTTTTTACCATCTCGCCGACAGCGAATGCGGTAAATTCTGCGTCGCTCATATTCCACATTGAGTCTCCCTCGTTACAGAAATACTCGAGCCCGAGCCACACGTTGTTTTCGATATCCTTTACCATGTACGGAGACCAGTTGTTGTAAATCTGGAAACGTCCCATTTTCACGCTTCTGTCGTGAACATAAACCCAGTTGTCGGGCACGGTGTTTCCGATAGTTTTAATTTTAGTTTCGTTTTTAAGCTTCAGCTTCGGGACGAGCACACCGACGGTCATATAGTCGCGGTAGGGGAGACCGTCCGCAATCTCTCTTACGCTTTCGGGTACGCCGTCCATTCCCGCAATCAGGTCCTTCAACGGCATTGAAGAAATAAGTATGTCGCAATTCATATACTGTTTCTCGCCGTCCTTAACGAACTCTACTGCGGTGACGCTGTTTGCGTCGCTGCGGATAATACGCTTAACCGGAGCATTCTTTACAATTCTGCCGCCCAGCTTTTCAATTTCATCAGCCGTCAGCTCCCAGAGCTGACCGGGACCGAACTTCGGGTACGAAAACTCCTCGATAAGCGAGGTCTCAACGGTTCTGTTCTTCCTGCCGAACGACTTCGAGAAAATGTCCTTGAGTACGGCTGTTATCGACAGTCCCTTTACGCGCTGAGCGCCCCATTCGGGCGAAATCTCGCTCGGATGCCTGCCCCATAGGTTCTCGGTGTAGTTCTCAAAGAACATTGAATAAAGTTTCTTTCCGAAGCGGTTGATATAGAAGTCCTCAAGCGACTTTTCCTCACGTTTGAAGAATACGCTTTTCAGATAACTGAGCCCGACAACTATCGTTGTGCCCAGGCCCATATTCTTTACGGTATCAAACTTAAGCGAAACAGGGTAGTCAAAGAACTTTCTGTTAAAGAAAATCCGCGACAGTCTGTTTCTCCTTAACATCACTCTGTCGTCCGTTTCGGGGTCGGGACCGCCTGCCGCGGTTGCGGAGGTCCTTCCGAGCAGCCTGTCGTCAAAGGGCAGCGCGCCCTGAGTCGGCAACATCTTTTCCCACCACTCGTTGACCTCGGGAACCTTTGAGAAGAAGCGATGACCGCCCATATCCATACGGTTGCCGTTATAGTTCACCGTTTTTGAGATACCGCCTATACAGTCGCTCGCTTCAAAAACAGTTACTTCGTATTCAGTTGATTTTTTCAGCAGTTCGTAACCCGCCGTAAGTCCCGCGGGGCCCGCGCCGATTATTATAACCTTTTTCATTTTACCGCATTACTCCAGAAAATATAGTCTGCCACGAGCAGAGCGCGCGTAAATGACGCCTCTGCGCCGTCAATCCTGACAGGTGGCGCGATGAGAAAATAGTCTCCTTTTGCAGCTTCGTCGAGGTTGAGCCCTTCAAGTATGGCAATGTTTGAACGAAGCAGAGCGCGGTGCGCCGCGCCGTCCGAGCCGGGCATCTCAACCGTCGTCGAGTCCGTGCCTATCAGGTCATAGCCGTACAGCGCCATAACCTCGGCGGCTGTTTCGTGAATGAAGGCTCTGCCGTGAGATTTGATAAGCACGCGCTTACAGTCGCGCGGGAAATAATCCTCGACCGTCTGGCCGGTGATTATACCCTCTGAGACCTCAAGCACCTTGCAGGGACCTATGAACTTTTCGAGGCTGTATTCTTCAATGCTCTCACCGTCGATAAGAAAATGCGACGGAGCGTCAATGTGAGTTCCGTTATGCAGACACGCGCATATTGCACTCAGCGAGTACTGGCTGTCGTCGCCGATGGTTTTAATCCACTCGTGTTCGGGTACGGGATCGCCCTCGTAAACGGGCGCCGTCAGCAGATCGCGCGAAATATCGATTATCTTCATAAGCCCACCTTCTTCTGATTATTTCACTATTCATTAAATTTTATCAAATAGTATAGTTGTTGTCAAATTAACAAATTGAAAATAATACTTGAAAAACGAAATGTTTTATGGTAATATCTTATCTGCACGGGGGCGTAGCTCAGCTGGGAGAGCGTCTGACTGGCAGTCAGAAGGTCAACGGTTCGATCCCGTCCGTCTCCACCAATAAAGCAGATACGGCGTATGTCGTGTCTGCTTTATTTTTTTACAATCAGGGCGGGAGCGAACCGCCGTCCATGTCGAGCGGTATGCCGTAAGGCAGAGCGAGACGGACAAACAAATGCGAAAGGCTTGCAAAGCAAGCGAACGAAGCGAAGCTTCGATCCCGTCCGTCTCCACCACGTCGTCGCAAGCTATGTATCGCTTGCGGCGATTTTTTTATCGCCTCGCACTCACGCCGCTGCTCCTCCTTTCCGCAAAAAGTCCCGCTCGGTTCGCCTGCTCGCTTGCAAGCGCACTCGCGACGGCTCACTGTCGCTACCAACTTTTTGCGGTATGATGTAGGGGCGATTCACGAATCGCCCGTTGCTTCCCCTCATAGGGGAAGCTGGCAGTTGCGAAGCAACTGACTGATGAGGTGAGAATACCCCTCATCCACCGCTATCGCGGTCCCCCTTCCCCCAAGGGGGAAGGAACGAAGAAACCACTATTCCTTAATTCCCTATTGAAAAACCGATAAATCTGTGCTACAATAGATTGTAATAAGAAATCAAAGCTGCTTATTACGGGCAGCTATTTTTTTGTGTTAAGAGGTATATTATGAATTACGACGTTATTATTATCGGCGCGGGCCCCGGCGGAATATTCTCGGCTTATGAGCTTGTGAACGGCAATAAGAATCTTAAAATCGCGGTTTTCGAAAAGGGTAACTCTCTTGATAAGAGAAAGTGCCCCATCGACGGCAAGAAGATAAAGTCCTGCATCAAGTGCCCGACCTGCGCTATTATGAGCGGCTTCGGCGGCGCCGGCGCATTTTCGGACGGTAAGTACAATATCACCAATCAGTTCGGCGGCACGCTTTACGAGCATATCGGCAAGACCGAGGCGATCGACCTTATGAAATACGTCGACTCGATTAACCTTAAATACGGCGGCGAGGGGACCAAGCTCTATTCGACCGCAAACACGGCTATCAAGAAAAAGTGCTTTGAAAACGACCTGCATCTTCTCGACGCTCAGGTAAGACATCTCGGCACGGACATAAACTATGTCGTGCTTGAAAATATCTACAACGAGTTAAAGGATAAGGTTGAATTCCGCTTCCGCACCGAAATAACCTCCGTCAGAAAAATCGACGGCGGCTTTGAGGTTGAGGCAGGGGATGAAGCCTACACCTGCGAAAAGTGCATTATCTCCGTCGGACGAAGCGGTTCGAAGTGGATGGAGAAGGTCTGCGGTGAGCTGGATATACCCACTATGTCCAACCGCGTTGACATCGGCGTACGCGTCGAGCTTCCTGCCGAGGTTTTCTCGCACCTTACAGACGAATTGTATGAAAGCAAGATTGTTTACCGCACCAAGCAGTTTGAGGACCTTGTCCGCACATTCTGTATGAATCCGCACGGCGCGGTCGTTAACGAAAATACAAACGGCATTGTCACCGTAAACGGCCACAGCTACGAGGACCCGAAAATGCACACGAACAATACGAATTTCGCGCTGCTCGTTTCAAAGCATTTTTCCGAGCCCTTCAAGGACTCCAACGGCTACGGCGAGAGCATAGCGAGACTTTCGAATATGCTCGGCGGCGGAGTTATAGTTCAGCGCTTCGGCGACCTGACGCGCGGCAGACGCTCAAACGAGCAGAGAATTGCCGAGAGCTACGTCGTTCCCACACTTGCGGCAACGCCCGGCGACCTGAGCCTCGTTATTCCCAAGAGAATACTCGACGGCATTATCGAGATGATTTATGCGCTCGATAAGATAGCGCCCGGCACGGCGAACGACGACACGCTGCTTTACGGCGTCGAGGTCAAGTTCTATAATATGGAGGTCGAAATCGACAACGATTTACAGACCAAGCACAGGGGACTTTACGTAATCGGCGACGGCTCGGGCGTAACGCACTCGCTCTCTCACGCATCGGCAAGCGGCGTTTACGTAGCAAGGCACATATTGCGCGCATAAGCGCAGTGAAATGAACTTCGTTCGTGAAATACACTCTGTGCGTGAAATGACTTGCGTCGTGAAATACGCTTCGCGCGCAATATTGCACCGATAGCGAAGCTTTCGGTATTTCACGTTCTGCGATAGCAGAATATTTCACGCTGAATTTTAATTTGGTATTTCACGTTTTGCGGAACGCAAAATATTTAACTTATAATTGCAATACAAATGATAACGGCACGGATTTCTCCGTGCCTTTTTCAGTGTATAAACCGTTGTCCGCGGCGCTCCGTTTTCCGGTGCCGCATTAAAAAGATGCAGATTATTATTAAACGATCTGCGTGAGTAAACACACGGCCGCAAAAATAACCGGAAGCGTATTTGTCAGAAATCTGTTGTTCATTTTCTGCTTGTCTTTCGCGATAAACACAACGAGTATTACAGCTATAATCTCAATTGCAATTCTGACAAGGTTGAACATATCCGGCGGAGTACCGACGGCAAACTGCAACACAATTCTTAAAACCGAGGCCGCCGCAATAATAATATACGGCGCGACAAAGCGGTTTTCGTTTTCAACCGCAGGACTTCCGTCCAAAAGTCTGTAAAGCAGATAGAACACGGATACTGTCACAACGGCGGTAAGCACAATACCGACTGATAAAATGAGAAAACGGACAAGGAACATTCCGTTATCCCTCACAGATTCCTCATTAACGGGAGAGGGCTTTACTGTCAGCATATTGAAAGCATACGACGCCATACCCGGCACATAATAAACGGACATAAAGGCAAACCAGACGTTCCTTTTTGCGATTTCCTCCTTGCCGAGCTGTCTGAACGCTTTGAGATAAAAATATCTTATCAGCAGAAACGAGATAACCGTCCCGAGTGCAGACAGAACAGACGCAAGCAGAGTTGTATGCGCGTATATACCTGCCGTGAGATCGTGTCTGCCCGCTTTAGTCAGTATAATTGAAAGATAAGTCGGTATCGCGATAAGAAACGTTACCAGTACTCCTGTGCAGAAGTAGGTTTCAATTCCCGCACGCCTCAATATCTTCCTACTATTCGCCGCCATAGGCTGAGAAGCTGCTCCCATATTTCCTTCGCTCCCTTCCCGAAAAAACGGGTTGTAGGGGAGTTGAGTGTCTATTGTGTTCTCGGCTTCGCTCTGCCTGTCGTATTCATCCTGCTCGTCAATATCGGGAGTCAGCTCGTAAGCCGAAAGCTCAAACGCCTGAGAGATTGCTACCCTCATATCCTCGTCGGGCAGTCGTTCACCGTTTTCAACAGCTTTTAATTGCTCAAGGTCTATATTTGCCTTCTCGGCAAACTGCTCCTGAGTTAATCCACTTCTTATTCTTAAATCAATGATTTTATCTTTAACCGTCATTTCCTTGCCCCCTTACTATATAAATCAAAAATATTATAACATTTTTCACTGTAACTTTCAACTTTTGCTCAGGGCGGCCGTTTCCGACCGCCCTTACTTTTTGTTATTTCGCTCTTCTGAACGTTACCGCAAAGAAGCTTCTTGAGCCGAAGGAATTTGCCATAAAGGAGTAGGTTACGAATTCCCAGCCCTCGGCTTCCTTCTGCATAATCAATGCGTCAAGCTGTGCGAGGTCTTCCTCGTTTGCATTGTCGCGGAACCACAGCTTAAGTCCCGTCGGCAATAACTCTGTCTTGTATTCAAACATATTGCACCATCCTTATTCATTTGACGAAGCGGCATCAAAATTCACGAGTGTTCCGCCGCTGCCGGTGACCTTGGGCAGTACGCCGTCCCATTTCTGAATCTTGTTGTATTCAATGATATTGGGCGTCAGCGACTCGCTGATGGTCTTGTTGGCAGCCGCCTCGGCTTCCGCCTTGATGCGGACGGTTTCAGCCTGTGCCTCGGCGTTGATGATAGCGGTCTGCTTCTCGGTCTCTGACTTTAAGAGCTTCTGCTGTGCAACCTGCTTCTCTTCGATAGCGGTGATGAAGGCTTCCGAAAACTCAAAGTTGATTATATTAACGTCAGTTACATACAGTCCGATGTCATTGAGCTTGTCGTTAAGTCCCTTTACAAGTCCGTCGGAGATAAGCACACGGTTGGTTACGCTCTCCTCGGCGGTGTACTTGGCGGTGATCGCCTTGAGCACTTCGTTTACCGCAGGGGTTACAAGTACGGCTTCGTAGTTGGCGCCGATATTCTTGTAAATCGAATATGACTTCGAGGTGTCAACCCTGTAGTTTATCGCAAGCACCGTTTCAACGGTCTGAAGGTCCTTTGAGAAGGCTTCGGTCTCAACCTCAAGCTTTACGATACGGTTGTCGATTTTAACAACCTGCTGAACGAAGGGAGCCTTGACGTGGATGCCCTCCTGAAGCACACCTTCCTTGACCTTGCCGAGAGTTACAACTACTCCCGTGTGTCCCGCCTCAACTATCGTTAAGCAGTTTACGATTAATATAAAGGCGATAAAGGCGATTACAAGGGTAGTGACGAATTTCTTCGCCTTGCCGCCCGAAAAGGCGGTCTTTACGCCCTCTACGTCAATATCAATGGTATTATTGTTCTTTCTGATCATTTTGTATCATCCTTTCTCTTTCTCATTTCGTTGAACTGTGACTCGGCACGTTGCTTCAACACACCCGACATATACGCATACGCCATTACGCTCAGCGCGCTTTTGAGACGTTCAAGGTTTTCCGCGCTTTTCGGGCTGTATTCCGACGTAACCTTGTCAACAACCTTGTCAACCGAGACCTTTGTGACGCTTTCCGGGTCGAGCCCGCTCACCGTTTCGCACAGAAAGTCGTAGAGCTGCTCCTCGGAGATTATGTCGTCGCTCTCGTCGTCGGCAGAGCCGTTGACAATATGCATCAGTTCGCCGATGCTTTCTATCTTCATCGAACTGCGCAGGGCGCTTATCAAAAGTATCCTCGCAAGCTGACGTTCAAAGTATTTCTTGTTCACGGGGTGGGCGACAAAGCCGCGCTTAACCCAGTTCTGTATTGCCGACGCTTCAAGTCCCGTTATCGCGCAGACCTGGCTTAAGCTCAGGCCGCCCGTAGCCTTGATCATCGGTATAAACACCGAGAACATTCCGTTTCCCTTCGCATAGGGTATCACCGTTCCCGGTACTGTAGCTTCGTTCATTTTGCGTCGCTCCCTTTCACAAGTTTATTTGATTATATCATAAGTTCGTTTGACCGTCAAGTATTTTCCGAAAAATATTTTATATTTCCAAGAGAGATAAATTTGAGTTTATCGGGATGAACGGTCAAACCGTCCAACGCCCCCTGAAAGGGGGAGAGGGCCGCCGAACGGCGGCGAGGGGGTTTGAAAAAAGCTTGATTTAACCTCTCCGTCATTTTGCAAAAGCAAAATGACACCTCCCCTTGGCAGGGGAGGCTGGGTAGGATGTTCACAGTTAATATTTCGCATAGCAAGCGGGCGATTCGTGAATCGCCCCTACGATAAGTTTGATATACGCCGAAAGCAATACAATGGGTGCGGGTGTCCCGCCCACAACTTGCCGAAGGCAAATTTCACTCGTCCGCAGGACGAATTTCACTGCCGTAAGGCAATTTCACTCTTGCGAAGCAAGAATTTCACTTCGAGGTCGAAGACCTCGTTAAACTCCGATTCGGCGGTTAATTTATAAAAGAAAAAGACCGACTCTCACGAGTCGGTCTTATCATATAATTTTAATTATTCCTGTGAGGGAGCTCCTACGGGGCAGGTTTCTGCACAAGCACCGCACTCGATGCAAGCATCGGGATCGATAGCGTACTTAGCATCGCCCTCTGAAATTGCCGATACGGGGCACTCTTCTGCGCAAGCGCCGCACATAATGCAATCATCGCTGATAACAAATGCCATAGTATAAATCCTCCTTTTGTTATTCAATAAAGGCTTAACCTTCAAGCAGATTGTAACACATATTTTGAAAATATCAAGTACTTTTTATAAAATTTTTATTCGATGCCCTTAAGCGCTTCGATTTCAGCCTTTTCAAGCTTAATCTGCGCATCCTTGATAAGCTTGACCTGATGGCGCTCGATAATCACGGGAGCGGCGTCGGGACGGCGGTCAAGGCGGATTGTGAGCATACCCGTAATAAGGTTGTTGTCGATAACCGTGCCTCTGCCCTCATGGGTTTCGACTATGGCGCCGACCTTCGGCGTGTGGCGCAGCAGATGCTCATAGGTGTCCTGCTCGTATTTAAGACAGCACATAAGCCGTCCGCATGTTCCGCTTATCTTGACGGGATTAAGGCTCATGCCCTGCTCCTTGGCCATCTTGATTGAAACTGGCTGGAATTCGCCCAGAAAGCTCTTGCAGCAGCAGGGACGGCCGCATACGCCGAAGCAGCCGAGCATCTTCGCCTCGTCGCGTACGCCTATCTGGCGAAGCTCGATACGCGCCCTGAATGCGCCCGCAAGGTCCTTAACAAGCTCTCTGAAGTCAACTCTGCCGTCGGCGGTGAAGTAGAACAGTATCTTGCTGTTGTCAAAGGTATATTCAACGTCAACGAGCTTCATTTCAAGCCCGTGATTGGCAATTTTCTTTTCACAGATATCGAAGGCCTTCTTTTCCTTCTCTCTGTTTTCCGCGACGGTTTTAAGGTCGTCCTCGGTAGCCTTTCTTATAACGGGCTTGAGGGGATTGACTATTTCGTCGTCGGGAATTTCACGGTTTGCCATCGCGACCGTACCGCATTCAATGCCGCGGGCGGTTTCGACGATAGCCAGATCCTCCTTATTGAATTTCTTGCCGTCGGGATCGAAGTAATAAATCTTACCGACTTCCTTGAATCTGATTCCAACTATTTCAGCCATATTTTCTCCTTACTTTACGGCGTCTGTAAGCCGCGCGCTCATATAGGTTATGAGCAGATTGTAGTTAGCGTTCTGCCGGAAGTTCGCTTCAAGCTCACCCGCGGCAGTTATCAGTGAATAAAGTTTATTTACCGAGTATTTATTTGAAAGCGTTTTCACGCTGTTCTCATACGTTTTCTGATAAGCGGCGCCGTTTTTGAATTTAAGCGCTTCGAGAAAGCTTCGCTTAAGGCAGCCGACGACGGGCAGAAAAGCATCCTTATCATCCGCAAGCGGTGCAAGCTTCTCGAGCATTATAAGCTCGCTGTCGGCGCACAGTGCGTTGATTATACCCTCGCACAGTCCGAGCACTTCACCGTCGTAATTCTCCTCGGAAAAACCGAGGCTCAGAACAACCGCGCGCGAAAGCACAGTATCGAGCATAGCGCTTCTCGACGAGCACGTGAGTATGAAATAATCAAAGTAAGGCGGTTCCTCGAGAATTTTCAGAAGCGCGTTCTCTGACGAGTCGTTCATATTCTGCGCCTCTTTGATTATGTAAACCTTTTTGTCCGAGTCATTCGGGATTACGAAGGCGTCGCTTCTTATTTCACGGCTGAGCTCAACCTTGAAGGTGTATCTTTCCTTTTCCTCACCGTATTCCTTGATGTCAGGGTGGGACCGCGCCTCGCACTTTATGCACGCGCCGCACTTGCCGCAGGGTTTTTCCGACTCCGACTGACAGACTATCATATTCGCAACAAAGCGCGCGAAATCCGTGCGCTCATCCATATTGCCGCCCTCTATGAGCAGAGTTTGCGGAAAGGTATCCTTCTGCGAATAGGAGAGGAGCGCCGCACGTTCATTTTCACTTAGACAAAAATCATCTATTCTCATAATTATCCTATAGCCTGCGAAAGCGCAATCATAATCGGCATCGTGATAACCGACAGAAAACTTACCACCGCAACCGTCTGTGAAGCGGCGGCGTTGTCGCGGTTATACTTTGTCGAGAACATTACCGTACTGTTTGCCGACGGTGCCGAAGCCGAAATTGTCAGCGCGGTCAGCAGAGTGCCCGTCATACCGACGAGCTTATATACCGCTATTGAGATGAGCGGTACGCAGAAAAGCTTGGCAACGGCAACCGCGTATGCTTCTTTTCTGAAAAAGGTTTTCTTAAGCTCGGTCTTTGAAAGATAAGTGCCGAACATAAGCATGGCAAGCGGAGTGTTAAGGCTCGCGATATAGCCGACGGGCGCTTCGATAATGTGCGGAAGCTTAACGCTGAGAAGAAACAGCGGCATACCGATAATGACCGAAATTACGCCCGGATTGATAACGAGCGACTTTGCCTGAAAGCTGCCCTTACCCTTCATAAGGTACATACCGTAGGTGAACTGACAGATGTTGAAGGGGATGAGCACACCCGAGCAGAAGAATACGCCCTCCTCGCCGAGTATCGCCGCGGCGAGCGGCAGAACCATATAGCCCACGTTGCCCTGAACTATCGCAAATTTATATACAGACTTCTGGTCGAGGGGCTTTTTGTTGAACAGCGGCAGAGACAGAAGTATTCCCGCCAGATGCAGTACCGTTCCGCCGAGAAACGACATCATCAGATTTCTGAAGTTTTCGGGCGTGAATTCAACGTTGGTGAACGACTGAATAATTATAGCGGGAGTGACGATGTGAAACAGCAGATTGTTCGTCAGACGCGCTGCCTTTTCGGTATAAATACCCGTCTTGTCGCAGATAAAGCCCACTGCGACTATCAGATAGAGTATCAATACCTGCTGGCCTGCCGCCAGAACGTTCTGCAGAAACATAGCTAAGAAAAATCCTTATCCCTTAAAAATCGTTAAGAAAGTCGTCGTCAAGCTCTTCTTCGGGCTCAACCGTTTCGTCGTCGCTGAGTATATCGTCCTCAGAGGCGTCTCTGCCCGACTTTGAGTGAGTATAAACATAGATTACTGCGAACACCGCAAACGCGAGGTCGGCAGGTACCAACGGGAAGCCTGCAGGCAGGAGAGCCGACTTGCCGCCGACTGTAACTATCAGTCTTGAAACCGAAATAACGGCGGCGAACATTGCCGCAACAATGCCGTAGCTCATGGCCTTGCGCATTTCGTACTTCTGGCATACCTGCGAGGAGACTCTCGCGAAGGAGATGAAGAACATCATCATAAACGCGAGCATTATAAGTTCAAGCAGCAGATCCGCAACAACCGTGAAGCTGATTTTCGTCAGGAATCTGCGGACAAGTCTCGCCATAGTCCAGAAAAGCGGGAGTATGGCCAACAGATTGTATTCGCAGAAGGTGGCCTTTCCCTGAGAATAGGAAAGGAAATAAACAAGGAAATATATGCATGCGCCAAGGCCGAAAAGCGCCTCAAACGCCATTGCGATATATCCGTTTGTGAACAGATAGCTTACAAGACCGCTTCTGTCAACGAAGTTGCCTACGGCAACGATTACCTGAGAAATCGATACGGCAACATCGTAGCCTATACCGATTGCCAGCAGCAGCGCGCCGACAGCCAGCGGCTTGCTGGAGCCTCTTAAGGGCTTTGAAGCGGGAACCTTGTTTGTGGAAATAACAAGTCCGAGAAGTATGATTGCGAATACGGCAGCGCCGATATAAAGCGCGTAAACGCTCGGATTGATACGCGTGAAGAATCCGCTGGCGTCCTCCTCGGTCAGTCTGAAGAGCTGATATACTCTCGTGCCCGTCATCAGCGCCGTGAAGATGCCGGACAGGGTAAGAATTAGCTTAAATGAAATATTCTTTCTGTTTTTCATAAGTTTGCCTCTTTCTATCTTTCCTCGGAAGGAATGTATTCGCTTGAAACGATGTGATTGTCAATTCTTTCGCCTATCGGAACGAAGCGTCTGGGAAGCGCGACGTTCTTGTAAGCGGGTCTCATAATTTTACCGCCGGAGCAGATTTCTTCAATTCTGTGAGCCGACCAGCCTGCAATTCTCGCCGACATGAACAGCGGTGTGAAAAGCTCCTGCGGTATATTGAGTATCGAGTAAATAAGTCCCGAGTACAAATCGACGTTTGCGCAGACTTTTTTCTTGATGCCCTTGTGAGTTAAGAGAAGCTCGGGGGTCAGTCTCTCGATACCGTCAAGAATTCTGAAATCCTCCTCGTAGCCGTACTTCGCGGAGTACTTCTCGGCGTCCTTCTTAAGAATCACCGCTCTCGGGTCGGACAGAGTGTAAACCGCGTGTCCCATTCCGTAGATAAGTCCCGAGCCGTCGTTTGCCTGCTTATTGATTATCTTTACGAGATAGTCGGCAAGTTGACCGTCGTCGGTGGGATTCTTGACGTTTTCCTTGATATTCTGGAGCATTTCATAAACCTTGATGTTGGCACCGCCGTGCTTCGGACCCTTGAGAGCGCCTATGCCCGCGGCAATAGCGGAATAGGTGTCCGTACCCGTCGAGGTAACGCAGCGCGCCGCGAAGGTCGAGTTGTTACCGCCGCCGTGGTCGGCGTGAATCATCATGCTTGTGTCGAGTATCTTCGCTTCCTCGTCGGTGAATTTCTTGTCCGAACGGATTGAGCGCAGTATCGACTCCGCCATGGAATTCTTTGGATTGTTCTGATGAATGTACATACTCTTGTGGTCAAAAGCGCGTCTCTTGACCTGATAAGCGTAGGACATAATGGTCGGTATCTGCGCTATGAGCTGAATGGACTGACGAAGCACGTTTTCGATTGAAGTGTCGTCGGGATGCTCGTCAAAGGTGTAAAGCCCGAGCACCGCGCCCGCAACCTTGTTCATGATGTTTCTCGACGGAGCCTTCATGATAAGGTCCTCGATAAACTCGTCGGGAAGCTCGCGCGCCTCGGCTAAAACCTTACAAAACGCTTTGAGCTGACCGTTTGTCGGTAGGTCGCCGAACAGAAGCAGCCACGCAACTTCTTCGAAGCCGAAGCGGTTTTCCGCCTTGCAGCCTTCGACTATATCGCTCATATTTATTCCGCGGTAGGCGAGACGTCCCTGCTTGGGAACGCGCTCACCGTCGTCTATGTAGTAACCCTCAACCGAGCACACGCGGGTAAGTCCCGCCATAACGCCTGTGCCGTCGTCGTTACGAAGGCCGCGCTTTACGTGGAAGCGTGTGTAATCCTCGGGCTGAATATGGTTATTTTTTAACAGCTCGTTGCATAAATCTGTAATATCATTTTTGGGAATTGAAGAAATAAATTCGGACAAAGTGTTTCCTCCTGACGTGGTTTTTCCGCAAACAATAAAACCCCACATTACAATATTGATTATATATTGTATAACAAATGCTTCGTAAAGTCAACGAAATACACGCGATTTTAATAAATAATGAGGTGAAAAAATGAAAAAGTTTTTTGCAATCAGTCTGATACTTTTTGTCAGTATGCTCGTCTGTCCGCTTGCCGCGCTTGATTTGGGCGATTTTTCGTTTGAAAACGTACGCCGAAAAATTGCCGTCAGCCTGCAGGAGGACGTCGCTGAAGCGGATGTTGAATCGGTAAGCGAAAGCAACAACGAAGCGCCCGAGACCGTAAAGGTTATGGCGTCCGTCAGCGGTGAGATAAATGAGGTTGAGCTGCGTGAATACCTTATCGGCTGCGTGGCGTGCGAAATGCCGCCTACCTATGAAACCGAAGCGCTCAAGGCTCAGGCCGTCGCGGCTTATACCAATCTCGTACGGCTGAAAAAATCCCCAGACGCGTCGCTTGACGGCGCCGATATTTCGGACAGCCCGTCGAAGCATCAGGGCTATTATGATGAGGCGACGCAACGGGAAAAATACGGTGATAAATACGGCGAATACCGCGAAAAGCTTGAGGCCGCGGTAGATGCGGTTAAGGGCGAGATTATCACTTATAACGGCGAGCCGATAGTTGCCGCGTATTGCGCCGTATCGACGGGCAGAACCGAGGACGCCGCTGCAATATGGTCGGGCGACGTACCGTATCTGAAAAGCGTGAATTCGACTGCCGACAAGCTGTCTCCCGATTGCTCGGCTACGGTGGTGATGAGTGCCGAACAGGTACGGCAGGCGCTCTCTGCAGACAGTGAAATAAAGCTCGGCGAAGACCCTTCGGCGTGGTTCTCGGAAATTATTCTGAGCGACAACAAAACGGGCGCCGTAAAGTCGCTGAATATTGGCGGTAAAACCCTGTCGGGCAACGCCGCGCGAAAGCTTCTCGGACTTCGCAGTCCGAGCTTCACCTGTGATTATTCCGACGGCTCGTTTACTTTTGTTACTCAGGGCTACGGCCACCTTGTCGGAATGAGCCAGTACGGCGCGAATTATATGGCTCAGACGGGCAGCAGCTATAAGGAAATACTGCTTCACTACTATAAAGGCGTTAAAATTGAACAACTTTGAAAATACTGATTATTTAGGTTGCGGAAGCGTTACATTCTTTTGTTATAATGAACATAGTGTTGAGTGAATATTTATTCATTCATACAAAACTTTCCCTGAGTGTTATTTTGGTATTTATAATACGTAAAAATGTGCTAAAATCTATGTAGAATGTTAAAAAGGGGATTTTCGAATGAACGCAACCTTAAATAATTTCAAAAAGGCTCTGAGTATAATGCTCGCAATCTGTCTCGCGCTTGCCTGCACCGTTGCGGTAATTGCTTCGTCGGGCAGCTTCAACAACACGACTATCGAAAACGCGACGGCAATTGCAAAGCAGATTGAGGCGGAGGGAATAGTGCTTCTCAAAAACGAGAGGGGCTCGCTTCCGCTTGCCGACAAAAAGGTAAACGTTTTCGGCATGGGCTCGATTAACTTTGCTCTGGGCGGAGGCGGTTCGGGCTCGGTAGCTTCGGACAACGCAATTACGCTCTATCAGGGACTTGAGAATGCGGGTATTGAATACAATCCCGAGCTGCTCGATATCTATAAGGAATGGGCTGACAGCCACTCTATGGAAAAGACAGGTCAGGGACTTGTCGATATGGTAATCGTTGACACGCTCAACGGTCAGCTTCAGGCTGAGATGCCGTTTTCAAACTTAAGCACCTCTCAGATTGACAAGGCGGCTGCTTATTCACAGAACGCCATACTTGTAATCACCCGCACGGGCGCTGAGCTTTCGGACCTGAGCACCGACAAGGGCAGCATACGTCTGAGTGACGAAGAGATGGGACTTGTTGAGGGCCTGAATGCGCATTTCGATAACGTAATAATCCTTTTTAACACTTGTAATATTCTTCAGATGGATTGGCTTGCCAACTACGAAAACGTCAACTCCGCGCTTCTCGTCTGGACTCCCGGCGAGGTCGGCGCCGACTCGATAGGCAGGGTGCTGACGGGTGAAATCAATCCCTCGGGTAAACTGCCCGACACTATCGCTTATGACATCAACGATTATCCCTCAACCGTTAACTTCGGCTCGTTCGCATACAGCGACACTCCGCTTGCCTTCTTCGTAAACTATCAGGAGGGCATCTACGTCGGTTACCGTTATTTCGAAACCTTCCTTCCCGGCAGAGTTCAGTACCCCTTCGGTTACGGCCTGTCATATACGGCGTTTGACTGGGAGGTAACCGATTACAGCGCGACCGCCGATAAGATTTCGGTCAGCGTAAAGGTTACGAATACCGGCTCAATGGCGGGCAAGGATGTAGTTGAGGTTTATTTCTCCGCTCCGTATTATCCGGGCGGAATTGAAAAGAGCGCGATTGAACTGGCGGGCTACAAAAAGACCGCTATGATTCAGCCCGGCGCTTCCGACACGGTAACGGTTGAATTCAAAACCGCCGATATGGCTTCATACGACTACAAGGGCGCTGAAGCGTGGGTACTCGAAGCGGGCGACTATCAGATTAAGGTCGGCCACACCGTAAGAGACTTCGAAGCGGTTTACGACTATACCGTTGCTTCGACTAAGGTTATGAAATATGACGACAAGACGGGCGTTGAGATTAAGAATCTCTTTTCTCAGGCGGCCGGCGATATTGAGTATCTTTCAAGACAGAATCTCAAATCAAGACCTACCGCGCCTACCAATTATTCCGCGCCAGACAGCGTCAAGAACTGCGACGTAAGGCCCGACCCGATAACCGAGGGCACCGTTCCGAGAACGGGCGTTGTCTATGAGGACGGACCGATTATGCTCGCAGACGTGGCGGCTGACGAAACTCTGTGGGATAAATTCCTCGATCAGTTCACCGTTGAGGAAATGATAGATATGATAGCCGAATCGGGCTACAAGACAGCCCCGCTTGAAAGACTCGGAGTACCCGAAACGGTTGACAACGACGGCCCCGCCACCGTAAAGGGACCGGGCGGACTTATGTATAAGGATTCGGGACTCGCGTATCCGTCGGCATTCTGCCTTGCGTGTACGTGGAATGACGAGCTTGCCGAGCAGATGGGCGAGTCAATGGGTAACGAGGCAAACGACCTGGGTACAAATATCTGGTACGCACCCGCTTGTAACCTTCACCGCAGTCCTATGGGCGGCAGAAACTTCGAGTATTATTCCGAGGACCCGTATCTTTCGGGCAAAATGGCGACCGCCGTTATCAAGGGCGCTCAGTCAAAGGGTATAGTTGTCACTGTCAAGCATTTTGCGTGTAACGATCAGGAAACCAACCGTCTTATCAGAGGCGTATTCACCTGGACCAATGAGCAGGCAATGCGCGAGCTTTACCTGGAACCGTTTGAGATGGCTGTCAAGGAAGGCGAAGCAAAGGGCGTAATGACCGCCTATAACCGTATCGGCTCGCATTGGTGCAGCGGCTATCCCGCACTTTGCAAGGACCTTCTGAGAACCGAATGGGGCTTTGACGGCTTTGCCGTAACCGACGCGTATATCGACGTCAACGGCAGCGGATATATGGACCCCGTACTTGCGGTTTATGCGAGAAACGACGCCCTGCTGACAAGTCTCTGGTACTTTGCGGAGAAGCTGCAGATTACATCAAATATGAAAAACACCTATGAGAAAGACCCCATAGGCTTCGGCACGGCGCTCAGAGAGGCAACCTACGACCTGTGCCGCGTGAAGATGCAGACGGCGGCCTTTGACCCGACTGCCACAACGGGACACAGGGGAGAGGGTAAAATTCTCTCGATAGAAAACGGCGGCGGTGCGACGCCATCCGATACAAACAAGAACAACGGCTCAGACGGCTCATCCGGCTCGTCGGGTTCGGCTTCGGGCGGTTCGTCGTCGGCAAAATCCGCTGACGGTACAAAGAGCGCAAAGACCGGATTCGTTACAAACGATATTAAGAAACCGATTATCGTCGCGTTGGCTTCAGTTGCCGTAATCGCCGCAACGCTCGGATTTGTTGCCGAGCGCAAACGCGAGGAAGAAATAATCCGTTTAATGGGAAAATAAAAAACCAAAAAGTAAAAGGCAGGACTGAGTCCTGCCTTTTTTATATCTTCTTACAAATCAATATCAAGTTCAACCGGACAGTGGTCCGAACCGAATATTTCGGTGTGAATTTTCGCGTCAAAGAGCTTTTCGTCAAGTCGCTTTGACGTAATGAAATAGTCGATTCTCCATCCGACGTTTCTCTCTCTCGCCTTCATTCGGTAGCTCCACCACGAATAAGCGTCGGTCATGTCGGGGTAGAAATAGCGGAAGGTGTCCGTAAACCCGCAGTCGAGAATGGTCGTCATCTTTTCTCTTTCCTCGGGTGTGAAGCCGGGATTCTGTGTGTTCGTCTTGGGGTTTTTCAGGTCGATTTCCTTATGGGCAACATTTAAGTCGCCGCAGTAAATGACGGGCTTTTTCTTATCGAGCGAAAGCACGTATTCCCTGAAATAATCCTCCCACGACATACGGTATTCAAGCCTGCGAAGACCGTCCTGAGAGTTGGGCGTATAGCAGGTGATGAAGAAATAATTCTCATATTCAAGCGTAATAACTCTGCCCTCGTTGTCGTAAAACGGCTGTTTGATGCCGTAAAATACATCGAGCGGTTCTTCTTTGGTAAAGATTGCAGTACCCGAATAGCCCTTTTTCTCGGCGTAGTTCCAGTAGCAGAAATAGCCCTCGGGCGAGAAATCAATCTGCCCTTCCTGCACCTTGGTTTCCTGCAGGCAGAAGATATCAGCGTCGAGCGCTTTGAAGCTCGTTTCAAAATCCTTGTTCATAACGGCACGTATGCCGTTGACGTTCCATGAAATAAACTTTTTCATATCACACCTCCGATGGAATAATTGTATCATACTCCCGCCGTTAAATCTACTGTAAATTTATTGACAATAATCGCCTGAAAGGGTAAAATCATTACAGTATGAAGGGAGAGAAGAATATGAGTAAAAATCCCGTTTTTGACAAAATAAAATATTTCATAATCGATATGGACGGCACATTCTATCTTGACGGCAATATTATTGACGGCGCCATGGACTTTCTTGAAAAGGCGAAAAGCGTCGGCAAGGACTTCTGCTTTTTCACGAATAACTCGTCAAATAATGTCGATGTCTGCCGCACGAAACTTCACAATATGGGCTGCGACGTGACGGATGACAAAATCGTCATTTCTTCGCACGTTACGATTGAGTATCTCAAGCGCAATTATCCCGATAAGACGGTTTATCTTCTCGGAAACGAAAGACTGACCGCCGATTTTGAAAATGCGGGTATAAAGCTTGTTGACGACAACCCCGATATAGTCGTGCTCGGCTTCGACACCACGCTCAATTATGAGAAGATAAGAAAAGCGGCGCTGTATCTTGCGGCGGGCAAGACGTATATCGCAACTCATCCCGATTACAACTGTCCGACAGCCGACGGCTTTATGCTCGACACGGGTTCAATGATGGCAATGTTCAAGGCCTCGACGGGCAGAAGCCCCCTCGTTATGGGCAAGCCTCACGTCACTACCGTAGAGTATCTGACGAGAAAGCTTAACTGCGAAGCGGACGAGCTTTGCTTTATCGGCGACAGGCTTGAAACCGATATCGCGATAGGCTACGACAACGGACTGACAAGCGTGCTTGTGCTGACGGGCGTTACGAATCTCGATATGTACGCGCGCAGCAAGGTCAAGGCAACCTTTGTCGCAAACTCGCTTAAATCTTTGAGCGACGAACTTTAATAAGCATAGGCTCTCTTTTACAGGAGAGCCTTTAGTTGATTTATGTCTAAATTTTTGAAAGTAAAATGAATAGTCAAATTTTATCAAATGCAATTGAATATGTGAAAGCGTTTTTTGAAAACGACGCGAGCGGGCATGATTTCTATCATACCGAGAGGGTATATAAAACTGCCGTAAAGCTCGCCGAAAAGGAAGGGGCAGACGTCGGGATAACTGCTCTTGCTGCTCTGCTTCACGACGTTGACGACAGAAAGCTTTCGCCCGAAACGCATCAGAATTTTGACAATGCAAGACGTTTTATGACGGAAAACGGCGTTGACGCGGAGACGCAGAATAAGGTCATTGACATTATTTCCAAGGTTTCTTATGTCGGTGAAAACTCACCCGTTCCCGACAGCATTGAAGGCAAATGCGTGCAGGACGCCGACCGTCTCGACGCAATCGGAGCCATAGGCATAGCGCGTGCCTTCGCATACGGCGGAAGCCACGGCAGAAGCATGTACGACCCATCTGTAAAGCCTGAACACTTTACAGATGAAACGCAGTATTACGGCAATAAAAATTCGACCTCGCTTAACCATTTTTACGAAAAACTGTTTTTGCTTAAGGACTTACTCAACACCGAATCGGCAAAGGCAATCGCCGAAAAGCGTGATGAGTTTATGCACGCCTTTGTTGACGAGTTCCTTGACGAATGGAAAGGCGAGGCTTAGAAAAGAATCAAGCCTGACGGACTTCGGTCCGTCTTTTTTGTTACTTTTACACTAAAAATTAACAAAAACTTTTATTGTAAAATTCTGATTTATGTTGATTTTATACAATTCTTAATGTATAATTAAAGTTGCAATTTTTTAAGGGGAATTCCGCAACGGGTGCCCCTTGATATCGGGTGCTTTGTATCCGATAAGGAGGAAAAGGAGAGGTGTTATGAGCGACAAGACCGAAAACATTGTTGCTGCCGAGGAAAAGACCAACCTTTTAGGTAAGGTCAAATGGCTCGGACACGAGATTAAGGAGCACTGGAAAACTCCCGCCGAGGGCAAGTACGTTCCGTACAGAGAGTATAAGGACATCTGGCTTGCGGTCGGTTCTAACTATTCCGGCTCTAAAACTCTCGAGTACATAAGCTTTGCGGCAGGCTGCTACCTGATAATGTATCACTACAAGCTGCCGTACGTTATCTTTACTGCAATTGCACTTATCAATATGCCTTTGCAGAAGCTGTGGGACATTCTGGGCTGGATTATCAACGATAACCTCGGCTTTATGCCCAAGAAAACCGAGAAGAAGCTTTATACCGTTTATTTCTTCTCAATAGTAATCGGTATATTCCTGATTGTATTCAACTTTTCGCCGTATCTGAACCCGAATAATACGGTCGTTGCCGCGTTAAACTCAATACGAGGACTTTCGGCGGCGTCGGCTATCAAAATTCTGGGTACTCACATTCTGTGGAACGGCTGGGCAGGCTCGCGTAACATTTTCTGGCGTAAGAAGCTTGTTCCTAAGTTCGGACGTTATAAGTATTTCCTTTACTGCGACGTTGTGCCCAAGTGCGTAATGGTTATTCTTATCGGCTGGCTGCCCGTTTATGCGATAGACGACGTTGTTACAAGAGTGTGGGTTGCAAACCTTCTGTTTGCCGTTTACAACCTGTTCAATTTCGGCAACTGTCTTGAAAACGTAGCTCAGAATATCAGCCCGAATATGCAGGAGAGAATTCTTATCAGAACGTATCCCATCAAGCTTTCGCATATTCTCAACTCCGTTATGGTTGTCGTAATTCCGATTGCAATCGGCTTTACCCGCGACGAATGGGCTGATATCAACGTTTACAGATACGTTATTCCGATAATCTTTATCGGCTTCGCGACGCTGACGATGGTTTTTGCCAGCAGAATCAAGGAGAGAATTCCTCAGCCGCCTCTTGAAGAAAAGGTGCAGATTAAGTTCTGGGACGGAATTTTCGGCGTAATGCGCAACAAGTACAAGTGGATGCTCAACGTTGTTTACCTGCTTGACTCGCTTGGCAACGGTATGCTTGCGTTTACGACGGTGCTTTATCTCTATACCTTCCGACTCAGCGGACTTTCCTACGGACTTCTCGTTTCGCTCGTTTCCTTTGCGGGAACTCCGCCTGATTTCTTCACACCGTATTTTATAAAGAGATTCTCATATAAGCAGGTAATGATTTTCTATTATCTGACCCGTGCTATCGGCTGGTCGCTCGTCGTTGCGACGATACTTCTGTGCGGCGATAATGTTACGCTCTGCGGTATTATCTGCGTAATCATACTTATCCTGCTCGAGGTAACCCACACGATTCCCATGTCGGTTATGCACGATATGGATATACGAATCAACGACTATCAGATGTATCTGTCAGGCGAGAGACTTGAGGCTTTCTCGGGTATTTTCGGCTGGATTACGGGCCCGATAGCAGCGGTTGTCGGTCTTGTTATTCCTATACTTCTGCTGAAATTCGGTTTCAACTCGAACTGGGACGTCCTGTTTGTCGATATGTCAAGAGTCAAGATAATCGTTATACCGATTTTGTTCGATATAACGGGCTTCCTGCTGATGACTATTCCGTATTTCTTCTGGGACTACGATTCCAACAAACAGAATCAGGTTATTCAGGTGCTTAAACGCCGCGCCGAGGTAACCGAGAAGAAGGCCGAGGCCGAGGGCGAATCGGTTGCCGGCTCATTCACAGGTTAAGGGGGTGCTATCATGAAAAAAGAGAAAACTAGTAATGGTGAGCATTCCAAGAAAACAAAAAAAAGGCTAAGAAGCGTATTGTATTGCATCTTTATTGCATGCGTAGTCGGTTTAGGTTCTACAATAATTGTGGGACTATGTTATAAATTTGGAATAAAGCTTGGCGCCATTCCAATGATGATTCTATATGGGTTACTGATTTTTATTGCTGATAAAATCTATATAAAATTTAGAAGCAAAAGAGTTGGCGAAAGCGAAAATGATTTAGAAGATAATATAGATAATGATGAAGTTGAAGAAACAAACGAAGAGATAATTCTTGACATACCCGAGGACGAAATCTGGACTTATCAGATAGAAGGACTTGCACCGCCCAAGATTAATCAGTCATATAAAAATGCAAAGGGCAAGAAAGCCGCCTTTATAATCCTTATTTCGATAGCAGTTATGCTTTCACTGTATTTCTCGGTTCGCGCGCTGCTTAACACGGGCGACCTTGAATACAAGCCTGTTGAAAACGGCTACGAGCTTGTTCAGTTCTCAAACAACGGACTTATAAAGCATTTTAATATTGAGTATGCCGCTGATATTGATAACGAACAGATAGATGCGAGCGCGTTTATTGCAGGCGGTACTGACGATTCGAAGGCAAAGGAATCGGAATTCATCGTTTATGACGAGCAAAAGCCCGTCACAACCATTCATGAGTACGCATTCAACTGCGACTCTACGCTTCAGGTCGTCAATATCGGCGCGGGAGTTACCGACATCGACAATAAGGCGTTTTACTCCTGCTGGGCGCTTCAGTGCATCTACGTTGACGAAGCAAACCCGAATTACTGCGACGTTGACGGGGTTCTTTACAACAAGGATAAGACCGAGATAATCTGCTATCCCATCGACCACGACAAGTATCTTCGCACCGAGTTCGGTTATACAGACCTCGTTGACGATAACGGAAATCCGATGGAGGAGCTCTGGGGCACGACCGAGAAGTATGACGAGGCGTTCTTCCAAAAATATAACGACGAGGTAAGAACCTATGTCGTTCCCTCGACGGTCGAGAAGATAGGTCCGCTTTGCTTTAACTACGCAAACATTGACACCTACTATCTGCCCGAAGGACTTAAGGAAATCGGAACGCTCGGCTTCTTTGACTGCGGAAATATGCATCATCTTTATACATACATTCCGACAGTCGACGGCGTAAGCAATACGAGATTCACCGGCAGAGAAGCGCTCGGCGCAATTTATCTCTCGCTTCCCGAAACGCTTGAAAAAATCGGCTCGGACGCGTTCACACGCGACAGGGGACTTGACTATATGTATATCCCTGCGAGCGTAACCTACATCGGACACCACGCATTCTGGGATTCGGTCTATAAGGATAAGGGCGACGACAGCGGTAATGCGCTTCACGGCATTACGCAGATGAATATCGCCGCAAGCGAGGAGGAGTTCAAGACCTATGAGATAGGCTCTTCGTGGAGACCGAAATACGACTACATGCTGTTCAAGAAGACCATTGATACTCAGTACAATGCAGAAAGGCAGCCTGTAACCGATTAACAGACACATAAAATCCGCAACAGCCGTCTGACTGTTGCGGATTTTTTATATTCTTTATCTCAGTTTCGCTATAAATCTGACGGTGTGTCCGTTGTCGCACAGCGCTTCGATTGAGCCGCGGTGCGCTTCGGCGATGCTTCGCGCTATCGACAGTCCTATGCCGAAGCCACCCGTCTGCGAGTTGCGCGACTTGTCCGCTCTGTAAAAGCGGTCAAACAGCTTGTCAAGTTCGCTTACGTCTATGCCTTCGCTCTCGTTTTCGCTCGTTATCACTATACCTTTTCTGTCCTTTTCGAGTGAGAACTTAATCGGTGTGCCCTCATCGGCATACTTGATAGCATTATCGAGCAGTATCGACGTCAGCTGACGGATTGAATATTCGTCGCCGCTGTAGCGAATTGCAGGCGCAACGCTGATTTCGAGCGCGTGTCCCGACTGCTCGGCAAAGTCCGAAAACGACCCGGCAGTTTCGCGCACGGCGTCGCTGACGTTGAAATCCCTGACGTTTAAGGGCGAGTCCTCCTCGTCCATTTTTGAGAGAGTGACAAGGGAATTTACAAGCTCGGTCAGCTTCTCGGTCTGAGCCTTCGCCTTGTCAATCCATTTCTGCTTTCCGACCTCCATTTCGAGCACGCCGAGACTTGTCGAGATTACGGTAATCGGCGTTTTCAGCTCGTGGCTTGCGTCGGTGATAAACTGCTTTTGCTTGCGGTTGCT
Source organism: Clostridiaceae bacterium (assembly GCA_030530095.1). Taxonomy (GTDB): domain Bacteria; phylum Bacillota; class Clostridia; order Oscillospirales; family Acutalibacteraceae; genus Fimenecus. The sequence goes on from JAUMVO010000001.1 coordinate 255,646, forward strand.
TTCAATAACGGGCTTGATTGCGCGCTTTGAGAAAAGTACGATAAGTACGCAGATAAGCGCGCTGCATATCACGGTTGCGGCGATTGAAAGTATAAGAACGGAAACTATCGAGCTTATCTCCTGACTGTCATCAAGGAATACCGCCATATAACCCGAATCCTGCCTGACTACGCTGTACTTGTAACCGCTTGTGAAGCCGTAGCCCTCGCCGTGTTTAACGGCGATATCCAGATATTCCGCAGTATCGCTCTGGGTTACGGCGGCGATTTTATCAAGATTGCTTCTTGTCAGCTCGCCGCTTTCGTCGTAGCAGAGCACGAAGAAGCGCGTTGAAAACGGAGTTTCCGCGTTGAAATGTCTGTTGTCAAACGCAGGCATACCGAAATCGCCTTCGGGCGGGGTTTCGCCGTTGCGCGCGGGCATACCGCGTTTATCAAAATCGGGAATCATACCCTCATTGGAGGTTATCATTTCAAGCGTTGCATTGAGCTTTGAATTGACGGAAATGAAGTTTGCGGCATTAACGATAATGCAAAGCAGCACCATAACCGAAACAACGGCAACGGCTGAAATAAGTATGAATTTCTTCTGCAGTTTTTTAATCATTTTCCGCCTCCAGAATATAACCTAAACCGCGGTTTGCGTGAATGGCGGTCTTTGAGCCGATTGAAGAAAGCTTTTTGCGGAGATTTGAAATGTGCACCCATACAACGTTGATTTCTGCGTCGGAATCCCAGCCCCATACTCGCTCCATAATTCGGTCAGCGGAAAGTACGGTTTTAGGTGAGCGCATAAACAGCTCCATTACCTGAAATTCACGTCCGCTGAGTCTTACCGATTTGCCCGTATTGCAAAGCAGCATATCGCTGCCGGGATTGAGCGAAATATCGCCGAAGGTAAGTGTTGACGGCTTGTATTCCTCACGCCTTCGCAGTATCGCACGCACACGGCTTAACAGCTCGTCAACCTCGAACGGCTTCGGCAGATAGTCGTCGGCACCCGAGTCGAAGCCCGTTATTCTGTCGTCCTTTTGGGCCTTTGCGGTGAGCATCATAATCGGCGTTTTACAGCCGTCCGCACGCAGGCGGCGCAGAACCTCGATACCGTCCATTTTAGGCATCATAACGTCGAGTATAATTGCGTCATACTCGTCCGCACCCGCATATTCATAAGCCGACAGTCCGTCGTTTACGGTATCAACGGTAAACTGATTCTTTTCAAAAAACACCGTCAGAGCCTCGGCTAAATCAAGCTCATCCTCGGCTATGAGTAAGCGCATAATATCAACTCCCGATTTGATTATAGTATAAATTCTGATAAAAATCAAACTCAGACCGAAGACAGGCTTCGGTCTTTTTGTTTGTATAATTTATAGGAGAAAAGATGATGAAAAAATCTTATATTCAAAGTGTTTCCTTCTCGCTTACCTTACTGCAGGTAATGTTGAGATTTCCGTTTCTTGTGCGAAGCTCGTCGATAAACGCCTTGGGTATTTCCTTCGATTTAAGAACTATTGAATACTGAAGCTCATACAGAGTTCCCATATTAGAGGTCTTGACCTTTTCAAGAGTCGCCCTTTCGGTGTACTGAGTGAACAGATCGTCAAAAATTCCGTCGTAATCAAGATTTTCGGGAATAGTGATTTTCAAGCTTCGTTCGGCCCTGTCGCCGTCTCCGAATTTCACGAGATTGAGCAGGAGCATAAACGCTCCGATTATCACGAAGAAGAGAATTGCAAGCGTGACATAGCCCATACCCGTCGCAAGACCTATTGCCATCGCAAGGAAGATAGCGCCGATTTCCTTTGCCGTTCCGGGAGCCGAGCGGAAACGGACCAGCGAGAATGCGCCTGCCACCGCTACGCCCGCTCCGATATTACCGTTGACGAGCATTATAACTACCTGAACTATTGCGGGAAGTACTGCAAGCGTAATTGCAAAGGATTGCGAGCAGCGGTTCCTGAACATATACACAAGTGCCGTCAGAATACCGAGCACGATTGAAACCGCCGTGCAGATTAAAAAGGTTGACATCGTAATAGATGTTGTTATTACAGAAGAAAATGATGTTAATGCGTTAAGCACTTAAAAGCGCCTCCTTTGTGAATATTGTTTTGTTGCCGGCAAGTATGTGCCTTTTGTAGCACTCGCCGTATTTTGAAAATGAGGTCGGATAGATTTTGAATTCGCTGAGAAGTCTGCTTAACCACAGGGGGCAGACGCCCGGAATTTTGATTTCCATAAGAATACTGCCGCTGTCAATAATCGGCTCGCCGTAATCGCCCGACTGAAGGCTGAGATTTTCGAGCCTGTAACGCAGATTTGTATCAAAGGTGATGCGAAGGTCGGAGTTTTCAATTCCCTGATACGCTTCTCTGTCGTATGCTATAAAGACCTTCGGCGTTGCATGGTAGAATTGCCGGAAATAAGCGATTTCGTTTGAAATCTGATTATTCTGAGCTTGAGTACGAAAACCGTTGAGTAAGCATTGCGCATTGAACGGTGTTGTCGTAATCCTTCTTTTATATACAACTCCGTCGCACTTCTTTTTTAATTCTACAAATACGTTTGAATCCGCGCCGGGAACGCCGTAGCTTCTGACTCTGAGCTTCTCTTTGTAAATCGGCTTTTCAAGCGAAGCTCTTATTAGACGGTAATCGTCCGTGTCGTAGTATATATTACATAATGTATATGTCGGGTACTCGTCCGCTTTAACGTAGGGTGCGAGCCTTTCCTTAAACAGTCTGTACTGATCGGGGGTTAAAAAGTATTTCTTTTCGTATCGCTCGAAGCTGGTTTTGATTGCCTTGCCCATGTGTGATACCTCCTTTGTTGCCCTCAGTATAAAATCGCAACCTAAAGAGAACCTAAAGATAAAAACTTTTTTTCTTAAGGTTGGCTTAAGGTTGGCGTTTTACAATTCAGTCACAGGCACGGGAGGTGTCCCGTCCGGTATTATGAAATGAACACAACCCTTAACTCAAAGGAGGAGTTAATATGAAAAAACAGTATAAAATAACGGCGCTTATCGTTTCACTTGTGCTTATGGCGTTTGCGCTGACGTCCTGCACGCTGACAAAAAGCGCTTCTTCAAATGAAACCACTACCGCATCTTCATCGGGCGAATCGGTAACAGGCGCCGACATTGACACGCTTATTAATGAAAACGATGTTTCGGTTACAACTGATGGCGCAACGGCGATAGTATTAAACGGAAACTCCGTTCAGATAAACGGAAGCGGAGCCGCCGCTGACGGCACAACGGTAACGGTTACGTCGGGCGGAACCTATGAAATCAGCGGAACTCTTACCGACGGCAGAATAATCGTAAACGCCGACGGTGAAGAGGTAACACTCATACTCAACAACGCTGATATTACCTGCTCTTATTCGAGCGCAATCTTTGTTTACGAAGCGAAGTCGGCAACGGTTTATCTTGCAGACGGCTCTCAAAACACGCTTTCTGACGGCAGCAGCTACAGCTATAACGACAGCTACTCTTCAGAAGCTGACGAGGAGCCCAACGCCTGTATTTATTCAAAGGACGATCTCGTTATCGCGGGCAGCGGCAAGCTCAACGTAAACGGAAACCTGAATAACGGCATTACAAGTAAAGATACGCTTTTAATCGAGAACGTCACACTCACAGTCAAGGCCGTAAATACGGGTATCAAGGGTAAGGATGACCTTGTCATAAAGAGCGGCGTTTATAACCTCGACTGCGACGGTGATACAATTCACGGCGATAACAGCACGACAATACTTGACGGCACGTTCAGCCTGACAAGCGGCGACGATGCAATTCACGCCGACAACACCCTCACAATTCAGGGCGGCACCTTTACAATTACCGCACATGAGGGACTCGAGGCAACAATAATCGTCATAAACGGCGGCAAGCTTGAAATCAACGCAAGCGACGACGGAATCAATGCGGCTCAGAAGATTGACGGCGTTACACCGACCGTTAAGATTAACGGCGGCGAAATCACAATCAATATGGGACAGGGCGACACCGACGGAATTGACGCAAACGGAAATATCGAAATCAACGGCGGTATGGTCAATGTCAACGCTCAGTCACCCTTTGACTACGACGGTACGGGCACAATAAACGGCGGCACGGTCTATGTCAACGGCAGCCAGGTAACTTCGCTCTCCAATCAGTTCGGCGGCGGCATGGGCGGTCAGATGCCAGGCGGCGGTATGCAGGGAGGACAGCCCCCTCAGGGCGGCAGAGGTCCCCGCGGATAATAGGATATAATCAGAAAAATCTGTTGCTTTTATAAAGCGACAGATTTTTTATTATGCCCGTCCTAAAATGTAGCGGAAAGGACTGATTGAAATGAAAGCTTCGGCAAACGTCGAAATCAAGGTTGACAGAAAGACCGTTACCGCTTATCTGTCGGGTGAAATCGACCACCACAACGCGCCCGAGCTGCGCCGTAAAATCGACGAAGCGGTAAACAACAGACTGCCCGAATTGCTGGTGCTCGACTTCGGAGCGGTGAGCTTTATGGACTCGTCGGGTATAGGGCTCGTCATGGGCAGGTACAGGCTTATAGAGGGTCTGAACTGTAAAATGTATATTATTAATCTTTCCGGACATGCTTATAAGGTGATGCGGCTTGCGGGACTGGAAAAAATTGCCGTTCTGCAGGAAAAGAAAAAGGAGGTAAGTGCAAAATGAAGGTGCTCAACGAGGTGAAAATTCAGCTTGAAAGTAGGTCGGTTAACGAGGGCTACGCGAGAGCCGCGGTGTCGGCTTTCGTCTGTCAGCTCGACCCGACGCTCGAGGAGTTGAACGATATCAAGACCGCAGTCAGCGAAGCGGTAACGAACTGTATAGTCCATGCCTATAAAAATCAGGTCGACATAGTTTACATAAGCATAAAACTCTTTGAAAACTCGACTGTACAGATTAGCGTCAGGGACAGAGGCTGCGGAATTGAGGACGTTAAAAAAGCTATGGAACCGCTCTACACAAGTGCGGGTGAGGACAGAGCGGGTCTGGGCTTTTCTGTTATGGAGAGCTTCTGCGACGGCGTGAAGGTGCGCTCAAAAACGGGCGCGGGAACAACGGTGACGCTGACTAAAAAAATCAGGGGCAGAAGCGCTTATTGATGACCCGTGAGGAATTTATAGAGTCAAATCTGGGACTCGTTCATACCTGTGCAAACAGGTTTCGCAACAGGGGTATTGAATATGAAGAGCTGTATTGTGCAGGCTGTCTCGGACTTGTGAAGGCGGCGGACGGTTTCGACGAAACGCTCGGCTATGCCTTTTCTACTTATGCCGTGCCCGTGATACTCGGCGAAATAAAACGCCTTTTCAGAGAGCAGGGTGCGGTTAAGGTCAGCCGTTCTCTTAAAGAAAAATCCCGTCTTGCGGTCGCGGCGTTTGAAGAGCTCAGGCAAAACCTTGAGCGAGAGCCGACGGTCGGCGAGCTTGCAGAAAAACTCGGCACCGACGAATACGAGGCTTCACAGCTTATCAACATTTCTGCGCCTCCGATTTCACTGACCGATACCGACGAAAACGGCGACAGACAGCTGGATATACCCGTAGACTTCGGCGAGGAGGAAATAGGTAATTCCATAGCCCTCAGTCAGGCGTTAAGCACGCTTGACGAACGCGACCGTCAACTTATAATTCTGCGTTATTACAGGGGACTGACGCAAGCGGTGACCGCCGAAAAGCTTTCAATGACTCAGGTTCAGGTTTCACGCCGCGAGAGAGCGCTGCTTCTGGATATGCGCAAAAAGCTGACGGGTTGAAAAATGTAATAAAATATGATATAATACCAGCATATTTTTACTACCGATACGTGGGGTAAACGTTTATGAACGGTAAAAACAAGGGTATTTTAAGAATATTATCGCTTTTAATTGTGACTGTGATGCTCGCTTTAAGCCTTACGTCGTGTAAGGGCTCGGCGGACGTCAGGGCGGTCAGGGCTTCCTCGGTCAATATAACCGAGGCGGCATATTCGGCGCGCTCAAATCACGTTTCAAGCGACGGCAATCTTATCTACGTTGCAAAATCCGGACTGCTTGAGCTCTATTTTGACAGCGTAACTTACAGCGTTGCAATTAAAGATACGAGCACCGATAAGCTTTGGTACAGCCTTCCGAAGGCCGATATCAGCGACACCGAATGTCACGCAAGCGTCGTTTCGCTCTGCGTTTCCAATGGCAGCGAGACCTATTATCTCAACTCGCAGGACAACAGCGTCGCCTTCTCAACGGCGAGCTTCAAGCCGATTAACAACGGCGTTTCCATAACCTATGATATGGCGCCCGACAGCGAGACTGCAAACAAGAGTTTTGAGAGTCTTACCGATAAGGATGTATATGTTTCGGTTACCGCCGTATTCACATTAAGCGACGGTGCCTTCTACGGTAAGATTAACTGTTCAAATATACTCGTTTCAAAGGGCTATACCGTCGAAAATATTGACTTTATGACTTATTTCGGTTCGAGTGAGAACTCGGGTGAGAACGACTTTCTTTTCGTTCCCGACAACTGCGGTGCACTCGTTAAGACGGGCGTTGCCGACGATAAGTTCACCGAGGAGAGAAGCTACGATATTTACGGCGCTAACGTCGCTCTGGGAAGCAGCGAAAGCGCTCAGGCACTGTTCCCGTGCTTCGGTATAAAGTCGGGCGATAACGCGTTTGCCGCTATCATACTCGGCGGCGAATGCCTTGCGAGCGTCAGGGCTCAGCGCAGAAACGGCGCGGGCTCGTTCAACCGTGTTTCGGCACGCTTCAATATAACCGATACCTGCAGCGACCCCGACGGTTCAGGCAGGAAATATACGGGTATCACCTATGCGGGTGATATCAATATCTGCTATCGATTTCTTTCGGGCAAAAACGCAGATTATTTCGGCATCGCTTCGGCGTGCCGTGAGGTGCTTATAAGACAGGGTGTGCTTTCGACCGAGATACTTGCCCCGTCCGAGCATATTCCGCTCGTTGTCAGCGTTCAGGGAGCCGCGACCAAGAGGGGCGCACATTCGTATAAAAAGCTTTCGACCTTTGAGCAGACGCAGGAGCTGCTAGAGGGACTTAAGGCAAAGAGTATAAACAGCATAACGCTTCGCTACTGCGGAATTCTTGACGGCGCCGATACTCAGGACGCGATTTCGGACGCTTCCGTAATCCGCTCGCTGGGCAGTAAAAAGGATTTTGAAGCGCTTTCGCAGTACACCAAAACCCAGAAATTTAATATGTATCTCGATATTGCCGTTCTCTCGTCGAACAAAAGGAATTCATCCGACGAGGCGAGAACTGCTTACGGCACAAAAACCCCGTACAATGTTACGGGCAACTATGAGCTTTTCGGCAGGGGTAAAAAGCCCGCTATGAACGCTCTGACCGTTTCGGACATCTCCGACAGTCTTGTTTCGTTCCTTACAAATACCGAAAAATACAATTTCGACGGCTACTGCATCAACGACGCGGGCAGGGTGCTCTATTCGGATTATTCGGGCGACGCCTACACACGTTCAGGCTCGGCTTCGGCTGTAAGAACGCAGACGGCAGTGCTTTCCAACAATCATAAGATAATGATTGAAAAAGGCAATTTCTGTATGCTGTTCAACGCCGACGCGGTTATCGATCTTCCGAGAAATACTTACTACGAGCAGAACGACGGCTACGTTCAGATACCGTTTGCCGAAATGGTGCTTCACGGCATCGTCAACTACACTCTTGAGCCGATTAACCTTGAAGCCGACACAAAGGCGGCGCTTCTCAGATCGCTTGAGTACGGCGCGCTGCCGAGCTTTGAATGGGTTTGCACCAAGGTCGGCGACGAGGCGTTTGACGCACAGTTCTACTATCAGGATCAGCTCGCAACGGCTGCCGAGTATTATGCAATAGCCGACGAGGCTCTGGGCGACCTTGCGGACGCGAGAATTACGGCGCACTACAAGGTTCAGAACGGAGTTTACTGCACCGAGTTCAACAACAGTACGCTCCTGTACCTCAACTATAACGAAGAGCCCGTCACGGTGAATTCGATTACCGTTCCGGCGCAGTCGTGCATAAGAGCAAACTAAGAATAAGACAAGTTAAGGCTCCCTCAAAAAGGGAGCCTGTTTTTATCACGCCAAATCGGAGCTTGTCGGGGCGAAAGCTTGATAGGACACCAGCCTCCCTTGTCAAAGGGAGGGGCAATTCCCCTGTGAGGGGAAATGTCACCGAAGGTGACAAAAGGGTGAGGCGGCACGCTCCAAGTGCGCCGTACGGCGGTGGAGGGATTCCTTTTATTGTTATATCAAGCTTTCTTGAATCCCCTCGCCAGCGTTCGCTGGCCCTCTCCCCTTTAACAAGGGGCGCTGTTTTGCTCAATCAAACTCAGCGATAAACTCAAATTTATCGGGATTGATTGCAATAAACAAACGGGCAGTTGACCTGCCCGTTTGTCTGTCAATATATTATTGCGTATTGTTAATCAAAAAGCTCGGTGCTGAAGTATCTCTCGCCCGTGTCGGGAAGTACGGTTACAACCGTCTTGCCTTTGCCAAGTCTGCGTGCGAGCTTTATCGCGGCGGCAACGTTCGTTCCGCTTGAAATGCCGCACATTATGCCTTCCTCGGCTGCGAGGCGCTTCGCCGTTTCAAGTGCTTCCTTATCGGAAATAACGCAGATATTATCGTAAATCTTGGTGTTCAGATTTTCGGGGATAAGTCCGTCGCCTATGCCCATCTGAAGATGTGTGCCGACTGCGCCGCCGCTTAAGATGGCCGCGTTTGCGGGTTCGACCGCCCAAATCGTGATTGAAGGATTCTGCTTTTTGAGAACCTCGCCGATACCGCTTATCGTACCGCCCGTGCCAACGCCGCTGCAGAAACCGTCGATATCGCAGTGAACCTCTTCGAGTATTTCTCTTGCCGTGTAGTAGATATGTGTTTTCGGGTTGTCGGGATTGTCAAACTGAGAGGGGATAAACACCTTGGGATTTTCAGCTTTCATTCTTTCGGAAAGCGCGATACATTCCGCCATGCACTTGCCTATATCGCCGTCGTCGTGAATGAGTATTACCTCGGCTCCGTAGTTCTTGATGAGTTTCCTTCTCTCCTCGGAAACGGAGTCGGGCATTATGATTTTTACGTTGTAGTCCATAACCGCGCCGACGAGAGCTATTCCTATGCCCTGATTGCCGCTGGTGGGCTCAACGATAACCGAATCCTTATCGATAAGTCCCTTTTCGGCAGCCTGCTTAAGCATATTGTATGCGGTTCTCGTTTTGATGGAGCCGCCGATATTGACGCCCTCGTACTTAACGAATATCTGGGCGCTGTTTTCGTCGACAAGCTTGTTGAGCTTAATCATCGGCGTATGGCCGATAGCGTCGAGTATAGTGTTGTAAACCATCTGAAATCAGCCTCTTTCGGGTTAATCTTTTGAATATTATACTACATTTTATTCTCAAATCAAGAATTATTTGCATTGCAGACTCTGTCCGCAAAGCCGAGCAAATCGTTTTCGTATTTTTCGGGATGTCTGAAATTGGACTGAGCGTGCGTCGCGCCCTCATAAAAAATGAGCTGTTTTTCAATCTGACACGCTTCATAGCATTCACGCGCCATTTCAGGCGGCACGAAAACGTCCGCGCCGCAAGTATTATCAAAGCAATAACAAGATATTTCACTACCGAGAATATTTGAACATAGAAATAATAGCATAAATGGACTCTATGTTCAATTATAATTATTGAAATTTAATATCAAATGAATTATAATATTAATAACTATATTCGGAGGTGCGATATGAGAACGGTTGAACTTACTATACCCTGCGGAAAAATCAAAGGTGTGGAGACTGACGACTGCCTTGAATTCCGCGGTATCAAATATGCGAATGCGGGCAGATGGGAATACCCCGTACAGATTGAACAGTGGGACGGCGTTTATGATGCTACGTATCACAAGGACTGCTCGTATCAGCGCAGAGCGTTTGAGGACGACGAGGTCTGCAACGCGTTTTACCATAACGAATTCCGCAGAGGCTCAAGCTTCACTTATTCCGAGGACTGCTTCTACCTGGGAATTCAAACTCCCAAATTCGTCGAGAAGGCGCCCGTCATTATCTATATTCACGGCGGCTCCTTTACGGGCGGAAGCTATAACGAGGATCACATCAACGGCAGGGAGCTGACGAGAAACGGTATTATCTTCTGCGCTATGAATTACCGCCTCGGACCGTACGGTTTCTGCGCGCATCCCGACCTTAAGGACAAGGACGGCATCTGCGGAAATTACGGACTTTACGACCAGTATATCGCAATCAAATGGATAAGAGATAATATCGCGGCTTTCGGCGGCGACCCCGATAACATAACGATTATGGGACAGTCTGCGGGCGCAATGAGCGTTGATATTCACCTTACCAACGAAATGTGCAAGGGCTGGTTCAGACGCGCCTATATGATGAGCGGCGCTGCGCTTCAGCGTAAAATCCTGAAGCCCTACACCGTAGAAAAAATGAAAAAGTTCTGGGACGCCGTGTGCGAAAAGGCAGAGTGTCAGAATATGTCTCAGCTCAAAAGCGTCGATCCCGAAAAGCTTTACTACGCGTGGTTTGACGCTCAGAAGCAATTCAAATTCAGTATGCCCTACACCTTCCCGGTATACGACGGTAAGCTTCTCAAAAAAGAGACCTTCACCATGAACAACATACCCGATATTCCCTACATTATCGGTATGACGACAAACGATATGATACCCTTCGGTCTCGAAATCACGAACAAGAGCTGGGCTAAAAAGGCTTACAGCATCGGCAGCCCCTGCTATCTTTACGATTTCGACCGCGACCTGCCCGGCGACGATAAGGGCACGTGGCACTGCTGCGATATGCTCTATGTTTTCTCAACGCTCGGCATAAGCTGGAGACCGTTTGAGGAGGACGACTACAAGCTTTCCAAGATAATGAACAAAATGCTCTGCAACTTTGCAAAAACCGGCAACCCCAACTGCGACGGTCTGCCGTACTGGGAGGCAAACTGGCAGAAGGTTATGCGCCTTAATAAGGAATGCGAGCTTGTAAACTGGGAAACCAAAAAATTCTTTATGAACACCGTAACGGGTAAAGGAACATCTATCTGATGAGTAAATTCAGCTATAAATTCAGGCTTGTCGGTCAGAGCGCCTGCTCTGCCGAATATGAATGCAACGGCATTACGGCAAGGCTTGACGCCGTATCGGACAGCGCCGTAAGGGTTGCCGTATATAAAAAAGGCGAGAGCATGCTGCCGACATTTCTTGTCGACCCCGACAACAAGTTTCTTCTTAAGGGCAGGGACAGACTGTCGGCCGACGGCTTCACGGGCGCACTTACAAAAACCGCTGAGGACGAATACACCCTTGGCTGCGGCGTAAAGCTCAGCGTTGACACCGACAATTTTTTAATTAAATATACTGATAACGGCAGCGTTCTGTTTCGTGACAGAGCGCCGCTTGCCTATAATTTTTCGGGCGAGTTCGGTGAGGGGAATTTCCATTACGTCAGCCGCGAAGCGGGCGAGTATATTTACGGCCTCGGCGACAAGACGGGCGAGGTGAACAAATACGGTCAGTCCTACCGTATAGAGGCAACCGACTGTATGGGCTTCGACCCCAAGTCAACCGACCCTATGTATAAGCATCTGCCGTTTTATATCTGCGAAAACTCGGTCGGCAGCTACGGCATTTTCTACGACACGAGCGACACCTCGTATTGCGATTTCGGTAAGGAAATCAACAACTACTATCCCGCCTATAAATATTTCAGAACCGAGGACAACGTGCTCGTTTACTACGTTTTCTTTGGCTCGAAGCTTTCCGTTCTCAGGCAGTTTTCCGCGCTCTGCGGTAAGGCGGCGTTTCCGCCAAAGTGGAGCTTTGAATATTGCGCGAGCACCATGGCGTACACCGACGCCGACAGAAGCATTGACAAGATGAACGCGTTCCTTGACAGAGCGAAGGAGCTTGACCTTTCGTGCAAGGGCTTCTATCTTTCGTCGGGTTATACTTCAATAGGAAAATACAGATACGTCTTTAACTGGAATTATGAAAAATTCCCCGATCCCAAGGCCTTTATTGAGAACTTTAAGGCAAACGGAATTGAAATAATCCCCAATATCAAGCCTGCTTTTCTCAGCGACCATCCTATGTACGAGGAACTCAGAAGCAGGGGACTGTTTGTCAAAAACGAGGACGGAACACCGTTTGTTACGCGCTTCTGGGACGGACTGGGCAGTTATCTTGACTTCACCAATCCCGAGGCTTTTGATTTCTGGAAAGCTCAGGTTAAGGAAAAGCTGCTTGATTACGGCATAACTGCAACCTGGAACGACAACAATGAAATTGACATAAAGGACAACGATGCGCTCGCTTACGGTTTCGGCGAAGGCGAGGTCAATGCAGCGAGAATAAGGAATACGCTGACCTATCTTATGGTCGCTTCGTCCTACACGGCTCAGACCGAAAATGAGCCCGACAAGCGCCTGTTCCTTTCGTCGCGCTGTTCGAACGCCGCTATAAGACGGCTTGCCCAGACCTGGTCGGGCGACAACCGAAGCGAGTTCGGCGATTTGCGGTATTGCAACAATATCGGACTTACGATGTCCGTTTCGGGACTCGGATTCTACGGCCACGACTTAGGCGGATTTACGGGCGATATGCCGTCAAGGGAGCTTCTGCTTCGCTGGCTTCAGCTCGGGCTTTTCCAGCCGCGCTTTACCGTCCATTCGTGGAACCGCGACGGCTCGGCAACTATGCCGTGGAGCTATGACGATATAATACCGTCGGTTAAGGTGCTCTTTAAGCAGAGACGTCAGCTGCTGCCGTATATGTATAACTGTGCGTACAGACTTGCCGAATACGGCGATCCGATAAACGCGCCGCTCTGGCTGTACTATGATGAAGAAAAATGTAAACAGCCTAGCGATTCGTATATGTTCGGCAGGGATATACTCGTCACCAATATTTTTGACGAGGGCAAAAACGAGACTGCGGTTTATCTGCCTGAGGGCGACGGCTGGTATCTTGGCGGCAGACTTTACGAAGGCGGCGGTGAGGTCGCTCTTACAATCAGACCGACCGATGCCATGCCTTACGCTGTTAGGGCGGGAAGCGTTATTGCAACCGATGAGGGCGAGTACGGCTTCAAGTGCAAGGAAAAGCTCGTCTTTACAGTTTATCCGAAGAAGTCGGGAACGTATGAATGTGAATTTTTTACCGATGACGGCGAGAGCTACGCCTATCTCAATAATGACTGTGTAAAGCTGAAGTTCTGCGTTGAATGCGGCGTAAACGAAGTAAGCGTTAAATACGAAAATCTCGGAAATGAACAAATCACTCCCGAGATAAGACTCTGTGAAGAAGACAAAAGAACGCTTCACGTTGCAGTGCAGCAGAGCGACACCAGCTGCTGCTGAGTGTAGATAAAGCAGGTAAACTTTTCGCCTTCTATTTCACAGCTGTTTTCGGCAAACGCTACGCTGGTTTCGGTTATACCGTTATTTGACAACAGTTCTTTCAATTCATTTTTGCCGACGTTTGCCAGCACGCTGCAAAGCGTAAGGTAATAATCAAAAAGCGCAGCGCTGTCAATACCCGCACCGTCGTTAACCGCCGTCAGACGAAGCTCGTTTACGCAGCTTTCGTCATCTGTTGTCAGGGTGAGAATGCAATCACTCGCACCGACCTGCAGAAAATAGCAGTACTCATTTTCGCTGTCGAGATAATAGGCGGAGCTGTCAATCTCAATCTCGCTTCGGCGGTTGGCGCGTCTGCAGAATTCGATTAGGTCGCATTTCGGCTCGGCAGTACATGAACACAGCAGAATAACAATGTTCAGTACAGCCAGAATTTTATAAGCTTTTTTCATTTTAAGGCTCCAAAATTAATATTGAGTTTACAAAAACGGAGTTTTGATAAGTTAAAATATAATATGATTTTTCGGTTCAATATATGAAAAGGAAAGCGGTGGTGTTTTGTTTAAGAAGTTCAAAAAGATGAGCTCGGGCAAAAAGGCGGGAGTTATAATCACCTGTCTTGTAATACTCGGACTTATCGGTTACGTTGCCTACAACAATTTCAAGCCTCAGGACCTTGTGAAGTACAACGTTTCCGAGGTCTATAAGGGCGACATTCAGACGACCTACGAAACGACGGGTACGGTTGTGTCCTCAAACAGCGTTAAGCTTCAGGCGCTCGAGGGCGTTATCGTGGACTCGGTCAATGTTTCCGTCGGCGACGTTGTCGAGGAAGGCGACGTGCTCGCTACCTTTGACGTAACACCGCTCAAGCCTACACTCGAGGAATACAGAAAAGCATATTCAAAGGCTAAGAGCGCCTACGATACTCAGGCGAAGCAGATAAGCGACGTCAGCAGTTCCGTAAGTTCCGCCAAGCAGGAAATTACAAGGCTTAATAATGAGATTGCGGTTCTTGAAGCAGAAATAGCTGTAGCCGAGAGCGCAGTTGACGCCTCCGCAGCACCCGACGCTCAGTACAGCTCCGAGCAGATAGCCGCTATAACCGAAAAGCTTCAGAACGGCGGCTTTACACCGCAGGAAATTGCGGGTATAGTTTCCTCGCTTCAGTCAAGCGCTCAGGGTATCACCCGTGAGGACCTTGAGGCCGCTATCGAGAACTCAACCGCAACCAAGCGCGTTGAGCTTGCCGCCAAGCAGTCGCAGAGACAGCTTTACGAAACCCAGATTACCGTTTACGGCAACGGTATAGACGACACCGCTTTAAGCATATACAAATCCGTAATGGACCAGAAAAAGGCAGATTACGATAACTATAAGGCTCTCGTTGACGCCATGTCCGACGGCTGGACAGCCAAGGGCAAGGGGATAATCACCGAGGTCAATCTTGTTGCGGGCGAGCCCTTCAAGCCCGTAGCGTCTCAGTCAACCACCACTGATATTTCATCGATACTCGGCTATGTCTCGGGCAACGCGGATATGTCGGGCATACTCGGCGATATAATGGGCTCAATTTCGGGCAACAATGCCGCGAGTGCAACGGGCATTGCGCTTGAGAACAATGAGGAGCTTATTGCCGAATTCTCAGTCGGCAAGTACGATATACTCAAAATCAAGACCGGCCAGAAGGTTAAGGTTGTTTCGCTGGGCAGTGAGTATGAGGGCGAGGTAATCTATGTCAGCGCAACCGCTAACGAGACTTCGGCATTTGATATAAGCTCGATTGCATCAACTTTTACTGGCGGCTCATCCTCATCGGCGAGCGGCGCTCTTGTAAGAGTTAAGATAATTAACCCCGACGAGAAGATTATTATTGGCTTTGACGTTGATGTCCGTATCGACACCGAGTGCATCGAGGATGTACTTGTTATCCCGATTGATGCGGTTGTAACCGAGGACGGACTCAACTACGTTTATACGCTTGACGAGGAAAACAGGGTTCATAAGACCGAGGTCGTTGTCGGCAACTATTCCGACAACGATTACGAGCTTATTTCCGGCGTCGAAGCGGGAATGAAGGTCGTTGACAATCCCAAGACCACTATTGCAGAGGGCGAAAAGATTTCGCCTGACGGCATTAAATAAAGTATGAACGTTAAGGAAAATATACGCATAGCCATTTACAGCATCAGGACGAACTTAATGCGTTCGCTGCTGACGATGCTGGGCATAATAATCGGTGTTTCCTCCGTTATTTCGGTAATTACCGTCGGTAACGGGGGCAGGGACTATATTGTCGGAATGATACGCGAAATGGGTTCGAGCGCCATTACAATAGGCGTTGACGCGACGACCGCCGCGAATTCCGACTACATCACCGACAAGGACATCGAGGCTATAAAATCGCTTGAAAGTGTGCAGTATGTTTCACCTATGGTTATGTCGATGGGTTCGCTTTCCACCGAGAATGTGACGGGTATAGGCATGCTTATCGGCGGTAACGAGGAAATGCGTTATGTTATGAGCACCGAGTGCAAATACGGACGCTACTTCACTGAAGCCGAGGGCGCGGCGGGCAGAGCCGTCTGCGTTATGGACACGACGAGCGCGCTTCAGTTCTTCGGCAAGAAAAACTGCGTCGGCGAATATATAAACTATTCCGTAAACGGCGTTACGACAACGCTGAGGGTTATCGGCGTTACCGATATGTATTCCGCGTTCGGCAGCGATTCCGAAAGCATGATGGAGTCAATGCAGGCCATGGGCGGCGCGCAGATGGCGGGCGGTATGATTTTTGTTCCGCTTAAATTCTGCACCAGTTTTCTGGGAATGAGCGACCGCTATGACACGGTTTATATAATAGCCAGTGACGAAAACGAGCTTGACGCTGCGGGTAACGCGGCGCTCAACCGCATAAGGGCAAGGCACAACAATTATGACAAGGACTGTTATATGCTGACAAACCTTGCGACTTATATTGACCTGCTCGATACGGTTATCAATGTATTCACAATCTTTATCGCGGCAGTAAGTGCGATTTCGCTTATAGTCGGCGGTATCGGCGTTATGAATATAATGCTCGTTTCCATTACCGAGCGAACGCGTGAAATCGGTATCAGAAAAGCTCTCGGCGCAAAGACATCGAATATACTGTTCCAGTTTTTGACCGAGTCCGTCATACTCTGCGTAATAGGCGGTACGATAGGACTTCTTTTAGGCGTATCGGGTGCGGCACTCGTTTCGTCGATTATGGATATACCGCTTCAGGTAAAGTTCTCAACCATAGCACTTGCAATTGGTTTCTCGTCGTTTATCGGTATAGTGTTCGGCGTTTATCCCGCAAGACGCGCGGCGAAGATGCCGCCTATCGAGGCACTCAGAAGAGAATAAAAACAGCGAATTAAAACGGGCGATTCAATCGCCCGTTTTTAATTGTTTCGTCAAATCGGAGTTTGTCGATGCGATTGACGGCGAGCATTCAGCGCCCCTTGTTAAAGGGGAGAGGGCCAGCGAACGCTGGCGAGGGGATTCAAGAAAGCTTGATATAACAATAAAAAGGAATCCCACCACCGCCATACGGCGGTCCCCCTCCCTTTGACAAGGGAGGCCGGTGTCCTTTCGAGCTTTCTCCCCGATAAACTTAAATTTGTTTAATTGTTTCTTTTCTATTGAATATGGATTTTATATTTGATATAATTAAAAAGATATGAAAAGGGGCGATGAATTTGAAAGAAAAAGTTACAACCTTATGGAATAACGTGCGGACATACTGGAGGGTGCCGATGCCGGGTCGCTATATGACCTTTAAGGAGATTGCGGCATATGCCTTCGGCGGAATAGGCGCATATTTCATTATTCAGTTAGGCTCGACTCTTATAGTCAGCACGGGCAATGTCATAGTCAGCACTGCTATCGGTATCGGACCTAAGCATATATACATAATCTATCTTCTGGCTACGCTCTTGAACATTCCGCTTACCGGTATCAGAGCCAATATGGTTGACAACACTCGCGGTAAGGGAGGAAAGTACAGACCGTATCTGCTCTCTATGGGCGTTCCGACGGCGCTTATCGCACTCGCTTACGTCTGGTTCCCGTATGAAAAAATGTATGAGATGTTCCCCGGTACCTTGTTCGGTTATGAGAAGGGATATCTTATCAAGGCGACGGTTGTATTCATCTGCAACCTTGGACTTCATTTCTTCTTCAATTTCTTCAGAGACGCTTATGAGAATCTTATTCACGTTCTTTCACCGAATACTCAGGAGAGAACGGATGTCCTTGCGGTAAAGGCGGTCGTATATTCTCTCGCTCCGTCAATAATGAATATTGTAACGCCCATACTTGCCGACATCGTTGCAAACGGCAATCAGACGGATATTCGGGTTTATAAGTATTCATACCCGATTTATGCAGTTGTCGGTATTGCGTTGACTATCGTAGTCTGGGCGCATACTCAGGAAAAAATTGTTCAGGCAAAAACTCATACCGTTCAGGTACGCTTTACGGATGCCATCCGTGAGGTTGCCAAGAACAAGTATTTCTGGATAATCGCTCTGGCAGGCTGGCTGGGCTTCCTTGAGCTTTCCTATACGAGTATTCTTCTGTATTCGCAGAGCTACGGCAAAACGGCAAGCGGTGCTTCTTATGCGTTGGCTTGGACTCTTATCGGCAACGCATCGCTTTGGGGAATGTTGTTTGCTCCGTTCTTTATCAAGCGCTTTGGCAAGAAGGCTGTACTCGTTACCGTAAACCTTATGAATGTTGTCTGCATACTGCTTATGCTTGTTGATATTCATTCGTTCTGGTGGCTTGTTATCTGCGTGTGGATTAACTATCTGTTCGGCTCGGTTGAGCAAATTACAACCCCCGCAATTCAGGCGGATATCCGTGATTATCAGCAATACAAATCGGGTGAGAGAATCGACGGTATGTTTGCGGCGGTCGGAACCATCGGCAGTGTTGTAACCCTTGCGACATCGTTTGTACTGCCTGCCGTTACCGAGCATTTCGGAATATATGAGGGAAACGGCTTTGAAAAGCCCTATGATATACTCGACATAGAAATAGGAAATCCTGACCTGCTTTACAGGTTTATGCCGGTGCTTATCATTATGGCGGCAGTCGGTGCATTCTTAAATGTTGTCCCGTACTTCTTCTATGACTTCACCGAGAAGAAGCAGAAGGGCATAGTCAGAGTGCTTAAGGTACGCGCTTTGTTCGAGGACTACGGCAACGGCATGCTTGACGACGGCAAGCTTGTCGAGGCAATCGATATCATCCGCAACGCCGAGGAAATGCACACCAAACAGCCCATAACCGATTACAGAACTCAGTACGCCGAGTTCAACGGCAAAAAGGGTAAGGCAAAGCGCGTCGCTAAGGAATACAACGAGGAAATCGACGTTTCAAAGTTCGTTATGGATGAGCTTCACAAGTTCGACACTCCGCTTATGAAAAAAGAGGTCGAGGTGTACTCCGGCATCTATAACGGCGGTCTTGATGGGCTTAAGAATATCGATCTTGCAGCAGCTAAGGTCGAGCTTAAGAACATTAAGAGAATGCCTAAAAAGACCAAAGAGGAAAAGGAAACAAGAAAGTTCCTCAGAGAAATTGAAAAGCGTAAGATTTCCTGCTCAAAGGCAATCGCAAAGTATTATAAAACCGAGAGTTTCGTTGAGCCTGATTACAGCAAACTCGAGGAGTACTTCACAGAAGAGGACAGCTGCTCCGATAAGCTAAAGCTGCTCTTTGCCGAGCTTAAGGAAGCAAAGAAGGCTCATGATACCGCAAAGGTGTCGCAGCTGAAAGCCGATATTCAGTCGGTTAAGTCTCAGATTAAGGATGCTCAGGCTAAGCAGAAGGAAGAGATGGATAAGCACGCTTATTTCGGCAGAGCCGCAAAGCTTTATATCAACTCCAAGCGCACCGTTGAGCAGTATGAAAACTACAAGCATCTTGACGAAATCTCCGCACTCTACGACAAGGCAAAGGAGCGCTACGAGGCTAAGCAGAGCGCAGAAGCCGAGGAAGCCGAGAGACTTCGCGCCGAGGAAAAGGCAATGACCGTACGCCTGAAGGCTGAGAAAGCGGCTAAAAAGGCAGAAAAGAAAAACAAAAAATAATTATTGATTACCCATCAAAAAGGACCGACTTCCGTCGGTCCTTTTGTTATGCGTTTTCCTGTTTATGAATGCTACGAAATTTTCAGCTGAAGGCGGAGCTTGTCGCTTATCATGGCGATAAACTCCGAATTCGTCGGCTTACCGCGTGCGCTCTGTATTGTGTAGCCGAAGTATGAGCTTAAAACGTCGACGTCGCCTCTGTCCCACGCGACCTCAATGGCGTGTCGTATCGCGCGTTCAACGCGCGACGGTGTTGTCGCGAACTTCTTTGCGACGGTAGGGTAGAGCAGCTTAGTAACGCTTGCCATCATTTCACCGTCGTCAATTGACAGCAGTATCGCCTCGCGTAAGTACTGATAGCCCTTGATGTGCGCGGGCACGCCTATCTGGTGCATAATGTCGCTGACTATGACCTGAAGGTCGTTTTTGCGCGACGTCGGACTGTCGGCTGTCTGTGTCCACGAGGTCATCTGTCGTATTCTCTGAGCCATCATATTGATATCAAACGGCTTGAGAAAATAGTAATCTGCGCCGGAGGCGAGTATTTCCTGTTCGAAACGCTGATTGTCGACCGCCGACATAACCATTATCAGCGCGTCGGTCGGACTGTCCGAACCCTTGAGCTCCTTTAATACCCCGAGAGCGTCAACGTTCTGCATAAATGCGTCGAGCACGAGCACGTCGGGTTTTTCGAGCCTGAAGCTCTTGATAACCTGAGCGCCGTCCTTTTTTGCCGTTATGACTTCAAATCCCAAATCCTGCAGTGCTTCTGCACAATTCTTCGAAAAATCGTTCCCTTCCGCAACCAGCATCACTTTAAGAGTCTTTTCCATTTTTTGTACCTCCGTTATTTTTGTTTCTGCCATATATTAACATTAATGGCAAAATTTGGCAATAGCATATACAAAAAATGACTAAGATTTTTCAAGAATGCAGAAATACGCGGAACAAAGACGTTCCGCGCACTGCTTTTTATGAAGCTTTATCGGCTTCAAGCTCTTTTTCAAGCGCCTGTGAGGTTTCCAGCATGCTTTCGGCAAATATTGCGTAGCCCTGCTTAGGATTGTTCACAAACACGTGCGTCACCGCTCCTACGAGCATTCCGTTCTGAATTATCGGGCTGCCGCTCATTCCCTGAACTATACCGCCCGTCTTTGCTATAAGGTCGGTATCGGTTACCTCGATAATCATATTCTTGTCAGTTCTCGTATCAAAGCCCGTCAGTCTTGTAATCTTAACGTCGTAATATTTAGGTCCTTCACTGTCCACTGTCGATATAATCTGCGCAGGCCCCGTTTTAATCTCCTGACGGGTTGCTACGGGTATCTCGTCGCCCGTTACGGACGACTTCAGCCTGCCGTAAATTCCGTTTTCACTGTTTCTGTAAAGACTGCCGAGGCTCTTCGTTGTAAATACGCCGCAAAGCTCGCCGGGCGCCGCATCCGAGCCCTTGTAGCAGCCGTTAATGACTGCGCCGACGGCATCGCCATACAGCATAGGCATAAGCTTGCAGGTATCAACGTCGCACACTGCGTGTCCGAGCCCTGCGAAAACACCGCTCGACTTGTCGTAATAGGTAACGGTTCCCACGCCGGCAGTACTGTCTCTTACCCAGAGACCTGCCTTATTACTGTTGTCGCTCTCGGAGCGAATAAGATTAATATCGGTTTCGAACGGCCTCCCGTCTCTTGAAACACTTAATCTTATATTGCTTTTCGTTGAATTCTGAAAGTAATCCGTGATTTCGCTGACCTTATTTACGCGCACGCCGTCAACAGCGGTTATAACGTCGCCGCACTCGAGACCGGCAAGCTTGCCGGGGTTAACGGAGGACTGTCCGTCAGTCACGTCGTCCATACCCACTATCATAATTCCGTCGGTATAGAGCTTTATTCCGAAAACCTCGCCGCCTGCCACAACGTATTGCCGTTTTGAAACGGTAACGCTTGAGGATTTAATCGGAATAGCATTAAGCAGGGTAAAATTAAGCGTGTACTGACTTGAAATATCGTTCTGCGGTCCGACGGTCGAAAACGCCGTTTTTGCAGAAACAAGATTCTCGTCATTGACGTGAAATTCAAATATACTGCCGACATTCAGCGTATCGCTGCCGACCAGATGAATCTCGTCGGGTATGCTTTTTGTACCCATAAACACTATTCCGAATATAACAGAGGTTAAGAGTAGTCCGATAAGGCTTATAATCTTAAAAACGTACTTCATCATTACCTCCGTGCAGCGTCGTGCTGCAACATTAATATATGAAGAACAGCACGGAATATAATAGGAAAATTTAGAATAATAAGTATTAATTTGTCAAAAGCAAATCGGAGTTTAACGAGGTCTTCAACCTCGAAGTGAAATTCTTGCTTCGCAAGAGTGAAATTGCCTTACGGCAGTGAAA
>JAUMVO010000019.1 GCA_030530095.1 Clostridiaceae bacterium
AAATCCAGCTTCCCCTACAAGGGGAAGCAACGTTTGGCGATAAACCAAATTCCCCGATAAACTCAAATTTGAAACCAAAAAATCCCCCTCGGTGAGGGGGATTAATTTGATTTTTCAGCACGTTTATCTGATAACTCTTATTCTGATAACCTCGTCGAGAGCGGTGATTGCGTTGACCGCGTCGTCGTTGATATCGGTGTCGGTATCAAACATAGTGTAGGCGTATTCGCCCTTTGACTTGTTGGTCATATTGTCAATGTTGACGCCCTGCTCGGCAACCGCAGATGCGATTCTCGAAATCACGTTGGGAATATTCTTGTGAATGATCGTAACTCTCGTCTTTGCCGTTCTCGGAACGGAAACCGTCGGGAAGTTGACCGAGTTTACGATATTGCCGTTTTCAAGGAAATCGCTTATCTGATTGACTGCCATTACCGCACAGTTGTCCTCGGACTCGGGTGTCGAAGCGCCGAGATGGGGAATAACGATAGCGCCGTCTGCGTCGAGCAGAGCCTCGTTGCCGAAGTCGGTAACATAAGCGGCAACCTTGCCCTCGGAAAGAGCATAGATAATATCGTTGGTTTCAACAAGTTCGCCTCTTGCGAAGTTGAGGATTCTGACGTTGTCCTTCATCTTTGCGATATTGATAGTGTTGACAAGTCCTCTTGTCGAATCGGTCAGCGGCACGTGAAGCGTGATATAGTCGCAGTCCGAGAAAATCTCATCAAGGCTTGTAACGTGCTTTACCGAGCGCGAAAGATTCCACGCCGCATCAACCGAAAGATACGGGTCATAACCGTAAACCTCCATGCCCAGCGAATGAGCGGCGTTTGCAACGAGAACGCCGATTGCGCCGAGTCCTACAACGCCGAGCTTCTTGCCCTTGATTTCGGGACCTGCAAAAGCCGACTTGCCCTTTTCAACGCTCTTTGAGAAATTCTCGTCGCCGCGAAGCGTAGCCTTAACCCAGTCGATAGCGGGAACAATTTTACGTGACGCAAGGAAAAGACCGCAGAGTACAAGCTCCTTGACCGCATTTGCGTTTGCGCCGGGAGTGTTGAAAACGACTATGCCCTCCTCGGAGCACCTGTCAATCGGAATGTTGTTTACGCCTGCGCCCGCTCTTGCGATTGCGAGAGTTTCCTTGTGCAAATCCATCTCGTGCATCGAAGCCGAGCGGACCATAATAGCATCGGGATTGGCAACGGAGTCGCTGATTTTGTAATCCGACGAAAAATGCTTGATTCCGTTTGCCGAAATTTTATTAAGAGTTAAAATGTTATACATTGTTCAGTCTCCTCAGGAATTTGCTTTTTCAAATTCAGCCATAAAGTTTACGAGCTTTTCAACGCCCTCGTAAGGCATAGCGTTGTAAATCGAAGCGCGCATGCCGCCGACGGTTCTGTGACCCTTGAGGTTTACAAGACCTGCCTCGGTTGCTTCCTTTACGAACTTTGCGTTAAGCTCTTCGGAATCGGTTACGAAGGGAACGTTCATAAGCGAACGGTCCTCGGGAACAACGGTACCGCGGAACATCTTTGAATTGTCGAGGAAATCGTAGAGGAGCTTAGCCTTCTTAACGTTCTTCTCTCTCATCGCTTCAAGACCGCCGTTTTCCTTAAGCCACTCAAGCACGAGCTTGCAGATATAAATCGTGTAGCAGGGCGGAGTGTTGTAAAGCGACTGTGCGTCGGCATGAATCTGATAGTTGAGCATTGTGGGAGTGATGTCCCTCGCCTTGCCCAAAAGATCCTCGCGGATGATGCAGATTGTAAGACCTGCGGGCGCAACGTTCTTCTGAGCGCCGCCGTAGAGCATACCGAACTTGGTAACGTCAAGCGGTTCCGAAAGGAAGCACGACGAAATGTCGGCGATAAGCGGAACATCGCCCGTGTCGGGAAGCTCGTGGTAAACCGTACCGTAAATGGTGTTGTTCATGCAGATATAGAAGTAGTCCGCGTCGGGTGTGAATTCCGACTTATCAAGCTTCGGAATATATGAAAACGTCTTGTCAGCCGAGGAAGCGACAGCCTTGACCTCGCCGTACTTCTGAGCCTCCTGATAAGCCTTCTTCGCCCACTGACCGGTGATAACGTAGTCAGCCTTGCCGCTGCCGTTCATGAAGTTGAGCGGAATAGCCGCAAACTGAGTCGAAGCGCCGCCCTGAAGGAAAAGCACCTTATAGTTGTCGGGAATGTTCATCAGCTCGCGAAGCAGAGCCTCAGCGCCCTTGATAATGTCGTCATAGACCTTCGAGCGGTGGCTCATCTCCATAACGGACTGACCGCTGCCCTGATAGTCGAGCATCTCAGCCGCAGCCTTCTTGAGTACTTCCTCGGGAAGCATGGAAGGACCTGCCGAAAAATTGTAAACTCTTGCCATAATATAACCTCCGATTGCATTGTGCAATTAATTAACAAAGTCAAAAATCAAACCGTCGGGAAGCATCAAAAAATGCCCCTTCCCCGATTTGTCCACGCAATTATATCAAACCGCCGCCTTAAAAGTCAACAGATTGTTAAAGATTTATCAATCTTTTTGGTGATTTTGTAGCTTTGCACGGAAAAGTTGTTAAACTTTTTAACAATATATGCATTTTGGCGAAAGCGCGTGATTTGATGAGTTGTGATTGTGCCGAGGGCACAAGTTATGAGTTATGAGTTATGATTGCTTCGCAAGTTATGAGTTATGAGTTGTAAATCGGAGGTTGTCGGGGTGATTGTAGGGGCGATTCACGAATCGCCCGTTTTTTATTTAATTTTCAAATCGGAGTTTGTCGCTGAGTTTGATAGAGCAAAACAGCGCCCCTTGTTAAAGGGGAGAGGGCCAGCGAACGCTGGCGAGGGGATTCAAGAAAGCTTGATATAATAACAAAAAGGAATCCCTCCACCGCCGTACGGCGGTCCCCCTCCCTTTGACAAGGGAGGCTTATGTCCTATCCTACTTCTCCCCGACAAACTCAAATTTGCAGAATAAAACGTTGCTTTACGGCCATAATATTTACGGTGATGATATGCACAGGCTTGGGAAATATACGCTTATAACCGACTCTGCACCGTCAATCGTTGCATCTGCGGGTGTTGTCGGCAAGACTGAGGGCGAGGGTCCGCTCGCCAAAGAATTCGACCGTATTTTTACCGACGATTTAATGGGAAAAGACAGCTTTGAGCAGGCGGAAAGCGAGCTTCAGAGAGAAGCGGTTGAAAGGCTGCTTAGCAAGGCTTCGATGCCAGCGGAATCGGTTGATATGGTTTTTGCGGGCGACCTTCTTAACCAGTGCACCGCTTCGACCTTCGGCTTGAAGGATTTCGGTATTCCCCTCGCCTGTATGTTCGGCGCTTGCTCGACCATGGCGCTCACTCTCGCAACGGCTGCCGCGTTCATTGATTCGGGCGCATGCAGTTCGGCGATAGCAGTGACCTCGTCGCACTTCTGTACGGCGGAAAGACAGTTCCGTCAGCCGCTTGAATACGGCGGTCAGCGGCCGCAAAGCGCACAGCGTACGGTTACGGGTGCGGGCGCTGCGCTTATAACGGCGCACCGTTCAGACTGCCCGTCGCTCAGAGCGGTAACCTACGGCGCGGTGACGGATTTTGAGATTAAGGACGCCAACAATATGGGCGCGGCTATGGCGCCTGCCG
Source organism: Clostridiaceae bacterium (assembly GCA_030530095.1). Classification (GTDB taxonomy): domain Bacteria; phylum Bacillota; class Clostridia; order Oscillospirales; family Acutalibacteraceae; genus Fimenecus. Next base: position 3,642 of record JAUMVO010000019.1, read on the forward strand.
CCGCGGCTACAATTCACCGTTTTCTCGAAGATACGGGCACGAAGCCCGACGAATACTCAAAAATCGTTACGGGCGACCTCGGCTTCGTCGGCTCACAGCTTCTGTGCGAACTTATGATGAGGGATTACGGCATTGATATTTCGGGCGTTCACGAGGATTGCGGCAAGCTGATTTTCGACCGCGAAGCGCAGGACGTTCATTCGGGCGGCTCGGGCTGCGGCTGCAGCGCGTCGGTACTGAACACGCATTATCTGCGGTTGCTGAAAAGCGGCGAGCTGAAACGTATTCTGTTCGTCGCAACGGGAGCGCTTCTGTCGCCTACTACCTCGCTTCAGGGCGAAACGATACCGTCGATAGCCCATCTTGTGCTTATTGAAAAGCCCGAAAATCTGAATTAACGCGGTGTGAATATGACTGACTTTCTGAAAAACCTGATGCTCATTGACAAGTTTTCAAGGCTGCTCAGCGCCCTGAGCGTAACAAAGGTAATACTGACTGTTGTGATAATAGCCTTTTCTGTGATAACGGGAGCGAAATACTTAAGCGTTCCCCAAAAAACTGAATAAAAAGAACGGCAGACCGAAGTCTGCCGTTTCTTCTTTACATATTTCAGTAATCCATCTTAATCTTGAAAACTCTTTTTGAGTCTCTCGTTGCATTTAAGTACACCGAGCTGTCGCCTTCGCCAAGGTCGATATCAATCTTATCGCCGCACCTCGCCTCGCCCATATACTCTGCAAAGACGTATTTCGGCACTCTGCCGCTCTGACTTATCCCCGTTATATCCTCGGCAAGGTCGAAATAGCGCGTGTTCGTCATGTGACCGTTGATGTCGCAGAAGCTGTACGGCACCGTAAAGGTCTCGGCCTTGTCCGTATCCTGCGGTTTAAGCGGCGCCGGCAATCTGTACTCGCGTCCGGTTGCAGTACCGTCAACCGAGATACCCTCGGCATCGGGGAATATCATTTTACGGTTTTTCGCATCAATAAGCACCCACAGCGCGCTGCCCTTGATTATGCACTCGCCGTTCGAATCGGTAAATTCAAAATAACGCGGAAACATAACGTGCATCGTTTTACCCGCCCAGCTGGTGAGCGTGATTTCCTCGTCATACTCGGGCAATCTCTTTATTTCGGCATGCTGCATGGTGATTACCCACAGAAAGCCGCGGTCGAGAGTTTTCTCCCTGCCCGCACCGAGAATTTCGGTGTGGTGAATAGCCGCCTCCTGCGTAAAGGTAAACAGCTGCGAAAGCCGCAGACGCCGGTACATATCGACGTCGCAGCTACAGAGCTTATAGTGCTTTTCGTAAATTTCCATATTATTTAAGTCTGGACTCAAATGCGTCAACGACGTCGCCCAGAGTATAGAGCTTTTTCCACTGTCTCTGCGGAATCTGAACGCCGAGATTTGCCTCAAGACGGCAGATGATAAGTGTCATACCCATCGAGTCAACGCCCGTATCGGTGTTGATAACCGTGTCCTCCGTCAGTTCCTTGCCCTCAAGATCGGGCGCGCACTCGTAAACTGTCTGTACAATCTGTTCAAGAAGCTCAGACCTCGTTATTGTTGCCATATTTTTCCTCCTCGGTTTTCTGTAATTCCCAACGTTTGATTTTGCCCGTAGGCGTACGCGGCAGCGGATCCTGCTTGAATATTACCTGCGAAAGTCTCTGCGACTGCGGAAGCTCGCGCATAACGGAAGCGACCTTTGTCAGAAGCTCCTCGCTCATATCCTCGGACTCCCTTATGATAAGCACGGGTTTACCGCGAAGAAGTATAACCGCAAGCTCGCTGTTGCCCAGTGCCTTCGCAATAGCGCCCTCATACTCGGGCAGGAATATCTTTGTGCCTGTCGGCAGAACAAGTATCTCCTTCTTTCTGCCGGTAATATAAAGCTTGCCGTCGCTGTCAAAGCTGCCAAGGTCGCCCGAATAAAGCCAGCCGTCCTTTAACGCTGCGGCGGTGCTCTCGTCGTCCTTGTAATAGCCCTGCATCATGCAGGTCGGAGCCTTGATAAGTATCTCGCCGTCGTCGGCAATCTTAATCTCGTCATCGGGACAGATTTCCATCGCATGAACGTCGCCCGAAACGCTTATCGCCACGCCAGAGCTCGTCTCGGTAAGGCCGTAGCCGAAGCAGACTCTCTTGCCCATAGCGGCAACCGCTTCGAGCAAACTGTCGGGGCAGTCGCCCGCGCCGACAAGTATCAGATTAAGCTCCGCATTAAGAAGCTCGTTTTTGAGCAGGAAGCCCAGCAGCATCGGTACAAGCGAGACCGCGGTAGGCTTGAAATAATCAAAGTCAACCATAAGCTGTCTCGTTCCCCTGCCGAGCGCAACCTTGGCGCCGCAGGAAAGTCCCCACAGCAGCGAGCAGACAAAGCCGAAAACGTGGCTTAACGGCAGTACGCACAAAAGCGTATCGTCAGCCGTAAGCGGCAGCTTCTGCGAGCCGTTGTATGCGCTCGCACAAAGACTCTGTTCGGTCAGTACAACCGCCTTAGCGGCACTCGTAGTACCCGAGGTGAAGAACAGTATTCTGCCCGCGTCCTTTTCAACGCCGCCGTTCATATACTGCTCAAAGTCCTTTACGGTTTCTTCGTCGTCAGCCCAGAGCATATCGATATCCGCCTTCTGAATCTGTGCGGCAAGCACCTTATCCGAAAGCGATTCGTCAAGCATAACAACCTGCATCTTTGCCGCAACCGCAGCAAAAATCGTTATGATGCAGTCCTTTTTACCCGAGCAGAAAATACCGATACTGGTCTTTCCCGCCGCGGCAAGCTCCGCCTTTCTCGCATTAACTGCATCTATAAGACCGGAAAAACGGATTTCCTTTTTACCGTCGCCGTCATCGTAAACGAGGGCAACGCCGTCGCCGTTGTCGGCATAATACTTAAACATATTCAGGAAGCTGTCAAATCTCATTTAATCACCGTCCTAACTGTGTTTCGATAGTTACCTGTATATTCTATCACAATTTTTCGTCAAATGATAGTGTATTTTGAATGTTTTTTCAACAAAATAATTTTTTTTGTTTTTTTGAAAAAATATAGTGCAATTTAATAAAATGTGTTGTATAATGTTTTTGTTATTAATTTAACAAATTATTTCTGGAGGGAAATATACAAATGGAAAAAGACATCCGCATCTGTATTATCGGCGGCGGTCCCGCAGGACTTTCAGCCGGTATGTATCTCGAGCAGAAGGGATACACAAACTACACAATTCTTGAAAGACTCGACAGAGTCGGCGGTAAGTGCTGGTCACCTACCTACAACGGCAGACGTTATGAGATGGGCGCTATCATGGGCGTTGACTCATACTATGCTGTTCACGACGCTGAGGTTTTCGGCCACACCGATCACGACGGTCCGAAGCTTAACAGAAACTACAAGAATTCAAAGGGCGACGTTATCGAGCCCTTCGAGCCCAAGAAGAACATTCTCAAGATTCCGAGACTTCTCAAGATGAAGAAGCAGATAAAGAAGCTCGGCGAAATCCTTGAAACAAAGTATGTCGGCTATGACGTAAACGGCCACCGCGGCGTTGCAGAGGGCAGATATGAAGGCTGCTCCCAGAGAAATGCTAAGCGTGAGCCCGTAAGCGGCGTTAACCCCAACCTTAAGGATCTTGCTCTTCCCTTCAACGAGTTCTGCAAGAAGAACGGCGTTGAGCTTACTCAGGACGTATGGATCGGACCGTTCACCTCTTTCGGTTACGGCTATTTCGACGAGATTCCGGCAGCTTACGTTCTCAAGTATCTCGACTTCCAGACCACAATGAACTTCGTTAAGGTTAACCTCTGGACATGGCAGGAAGGCACACAGTCAATCTGGGAGGGCGTTCAGAACCATCTTAAGAACCCCGCAAGACTTAACTGCAACATCTCAAAGGTTGAGCGTAAGGACGGCAAGGTTTACGTTACCGTTAACGGCGAGGTTGAGGAGTACGACAAGATTATCGTTACCGCTCCTCTTTACATCCCGAACAAGCGCGACGACGGTCAGGTAGGCATGGTTGACTACTTCGACGCAAGAGAGGACGAGAAGGAGCTCTTCTCCAAGATCGACTACGAGCGTTACGACGTTCTCGCATGCGAGACCAAGCCCGAGGATCATCCCGAAATTTCCTACTATGTATTCGAGAACATGACTCCCCAGACACTCGGTCACCTTATGGTTTATTACAGACGTTGGAAGGATACCAAGGATCAGGTTATCACCACTTATGCCCTTCGTAAGCATAAGAACTCCAAGGAAATTCCTTACGAAGAGTGCAAGAAGATGGTTCTTGACGACCTCAAGACCATGCACAACCCCGCTTCGAACGTTGTAAACGAGTGGAGCGTTTACTACTTCCCGCACGTATTCTCTGAGGATTACGCTGCAGGCTGGTATGACAAGGTTGAGGCTATGCAGGGCAAGTACGACACCTACTATGCAGGCGAAGTAATGTCCTTCGGCGATATGGATGAGACCGCTGAGTATTCAAGAGAGCTTATCGATCGCTTCTTTTAATTCTTAATTGATTTTCGGGGAGGGGTTATTCCCCTTCCCGATTTTTTAGCCAGAGACTAAGAAAGGAATAACGCTATGAGTTATTTTAAGGACCATTATGACGTCATCATAATCGGCGGCGCTCTCGCAGGTATGTCGGCGGCTCTTCAGCTTCAGGCAAAGGGCGTTAAGGATATACTCATCCTTGAAAAGCACAACCTGCCCGGCGGTCTTGCAACCGACTTCGTAAGAGACGGTTTTGAGATTGAGGCAACGCTTCACGAAATGATGTCAATCGGTAAGCCCGGAAACCGTCTCAAGGTCGGTCAGTTCTTCGACGATATGGGCGTTGATATTGACTGGCTTCCCGTTCCCGAGTGCTACCGTGTTGCGCTCCCGAATTCGGGCATTGACGCAATTATTCACGACGGTTACGAAACCGCAGCCAGAGAGATTGACGCGGTAGTTCCCGGCACTTACGACAAGGTGCACGAGCTGTTCCTGCTTTGCCGCAGAGTTTACGACAGCATGAACATACTGTCCGTTACTCCCATGAGCAAGGTTCAGATGCTTCTCAAGCATCCCGATTTCGTCAAGACCGTAGGCTATACCGCAACCGAGGTTATCAATACCTTCAATCTTCCCAAAAAGGCCGTTGAAATGATTACGCCTTACTGGATTTACGTAGGTACGAAGATGGATGACCTTCCGTTCACCATTTACGCTTTTCTTATGGCGGACTATCTGACGGGCAGCTATGTCTGCAGAGGTTACTCGCACGAGATGAGTATGAAGATGGAAAAGAAGGTTGAGGAAAACGGCGCTCAGTTCGAGTTCAAGCAGGAAGTCGAAAAGATACTTGTAAAGAACGGCAAGGTTTACGGCGTAAGAACGCGCAAGGGCGACGAAATTCACTGCGATTACGTTATCGCCGCTCCGTATCCGAATAAGGTTTACACCCAGATGATCGAGCCTCTCAGCGAGGTTCCCAAGGGCGCTATCAAGATGGTAAACGGCAGACCTCTTTCGGTCACTCCCGTTTCGGTTATCGCCGTTCTTGAAGGCAAGCCCGAGGAAAACGGACTTATGAACTACTCCACCTTCTCGGGTACGACCATGGACACCAACGAAATCTGGGAAAACTACAAGAACATCACCGAGCCCTACAACTACATCACAACGATTTGCCTGAACTACGCAAATCCGCATTGTGTTCCCGAGGGCTACACTCAGGTTTCAATTACCGCACTTGTTCCGTCATCGGCATTTGAGGGCGTAAAGGAAGAGGAATACTTCGACTTGAAGCGCAGACTTGCCAACGAGATGATGGAGGAATACATCAAGATTTCGGGCGTTGATTTCAGACCGAACATCACCGAAATCGAGATTACAACGCCCATGACCATTGCCCATTACGTAGGCGCATGGAAGGGCAACATCTACGGCTACTCACACGCACTTGCCGACCATGCGGTTGCAAGACTTCAGATGAAGGAGCAGGATCATTTCATCGAGGGACTTGAATTTGCAGGCGCTCACGGTATGTCGGGCGACGGCATGGGACCGCAGATTACAAACGGCAGAGCCGCCGCCAAGGGCGTGCTCGACGATATGGCAAAGAAGAAGGAGGGTGCGAAATGAGCAAGAGTATTAAAGTAAAAGGCTTTCTGCAGGACGTAGGCGGCGCTTCGAGAGTTACAAAGATGCGTCAGGAAGCTATTGCAAACGCATCGGACGTTCCGCAGCCCAAGGATTTCGTAAGAGAGCTTGCCGACAAGCTTCACCCCGCTTCAATGCAGTTCAAGGTAGTGTCCGTTAAGGACGCTTCCCCGACTTCTAAGATTTACAGACTCGCTTCGACCGACGGTCACATTCCGGTATTCCAGGCAGGTCAGTATATAAACTTCCGTCTTAAAATCGGCGACAGCCTGCTGACAAGACCTTATACAATCAGCTCGGCTCCCTTTGAGGCGAGAGGCGAAAACGGCTTCGTTGAGGTTACTATCAGAAGAAACAGACCCTATCTTGTCCCCGATTATTTCTTCGACAACGTTAAAGAGGGCGACCTGCTCGACGCAAATATGCCCTTCGGCTTCTTCTACTGGGAACCGCTTCGTGACTCGAAGAACATTGTCGCTCTTGCGGGCGGCAGCGGCATCACCCCCTTCCTGTCAATGGCAAGGGAAATCGCCTACGGCAAGATGAAGGGCTGTAAGATTACGATAATTTACGGCTCGGTCAATTCCTCGGATATAGTTCTCAAGGACGAGCTTGATGCGGTTGAAAAGGACTGCCCCGACGTTAAGGTCGTTCACGTGCTTTCCGACGACGACAGCTGGGAAGGCGAAAAGGGCTTCGTAACCAAGGAAATTATCGAAAAGTATTCGGGCGAGGATCCGACTTATATGTTCTGCGGCCCGCTTGCTATGTATAACCTTATTGCGAAGAACATCAAGGAAATGGGCGTCCGTGAAAAGCGTTTCCGTCACGACGTTATGAACAATCCCACCGATGCTACCAAGATTCCCGGTTACCCCGTAGGTAACGAGACAAAGACCTACAATATCACCGTTGTAAGAGGCATTGACGAGACGGTTATCAAGGCTTCGGGCGGCGAACCCGTTGCAGTTTCGCTTGAGCGTGCGGCTATCCCCGTTGATACGCACTGCCGATGCGGCGAATGCGGCTTCTGCCGTACTCAGCTTCTCTCGGGTGAAATCTTCGTTTCCCCCAACGGCGACGGCAGACGCATGATGGACAAGGAGATGGGCTGGTTCCACGCCTGCGCCTCCTATCCGACAAGCGACCTGAAAATCAAAATCCCGATTATGTGATATAATCAAAAAACAAACCCCCGTCCGACGGGGGTTTTGCTTTTGTACGGGAGATTAATTCTGACAGCAGCCGCAATCGTTATCGCCTATGTCCTGCGCGTTGGGCGGGAAGAACTCGTCAACGGGGAAACAGATTTTACGGAAAGCGTCGCACGGGTCGTCAGTGTTGCACGAGCATTCCTTACTCGGCATGCAGAAGTCGTAAACAGGCATGAGCAGCTGAACGTCGCGCTCAATCTGAACTATTGAGAAAATGCCTAACGTGACGGCGACCGCACGCTCGCAGTGGCGGCGGAAAAGGTCCTCGGGGAATTCGTCGTTGAAGGCGCGCTGAATGTTACGCGGAAGCACGAAATTCAGATCGCCTACCGTATTGCAGCAGTCGCAGACGTTGCAGAGTCTCGCGTCAAGCGCAACGGGCTCGGCAACCTGCACCTTTACTCTCGGATTTGTGTTGGTCGAAACGAGCTGTTCGTCGTTGGCGTCGGCGGTGTACTCAGACGAGAACACCTTTACCTTACCCTCGCTGCCGTAAAGCACGCATTTCTTTGAGAAGGTCGTAAAGCCGCAGACCGTTGTCGGATTCTGTGAACCCTGAGTGTAGGCGTCGAGCTTAACCTTGAAGAAAAACGTTATGTCGCAGGTGTAGCAGCCTCTGTTGAAGGGCGTTTTTTCAACGTCTATGACGCAGTTAAGTACCTCGGCAGAGCGTATTCTTACGCTTACGGCGTCGTCTATAACGGACTGCGCGCCGTTACCGAAATAAACTCTTAAATCGGCAAGGCAGTCCTTGTCGGCGCAGGAATCGTAAACTCGGTTGGTATCAATGCAAACCGCTTCCCTGAATTTTGAGGGCAGCTTGTTGCACGTTCTGTTTTCGGGCATTTGTATTCCTCCTTAAAAGTATTTAAGTTTTGAAAACTTCAATATCAGTTTATGTGCTTTCCGGCAGTCGGTTACCGCAAATTGAAACAAATCGTTAATTTTGCCGTTTTCTATTGAAAAAATACAGCGTTTGCGTTAAAATAAAAAAGTTAAAAGAATACTTTTCAGAGGTGTTTTTATGTTTGACAGAATATGGATGAACGGAAAGACCGTTATTATCACGGGTGCTTCCGGCGGTATGGGTAAGGGAATTGCCGAAAAGCTCATCAAGGAGCACGGCTGCCGCGTTATCGGTATTGCGAGAAGCGAGGAAAAAATGAAGAAGGTTGTCGAGGAATTAGGCTCGTATTCCGAGAACTTCTCGTATCAGCTTTTTGACGTTTCCAAAGAGGAAAACTGGGTTAAGTTTGTTGATTATCTTAAGAAAAACGATATAAAGCCCGACGTGCTTATCAACAACGCGGGCATACTGCCGAAGTTCGACAGGTTCCAGAATTACTCGATTGAGTACATAGAGAACGCCATGAACATCAACTTTTATTCGGCGGTTTATTCAATTCACGCTCTGCTTCCGCTGCTGCTTGAATCCCCGACGCCGGCGATTATCAATATCGACTCGTCAGCCGCGCTTATGACTCTTGCGGGCACGTCGGTTTATTCGGCTTCAAAGGCGGCACTCAAATCACTCAGTGAAGCTCTCAGAGAGGAGCTTCGCGGCAAGTGCTACGTCGGCATAGTTTGCCCCGGCTTTACAAAGACAGATATCTTCCGCAATCAGGAGGCTGCCGACGACAAGGGCCAGAAGTATCTCAATATGGTCAGCACGTCGTGCGAGCGTATGGTAAAGATGATTATGAACGATATCCGCTCAAAGAAGCCCCTCGGTGTTCACGGCTTTGACGCGGCGTTTATGAATTATTTCGGCCGTCTTATGCCCGTTCAGGGCGGACGTCTTTTCTCGGCGGTTATGAAAATGTCAAAGCTGCCGATGTTTGACCCGATTTTCAAGGACTGAGCAAAATTTAATTAACATATATAATTAGGAGGAAAGAAAATGAAGGTATTCATGATAGGCGGAACAGGTCTTTTAGGCTGTGAAGCCGCAACAACCCTCATCAAGAGAGGCCATCAGGTAACTACCGTTGCCCTTCCCCCTCTTCCCGAGGGCGCACCGATTCCCGAGGAGATGGAGATAATCTTCGGCGACATCAACAAGAAGTCAGACGAGGAAATCGAGGCAATGCTTCAGGGCGCTGATGTTTTCATCTTTGCCGCAGGCGTTGACGAGAGAGTTGAATTCCATCCCCCCGTACTTGAGCAGTATCACAAGTACAACATCGCTCCGCTCGAGAGAATTTTCCCGCTTTGCAAGAAGGTCGGCGTTAAGAGAGCGGTAGTTCTCGGCTCATACTTTGCTTATCTGCACAAGATCAAGCCCGAGATGAAGCTCACCGAGAGAAACCCCTATATGAAGTCAAGAATGGATCAGGAAAAGGTCTGCGAGGACGCTGCTGACGAGAACTTCTCGACCTGCGTGCTTGAGCTGCCCTACATCTTCGGCACTCAGCCCGGCAGAAAGCCCGTATGGACCGTTCTTATCGAACAGATTCAGGGCATGGACAAGCTTCCCTTCACGATGTATCCGAAGGGCGGTACCGCAATGCTCACCTGCCGTCAGGTAGGTCAGGTTATCGCCGGTGCGGCTGAAAACAAGCTCGGCAAGACCGGATTTGAAGCTATTCCGATAGGTATGTACAATATGACATGGCCCGAATTCCTCGACATAGTATTTGCAGCCAGAGGAATGGCAGGCAGAAAGATAGTCACCGTTGCTCCGTGGATGATGAGACTGGGCATGGGCAAGATAGTAAAGGACTACAAGAAAAGAAATATCGAGTCCGGTATGGATCCCATGCAGCTTCCCGACATTATGGACTACAACCTCTTCATTGACAAGAAATACTGCCTTGAATTAGGCGTTGAAGAGGATGACATCAAGGCGGCTATCACCGATTCCATCAAGGTTTCGCAGGCAGCCTTTGAGGGTAAGGTTAAGCTCCTCGAAATGAAGGGCGAATAATCACGGCATAATTAAAAGACCGAAGCGGCGCTTCGGTCTTTTTTCATTTTATATATTATACTGTCTCAACCGACTTTTCGCAGGTTTCGCAGAGTATGACCTCGCTGAATTCCTTCATAAGTGCGTCGGCGCACTTTTGCGCCTTTTTCTCATCCCTGAAAACGCCGTAAACCGTAGGTCCGCTGCCGCTCATCATCGCAAGGTCCGCGCCGTGCTTCTTCATAACCGATTTGATATACGGGCGCTTGGGCACCTCGATAACCTGCTCAAAGACGTTGCACGCCTTCTTGCACATTGTAGGATAGCTGCCCGTCTTGACCGCGTGAAGCATACCGACCGTGTCGGCATGGCGTATATACTCAGCCTCGTCAAGAAGCTTGTACGCACTGACTGTTGACACGCTCATATCGGGCTTACAGAGAACGATAAAGCAATTCTTAATTAAAGGAAGCGGCGCGATAACTCCGCCCTTGTCGGTGCAGTATGCCGTACCGCCTGTCAGCGAAAACGGAACGTCTGCGCCTACCCTTTCGCCTATATCGCAAAGCTCGGGCTGACTTAAATTCTTATTGTAAAGCGAATTGAGCGCAAAAATCACAGCCGCCGCGTCGGCGCTGCCGCCCGCAAGTCCCGCCGCCATGGGAATCTTCTTTTCAATCTCAATTTCAATTCCCCTGCCGCGCGTAATACGGTTGTAACGGAAAAACTCCTTTGCCGCCTTGTATGCAATATTCTTTTCGTCGGTCGGCACACGCTTGTCCGCGGTTATAATCTTAATCGCTTCGCCGCCCGTTCTCTCAACCCTTACGGTATCGTAACAGCTGACCGACTGCATAATCATATTAAGACTGTGATAGCCGTCGGGAAGAATCCCGGCAACGTCGAGCAGAAGATTGATTTTAGCCGCAGCTTTTACTATCATAAACTACCTCTCATTCAATCGGCATAAGTATCGGCGTGCGCTTCTGATAGAGCGTGAAGCAATCGAAGCCCGCCTCTTTCATCACGTCGTACGCATTTTCAAGTCCAGCCGTAATGTCCTCAGCGTAATGCGCGTCCGAGCCGAAGGTAACGTACTTGCCGCCGAGCTCGTGAAAACGCTTAACTATATCTGCCTCGGGCGACAGCTTGCCGTAGGGCATACGCAATCCCGCGGTGTTGATTTCAAGCGCCTTTTCCTTCTCGGCCAGAAGCTTCAGTATTTCGTCAACCTGACCGTCATAGTCGTGAATATTGACGTCAATACCGCCGTCCTGATAAAAATAGCGGAAGGGATATGTAAGGTGGGCAAGTATGTCAAAATTGCCCCATTTCACAAGGTTATAAATTTCACGGAAATACTTTTCCGTGTATTCCTTAACGCTTTGTTCGTTGTACTTTTTGAGGTGGCAGAAATCCGTCGTATTGCGAAGCGCATGCACCGCGCCGATAACGACGTCGTAATCGTAATGCGCGAGCACCGTGTCCGAAAGCCGCTTGTCGTAATGCCCCTGCGCCAGCTCAATGCCGCGAAGCACGAGCACCTTGCCTCGGAACGCCGACTGCGCCTTCGAAATCTCAAAGAAGGACTGAACCACGCGCCTGTCGTAGCTCTCCTTTTCATAGACGTCAATCTCACAGTGGTCGGTAAATGCAATCGCGCGCACGCCCATCAGCTCCGCCTTCTCGCATATAAACATTGCGGAATGGTGTCCGTCGGGCGAGTTGTCGCTGTGTACGTGCATATCAACTAATTTACGATACATAATGCACCTCAAAAAAATTATGTTACGTTTATTTTATCATAAAAAATCCGATAATAGTACACTTTTTTGAAATTTTTTGATTTTTTATGTGGCAAAGCGAAAGTTTTTATGTTAGAATACTTGCAATCAAAAAACGGAGGTAATTAAAAATGCGCGCAATTATTACCGTAGTCGGCAAGGATATGGTCGGCATACTCGCCAAGATTTCAACCGTATGCGCCGAAAACAACGTCAACGTTATCGAGGTTTCACAGTCGATTTTGCAGGATATGTTCTGTATGATTATGCTCGTTGACGTTTCAAAGTGCAATATCGAATTTACCGCCTTTGCGGAAAAGTGCAAAAAACTCGGCGAGGATATGGGACTGAGCGTCAGCGCCATGCACGAGGACATCTTCAACTCGATGCACAGAATCTGAGGTAAAGCACAATGATTAACACCAAAGACATACTTGAAACTATCAATATGATTCAGGAGGAGAACCTCGATATCAGAACGATAACGATGGGTATTTCTCTGCTGGACTGCGCCGACTCCGACATAGACAGAGCGTGCGGGAGAATTTACGACAAAATCTGCCGCAAGGCCGAAAAGCTCGTCGAAACGGGCGAAAATATAGAAAAGGAATACGGCATTCCGATAATTAACAAGCGCATTTCCGTAACGCCGGTTTCCATGCTTCTTGGCGCAAGCGGCGGCGACCCGATTAAGTACGCCAGAACGCTCGACAAGGCGGCAAAGACCGTCGGCGTCAATTTTCTGGGCGGCTATTCGGCGCTCGTTCACAAGGGCTTTGCCTCGGGCGACGAGGCGCTTATAAAGAGCATACCCGAAGCGCTTGCCGAGACCGAAAGACTCTGCTCGAGCGTCAATATCGGCTCGACAAAAACGGGTATTAATATGGACGCCGTAAAGCTTATGGGCGAAATCGTGCTTGAAAGCGCAATAAAGACAAAGGACAATGGACTTGTAGGCCCGTCAAAGCTTGTTGTATTCTGCAACGCACCCGAGGACAATCCCTTTATGGCGGGCGCCTTCCACGGCGCAGGCGAGCCCGACTGCGTTATAAACGTCGGCGTTTCGGGCCCCGGTGTTGTACGCGCGGCGCTCTCAAAAATTCCCGACGCAGATATCACCGAGGTTGCCGATACCGTCAAGAAAACCGCATTCAAAATCACGCGCGTCGGTCAGCTCGTTGCTTCGGTTGCATCCGAGCGGCTCGGCGTGCCCTTCGGCATAGTTGACCTTTCGCTCGCTCCGACTCCCGCAGTCGGCGACTCGGTTGCGCATATACTTGAGGAAATGGGACTTGAGCAGTGCGGAGCCTGCGGCACGACAGCGTGTCTTGCGCTTCTCAACGATGCCGTCAAGAAGGGCGGCGTAATGGCTTCGTCGCACGTCGGCGGTCTTTCGGGCGCATTCATACCCGTCAGCGAGGACGCAGGTATGATTGACGCCGCAAGAAGCGGTTCGCTTCTCATCGAAAAACTTGAGGCCATGACGGCGGTCTGCTCGGTAGGCCTTGATATGATAGCAATTCCCGGCGACACGTCCGCAGAGGTTATTGCGGCGATAATCGCAGACGAGGCGGCTATCGGTATGGTAAACTCAAAGACCACGGCTGTCAGGGTTATACCCGCCATCGGCAAAAAGGACGGCGAGGAAATCAATTTCGGCGGTCTGTTCGGAGTTTCGCCGATAATGAAGGTCAACACCTGCTCACCCGCCAAGTTTATCAACCGCGGCGGACGCATTCCCGCCCCGCTTCAGAGCCTTAAAAACTGAAAAATCAAACACAGAACAGACCTGAAAACTCAGGTCTGTTTTCTTTTTGTGCAAAATAAATAAAATAGTATTATTTTATATATAAAACATTTATAAATAGGACTACGTAATTTTTGCAAAAAAATGTGGCATAAAAAAACGTTTTCTGTTATAATGTATGCGGTTAAAAATGTCCGTTCATATTTTTCGGACAACCACTAAGTACGTTAATTATTTTTTGGAGGTATTTTTTATGGCACACAAGTATGTTTACCTCTTCTCAGAGGGTAACGCAAACATGCGTGAGCTTCTCGGCGGTAAGGGCGCTAACCTTGCGGAAATGACCAACATCGGTCTCCCCGTTCCTCAGGGCTTCACCATCTCTACCGAGGCTTGCACAAAGTACTATGAAGACGGCAGAAAAATCAATGACGAGATTATGGCCGAAATCGATGAGTACATCGTTAAGATGGAAGAAATCACCGGCAAGAAGTTCGGCGATAAGGAAAATCCGCTTCTCGTTTCAGTTCGTTCGGGCGCACGTGCATCAATGCCCGGCATGATGGATACAATCCTTAACCTCGGTCTTAACGAGGACGTTGTTGCAGTTATGGCTGAGAAGTCAAACAATCCCCGTTGGGCTTGGGACTGCTACAGAAGATTTATTCAGATGTATTCCGACGTTGTTATGGAAGTCGGTAAGAAATATTTCGAGCAGCTCATCGACGAGATGAAGGAAGCTCGCGGCGTTAAGCAGGACGTTGAGCTTACCGCTGATGACCTCAAGGAGCTTGCAGGTCAGTTCAAGAATGAGTACAAGAACAAGATCGGTACCGATTTCCCGACCGATCCCAAGGTTCAGCTCAAGGGCGCTATCGAGGCTGTTTTCCGTTCATGGGACAACCCGAGAGCAAACGTTTACCGTCGTGACAACGATATCCCCTATTCATGGGGTACAGCCGTCAATGTACAGATGATGGCTTTCGGTAACATGGGCGATGACTGCGGCACGGGCGTTGCATTCACAAGAGACCCCGCTACCGGCGAGAAGAAGCTCATGGGCGAATTCCTTACAAACGCACAGGGCGAGGACGTTGTTGCAGGCGTTCGTACTCCCATGCCGATTGAGGAAATGGCTGAGAAGTTCCCGCAGGCATACGCAGACTTCATTAAGGTTTGCGGCATCCTCGAGGAGCATTACCACGATATGCAGGATATGGAGTTCACCGTTGAAAAGGGCAAGCTCTATATGCTTCAGTGCCGTAACGGCAAGAGAACAGCTCCCGCAGCTCTCCAGATCGCATGCGACCTCGTTGACGAGGGCATGAAGACTGAGAAGGAAGCAGTTCTCATGATAGACCCGAGAAACCTCGACACACTTCTTCACCCGCAGTTCGACGCAAAAGCACTCAAGGCTGCTACTCCTATGGGCAAGGGCCTCGGCGCTTCACCCGGCGCTGCCTGCGGCAAGATCGTTTTCACCGCTGACGACGCTGCAGCGTGGAACGAGAGAGGCGAGAAGGTTGTTCTCGTTCGTCTTGAAACCTCACCCGAAGACATTACCGGTATGAAGGCTGCTCAGGGCATCCTTACGGTAAGAGGCGGTATGACCTCTCACGCAGCTGTTGTTGCAAGAGGTATGGGTACCTGCTGCGTATCGGGCTGCGGCGATATCATTATGGACGAAGCCAACAAGAAGTTCGAGCTCGGCGGCAAGACCTTCGTTGAGGGCGACTACATTTCAATCGACGGTTCAACCGGTAACATCTATGACGGCATCATCCCGACAGTTGAAGCTTCCGTAACAGGTAACTTCGGCAGAGTTATGGAATGGGCTGACAAGTACAGAAAGCTTAAGGTACGCACCAATGCCGACACACCCGCAGACGCTAAGAAGGCTCGTGAGCTCGGCGCAGAGGGTATCGGTCTTTGCCGTACAGAGCATATGTTCTTCGAGGCTGACAGAATCGCAGCATTCAGAGAGATGATTTGCTCGGACACAGTTGAGGAGAGAGAAGCTGCTCTTGACAAGATTATGCCTTATCAGCAGGGCGACTTTGAGGCTCTTTATGAGGCTCTTGAGGGATGCCCCGTAACCATCAGATTCCTTGATCCTCCGCTTCATGAGTTCGTTCCCACCGAGGAAGCTGACATTGAAGCACTTGCAAAGGCTCAGAACAAGAGCGTTGCTGACATCAAGAACATCATCGCTTCACTCCACGAGTTCAACCCCATGATGGGTCACCGCGGTTGCCGTCTTACGGTTACATATCCCGAAATCGCCAAGATGCAGACCAGAGCCGTCATCCGCGCCGCTATCAACGTTAAGAAGAATCATCCTGACTGGAACATCGTTCCCGAGATTATGATTCCTCTCGTAGGTGAAGTTAAGGAGCTTAAGTTCGTTAAGGACGTAGTTGTTGCTACAGCTGACGCTGAAATCGCAGCTGCAGGCGCAGACCTCAAGTATGAGGTTGGTACCATGATCGAAATCCCGAGAGCAGCTCTTACTGCCGACGAGATTGCCAAGGAAGCTGAGTTCTTCTGCTTCGGTACCAACGACCTTACCCAGATGACTTACGGCTTCAGCCGTGACGATGCAGGTAAGTTCCTCGGCGCATACTATGACAACAAGATCTTTGAGAACGATCCGTTCGCAAAGCTCGACCAGGTTGGCGTAGGCAAGCTTATGAAGATGGCTGTTCAGCTCGGTAAGAGCGTTCGTCCCGACATGCACTGCGGTATCTGCGGTGAGCACGGCGGCGACCCCGTATCGGTTGAGTTCTGCCACGAAATCGGCCTTGATTACGTTTCATGCTCACCCTTCCGTGTTCCGATTGCACGTCTTGCAGCAGCACAGGCTGCAATCAAGGATGAGAAATAATTCAAATTGAATTAACCAAATAAAAAGAGGATGGCGCAAGCCATCCTCTTTTTTTTATGCTGTTTTCGTTAATTCTCAGCCGTGAAGCAGACGTGCGTGCTTTCGGCAGGTGTCAGCTTGAATACTGCGAAGCCGTTTTGTGCTTCGACAAGTGTAATACCGTCAGTTTGAATAAAGCTGTTGTTCTGACCGATAACCTGTCCGTTAAGCTTAACTGTTTGCCCGTCTTTGTACGGCAGATAAATGAGCGCCGTTGCGCCTTTGGGCAAATGTGCGTCAATTGTGAACGAGCTGTCGGTTTTGGTTTCGGTTACACTGATATAGCCTTTTACTGACGGAACGACGCACTTAATAGTATCGTTTTCGCTGAAAGCGGGTTTGATTATGTATTCACTGTAACCCGCAGCTGTCGGACGGATACCGGCAAAATATTTGCTCATTATGACCAGCGGTCCGCCGGACCACGCGTGATTGCTTGTGCCTTTGCTCTTTTTCCAATGCTCCCAGAGCGTTGAACAGTCCTCGCTTATCATAGCGCCGTACCGTTCGAGCATTCTGCTTTTTGCAAGTTCAGGTCTGCCCATACGGCAGAGAGCCTCAAGAACATAGTATTCCATGTACGGGCTTGAATTCTTAACTTCTGTCAGCACGTCGGCAATTACGCCGTATTTATCCTCACCCGCGAGGCCCGAAATGACAGCCAGCGCATTTGCCCTGTCGTCGGGCTTTTTCACGTCTTCGCTTTTATAACCGTTTTCGGTCCAGAGCGATTCGTAGCCGAGCTCTATTTCGCGCATTCTTTCGGTAAAGCCGTCGCAGTTCTTTCCGAGCACCTTTGCCATATTGCATATTGTCGAAAGCGCATAGTAATACCACGCATTTTCAATTGCGGGCGTGTCCTCAAGCTTGCCCCAGTCCATCCAGTCCCAGGAGCCCTCGCGGTGTACGACAAGGTGATTTTCACCTATGCTCCAGAGATTGACATAATTGACCGCGGCGTCATAAACGATACTGAGAAAATCCCTGTCGCCCGTGTATGAATAATAGGTCCAGAAGCCGCATATTCCCGCAAGCTGCTGCACGGGAAGCTCATAGAATGCGTTGTCAATCGGCACAACAGTCTGCAAAACGTTTGTTGCGGGATCAATGTGCCCGAGCAGGGAAACAACACCCTTCTGATAAAGCAGATAAGAGCTCGCATCCAGCGCATACATTGACATGGCCATCTCATTGGTAACGTCGCCCCACCACTGCGCTCTTTCCCTGTCGGGACAGTCCATAAAATTGTCGCGCATAGTGACGTAAAGGGTACGCAGAGACTTCTGCCACAGCGTGTTAAGCCTTTCGTCCGAGCATTCGTACATACCCGAAAATTCGGTGTCGTAACCCGTTTCTCTGTATTTCAGTTCAAGTACTTTTACGCCCGAGGGTATCACATAGGTAATATGCTCGCCGTTAAACCAGCCGAGCGCCTCAAACTCCTGCTCGCCTTCACGCGTGATATATGTGTCGTTGACGGAGCCTAACCACGTGTTTTCGGTTATAATACGGATTTTTCTGCCCGACGGCGCTTCTACTTTAAGATAAGGCGTACACTGTGCATTATACGGAATATTAAGCGTTATTTTCTTTTCCGAATCAAACGTAACGCCCCTGTATTGTGCCGAGTTTTCATAGTCCTTCAGCCCGTAATCCTTCAAAAGCGGAATACCTCTCGGGAAGAGCTTTCCCCACGGTGCGCAGCCGCCCGTTCCGTATTCGGTCGCATTTTTCCATGCAGAGTCGTCAAAATCGGGCGACAGCCAGTCGCCGACCTCCCTGCCTGCGTCATAGTTGATATTGAATTCGGGCAGACGGTAATTCGGTTGAGCGCCGAGGGCAGCGTTACGGTAAGCGCTGTTGCGGCATACCTTCCAGCTGCTGTCGGAAAGTATGCTCCCCGCTTCGAAGATAAAGCCCGCCTTACCGCTTGAGGTATAGGAATAGTTTTTATCCTTACCCCAGAACCAGACAAGCGCGCAGATTACGTTTTTGCCCTGCTTAAGATAAGGTGCAGTATCTACGCTGTCATAATAACTGTCATCGGCGGTCGGTCCTCTTTTAACCGAGCCTTCAAAAACAACGGTTTCGCCGTTGATATAAAGCCAGTATTTTGAATCTGCCGCAATATATGCCGTCAGCGTTTCGGGAACTTCGGAAAGCTCAACCGTCTTTCTCAGGCACATCCACACGTTTTCCTCGCTGCCGTCTGAGGAATCCCAAATAAAGCTCGCCTTCCAGTCGGTCTTCGGCGTTGTGTCAATCTGAGTATAGGGCGCCAAAGTCTCGGGCAGAGTGTATTCATTTCTGAAATAAGTCTTGTTTACTGCGCCGCCTGTCAGCGACGAAAAGAATGAAGCAACAGCCATAATAAAGGAAATAATCCTGTTCACTCCCCTCACCCCGTTAATGAAGAAATTTTATTGTATTTTTTAATCCTGCGAGCCGAAATACTCCTTCGCTTCCTCGTCGCAGCTGTAGAAGCGCTGCTGAAGGCGTTCGTTTTCGGCGGTCTTTTTGATAATACCTTTTACGAGCGTATCGACCTCGCCGTCCTCGGTATAGTCTGCAGCGACAAAATACTTGATACGGTTGTCCTTTATCATACGGTAGACCTTCGACTTGTCGCCCGTTTCGGGGTTATAAACGCCGACGGAATAACCGCCGTAGGTGTTGACAAGCTTCATGCACGGCACGTCGGTATCGCTGTCGCCGATATAGACGATATTGCGGAAGGGAATTCTTATCTCCGACGGCTTATAGAACTTGTTGACCGTCTTGTCGTTGACGTCGAGTGTTCCCTTTTCGATTCTGAAGAGGAACTGCGTCTTGTTTGTGTAGTTGACCGCCTGAGCGGGCCACTCGGCAACTCCCCTTTCGTTGTAGTAAAAGGAGCTTGCGTAAATCTTTTTGAAATACTTTGCAATAGGCGTGCCCTCAATCATTTCCTTGAGTCCCGACGAAATGATATAGTGCTCAATTTCAACGCCGTTTTCCTCGCCGTACTCATTAATACGCTCAAACCAATCCACGACGCCGGGATAAAGCTCAACCTTAGAGCCGTACTCGGCAAGGGCCTTGCGGTTAAAAACGAGCTGGCCCTCGGCTTCCTTTTTCATCATATACATATAGGCGAGGTTTTCGTCCATTTCGTTTTCGTGCGCCAATTCGTTTGACTTCTTCCAGAAATCGGCGGCAACGTCATAGCCGACCGACTGAATATAGCCCTGCGCCTGCATTTCGTCGGGCGAGAGCGTGCGGTCAAAGTCGTAGCAAATCGCGAGTATGGGTTTTTTGTTTAATCTTGAGGACATATTATCACCCTGTCTTTTTTTAATATAGAATAATTATACAGCAAATGAGGATATTAAGCAACAGAAAAACCGCCCCGAAAAGGGCGGTTATGATATATGTTTACAGTCTTTCCAGATAATCAAGCACTTCGACGACTTCGCCGTCCTTGATGTAAACGCGGGGTACGCGCATATTGATATCGCAGCAAAGCTCGTAATTGAATCTGCCCGAAAGACCGGAAAGCTCCTCAACGCTCAGGTCGAAGTTTCCGTCCTTGCCGAACAGCGTTACGGTATCGCCCTGCTTGACGTCGAGATCGGTCACGTCAACCATAAACTGGTCCATGCAAACCCTGCCTATTATATTGGCGAACTGACCGTTTATTATTACCCTGCCCCTGTTCGAAAGGCTGCGCGGGTAGCCGTCGCCGTAACCTATGGAAACGGTCGCGACTGTCATATCGTCCTTTGCGACAAAGGTGCTGCCGTAGCTGACGGTAAAGCCCTTGTGAACGTTTTTGACGTACGACACGCTGCTCTTAAGCTGCATAACGGGCGTAAGCGGGAAATCGGTGTCGACCTCCTCTGACGGAAACAGTCCGTAGCCCATGATACCAATGCGCACCATATCAAGAAAATCGCGGTCCTCGTCGATAATCGAGGCGCTGTTGTCCATGTGGCGGATGCCAACGTCAACGCCCTGCGCCTTGAGCTGGTCAAGGAAATCGAGAAACAGCTTCTTCTGACGGTTGGACGAGGTCTTGTCACGGAAATCGGCGCACGCGAAATGCGTGAAAATGCCGTCTATCTTGACATTTGAAAGCTTGCTGATTTTCTTAATCTCTTCAATGCTGTCCTTATTCGGCAGGAAGCCTATACGGCCCATGCCCGTGTCGACCTTTATATGAATCTTAACCGTTTTGTTGAGCCACTTCGCCTTTTCGTTGAGCGCGACGGCGTTATCGTATGAGAAAACGGCGTGCATAAGTTCGCTGTCAATAAGGCGTTCGTATTCCTCGGGGAAAACGTAACCGAGTATGAGTATCGGACTTTTAATACCGTGCTTTCTTAAAAGAACGCCCTCGTCAACGCTCGCTACGCCGAAGTAATCGACGCCCAGATCCTCAAGCTCCCTTGCGACGGGTACGGCGCCGTGGCCGTAAGCGTCGGTCTTGACTATCGACATAATCTTTACGTCGGGTCCGACCTTGTCAATAACCGCCTGAGCATTGGCGCGAAGCGCGTCAAGATCAATTACGGCATAAGCCCTTTTGGGAAACATAATACCACTTCCAATAACATTATATTAGAATTATAATCCAAATCCGCCTCAATGTAAAGTTGAAATATAATATTTTACGCCGATGTGTTCAATAATATGACAAAAAATGCGATTTTTTGTGTAAAGGCAATCAGCTTTACAGTAAAATGCTTTTTTATATAAAATTCTTGCAGTTTTCGGGTATTTGCGTTATACTTGAAATGTTAAGTATTTTCATTAATGAGGTGAAAAATATGGCTGAAACCGTAAAGGTTAAAATCGCAGGAATAGAATACGCTATCAAGACGGATGAATCCCCCGAATTCACAAAGAAAATCGCGGCGGAAATCGACTCCAGAATCAAGGAAATAAAGAAGGCCAATCCCACCTCCTCGACCATGCAGATTGCGATACTCGTCGCAATGCAGTACTGCTTTGAGTCGAAGGACGCTCTTAAGAAGACCGAGGAAATCCGCAGCGAAATCAAGAGCTATCTTGAGGACGCGGCAAACGCTCAGTCCGAACGCGACTTCTATAAGCGCGAAATCGAGCGTATGAAGGACGAGGCCAAGTCAAGAACAAATCAGATTAATCTCTTTGACACGTCTGACGATGAAGCCTGAAATCTTAGCTCCCGCGGGTAATATGCAGTCCCTCGTCGCGGCGGTGCGCTGCGGCGCCGATGCCGTTTATTTCGGCGCGGGGAATTTCAACGCCCGCAGAAACGCTTCAAATTTCGGCAGCGACGAGCTCAAAAAAGCCATTGACTACTGTCATCTGCACTCGGTCAAGTGCCACGTAACGCTCAACACGCTCATAAGCGACGGCGAAATGCCCGAGCTTGCCGATACAATAAAACACATCTGCGAGGCGGGTGCGGATGCGCTGATAATTCAGGATTTAGGCGTGGCAAAGCTTGTACGCGAAATCTGCCCCGATATAGCTATGCACGCCTCAACTCAGCTCTCAACGGGCACGCCCGAGGGAATTAAGCTGTTAAGCGAGCTTGGCTTTACACGTGCGGTTCTTCCGCGTGAATTGTCAAAGACGGAGATTGAGAAAATCGCCGCCGTCTCCCCTGTTGAGCTTGAAGCCTTCGTTCACGGCGCGCTGTGCATGTGCGTGTCGGGACAGTGCCTTCTGAGCGCGATGTTAGGCTCGCGAAGCGGCAACCGCAGACTCTGCGCCCAGCCGTGCAGACTTCCTTTCGCGGCAAAGGGCGGCACGGGTACGGACTTAAGCTTAAAGGATTTATCACTCATTGAACGTATAAACGAGTTAAACGATATCGGCGTGTGCTCCTTCAAAATTGAAGGCAGGATGAAACGCCCAGAATACGTCGCCGCCGCGGTCACGGCATGCCGCAAGGCGCTTGACGGCTGCTACGGCGAAAGCGATAAGAATGAACTGCGCGCTCTGTTCTCACGCTCTGGCTTTACCGACGGCTATTACGAAGCAAAGCTCGGACGGGAAATGTTCGGCAAACGCGAAAAGGACGACGTAACCTCCGCAACGGGCGAGCTTCTCAAAAAATACGAAAAACTGTACGAAAAGGAAAACGCCGTTTACCCCGCCGAATTCTTTTTCTCGGCGCATATCGGCGAGAAGCCTACGCTCTCGGCAAAAGCCAGAGGGAAAAGTGTTTTCGTTGAGGGCGGCAATGTATGCGAACAGGCTCTCAGCAGACCGCTTGACACTGAGAGTGTAAATGCTCAGCTGTCAAAATGCGGCGGTACGGTATTCTTTGCAGACAGTATAGAATGCGACATAGGCGAAAACGTCAGCGTTCCGCTGTCGGCAATAAATGCGCTTCGCCGTGAAGCGCTCACAAAGCTTGCCGACGATATTACATACCGAAAGCCGTACAAACTTAACGAATATAGAATTACAAAGAGTAAAGCCGAAAGCACAGACCGCAGAAAGCTGTATATTCAGTTTTCGTCGGTTGATCAGATACCCGAAGAAATTGAATGTGACAGAATGTTCCTGCCGCTTGATACGGACGCGGATATTATAAACAAATACTCGGCAGGCGTTACCGTTCCGCGCGGACTGTTCGGCAATTATGACATAATCGCAGAAAAGCTTAAAAGCAGTCCCGCCGCATTCGCGCTTTGCAACACGCCCGACGCGCTTGCGCTTGCAAGAAACGCAGGCAAGCAGGTCATAGGCGGACCGTTTATGAATATATTTAATTCGGTTGCCCTCGGCGAAGCGGAAAGGCTCGGTGTCAGCGAGCAGGTGCTCTCGTATGAACTGACAACGAAGCAGATTGCCGATATTTCGGGCATAAAAACGGGCTGCGTCGTTTACGGCAGAACGCCGCTGATGCTCACGCGTAACTGTCCCGTAAGAAACGGGGTTGACTGCAAGGAATGCAAACGTCAGAGCTGCCTTACCGACCGCAAAGGAATTTACTTCCCCGTTAGATGCGAAAACGGTTTTTCACAGTTATACAATTCGGTGCCGACCTATATGCTCGACCGTCTTAGTGAAATCCGCGGCACGTCGTTTGACATGCTCGTTTTCACCACCGAAACGAAAGAAGAGGTACGCGGCATTCTTAACGCTTACAGGCTTCACAGTGCGCCGAAGGGCGAATATACAAGAGGACTTTTCACAAGAGGAGTGGAATAATGGAAAAGGTAAGAATCAAAAAGTTAAACGAAAACGCGACCGTTCCCACCCATGCAACCGTCGGCTCGGCGGGTGCTGATTTATACGCTGTCTGCGAGCGTGATTTTATCGAAATTCCCCCGCACGAAACCGTACTGATACACACGGGCTTCGCGTTCGAAATTCCCGACGGATACGTAGGTCTCGTCTTTGCCAGAAGCAGTCTGGGTACAAAGCGCGGCCTCGCCCCCGCCAACAAGGTCGGCGTTATAGACTCCGATTACCGCGGCGAGGTCATGGTTTCGCTTCACAATCATTCAAACGTGCTCGCTCAGATTGAAAACGGCGAGAGAATTGCACAGATGGTTATCGTTCCGTTTCTCAAAACCGAGTTCGTTTTAAGCGACGAGCTTGACGACACCGAACGCGGCGCAGGCGGCTTCGGCTCGACTGGCAAGAAGTAATTGACAAAACATTATAATTTATATATTATTGATTTGACATCAAATCAGTTGGAGGCATTTTATGGTAGCCGAAAATTTATGTATGGGCTGTATGAAGGAAATCGGTTCCAAGAAACAGTGTCCGTTCTGCGGATTCAACGCCGATTCTCCGCAGATTACTCCGTTTTTACCGCTTCGCACGGTGATTTCGGAGCGCTACGTCATCGGCAAAATGCTCTCAGCGGGCGGCGACGGCGTAACCTATATGGGTTATGACCTTCAGAACAGCGTCCCCGTAACGATACGCGAATACCTGCCCGAGCGCCACGCTAAAAGGCTTTTCGGCACAACCGAGCTTACCGTCAGCAGGAGCAGCGAGGCATATTTCAATGACGGACTTGCCGCGTTCCTTGATTTATGGCGTAAGCTTGCGCGCGGCCGCGATCTGCAGGGACTTATCCCCGTTATAGATATAGTTGAGGAAAACAACACGGCATACTCGATAAGCGAATATATCGACACGATTACGCTACGCGATTTTCTTCTCAAGAGCAGGACGGGTACTCTCCCCTGGGAAAGGCTCAAGAGCATACTCTTCCCGCTGTTTACGACGATTTCAACGCTTCATTCAATGGGCGTTTATCACCTCGGCATTTCGCCGAACACGCTTGTACTTGGCCGTGACGGCAAGCTTCGTCTCGTCGGCTTTATGATTAACGAGTCGAGATGTCAGAACACCGATTTTGACTGTGAGCTGTTCGGCGGCTATGCGGCAATCGAGCAGTATTCCTATCTCGAGGACTGCGGTCCGTGGAGTGATATTTATGCGCTTGCGGGCGTTATCTACCGCGCGCTTGTGGGCTCGACGCCTGCCGACGCGAACGAGAGAATTACCAACGACAAGCTTATGCTCCCGCCGAGGGTAATTGAGTCTCTCCCCGCTTATCTGATAACGGCGCTCGACCACGCAATCAATATCGAGCCTGCCGACAGAACCGAGAGCATAGACCAGCTTCGCGAGGAGCTTTCGGGTTCGCCGAGCACCATGGCAACCAGCCGCAAGGTCAGCGAGCCGACAACAACCGATGATGAGCTTGCGGAGCGCAAGCGCCTTGAAAAGCTCGCCATTCAGGAGCAGAACAAGCAGCGTCAGATAAAGATGAGCATTATCGCCTTCTTAATAGTCTTAGGCGTAGGACTGCTCGGTGTCGGCGGATATTTCGCCGTTAAGCATTTCACCGCGCCGCCCGAGGAAACAACGACTACACAGGTCGCTTCCGAGATTATCGAGGTTCCCAAATTCGTAGGTATGATTTACACGCGTATCGCGGGCGACGAAGTTCAGAAGACGCGCTTCAAGATGGTCGCCGAGTATGCTTATTCCGACGAATATGAATCGGGCTACATTATAGAGCAAAGCCTTGAGCCCGGCACTCAGGTTGAAAAGGGCGCGCAGCTCGTTTTCACCGTTTCAAAGGGCAAGGAACAGATTCTGCTTCCCGACGTTACGGGCTCAATGTACGAAACCGCTTACAAGACGCTCACCGAAGCGGGCTTCAAGTGCAAGAAGGTTGAGAAGAACAACGACGGCACCCACACTCCCGACGAGGTAGTTGCCCTCACACCCGAGGCGGGCGGCACATACGAAAAGGGCAAGGAAATCTACGTTCAGGTCTGGGGTCCCGCGCCGACGACCACTCAGCCCGAAACAACAACCAAGAGCATAGTTGATACGGTTGTTGATATGATAGGCGGATAATTATTAAAGAATTACGGAACAGCTCACCGCTGTTCCGTTTTTTTGTTTTCAAATTTGAGTTTGTCGCTGAGTTTGATAGAGCAAAACAGCGCCCCTTGTTAAAG
>JAUMVO010000003.1 GCA_030530095.1 Clostridiaceae bacterium
TGACAAGGGAGGCTTATGTCCTATCCTACTTCTCCCCGACAAACTCAAATTTGTCAAAAAAAGACAGCCGGTTAATTCGGCTGTCTTTTGCTTTGCTGTTATAAAACCTTATTTCGACAGGAATTCCTTGCCGCCCATATACATTCGCAGCGGTTCGGGGATTCTGACGCTTCCGTCTGCCTGAAGGTTGTTCTCAAGGAAGGCGATAAGCATTCTCGGCGGTGCAACAACGGTGTTGTTGAGGGTGTGTGCAAAATATTTGCCGTCCTTGCCGCGTACTCTGATGCCGAGTCTTCTCGCCTGAGCGTCACCGAGGTTCGAGCAGGAGCCGACCTCAAAGTACTTCTGCTGACGCGGGCTCCACGCCTCAACGTCAAGGCTCTTGACCTTAAGGTCCGCAAGGTCGCCCGAGCAGCACTCAAGAGTTCTGACGGGAATATCAAGGCTTCTGAAGAAGTCAACGGTATTGTTCCACAGCTTATCGTACCATACGTCCGAATCCTCGGGCTTGCAGACAACTACCATTTCCTGCTTCTCGAACTGATGAATTCTGTAAACGCCTCTCTCCTCGATGCCGTGAGCGCCGACTTCTTTACGGAAGCAGGGCGAATAGCTCGTAAGCGCCTGAGGAAGCTCGTCCTCGTCGATAAGCGTGTCGATAAACTTGCCTATCATCGAGTGCTCGCTCGTACCTATAAGATAGAGGTCCTCACCCTCAATCTTATACATCATATTTTCCATTTCGGCGAAGCTCATAACGCCCGTAACAACGTCGCTTCTTATCATAAACGGCGGAACATAATAGGTAAAGCCGCGGTCTATCATAAAGTCTCTCGCGTATGAAAGAACAGCCGAATGAAGCCTTGCGATATCGCCGCGAAGGTAATAGAAGCCGTTACCGCTGGTCTTTCTTGCGGAATCGAGATCGATACCGTTGAAGGATTCCATTATATCGACGTGATAGGGGATCTCGTAGTCCGGCACAACGGGCTCGCCGAAGCGCTCAAGCTCAACGTTTTCGGAATCATCCTTGCCTATCGGAACATTGGGTCCGATAATGTTGGGAATAACCATCATTCTCTTTTTGAGCTCAGCCTCGTATTCAACCTCTTTGGCTTCAAGCTCAACCAATTCGTCATTGAGCTTCTTAACCGTTGCCTTGGCATTCTCGGCATCCTCAAGCTGCTTCTTAGCCATATACATACCGATTTCCTTGCTGATACGGTTACGGTCGGCGCGAAGCTCGTCGCCCTTTGACTTAGCCTCGCGAAGCTTTAAGTCGAGATCGATAACCTCGTCAACGAGCGGAAGCTTCTGGTCCTGAAACTTCTTCTTAATGTTTTCCTTTACGATTTCGGGATTTTCCCTTAAAAATTTAATATCAAGCATATATGATTTCCCTCCGGAATTATTTGTTATTCAAGCTCGTCAAGCTGCATGGACAGCTTTTCAAGGTCGGATTTTGAGAAGAACTCGATTTCAAGCGTGCCGCCTGAGCCCTTGGTGTTGAAGACCTTGACTTTTCTGCCGAGAGCCTTGCCCAGCGCAATCTCAACCTCATCATAAAACCTGTCGCGCTTCTTCTCTCTCTTTTCGGCGGTCTTCTTTTCCTTCTTGGGACTCTTTGCAAGCCTTTCAACGTCGCGGACCGTTATTTTATCCTTGATTACAAGCTCCGCAACTCTGAGCTGCTCATCCTCGCTGTCAAACGCAAGCAGTGCCTTTGCGTGGCCCTTTGAAATCTTGCCCGATTTTACATAGTCCGTAATCTTTTCGGGCAGGGTGAGAATTCTCAGCGAATTGGCAACCTCGGGACGGGATTTGCCGACCCTCTGCGCCGCCTGCTCCTGAGTCAGACCGTAGGTGTCGATAAGCATCTTGAAACCTTCGGCCTCTTCTATTGCGTTCAGATCCTCGCGATGAAGGTTTTCAATAAGCGCAAAAACGCTTTCCTCCTCGTCGCTCATTTCGCGGATTGTAACGGGAACTTCGGTAAGTCCAGCCATTCTCGCGGCTCTGTAACGTCTTTCGCCCGCTACAAGTCTGTAGCTGCCGTCGGTCATCGGACGGACAAGCAGCGGCTGAAGTACGCCGTGCTCCTTAATACTGTCCGAAAGCTCGGCGAGAGCCTTGGGCTCAAATTCCTTTCGCGGCTGCTTACGGTTGGGCTCAATGTCGTTTATGGGCAGCGTAACCGCCTGACCGGCGCTGCTCTCAACTGAATTATCGTAAATAAGTGCGTCCCAGCCTCTGCCGAGACCGCCTTTTTTATTAGCCATTTATTCACCCTCCTGTGCACTGTAAGCCTGAGCATACTCCGGCTTTGTCTGCTCAAAATATGCTTTTGCAAAATATGATACTGTGTTACGTCCGTCGACAAAGGTGGTGATTACAATATAATCTCCGTCCTTGTACCAGATATAATTCGTTCTGTCCTCGTCGTTGACTGTTGCCTTCTTCCCGTAGAGAGAATCGAACTTTTCCACTGCATCTTTGATTACAAAGCCCGTTTCGTTGGTCGAAACATACTGGATTTCACACAGTCTTGCGTCGTTGTCATAGATAAAATACACCGCAGCGTCCAATCCCTCGTTAATAAAATCAAGATTGTTTCTGCTGATTGCAAAATAAACCTGACCCGAGTCGCTGAAACGTATCTCAATTTTCTCGTTCAGCGCCTTCTGGGTTTCTTCAAGACTCATGCCCATTCTTGTTCCGAAAACATCGTAGTCGCTGTAAACGTAGGTCACGGGTTCGGTAACAGGCTTTGTCGTTGAAACAACGTCAACCTTATTGAAATCCCTCTGTTCGTTGCATGAGGTCATAAGCACCGTTGAGAGCGCGGCAAAAACAAGTAATACCGCACAGAGCTTTATGATTCTGTTCGTATTCACAGTGCCGCCTCCTTACTGCTTTTTAAGGAATTCCTCAGCGAGCGCGGCGTAGGCTATCGCGCCCTTAGAGGTCTTGTCGTAATACATTATCGGCTCGCCGTAGCTGGGCGCCTCGGACAGCCTTACATTACGCGGAATTGTTGACGAATAGACTTTCTTGGGGAAGAATTTCTTGACCTCGTCAACAACCTGATTGGTGAGATTGAGCCTCCCGTCATACATGGTCAGCAGCACGCCCTCAAGCTCAAGCTGCGGATTGTAAAGACGCTTAATCTGCCTTACCGTCGCCATAAGCTGCGCAAGGCCCTCAAGCGCGTAGTACTCGCACTGAATGGGAACCAGAAACGTATCGCTCGCGCACAGCGCGTTGATTGTTATAAGTCCGAGCGACGGCGGACAGTCAAGAAAGATATAGTCGTAATCGTTCCAGATTTGCGCCAGCGCCATTTTGATAAGACTCTCACGCTTTTTGAGCGCTATCATCTCAACCTCGGCGCCGGCAAGGTTCATATCCGACGGAAGAATATCGACGTTCTCAAATCTCGTCTTAACGAGCACATCCGACGCCTTGATGCCGTTTATGAGCATATCGTAGGTCGAGCTCTCTATTTCACGTTTATTGATGCCGTAGCCGCTGGTTGAATTGCCCTGCGGGTCAATATCGACGAGCAGAACCTTTTTACCCAGCGCGCCTATCGCGGCTGAAAGATTTACGGCGGTAGTCGTCTTTCCGACGCCGCCCTTCTGATTGATAACCGAAACGGTTTTTGCCATTAAAGCTTCACTCCGTATTGAAAAATTCAACAATTACACAGTAGTATATCATATATTTTCTTAAAGATAAATACTTTTTACCTTAAAAATACAAAAAATTGTCAAAAATTGTTCCACGTGGAACAATTGACGGTGAATTTCCGTTCGCCCGTCATATATCGAAGCGTTTTGGCATAGTATTAACCGATATATCGGAGGTGTTCGAAATGACAGACAACGGCAGTCTTGCGCGGCCGGCAGTGCCGCAGAATATTATACTTGAGGACAGGCACAGCCTGACCGTGTCGGGCGTCAGCGACGTTGACAGCTTCGACGAGCAGAGCATCGTAATTCTCACGGGGCTGGGCGAGCTTTGCGTGCGCGGCTCGGATTTGCACATAAACCGCCTCAGCCTTGAAATCGGCGAAATACTCGTCGAGGGAGAGATTGACTCGCTCGTCTATTCTCAGCGCGAAGCAAAACCGCAGGGCGGCTTTTTCTCAAAAGTTTTCCGCTGATGGAATACATTATCAGCCTTTCAACCCAGACAAAGGGCTTTCTGTTTTCGCTGGGCTTCGGCGTGATTCTCGGCGTATTCTACGACGCGTTGAGAATAATCCGTCTTACCCTGAGCGAAAAGAAGGCTTTTATACCCGTCTTTGATATTATCTTCACACTCACGGCGGCAGTGGCGTCGTTTCTCTTTTTTCTGACCGTCACCGACGGGGAAATACGGCTCTATATACTGTTCGGCGAGCTGCTGGGCTTCACGGTTTACTATCTTGCGTTCGGCATAATCGCCGTGCGCTTCTGCGAAAAAACAGCGCTGAAAATCAAAAGCATTATTATAAAAATTTTTGCATTTATATTTTCGCCTTTTGCAAAACTTTGCCGTCTTTTGCTGAAAACATTGAAAAAAGTGTGTAAAAATACAAAAATACTCTTGCAAAAAGACAAAGCCTTGTTATATAATTTAACTGATAAAATGCGAAAATATCGGGTTAAATTCCCGTTCGGCAAAGGCGGTGCAGAAAATGAGCGGAAAAGCAAAGAAAAAGACAGCTAAAAAGGAACAGAAGTTCAGCTTCATTCTTCTTATCGGCTTACTGTTTATGATAGGCTATTTTGCCATAAGCTTCGTAAACATCCGTA
The DNA here is from genome assembly GCA_030530095.1 of Clostridiaceae bacterium. Taxonomy (GTDB): domain Bacteria; phylum Bacillota; class Clostridia; order Oscillospirales; family Acutalibacteraceae; genus Fimenecus. The sequence goes on from JAUMVO010000003.1 coordinate 4,800, forward strand.
TCAACATCAATCAGCGCGAAAAGCAGGTTGCCGAGCTTAAGGCTGAGCTTGAACAGCAGCTGGCCGAGAACGACAGGCTTCAGGGCGTTCTTGACGGTGAGGATCAGGAAGAATATATCGAGCGTATCGCCCGCGAAAAGCTCGGATACGTATTACCCGGCGAAAAGGTTTACTACAACGTAACCCCGCAGAATTAAGGAGGACATGGCTTTATATGATTAAAGTCGGCGACGTACTCGACGGCAAAGTAACAGGTCTTACCAACTTCGGCGCATTTGTCAGCCTGCCCGAAAACAAAACGGGTATGGTGCACATTTCCGAGGTTGCGTCCTCGTTTGTCAGCAACATTTCCGATTTTCTCAAGGAAGGTCAGGAAGTCAGGGTTAAAGTAATTGAAATCAACGATGCCGGTAAAATCGGACTGTCAATAAAGCAGGTTGAAAAATCCGGTGACGGGGATTCTGCGCAAAAGGCGGAGAAAAAGCCTCGCAACTCCGCGCCCAACGTATGGAAGGGCGCACCCGAAAAAGAGGAAGGACCGCAGACCTTTGAGGATATGATGCTTAAATTCAAGCAGCGCAGCGACGAAAAGCTCGCCGACCTGAAGAAGGCAACCGACAGCCGCAGAGGTTCGTATTCAAAAAGAAAGTAGTTTAATGCAGCCGTCCGGCTGCATAATTCTTATGGTGAAAAATATGAGAGAAATTGATGTCCGCGAAGTTACGGAAACCGTAAAAGAGCTTGTTATCAAAGCAAATAAGCTTCTGCCCGACGAGCTCTGCTCGCTTATAGAAAAGGCGGGCGAAAGCGAGACTGACGAGCTTCCGAAAAAGATAATGGGCGAGCTTGTCAACAATCTCGACGCCGCGAAACAGCTTGATATACCGATTTGTCAGGATACCGGTATGGCGGTTATATTTATCGATATCGGTCAGGACGTGCATTTTATCGGCGGCGACCTTTACGGCGCGATAAACGAAGGCGTTGCGAAAGGCTATACAGACGGTCTTTTAAGAAAATCCGTTGTCAGAGACCCGTTTGACCGAGTTAATACCGAAGATAATACTCCCGCGATTATTCACACGAGAATAGTCAGCGGCGATAAGGTTAAAATAACAGCCGCGCCCAAGGGCTTCGGCTCGGAAAATATGAGCGCAATGAAAATGTTCACTCCGTCGGCTACGCCTGAGGACGTGATAAACTTCGTCGCCGAAACGGTTAAAACCGCAGGCGGAAACCCCTGCCCGCCCGTTGTAATAGGCGTAGGCATAGGCGGTGATTTTGAATACTGTGCGTATCTTGCGAAAAAAGCTCTGACGAGAAGCGTTGGCGTAAGAAATGACAATCCGTTTTATGAAAAGATGGAAAACGATATGCTTGAACGCTTAAACGCCCTTAATATAGGCCCTCAGGGCTTCGGCGGCAAAACCACGGCGCTGGCGGTAAACATTGAGCAGGCGCCCACTCATATAGCGGGTCTGCCCGTTGCGGTAAACGTGGGCTGCCACGTAACCCGCCACGCAGAAGCGGAAATATAATCAAATAATAATACGGCAAAACGGCGGCCCTTTTACGGGTCGCCGTTTCGCTGTGGATGTGGGGTGTGAAAGAGAAGGATATGGGTATATAAAACGGCTATAGCGGCAGGGGTAATACCGCAAAAGCCAGTTTTATCGGGTTAAACCGCCTCGTCGGCTTCGCCGGGCAGAGTGAGCCTTAACTGCTCAATCTTAGGTATTCTCACGATATATTCGATATATTCCTCTGTTTCGCTTCGCGCGGTGTCAGCGTCGACGCCTGCGCGTCTTATTGTATCAACCGCATGGTTCAGAGTGTTTATAAACAGTCTTACGTCGCGAAGTCCGCGCAGATTCGTCCTTGTTTTCGAGTTTCGCGAGAGCATCTGCTCTATCATCCGCTCGCTCTCCTGAACGTTTAAGTGTCTGTCTATCATTATTGACAGCGCTCTTTCGCGTTGCGCGTCGTCTTCAAGACTCAGCAGCGCACGTGCGTGACGTTCCGTAAGTCCTGCCTTCGCAAGGCGGAAACGCATTTCCTCGGGCAGCTTGAGTATTCTCAGCTTGTTTGAAAGCGTGGACTGCGCTATACTCAGCTTCTTCGCTACGTCGTCACGGCTCATTTTATAGTCTGTAATAAGCGTTTCAATCGCTTCTGCTTCCTCAAAAAAGCTTAAATCCTGCCTCTGCAGATTCTCAATAAGCGCAAAGAGCGCCGAATCCTTTTGCTGAATATCTATCACGAGTGCGGGGATTTTTGTCATACCGATGAGCCTTGCGGCGCGCAGGCGCCTCTCCCCTGCTATTAATTCAAACTTTTTGTCTTGCGTGCTTCTGACGGTTATGGGCTGAAGGATCCCGTTTTCTCTTATACTCTGTGCCAATTCCTCAAGTCCGTCGAAATCAAAACGTTTTCTCGGCTGATTGGGATTCGGTATTATAAGGTCCTGCGGTATGTCGTAAACCTCAGCCGAGCATTTGAATTTCTGCTTCATAAAAAACACCTCCGAAGTGCTTGTCCTTGCCTAAAGGATAGCACCGCGGAGGCTCTTTTGTAAAGAAAATCCGTTCGCCCGAAATCGCCGTAATATCGCGGGTTTCGAGCTTATTTTATAGGTGATTTTGCTATTTTTTTGCTTGTTCTCGGATACGCTGTCGGAGTTTGCGATATCTTCTTTATTTCGACTATCTTCCGAGGCATATTTTCGACTAAATCAAATGAATTAACGCTTTTTATTTCGCCGCCCAAAATGTTGATTGCGGCTTTTGCGTTATCAAGCTCGCCGTCAGTATCGGCGCTCTTCATTGAAACGAAGCTTCCGCCTACCTTCACAAACGGCAGACAGTATTCCGAAAGCACGCTCAGATCCGCGACGGCTCTTGCAGTTGCGAAATCAAAACTTTCGCGGTAAACGGCATCCCTGCCTGCGTCCTCGGCTCTTGCGTGCAGAGTTTCAGCGTCAACACCCGTCGCTTTCAATACGTCCTCAATAAAGTTCAGCCTTTTGTTCAGGGAGTCCAGAAAAGTCATTTTTATATCGGGACGGGCAAGCAAAAGCACCATGCCGGGAAATCCCGCGCCCGTTCCGACGTCGATAATACTGCTGCTTTCGGGTATATCAACAAAAGCAAATACCGACAGACAGTCTGCAAAATGCTTGACCGTCATCTCGTCAGGCTCAGTGATTGCGGTAAGATTAAAGCTTTTGTTGGTCTCAGCGAGCATTACGGCAAAGGTATCAAGCCTTGAAAACGCCGCGTCATCAAGGCTTAAGCCGAAATTTGTAATAGTTTTTTCCAATAATACTCTGTTTAACACTGTCTCTCCCGTCTTGGAATCCCACCACCGCCGTTCGGCGGTCCCCCTCCCTTTAACAAGGGAGGCTTTTTATTGCTCATCTAAAATCTTATCTAAATATTCACAAACTCCGTCAAAATTTGAATCAATTTCGTTGTTCGGAATTCTGATAACGGTTAAATCTCTTCTTTCTATTCTGTCCGTTCTGATTCTGTCATTAAGTTTGCCTTTATCCGAATAATGCTGCGAACCGTCCAATTCTATTATAAGTTTCTTTTTGGCACAGTAAAAATCAACTATATAATCGTCTATTACTTTTTGTCTTAAAAACCTACACGTAGATTTGCTTAAGTAATCATACCAAAGCCGTTTTTCTTGCTTTGTCATATTCTTTCTCAAGGTCTTCGCAAGATTTGTTAATTCGGGATTGTGTTTGTAATTCACAAAGTTGCTCCTTTTCAGCGCCCCTTGTCAAAGGGGAGAGGGCCGGCATTCGCCGGCGAGGGGATTCTAAAAGAATCAGATCCCCATTTTACTTAAATATATAAGCAATACCGAAATGTCCGACGGGGAAACGCCCGATATGCGCGAAGCCTGACCTACCGAGTGAGGTCTTATTTTTTTAAGCTTTTCCCTTGCTTCAAGGCGGACACCGTCAAGCGAATCGTAATCCATATCGTCAGGCAGAAGCTTAACTTCAAGCCTGCGCATTTCCTTAATCTGAGCCTGCTGGCGCTTTATATAACCGTCGTATTTCAGCTCGGTTTCAACATATTCAAAGATTTCCCTCGGCAAATCAGGTCGGGTTTCGTCGAACGGCGTTAAATCGTCGTAGCTGAGCTGAGGTCTTTTAATCAGCTCAACGAGCTTGACACCCTTATCGAGCGGTGATGTTTCACGTGAAACAAGAAGCTCCTGAAGCGCGTCGCTGACGTGAATTGTCGTCTCGTTTACTCTTTCGAATTCCGCTTTGATCAGAGCCTGCTTTTCAAGATATCTGTTATATCTTTCGTCGCTGATAAGTCCGATTTCATGACCGAGCGGGGTTAAGCGCACGTCGGCGTTGTCCTGCCTTAAATACAGACGGTACTCGCTTCTCGAGGTCATCATACGGTACGGGTCCATACAGCCCTTGGTAACAAGGTCGTCGATAAGCGTACCGATATACGACGAGGCGCGGTCGAGTATGAACTCTTCCTCCCCTTTCACCTTACGTGCGGCATTGATACCTGCAACAAGTCCCTGCGCCGCCGCTTCCTCATAGCCCGACGAGCCGTTGAACTGACCTGCGCCGTAAAGTCCCCCGAGATCAAGGAATTCCAGCGTGGGTTTAAGCGCCAGCGGATCAACGCAGTCATACTCTATAGCATACGCGGTGCGCATAACCTCAACGTTTTCAAGGCCTTTTATGGTTCTCAGAAACTTAAGCTGAACATCCTCGGGCAAAGACGATGACATGCCCTGAAGATACAGCTCCTCCGTGTCGAGACCGCACGGCTCAACGAAGAACTGATGTCTCAGCTTGTCGGGAAAACGTACGATTTTATCCTCGAAGCTCGGGCAGTATCTCGGGCCTATGCCCTCAATCTTACCGCTGTAAAGCGGAGAACGGTCAAGGTTTTCAAGTATAACCTTTTTGGTTTCGTCATTGGTATATGCGATATAACAGAACGATTTGTTTTCGTTCGGACCTTCGGTTTCAAAAGAAAACGTGGTGTCGGTCTCCCCGTCCTCCTGCTTTTCAAGCACGGAGAAATCCACGCTTCTGCGGTTAACACGCGAAGGTGTACCCGTCTTGAAGCGGCGCAGTGGGATATTCAGCTTCTTAAGAGCTGTGGAGAGCTCAGTTGCAGGGAACATGCCGTCGGGTCCGCTCTCGTAGGAAACGTCGCCTATATAGATACGTCCGCCGAGGAATGTGCCGCTTGCGATAATAACGCATTTTGCGGTATAAATCGCTTCCAGTCGGGTTTTCAGCTGCCACTCCCCTGCTTCGTTGCGCGTTAAATCTATAATTTCCGCCTGCTTGACATCAAGATTATCCTGAAGCTCAAGCACGTGCTTCATATATTTCTGATACTCTCTGCGGTCAATCTGTGCTCTTAATGAGTGAACGGCGGGGCCTTTCCCGAGGTTGAGCATACGCGTCTGAATCTGAGTGGCGTCAGCCGCCCTGCCCATTTCGCCGCCGAGCGCGTCAATCTCCCGGACAAGATGTCCCTTGCTCGTGCCGCCTATTGACGGATTGCACGGCATATTGCCGATTGAGTCAAGATTAATCGCAAAGACAACGGTTTTTGCGCCGAGTCTTGAAGCTGCCAGAGCGGCCTCAATACCGGCGTGTCCTCCGCCAATTACGGCGATATCATAATGTTTTGCGAAATATTCCATATCTATCCTCTTGTTTAAGCGGGATTTGAATCCCACCACCGCCGTTCGGCGGTCCCCCTCCCTTTAACAAGGGAGGCTTTTTATTGCTCATCTAAAATCTTATCTAAATATTCACAAACTCCGTCAAAATTTGAATCAATTTCGTTGTTCGGAATTCTGATAACGGTTAAATCTCTTCTTTCTATTCTGTCCGTTCTGATTCTGTCATTAAGTTTGCCTTTATCCGAATAATGCTGCGAACCGTCCAATTCTATTATAAGTTTCTTTTTGGCACAGTAAAAATCAACTATATAATCGTCTATTACTTTTTGTCTTAAAAACCTACACGTAGATTTGCTTAAGTAATCATACCAAAGCCGTTTTTCTTGCTTTGTCATATTCTTTCTCAAGGTCTTCGCAAGATTTGTTAATTCGGGATTGTGTTTGTAATTCACAAAGTTGCTCCTTTTCAGCGCCCCTTGTCAAAGGGGAGAGGGCCGGCATTCGCCGGCGAGGGGATTCAATAAAAAGCGAGTGTTTCACGTGAAACACAATTTATTTTCCGACGCAGAACTGCGAGAAAATCTCGTTAACCACGCTCTCTGTCGCCCTCTCACCCGTAAGCGTATCAAGGCTTTCGATCGCGACGTCAATATTGACGTTAATCGCGTCGCGCGTAACGCCCGCTTCAATACTGCCGAGCGCTTCCTCAACGCTGTCGAGCGCCGACTTGCAGCAGACAAGCTGCCGTTCGTTCATAAGCGTAGCCTGGGTTGTGTCAAAGTCCGCCGTGCCCAACAGTTCTTCAACAGTCTTTTCAAGCTCGGCAAGGCCTCTTTCTTCTTTAGCGGAAATATACACTATGTTATTAAACACTCTGTTGATTTTTTCTGTATCTAACTTCTGGTCAAGGTCGGTTTTGTTTATTACGGCTATCGCGTTTTTACCTTCGCAGAGCTTGAATATCTCCTCATCCTCACCGTCAAGCTCTGCAGAAGCATCAAAAACCGCGAGTATAAGCGTGGCTCTGCCCGATTTTATTCTCGTGCGGTCAACGCCGATTTTCTCAACCGTATCGTCGGTTTCGCGGAAGCCCGCGGTGTCCGCAAGGCGAAGCACCGTATTGCCGAGCGTTACTGTTTCCTCAACTATATCGCGGGTTGTGCCCGCTACGGAGGTTACTATTGATTTTTCGTAACCCGTCAGCATATTCATAAGCGTTGACTTGCCGACGTTGGGTTTGCCGATAATAGCCGTTTCAACGCCCTCGAGAATAACCTGACCGCGGTCAAAGCGTGAAATGAGCGTTTTGAGCTCATTTTTTGCATTTTCAAGCGTATTCGTGAGCTTTTCGTCGCTCAGATCCTCGATTTCGTCGTCGGGATAGTCAACCCACGCCGCCATCTGAGCCGAAATACGTTTTAGCGAAAGTGAGATTTCGCTTATTTTTTTATAAAGCGAGCCGTCAAGCACGTTCAGCGCGGCCTGCTTTGCCTGATCGGACTTCGCGGAAATAATATTCATTACCGATTCCGCAGCGGTCAGGTCCATTTTACCGTTTAAGAAGGCACGTTTTGTGAATTCGCCCGCTTCTGCGGGAACGGCTCCGCTCTCAAGCGCGGCGCGCAGCACCTGCTTGGTTACGAGCAAACCGCCGTGACAGTTAATTTCGACTACGTCCTCGCCCGTATAGCTCTTGGGCGCTCTGAAAACAAGCGCGACAGCCTCGTCAAGCTCTTTTCCCTGAAAAACAGCCTTGCCGAACGCTGCTCTGTAGCCTTTCAGTTCAGTGAGCTTTACACCTGATACGCTTCTGAAAATCCTATCGGCTACAGACAGGGCGTTTTCGCCCGAAATTCTGACTATTCCGATACCTCCGGCCGCCTGACCGGTTGAAATGGCGGCTATTGTGCTCATTTTCACGCCTCCCTTCGGTAAAAATAATCGGGTGAGGATTTTCCTCACCCGTGTTAATTCAAGGAATTATTCCTCTTCGTTTTTGTTTACTTCAATTTTGCCGTAAAGCGAAGAGCCGCTGTAATCGCTCTTCTTCTCGCGGTTCTCGTCAACCTGCGGAACGTAGGGTTCGCGCTTCGGTCTTCTGCCTCTGTCGTTTCTGCCGCCGCGCTCACGGTATTCCGAAGAACCCTTGCCGCCGTTCTCGGGAGCGATAATTACGCGTCTTTCGAGATCAACGCCGGTAGAGTAAGAGGTAGCGCCCTCAACGTCCTGAACAGCCGTATGAATAATACGTCTCTCGTAGGGATTCATGGGCTCGAGAACTATATTCCTGCCGGTTCTGACTGCTCTTGAAGCGTTCTTTTTTGCAAGTGCGGTAAGCACTGCTGCGCGCTTTTCGCGGTAGTCGCCGACATTTACGGAAACTCTCTTATAGCCCGATGAGCCTTTGTTGGCAACCATTCTCGCAAGATACTGGATAGCGTCGAGTGTTTCGCCGCGTCTGCCGATTACTATACCGTAGTCGTCGCCGCAGTTAACGTCAAACGCGATTTCCTCATCGTCTGCGAAAACCTCAACCTCGCAGTTTTCCATACCGAGACCGAGGATGATGCCCTTAACGTATTGAGCCGCCTTGTTGTACTCGTCGGTCTTTTTAAGAGCGTCCTTTTTCTTGGCTATAATTGCAACCTCAACAGGGGAGTCCTGCTTGGGAGCTTTTTCCTTTTTCTTATCAGCCTTCTTGGGCTGGTTGTTTTCCTTCTTTTCGGGCTTCTTCTCGGCGGGCTTTACCTCGTCGGGAACTTCAACCGAAACCTTGACCTGAGCGGGTTTGCCGCCGAAAAGGCCTAAGGTCTTCTTAACGGGAGCCTGTAATACCTCAACGGTATAGATATCTTCTTCGCTTAAGCCGAGCTCTAAAAGAGCAGCGGCCTTTGCCTCCTCGATGGTAGGAGCACTTTTGATACAATCTTTTATCATTTTTAACACCTTAATCTTGCTTGAATTCGTTAATCTTCTTCGTGTTTTCCTCTTTTGAACGGCGATAAACGGTTTCGTCAATCATAGTCTTAGCCAGCACCTTCTTGGGGCTGTAAATATGGTTAAGAACAATCATCTGAACAAATGAAATGAGCGAGGATAAAATAATATAAACGCCTACAATTACAGGGAACATAAAAGCAAATACAATCTGCATTACGGGCATTGAGAACATCATACAGCCCATCGAGGGATTGTTTGCCATTTCGGGATTGTTCTTCTTCTGGCGGATAAGCGAATAAACTGCGGTTCCCAGAGCAATAATGCCCGAAATAACGGGAATCAGCCACAGCTTGTCAAAATGCTTATAGTCGGGAGTGTCGCCGAGGAAAATACCGAAAATGTTGTACTTTCCGATAAATGTCTCTATTTTTGTTATAATGTCACCATTCAACGAAATACCCGATTTGAACTCGTTCCAGTATTTAAGAACGTAAACCTCACTGTAAATGCTTCTTGTAAGATTAATAACCGGTACATATTTTTCACCGGCGGCATCCGCAGCAGCCTTAGCGGCAGCATTTACGGTTTCCGCATAATTGGTGAAGGCAGTAATAATGGCGTTATAAGCCTCTCCCTTGATTTTGAGAATCCAGGAGAGGGGATGGTAGTTAACCTGGAACAGTCCTATCATTATAGGAAACTGAATAAGCGTAGGCAGGCAGCCGCCTCCCATAGCGGAAAAGCCCTCGCGCTGATAAAGCTCCTGGGTTTCCTCCTGAATCTTACGCTGGTCGTTACCGTACTTTTCTCTTATTCTTCTGAGCTTGGGCTGAAGCCTCTGCTGCATAGCCTGACTCTTCTGCTGCTTGATTGAAGCAGGGAGAAGGCAGAGCCTTACAATAAGGGTCAGAAAGAATATAGAAAGCAGGTAGTTACCGGTCAGCGCGTAAAAAATCGAAATTACGAAGCCGAAAGGAATACCTAAGTATTCGTACAATTTTTGCATATATGTTCCTCCGAACAAAAATGCAGTGCATTTTTTATTCTTTTTCCTTTTTTTCAGGCACTAAATCCACTCCGCCGCTCGAAAACGGATTACACCTGAGGATGCGCCAAACTGCGAGTAAACCGCCCTTAAAAAGTCCGAAACGCTCGATTGCCGTAACGGCATACTGCGAGCAGGTGGGGTAGTATTTACACTTGGGCGGAAAAAGCGGTGAAATCCTACGCTGATAAAACTTAATGAATTTAATCGCGTATTTTTTCATTTAATGGCACCCGCTTTTTGAAGTAATTCAGTTAAAATTTCCTGCACCTGAGTGCTTTTGAGAAATCTAGTCCTGCTTCTGGCAACGAAAACAAAATCCCAGTTGCCCGAAAGCTGCGGCTCAACAGCTCTGTACGCCGCACGGATTACTCTCTTACAGCGGTTTCTCTCAACCGCCGTGCCGATTTTTTTGCTTACAGTTATTCCTATACGACAAATTCCCGCACTGTTTTTCGCGGCATAGACCACGAGTGCAGGATTTGTATAGGCTTTACCCTTATAATAAAGGCGTCGGAAATCACAATTACGATTTATTGTTACCGTACTCAATTTTATAACCTTTAATTATTAGTAAGACAACTGCTTTCTGCCCTTGGCTCTGCGTCTTGCAAGTACTTTTCTGCCGTTTCTGGTAGACATTCTTTTACGGAAACCGTGTTCCATCTGACGATGACGCTTCTTGGGCTGATATGTTCTTTTCATCACGTAACCTCCGTTTCACTTAAAAATAATCTGCGGAAAAACATTATAACCAAGAAAAGCAAAAAAGTCAAGAATTTTCAGTATTTGCGCCATTATCCGTATTTTTAACAATTTGTAGTGGAGTGCTGATTTTGAGCGTCAAAATATTGTATCTAAAACTCATAAAACAGCGAAAATCGGCTTAAAAATAATTAAAATAAATAAAAAATATCCAAAAATTATATATTTATTATATTAATATATAAAATATACCATTTTATTATGTCTTTTGTATTGATATTCTAAAAAACATGTGCTAAAATGGTAATCGGTTAAAATTTGAATTTTTTAGCCGTTTATTTAAGTTTTTATATTTTTGAGCGGATTTTCAATTTTAAGGCGCAAATCTTAAATTCGCTTAAAATGGGCGCAAATACGGAAAATTTATAAATAACAGGGAGAAGAGGTATATGGAATCCTTACAGGATATGTGGCAGGCTGTCTGCGATTATTCGGTTAAGTATCTGGGCGTCAATGACGGCGCGCTGAAGCTCTGGTTCGAACCGATTTCAATCAAATCCTTTGACGGGCAGAACGTCGTGCTGAGTGTAAACAATAATTTTTTATATGAATATATAGTCAAGCTCTATAAAGACCTCATTAATAAAGCATTCAATAATGTAATCGGTTTTGACGTAAACGTTGAAATTATACTTGAAGAAAATGAGGATAAGGAATTCAAAGAGGTCAACGGAGATAACGGACCGTCGGAAAGAGTGATGGGCGACAGCTTTGAAAATTTCGTAGTCGGTAAATCAAACAACTACGCTTATGCTGCTGCCAAGAGCGTTGCGGAAAATCCCGGCAAGTCTTATAACCCGCTGTTTATCTACGGTAAATCCGGACTCGGAAAAACGCATCTTCTCAAAGCCATTGAAAATGAAATGAGAAGAAGAAACCCGCAGGCAAACATTATTTATACTACCTGCGAGAATTTTACAAACGACCTGGTTTATCATATAAGAACAAAGAATACCTATGAATTTCATAACAAATACAGAAATGCGGACGCATTGATGGTTGACGATATTCAGTTTATTGCAGGTAAGGAATCGTTTGAGGAGGAATTCTTCCACACTTTCAACGCAATCCACGAATACGGAAAACAGATTGTTCTTACCTCGGACAGACCGCCGAATGAGCTTCAAATTTTCCAGGAAAGACTCAAACAGCGTTTTGAATGGGGACTTATGGCTGATATTCAGCCACCGGACTTTGAAACGAGAGTAGTTATTCTGATGAATAAGGCCGATCAGTACGAAATCAAGATTTCAAATGAAGTCGTTGAATTTCTGGCAAGCGAGCTTAAGAATAATGTCCGTCAGCTTGAAAGTGCTGTTAAAAAAATCAAGGCTATCTGCTCGCTGACAAACAGCGAACCTACTCTTGACGTTGCAAAGGAAGCTATCAAGGAGCTTACAAATTACAGTCAGCCCATAGCGGTTATCAATTCAAAGATAATTGACAACGTCAGCAACACCTTCGGTATTTCAGCCGATAACATTATGTCCGACAAACGCGATAAGCAAATTAAGGATGCGCGTCAGACAGCTATGTATATTATGAGAGAAATTACCGGCGTTACGCTTGAAGAGATAGGTACATACTTCGGCGGTAAAACACATTCTACAGTAAAGCATTCAATTACAAACGTTGCTTCAAGAATGGAAAATGACCTGCCTTATAAAAAGCTTATTGAAGACATAATTAAAAATGTACAGGACTTCTAAAGTTTTGAACAATTTTTAGTTTTGAACGCACAAGTTTTTAGCAGTTAAGAAGTGTCTTAAAAATGCTGTCGAAAACACAAAAAGTTTCGAAAAATAATCAACGTATGATTTTTTTGAATTTTTGCTGTAAATAAAGGCTTTTCAGGCTTTTCGACATTTAGACGGCACACTACTAATACTACTAATTTATTTATTATTTATTTTTGTTTTACGAAAGGAAATTATTATGAAATTTGTATGCGACACTCAGAAGTTCTCTGAAATCTGTTCAAATGTTCAAAGATCGGTTTCAAGTAAATCGACCATACCTGCTATTGAAGGTATTCTTATAACTACGGCTGATAATTCCGTTACGGTAACCGGTTACGATCTTGAAGTCGGTGTAATTACTTCAACCGAAGCCAAGGTTGAGGAGCAGGGAAGCATTATTCTCAACGCCAAGCTTCTCTGTGATATTCTGAGAAAGATTGAATCGGACACGGTAAGAATTGAAGCTGACGAGAGAATGACCGTTAAAATTAAAGGCGGCGAAGCTAATTTCTCGCTTATCGGTATCAGCTCGCAGGAATATCCCGAGCTTCCGAGCGTTAATTCAAGCTTTCCTATCGTTGTCAAGGGTGACATTCTTAAGGATATGATAAGAAAGACCGTTTTTGCGGCAGCCGAGAACGACACTAAAATTGTTCATACCGGTGTTCGTTTTGAAATCAGCAATAATCTTTTAAGACTTGTAGCGGTTGACGGTTTCAGACTTGCCATCAGAAACGAGCCTATCGACTATATCGGTGAAGAACAGATATTTGTTGTACCGAAGAAGGCTCTTAATGAAATTATGAAGCTTGTTACAGAAGATGAGCCTGTTTCACTGAATATCGGCAAGAGACACATAGTATTTGAAATTAATAATTATGTTATTGTTTCAAGACTTCTTGAAGGCGAATTTTTGAATTATAAGTCGGCTATTGCAATCAGTGATACAACTCAGGTTTACGTTAATACCAGAATGCTTGTAAACGGAATTGAGAGAGCATCAATTTTCATTACAGAAAGAGCAAAGAGTCCGATTAAGTGCTCGCTTGGCGACAATCTTATCAAGATTTCCGCAACAACGGCGCTCGGTGCTGCCGACGACAGAGTTCCCGCAAAGATTACGGGTAATATGCTCGAAATCGGTTTCAATAATAAATTCTTAACCGACGCGCTGAGAGTCTGCGATACGGACGAAGTGCTTATCAGACTTGCAAGTCCCGTCCTTCCGATTGTTATTCAGCCGGTTGAGGGCGACAGCTTCTTATTCCTGATTCTTCCCGTAAAACTGAAATGATTAAAAATATAAAGGTAAAAATAGCGCAAAAGGAAAAAAGACAGTTAAAAATCACAACCGATTTCATACGTCTTGATTCAGCGCTCAAACTTGCGGATATCGCCGGAACGGGCGGTATTTCAAAGATGATAATTCAGGACGGCGCCGTTAAAGTTAACAGTGAAGTCTGCCTGCAGAGAGGAAAAAAGCTCAGGGCAGGGGACAGTTTTGAATTTGAAAATAAGATTTTTGAAATTACGGATTAAGGTATTACCATGATTATTAACTCACTGACGGTGACTGATTACAGAAATATAGATTATATAAAGATTAATCCGTCCGACGGAGTTAATATAATTTTCGGTGAAAATGCTCAGGGAAAAACCAATCTGCTTGAAAGTATCTGGATGTTCACGGGCTGCAAGAGTTTCCGTACAAAGAAGGACAGCGAGCTTCTCGGCTTTGAAAAGGAATATGCAAAAAATGAAATTGAATTTTTTGCACACGGCCGTCAGCAGACGGCGCAGCTTGTAATTGATAAGAAGCGCACCGCCTTCAAAAACGGGATTGAACTCAAAAGTCCGGCTGAACTGATAGGCGAGTTTTACGCGGTTATATTTTCGCCGTCGCATCTTTCGCTTATTCAGGACGGTCCCGTTTTCAGACGCGGTTTTCTTGACACGGCGCTGTGTCAGCTTAAGCCGAATTATGCAAAAGGACTTGCGAGATATAAGCATACCTTAGAACAGAGAAATGCTCTGCTTAAGGACATCCAGTATCATTCCGAGCTTTACGATACACTTGACGTGTGGGATGAAAAGCTGTCGAGCTACGGCGCCGCTGTGGTTTATGAACGGATTTTATATTCAAAACAGCTTTCGGAGCACGCGAATACGATATACTCGGGTATTTCCGACGGTAAAGAAGAGCTGACGGTTGATTACGTTAACAACACAGGTCTCTATATTGAAGATCCGTATGAAATAAAGAATTTCTTAAAGGAAAAGCTCAGACAGAACAGACGCGAGGATATTTTTAATAAGATTACGGGTATCGGTCCGCAGAGAGACGACCTTGATATTAAAATCAACGGTTTGTCCGCGCGTAAATTCGGCTCTCAGGGACAAATGCGTTCCTGCGCGCTGGCTCTTAAGCTCAGCGAGGCGAATATTATAAAGGAAATGACCGACGAGGAACCCGTTATTCTGCTCGACGACGTTATGAGCGAGCTTGATATAAAACGTCAGGATTATATTCTCAATCACATCAGCGGCAGGCAGGTATTTATAACCTGCTGTGATCCTGCTACTGTGCTGAGAATGTGCGAGGGAAAGACCTTCCATATCGAAAAAGGGTGTCTTGTGTAATGTATTTACAGATAGGTACAGAGGATTTTATAAAAACCGAAGATATAATCGGTGTATTCGACCTCGACAACACTACGGTTAACAAGGCAACGAGGGACTATCTAAACGAAGCTCAGAAGGCAGACGTTGTTAAAACCGTTACCTTTGATTTGCCGAAGTCATTTATTGTGACCGAGGAAAACGGTCAGAGAAAGGTTTATATCTCCGCACTGAACACGGCGACAATCTATAAACGTATTTCGGAAAGAATATAACCTCATCCACCGCCGTACGGCGGTCCCCCTTCCCCTGAGAGGGGAAGGAACGATATGCTTATCATTAAGATAGAAAAAAGATGAGAAATAACAGTAAACTTACTAAAAATGCACAGTATCTCAGAAAGCACATGACAAAGCAGGAAGGAAAGCTTTGGGTGTTTTTTCTGAAGGACTTACCTGTAAACATTAACAGACAAAAAGTTATAGGCAATTACATTATTGATTTTTACTGTGCCGAAAAGAAAACAGCAATAGAAATTGACGGAACACAGCACTTTTTAACTGAAGGAAAAGAAAAAGATAAAACAAGAGATAATTATTTGAACAGTTTGGGCATTAAGGTTCTGAGATATTCAAATTACGATATAAATGAAAATTTTGAAAGCGTCACAGAGGATATTTGGAATAAGCTGAAATTAGGATAAAACCGTTTCCGTTCCTTCCCCTTGTAGGGGAAGGGGGACCATCGAAGATGGTGGATGAGGTTATTAATGATATTTTTATATACAGTTTTATAACGGAGGAAAGTATGGACGAAAACATCAAAAACGTTCTTGAGGAAGGAGAAATGAATACCGTCGTTACCGAGGAGTACGGCGCGGACCAGATTCAGGTCCTGAAGGGACTTGAAGCGGTAAGAAAGCGCCCCGGTATGTATATCGGCTCAACGGGACCGAAGGGACTTCATCATCTCGTTTATGAAATTGTCGATAACTCTATCGACGAGGCGCTGGCAGGTTACTGTACCCATATCGAGGTCAATATGCTGCCCGGCGACATCATTACCGTAAGAGATAACGGACGCGGAATTCCCGTCGGTATCAATGAGGAAGAGGGACTTCCCGCGGTTACGGTTGTTCTGACCGTGCTTCACGCGGGCGGTAAATTCGGCGGCTCGGGCTACAAGGTTTCGGGCGGTCTTCACGGCGTCGGTTCGTCAGTCGTTAACGCTCTTTCGGAGTGGTTTGAGGTTGAGGTCAGCCAGAACGGCCACGTTTACAAGCAGCGCTTTGAAAGAGGCGAGGTCGTTTCCGAGCTTGAGGAAATCGGCGACACCGACGAAACGGGCACATTTATCCGTTTCAAGGCGGACCCCGAAATATTTGAGGAGACCACGACCTATGAATTTGAGGTGCTTCAGCGCAGACTGCGCGAGCAGGCTTTCCTCAACGCGGGACTTACCATTACTCTCACCGACGAGAGAGACCCCGATAATATTGTTGAAGAGGTTTACTGCTACGAGGGCGGAATCCGCTCGTTCGTTGATTATATCAATACCTCGAGAGGACTTACTCCCATACATGACGAGATTATGCACTTCTCAACCGTTCAGGGTGACAGAAGCGCCGAGGTCGCCATTTCCTACAATGACGGCTACAATGAAATCATACTTTCCTTTGCCAATAACGTTCGTACTATAGACGGCGGTACTCATGAGGACGGCTTCAAGCAGGCCCTCACAAGAGTTTTCAACGATTACGGAAGAAAGTTCAAGCTGCTTAAGGACAATGACAAGAATCTTTCGGGCGACGATGTTCGCGAGGGACTTACGGTTGTCATCAGCGTTAAGCTTACGGAAGCGGAATTTGAAGGTCAGACCAAGGGCAAGCTCGGCAATACCGAGATGAGAGCCATTGTCAGCAAGATGCTTTATGACAAGATGATGACCTATTTTGAGGAAAATCCGACCGTTGCGAGAATTATATTCTCAAAGGCGCTTGACGCTTCGCGTGCAAGAGAGGCCGCCAGAAAGGCGAGAGATTCCGCGAGAAGAAAGTCCGCGTTTGAAGGCAATTCACTTCCCGGCAAGCTTGCCGACTGTATCGACAAAAACCCCGAAAACACCGAGATTTTCATCGTCGAGGGAGATTCGGCGGGCGGCTCGGCGAAAGAGGGAAGAGATAACCGTATTCAGGCTATTCTTCCTCTCTGGGGCAAGATGCTCAACGTTGAAAAGGCGAGAATAGATAAGGTTATCGGCAACGACAAATTAACACCCGTCGTTCTTGCGCTGGGCACGGGCATCGGCGACGAATTCGACATTGAAAAAATCCGTTATCACAAGATAGTTATTATGGCGGATGCCGACGTTGACGGTCAGCATATCAGAACACTGCTTCTGACCTTCTTCTTCAGGTATATGCGTCCGCTTATAGACGAGGGCTATGTTTACATAGCTCAGCCGCCGCTTTTCAAGCTTTCAAAGGGCAAGCGTCACGAATACGCCTATTCCGACGAGGAAAGAGATAAGCTCATAGAGGAAATGGGCGGCAGCTGCGACGTTCAACGCTACAAGGGTCTCGGTGAGATGGACCCCGAACAGCTCTGGGAAACCACCATGGATCCCGCGACAAGAATTATGCTTCGTGTTACGCTTGAGGACGCAATGGAGGCGGACGAAACGTTTTCGATACTTATGGGCGACAAGGTTGAGCCCAGACGTGAATTCATTGAGAAGAACGCCAAGTACGTAAAGAACCTTGATATATGACAGAGAGGTAAAACGATGGCAGAAAAGAATAATCACAATCACAATTTAGGAAACTACGTGCCGCTTGAACAGCAGCACATAGTCAACGTTGAAATCAACAAGGAAATGAGAGGCTCATTCCTTGACTATTCGATGTCCGTTATAACCTCACGTGCGCTTCCCGACGTAAGGGACGGACTCAAACCCGTTCACAGAAGAATACTCTATACAATGTATGAGAAGGGCCTTTATCCCGACAAGCCGTACCGTAAGTGCGCCGATACCGTCGGTGCCGTACTCGGCAGTTATCACCCTCACGGTGACGCTTCCGTTTATGACGCTATGGTCAGACTCGCGCAGACCTTCTCGATGAGATACGTGCTTGTCGACGGTCACGGAAACTTCGGTTCCATAGACGGCGACCCGCCTGCGGCTTACCGATACACAGAGTCAAGAATGTCGAAGATTGCCCTTGAAATGCTCACAAACATTGACAAGGACACGGTTGACTTCATGACCAACTACGACGACCGTCTCAAGGAGCCGACCGTACTTCCGTCAAGATATCCGAACCTGCTTGTAAACGGCTCGACGGGTATCGCAGTCGGTATGGCGACGAATATTCCGCCTCACAATATGGGCGAGGTAATTGACGGCATCTGCACGCTTATCGACAATCCCGATGCTGAGCTCGAAGAAATTATGGAGCACATCAAGGGCCCTGATTTCCCGACTCAGGGAATTATAATGGGACGTGCGGGAATCCGCGCCGCTTATGCGACTGGCAGGGGAAAGATTACCCTTCGAGGCAGAGCGGAAATCATTGAAAACGAGAAAACGGGCAGATTCCAGATAGTTATCACCGAGCTTCCCTATCAGGTCAACAAGGCAAGACTTATTGAGTCAATCGCCGACCTGCACAAGGATAAAAAGATTGAGGGAATGTCGGATATCAACGACTACTCCTCACAGCGCGGCGGCGGTATCAGAATTGTTATCGACCTCAAGCGTGACGCCAACCCGCAGGTTATACTCAATCAGCTTTATCAGATGACTCAGCTGCAGATTTCCTACGGTATAATTCAGCTTGCCCTTGTCAACGGCGAGCCGAAAATCCTTACGCTCAAGGAAATACTCGAACAGTACATTTCATTCCAGTGCGAGGTTATCAGAAGGCGCACACAGTTTGATCTCAATAAGGCTCAAGCGAGAGAGCATATACTCGAAGGTCTCGCAAGAGCCATTGATATAGTTGACGATATCATCGCCACAATCCGCGCCTGCAAGGGCGGCAAGCCCGAAGCCAAGCAGGCAATTATGGACAAGTTTGACTTCGATGACCCGCAGGCAACGGCTATCGTTAACTTCCAGTTGGGTCAGTTGGCAGGTCTTGAAATCAACAAGATTATTTCCGAGCGCGACGAGTTGATGAAGAAAATCGAGGAATACCTTGAAATTCTCGGCTCCGAGCAAAGAATCAAGGAAATCGTCAAGGAAGAGCTTACCGCTATCGGCGACAAGTATTCCGACGAGAGACGCACCGAAATCGTCAACGTCAGCGGCGAGGTTGACATTGAGGACCTCATTCCCGAGGAGGACTGCGTATATACCCTTACAAATATGGGTTATATCAAGCGCCAGCCCGTTGCGACCTATCAGAGTCAGCACAGAGGCGGCAAGGGCGTCAAGGGTATGACAAGGCGTGAGGAGGATTATGCACAGACCATGTTCACCTGCTCGTCTCACGATTACATTATGTTCTTTACCTCAATGGGCAAGGTTTACAGACTCAAGGGCTACGAAATTCCCGAGGGCAGCCGTAACTCAAAGGGTATGAACATAGTTAACATTCTTCCCGTAACAAGCGAGGAGAAGGTTACCGCGATGATAAGAGTTCCCGACTTCAATGAGGAGGAGAACTTCTATCTCTGCATGCTCACAAGACGCGGCGTTATCAAGAGAACTCCGCTCAACGCCTATAAGAACATACGTAAGAACGGCATACTCGCCATCAATCTTGACGAGGGCGACGAGCTTAAATGGGTAGCTCTCACCGACGGTACGAAGAAGGTTATGGTCGCAACCAAGAAGGGCTTCGCGATTACCTTCAACGAGTCGGATGCGAGAGTAATAGGCAGAACCGCAAGAGGCGTCAAGGCCATCTCGCTTCGTCCCGAGGACGAGGTAACGGGTATGTGCATACTCGAGGAGGGCAAGAAGGTTCTTACGATTTCCGAAACCGGCTACGGCAGAAGAAGTGAAATCTCACAATACCGTATTCAGAACAGGGGCGGTAAGGGTATCACGAACTATAAGACCGCGCTCTACGGCGACGTTGCCGAGGTTTCGATGATTGACGACAATCAGGACATCATCATTATCGCTTCCGACGGAATTATTATAAGAATAAGAGCAACCGACATTTCGACCTTCTCGAGAACTTCAAAGGGCGTCCGTGTAATGAGAGTTTCCGAGGGTGAAAAGGTAGTTGCGTTCTCGCTTGCCGAACACGACGAGGAAGAGGAACTCGCTACCGTTGAGGCTCCCGATGCCGAGGGAAATTCAAACGAGGCTGAGCCGTCGGCTGACGAATAATTCTTGAAAAATTACAGTTTTCTTAACAGTTTATTAATCTGTTGGCACTATTCTTTAGAAAAACCCCGAAAAAAGGATTGAATTATGCAATACCAATATCAGAACCCCCAACAGTATAATCAGAATCAGTACCCGCAGGGCGGTTGGCAGCAGCCGCCCTACGGATATTATGCTCCCGACCCGCGTTTCGAAGAAATCAGGAGGGAAAGAAAAAGAATTTCCCTGATTTCCGGTCTCTGCGCGGCGGCGATACTCGCGTTTCTCGGTCTGAGCTTATTATTAAGCGGAATATTGAAGGTATCTTTACCGAGTTTTGAGCAGTTGATACTTAACGATTCGTTATTCAACGAGGCGTTGAATATGGTTTCCTCGGCGGTACTGATTTTCGTGCCGTTTCTGATTGCGTATCTTATACTCAGAAAGAAGAATTCGGCAGGGGAGCTTATACTCGGAACACCTTACGATAAAAAGAACTTTTGGCTGCTTATTCCGATTGCGATTATGGTTTGTATTGCAGGAAGCATAGCAACAAGCTATTTTTCCGAGTTCTTTTTATGGCTGTTCGGCGTTGAGTTCGAAATGCCCGAAGACGTTTCCGATTACGGCAGCGTCAGCGGTGTGCTCATTTCACTGCTGTCAACTGCTGTCATACCCGCATTTGTCGAGGAATTTGCAATAAGAGGCGTGGTTATGCAGTCTCTTCGCCGTTACGGCGACTGGTTTGCGATAATTATGTCTTCACTTGTGTTTGCGCTTATGCACGGCAATATGATTCAGATTCCCTTTGCGTTTATTGCGGGTATCGGCATAGGCTATGCGGTAATCAAAACCGGAACAATGTGGACGGGAATAATTATCCACTTTATCAATAACTCTGTTGCCGTTTTCAGCATGGTTGCCTATAACGGTCTGTCGGAGACCGGTTTTTCCGTGTTCACCGGCATACTTTACGCGGTTGTATTTTTAATCGGCACAGTCTGCCTTATCGCGTTTTCAAAGCGAAATCCCCGTATGCTTGAACTTTCAAAGGGCGAGTGCAGATGCCTTACGACGGGCAACAAGACCTCGCGCTTTATCATAAATCCGGTAATGATAGTTGCGATTATCATTCTCTGCATCGAAACATCGATGTTTATCAGCAAGAGTTAAGTATGAATAAAGAGGATTTTATGTGTCTTGCGCTTGAGCAGGCGAGACTGTCGTTTAATGAAGGCGAGGTCCCCGTCGGCGCGGTAGTTACGCGAAACGGCGAGGTCGTTTCCGTCGGGCGCAACCGACGCGAATACGGTAAAAATGCGCTTTATCACGCCGAAATCGAGGCCATTGACGAAGCGTGCAAAAAGCTCGGCGGCTGGCGGCTGTGGGAGTGCGAAATGTACGTTACTCTTGAGCCGTGTCCGATGTGCGCGGGCGCAATAGTCAATTCAAGAATCAGAAAAGTTTATTTCGGCGCAAGGGATGACAAGAACGGCGCAGTTGTGTCCGTTATGCAGATGTTTGACTATCCGTTCACGCACAAGCCTGAATTTGAGGGCGGCGTGATGGAAAACGAATGCGCCGCAATACTTTCGGAATTTTTCAAAAAATTGAGAGATAATAAATAAAAAGAGGAGTTTGTTATGAGCGAAGGATGTACACACGATTGCTCGACCTGCTCGCAGAAATGCAGCGAGGAGAAAAAGGATCTGCGTTTGCCGCAGAACGAGTATTCAAATGTTAAAAAGGTTATCGGCGTTGTCAGCGGTAAGGGCGGCGTAGGAAAAAGCACCGTTACCTCAATGCTGGCGGTTGCCGCTCAGGTAAAGGGTTTTCAGGCGGCAGTGCTTGACGCCGACGTAACCGGCCCGTCAATCCCGAAGGCGTTCGGAATTCACGGCAGAGCAGAGGGTTCGGAGCAGGGACTTTTCCCGTCGGACACAAAGCTCGGCGTAAGAATTATGAGCGTTAATCTGCTGCTCGATCAAGAGGACGCACCCGTTGTCTGGAGAGGTCCCGTTATTTCGGGCGTTATCAATCAGTTCTGGCAGGAGGTTATGTGGGGCGACGTTGACTATATGTTCGTCGATATGCCTCCCGGTACGGGCGACGTTCCGCTGACGGTTTTCCAGGGACTTCCGCTTGACGGAATCATTATCGTCACCACACCGCAGGACCTCGTTACGCTCATAGTCAAAAAAGCCTATAATATGGCTAAGCTTATGAACATTCCCGTTCTCGGAATAGTTGAGAATATGAGCTATTTCGAGTGCCCCGACTGTCATAAGAAGCATGAAATTTTCGGCGAGAGCAAAATTGACGAGATTGCAAAGGAGCTTGAGGTTCCCGTACTCGCAAAGCTGCCCATCGATCCGAAGACCGCTTCGCTCGTCGATAAGGGCGCGGTTGAGCTTGCCGACACCAAAATATTTGAGGGCATTATCGACGCTCTCGAAAAATAGCAAAAACACTAAAAACACCTGTATATTTGCAGGTGTTTTATCTTTTTTATCTATTGAATTGATATACATATAAATGGTATAATTTTAACTGTAAAAATATATAGATTTTTAACAATCGGATTGGAGAAAAAGCAGATGGATAATTTTGTCTTGGAAAGCCTTGATTACGTTGCTTCGTGCGACAGCGCGATAGGCGAGGCCATGAAAAAGGAGCTTGCCCGTCAGCAGCGTAATATCGAGCTTATCGCCAGCGAAAACGTTGTTTCACCCGCAGTTCTTGCAGCAATGGGCAGCATACTTACAAACAAGTATGCCGAGGGTTATCCCGCTCACCGTTATTACGGCGGCTGCGAGGAGGTTGATGTCGTTGAGGACATCGCCAGAGACCGTGCAAAACAGCTTTTCGGCTGCAACTTTGCAAATGTTCAGCCTCATTCGGGCGCTCAGGCGAATATCGCCGCTTACTTTGCGGTGCTCGAGGTGGGCGATACCGTTATGGGTATGAATCTTGCCGAGGGCGGACACCTGACACACGGCAGTCCCGTAAATCTTTCGGGCAAGTATTTCAACTTCGTTCCATACGGTGTAAACGAGGAAGGCTTTATCGACTATGACGAGGTAAGACGCCTTGCCGTTGAAAACAAGCCGAAGCTTATCGTAGCTGGCGCATCTGCATATCCGAGAATTATAGATTTTGAGAAGTTTGCCGCTATCGCAAAGGAAGTCGGCGCGCTTCTTATGGTTGATATGGCGCATATCGCGGGCCTTGTTGCGGCGGGACTTCATCCCTCGCCGATAGGCGTAGCCGATATCGTTACCACCACAACTCACAAGACCTTGAGAGGTCCGAGAGGCGGCCTTATACTTTCAAACGACGAGGAAATAGCTAAGAAAATCGACAAGGCTATTTTCCCCGGCACGCAGGGCGGTCCGCTGCTCCACGTTATTGCCGGCAAGGCGGTTTGCTTCGGCGAAGCGCTTAAGCCTGAGTTCAAGGCCTATCAGCAGAGAGTTATCGATAACTGTCAGGTACTTGCAAACGGTCTTGTTTCAAGAGGCATGAAGCTCGTTTCGGGCGGCACGGACAATCATCTTATGCTCGTTGACCTGCGCAATATCGGCGTTACGGGCAAGGAGCTTGAAAAGAGACTTGACAGCGTTTATATTACAGCGAACAAGAACGCCATTCCCAACGATCCCGAAAAGCCGTTTGTTACAAGCGGCGTAAGACTCGGCACGGCTGCAGTCACAACAAGAGGCTTTGTTACCGAGGATATGGAAAAGGTTGCCGAGTTTATCTATCTTGCCGCAACCGATTACGACGCAAAGCAGGATTATATCAGAGCGGGCGTAACCGAAATCTGCAAAAAGTATCCGATTTATAAATAACCGTTTTTCGGAGATGATTGAATGAAATTCACTAAAATGCACGGAGCCGGTAACGACTATATCTACGTCAACGGCTTTGAAGAAACGATTAAGGACAGAAACAAGTTTTCAATTAAGGTTTCCGACAGGCATTTCGGCATCGGCTCGGACGGACTTATAGTCGTTGACCCGAGCGAGGTTGCCGACTGCAAAATGGATATGTATAACGCCGACGGCTCTCAGGGCAAAATGTGCGGCAACGGCGTGCGCTGCGTGGCGAAATTCGTCTATGACAACGGTATCGTCAATAAAGAGGACATAGCCATTGAAACCTTAAGCGGTATCAAGTATATCAAGGTCACCGTAAAGGACGGCAAGGTTGTCGCCGCAAGGGTAAATATGGGCAAGCCCATACTCAAGGCGGACGAAATCCCGACAAAATTTGAGGGCAAAACGGTTGTTAGTCAAAAATTGTCTATCGGTGAAAATGACTATGACGTCACCTGCGTTTCAATGGGAAATCCGCACTGTATTTTATACGTTGATGACGTAAAAACGCTCGACCTTGAGAAAATCGGCCCCGATTTTGAGAACCACGAAATGTTCCCCGACAGAATAAACACCGAGTTTATTCACATTATCAGCGAAACCGAATTCGATATGAGAGTCTGGGAAAGAGGCTCGGGCGAAACGCTTGCCTGCGGCACGGGAGCGTGCGCGGCGACGGTTGCTTCGGTCCTGAACGGTTACTGCAAGAGAAATACCGATATAAAGGTCAATCTTATCGGCGGTACGCTTACGGTCAACTGGACCGACGGCGGCGACGTTTATATGACAGGCCCTGCCGAAACGGTTTGTACCGGCGAAATTGACGAATAACGGGAGGAAATAAATATGAAAATCAATGAAAACTTTCTGAAAATTGAATCGAGTTACCTTTTCTCGAATATTGCCAAGAGAGTACGCGAGTACACTGCGGCAAATCCCGAAAGGGCAAAGAATATTATAAGACTCGGCATCGGCGACGTTACTCTTCCGCTTGCGCCCGCCTGCATCGAGGCTATGCACAAGGCGGTTGACGAGATGTCAAAGGCTGAGACCTTCCGCGGCTATCCGCCCGAGTACGGCTACGATTTCCTGCTCAACGCCATTAACGACAACGACTACAAGGCGAGGGGAATCGATTTCGATATTTCCGAGATTTTTGTTTCCGACGGCGCTAAGAGCGACACGGGCAATATCGGCGATATTTTTTCGCTCGACAACAGAGTTGCAATCTGCGACCCCGTTTATCCCGTTTACGTTGACACAAACGTTATGTCGGGCCGCTCGGGCGACAAGGTTGACGGCAAATGGTCGAACATTTACTATATGCCCTGCCTTGCCGAGAACGACTTCCTTCCAGAAATTCCCGATGAGAAAGTTGATATTATTTACCTTTGCTTCCCGAACAATCCGACGGGTATGGCAATTACGAAGGATTATCTCAAAAAGTGGGTTGACTACGCAAATGCAAATAAGGCTGTAATTCTTTACGATTCGGCTTATGAGGCTTTCGTTACCGAGGACAACGTTCCGCGTTCGATTTATGAAATCGAGGGCGCAAAGACCTGCGCTATCGAGTTCCGCAGCTTTTCAAAGACCGCCGGCTTCACGGGCGTGCGCTGCGGCTACACGGTAGTTCCGCACGATCTGCAGTTTGACGGAGTTGAGCTTAACAAGTTCTGGGCAAGACGTCAGGCGACAAAGTTCAACGGCGTTTCATATATCACCCAGAGAGCCGCCGAGGCAGTTTATTCCGATGAGGGAAAGAAGCAGATTAAGGAAATTCTCGCATATTATCAGAACAATGCGAAAATCATTTACGACGGACTTGCGTCCTGCGGCTTTAAGGTTTACGGCGCAAAGAATTCGCCGTACGTCTGGCTCAAGACTCCCGACGGTATGGGCAGCTGGGAATTCTTTGATTTACTGCTTAACGAGCTTCAGGTTGTCGGCACTCCCGGCGAGGGCTTCGGTCCCGCAGGCGAGGGTTACTTCCGCCTGACCGCTTTCGGCTCGACAGAGAATACACAGAAGGCAGTCGAGAGAATTAAGAATTATTTTTCGAAATAATAAAGGAGAAGCAAGATGAAGGATATTTATGAGAGTCCGCTCAATTCAAGATATTCGAGCAAGGAAATGAAATACATTTTCTCGCCCGATTTCAAATTCCGCACCTGGAGAAAGCTCTGGATTGCGCTGGCGCAGAGCGAGAAGGAACTCGGACTTGATATTACCGACGAACAGATTGCCGAACTGAAGGCTCACGCCGACGATATCAATTACGAGGTTGCCGAGGAGCGCGAGAAGAAGGTCAGACACGATGTTATGAGCCACGTTTACGCTTACGGCGTTCAGTGTCCGACGGCAAAGGGTATAATTCATCTCGGCGCTACGTCCTGCTATGTAGGCGACAATACGGATGTTATCATAATGACCGAGGCTCTTAAGCTCACACGCAAAAAGCTCGTTAATCTTATTAACTCGCTTTCGAAATTCGCGCTTGAATACAAGGATCTTCCCTGTCTTGCATATACTCATTATCAGCCCGCTCAGCCGACAACACTCGGAAAAAGAGCTTCGCTGTGGCTTAACGATCTTGTGCTTGATATGGAGCTGCTTGAATTCCAGATTTCGAGAATGAAGCTTCTGGGCTCAAAAGGCACGACGGGCACTCAGGCGTCGTTCGTTGAACTCTTTGACGGCGACGACGAAAAAATCAAGGCGCTTGACAAGAAGATTGCCGAAAAAATGGGCTTTGAGCGCTGCTATGCCGTTTCGGGACAAACCTATTCGAGAAAGGTTGACTACAACGTACTTTCGGTGCTTTCGTCAATTGCTCAGTCGGCATATAAATTCTCAAACGATTTAAGACTTTTACAGCACGAAAAAGAGGTCGAGGAGCCCTTTGAAAAGAATCAGATCGGTTCGTCGGCTATGGCATATAAGCGCAACCCGATGAGAAGCGAAAGAATCGGCTCGCTTGCGCGCTACGTAATTGCGGACGCAATCAATCCTGCAATTACCGCTTCAACCCAGTGGTTTGAAAGAACGCTTGATGACTCGGCAAACAAGAGAATCAGCGTTCCCGAGGCATTCCTCGCAACCGACGCGATACTCGAACTTTATATCAACGTCGTAAGCGGTCTTGTCGTTTACCCGAAGATGATTGAAAAGCATCTTCTCGCCGAGCTTCCGTTTATGGCGACCGAAAATATAATGATGGCAGCCGTCAAGAAGGGCGGCGACCGTCAGGAGCTTCACGAAAAAATCAGAGTTCATTCGATGGATGCGGGCAAGGTTGTCAAGGTCGAGGGCAAGGAAAACGACCTTATTGACAGAATTGCCGCTGACCCCGCCTTCGGTATGACGAAGGAGGAAATCCTCGCTCACATGAAGCCCGAAAACTTTGTCGGCAGAGCACCTAAGCAGGTTGAGGAATTCGTTGAAAACGAGGTCAAGCCGATAATCGAGCGCTATAAGGACGAGCTCGGCATCAGTGTAGAAATTAACGTTTAAGCAAATAGACAGAATTTGTCTAAACGTTTTTACGGAAAAGAAAAGGAATAAAAATCCATAACCGAAAAGTGGTATAATTATGAATTACACTAAGGAAAACTGTCCCGTCTGCGGCAAGCAGTTTACGGAAAACGACGACATAGCGGTATGCCCCGTCTGCGGAACTCCGCATCACAGAGAGTGCTATCTTGAGCGCAAGGAATGCGCCAACACGGCAAAGCACGCCGAAGGCTTTGAGTGGACACCGTCCGACGAGCCTCAGCTGCCGAATATTGAGCACAGCTTTAACGCCGGCGCGCCCGAAAACGATAAAATCGTCTGCCCCTACTGCGGCAGAGCAAACGACGTAGGCGAGCCCGTCTGCGTTTCCTGCGGCGCCAGACTTTACGGCAACGCGCCCGAAAACAACGTTCCGTTTACTCAGGTACCCAATTACGGCAATCCGAACGTTGTTCAGATTCAGCCAAACGATATCATAGGCGGTCACACCGTAGCGGACACGGCGGAATTTGTTCAGAGAAACGCGGAAAAATATATTCCGAAGTTTTATAAAATGGAGAGAACGGGTAAGAAAATTTCGTTCAACTGGGCGGCGTTTCTCTTCAGCCCGTACTGGTTCTTCTACCGCAAGATGAATCTGATCGGCGCGGCGTTTATGATTGTTTCGCTCGCTGTTTCGGTTTTCTGCACCACTCCGGGAGTGCTCGCGGCAATGGAGCAGTTCAATAACGCCTATCAGCAGTTTATTTCGGGCAACGAATCAATAACACAGCAGCAGCTTAACGACCTGCTTATGAATTACCTGACAATGCCCGAAATGATGATTTCCTCAGCAGCAAACTTTTTGCTTCATCTGGCGGCTGGAATTTTCGGCAATTATTATTACAAGCAGAAGGTTAAAAAGGACATCAGCTGGGTTAAGGAAAGCGCAAACTCGCCCGAGCAGTACAGAATACTGCTGTTCAAGCGCGGCGGCGTTTCGTTGACTATGGTTGTGCTTTCAGTAGTCGGTATTTACTGCCTTGAGCAGATTATAAGTATGGTTCTTCTTAAGATTCAAGGGGGAGGAATATAAAATGAAGAAAATTACGAAGGCTATTATTCCCGCGGCAGGTCTCGGAACCAGAGTTTTACCCGCATCCAAGTCCGTGCCCAAGGAAATGCTCAACATTGTTGACAAGCCGGCTATTCAGTATATCGTCGAGGAGGCCGTTGCGGCGGGCATCACCGATATTCTGATTATCACAAACAGGGGAAAGGGCGTTATGGAGGACCATTTCGACCATTCCTTTGAGCTTGAAGCCAATCTCAGAAACAATCCTTCAAAGCAGAAGATTTACGAGGACGTTCTTTATCCTGCTAACCTCGCGAATATCTATTTCATCCGTCAGAAGGAGACGAAGGGACTTGCTCACGCAATACTTCAGGCCGAGAAATTTATCGGCGATGAGCCGTTTGCGATTCTTTACGGCGACGACGTTATAGTTTCGCCCGAGGGCAATCCCGTTA
Organism: Clostridiaceae bacterium; assembly: GCA_030530095.1. Lineage (GTDB taxonomy): Bacteria > Bacillota > Clostridia > Oscillospirales > Acutalibacteraceae > Fimenecus. The sequence goes on from JAUMVO010000003.1 coordinate 33,815, forward strand.
TCGGTCAGCTTATGAAGGCTTACGAAAAGTACGACGCGGGCTGTGTCGGTGTTCAGGAGGTTCCGAGAGAGGACGTGCCGAAATACTGTTCACTCGATATAACTCCGCTTGAGGAGAGAATTATGCAGGTGCATAACATTATCGAGAAGCCCACACCCGAGGAGATCATGTCCTGCTACTCGATACTCGGCAGAGTTGTTATGCCGCCTGAGATTTTTGATTTCATCAAGGAAACCCCGCCCGACAAAAAGAGCGGTGAGGTATATTTCACCGATTCAATGCTTATGCTCGCCGCTAAGGGCAAGCTCAACGCGGTTGACTTTGACGGCATTCGCTATGATATGGGCAACAAGCTCGGCATAATGAAGGCTAACTGCGAGGTCGCATTGAACCATCCCGAAATCGGAGCAGATTTCAAAGAGTATATCAAAGAACTCGCCAAGAATTTATAATTAAAGATAAGAAAAAAGCCTTCCGTGAGGAAGGCTTTTTCTAATGAGGAGGGTAAGTGTAGGGGCGATTCACGAATCGCCCGTTGTTGTAGGGCGCGATGTGGGCATCGCGCCGCGGCGGGAGTAAACCCCCGCCATACGGATTGGTCGCTATATCTCTTTCGGTCTTGGATGGTAGATTCTGCCCGAGGAGACTTCGTCGTAGTAATGTTCAAGAGTTTCCGCCGTGATACGCGCTTCGCGGCGCATTTCGTAAAGGCAGACGAGGTAACGGTTTGCGGTGTGGAGCTTCGCACCCGTGTAATTTTTCGTCAGTTCACGCTGCTTTTCAATAAGCTCGGTGAGCATTTCCACGTCATCGTAATACTGTTTTGAGAGTTCTTTAAGTGTCATATTTTCTGTGTCCTTTCGTAACATTTTACAGTCGCTATTATAGATAATGTTACGAACAAACACAAACACAAAACGCGGGCAAAGTCCACGTTATTGTACTTAAGATGTGCTAAAATGCAACAAATTTTGACAAAAAACTAACCGCAACCTTTGCCGTTGCGGTTATATTATATTTTTGAGTATTAAGAAATAACTTTTGCGATTTCTTTTCCTTTTTCCGTCAGGTAGTATGCGGCGTCTGCGATTGCTTCTTTGGCTGTAACTTCTCCGCCGACAAGCTGATAAGCTTCGCTGAAGCCGAGTTCTTTTATATCAACGCCGCCTTCAAGCTGACCGCAGACCAGAAAGCAGGGTTTGTTATGCATTTTTGCGAGCTCGCATACCCTGAAGGGCAGTTTGCCGTAGGCGGTCTGTATGTCGGTTTTGCCCTCGCCCGTGATAACAATATCGGCGTTTATTATTTGCCGTTCAAAATCCGAAGCCTCGGCAAGAACGGTAAAGCCCGATTTGATTTCGCAGTTGAGAAATGCGAGCAATCCGCCCGACAGTCCGCCCGCCGCACCTGCACCTTTGCAGGTTTTCAGGTTAACGCCGAGCTTTTTGTAAATAATATCTGCAAGATTATCAAGACCTTTATCAAGCTCTTCAATCTGTCTGTCGTCTGCACCCTTCTGACGGGCAAAAACATACGCCGCGCCGAGATTGCCGCAGAAAACGTTTTCAACGTCGCAGGCGAGGGTGAATTTTATATTTTTATATTTTGAAAATTCAGAATTGATTTTAAAATCTTTAATTTTAATAAGGTTTTCTCCGACAGGCTCAAGCATATTTCCGTTTTTGTCAAGAAGGTCAATGCCCAGAGCATTTAATGCGCCGACACCGCCGTCGTTGGTGGCGCTGCCGCCCAGACCGAGTATTATGTTTTCGGCTCCGTTTTCGACGGCGTGCTTAATAAGCAAACCCGTGCCGTATGTACTTGCTTTCATGGGATTGAGCTTTTCGGCGGGGACGTTCATAATTCCGCTTGCCGCCGCAGTTTCTATAACGGCGGTTTTTCCGTTTAACATTAAATAATCCGCCGTCATCGTTTCAAAAAAGCAGTTGACGGTTTCCGTCTGCACCTTCACGCCGCCGCAATTCTGAAAAAAGCTCTCAACCGTGCCCTCGCCGCCGTCGGCAAGCGGGAAGCATACCGCCGGGGAATCCGGCAGTTCGCTTTTAATTCCGTATTTAATTGCTTTGCAGACAGTATATGCGGAGAGCGAGCCCTTAAATGAGTCGCAGGCAATCAGAAAATTCATAATCTAATCCTCATTTATATAACCAAAAATTTCTTTCAGGCAGTCGAGCGGGGATTGGGTGCCGAGCATTTTAACCTTAATGTGTTTTCTGCCGATTTCACTTATTGACACTCTGCCGCGAAGGGCAGCGGAAAGATTGAGCACAAGCGAGGCGGGAATCTCGGTAACATAGAGCAGTACGGTCTGTCCCTGCTGACCGATTTCATAGATACCCTGCTTCGAAGCGAGGTTGCGCAGCATGGAAATATCGATAAGCCCGCGTACCGACGGCGGTATGTCGCCGTATCTGTCCTTGAGTTCGTCCTCAACGTCAAGCGCGTCCTCTGCGGTGAAGATGTCGGCAATCCGACGGTAAATCGCAAGGCGCTGGGGAATGCTGTCAATATAGCTTTCGGGAATGTGCGCGTCAATCTGCATATCGATAAGGCATTCCTTTTTCTTTATGTTATTGGTTTCGCCCTTTTCCTCGCTGACGGCTTCACCGAGAAGCTCGAGGTACATATCGTAGCCGACGGCTTCAAGGTGTCCGTGCTGAGCGGCGCCGAGAATTGAACCGGCACCTCTGATTTCAAGGTCGCGCATCGCTATCTTGAAGCCAGAGCCGAACTCGGTATATTTGCGTATAGCTTCAAGGCGTTTCTGCGCGATTTCGCTGAGAATTTTTGAACGTTTGAACGTGAAATATGCCGACGCGCGCCGTGAGCTTCGGCCGACGCGTCCGCGTATCTGATGAAGCTGGGCAAGACCGAGTCTGTCGGCGTCCTCGATAATGAGCGTGTTGCAGTTAGGCACGTCCACGCCCGTTTCGATAATGGTAGTGCAGACAAGTATATCTATTTCGCCCTCGAGCAAGGCACGCCAACGCTCGCTCAGCTCGTCCTCAGCCATTTTTCCGTGTGCGACCTCGACCTTTGCGTCGGGAAGCATCGCCTTGATTTCAGCGGCTTTTCTCTCTATGTCTTCAACACGGTTGTAGAGATAATAGACCTGACCGCCGCGTCGCAGCTCCTTTTCCATAGCTTCGGCGAGTATGCCCATATCGTGCTCAAGCACGTAGGTCTGAACGGGATGACGGTCCTGCGGCGCTTCCTCGATAACGGACATATCGCGTATGCCGGTCATCGCCATATTCAGCGTTCGCGGAATGGGCGTTGCCGAAAGGGTGAGCACGTCAACGAAGGGGAACTTTTCCTTAAGGCGTTCCTTCTGCGCCACGCCGAAGCGCTGCTCCTCGTCAACGATAAGCAGGCCTAAATCCCGAAACTCAATATCCTTTGAAATAAGTCGGTGAGTGCCGACTATTATATCGACCGAGCCGCGCTTAAGGGCAGCTACGATTTTCTTCTGCTGATTTGCACTTCTGAAACGCGAGAGCATCTCGACCTCGACGGGAAAGCCCTCGAATCTCGCCTTGATAGTCTTGTAGTGCTGAAGCGCAAGTATTGTTGTCGGAACAAGTATCGCGCACTGTTTGCCGTCGGCGATACACTTGAACGCGGCGCGAAGCGCAACCTCGGTCTTGCCGAAGCCGACGTCACCGCAGAGCAATCTGTCCATGGGATAGGGCTTTTCCATATCGCCCTTGATTTCGTCCGAAGCACGCAGCTGGTCGGGCGTTTCGTCATAGGGGAAACGCCGCTCAAAGTCGGACTGCATATCAATATCGGGTGAAAAAGCGAAGCCTTTTGACTGCTGACGCTTTGAATAAAGCGCAATTAATTCATCCGCCATATCCTTGACGGCACTGCGTACCTTACGCTTTGTCTTTTCCCAATCCTGAGTGCCGAGGCGGTTGAGCTTTACGGTTTTGCCCGAGTCGTCGTGCGGACCGATATATTTCGATACAAGGTCAAGCTGGGTTACGGGCAGGTAGAGTACGTCGGAATTTGCGTATTTAATCTTGATATAGTCCTTTACGACCTTGCCGACCTCGAGCTTCTGAATGCCGTCGAAAACACCGATACCGTGGGTGCGGTGAACGATATAGTCGCCCTTTGTGAGTTCATCGAGGGAGTTTATGCCCTTGCCCTTTTTGAAGGCTGATTTGTGAACGGTTTTGCTGGTAAGCACCGCTCTGCCGTATGAGAAAACGTAAATCTTTTCGTTTGGATACGAAAAACCGCCTGACAGTGCGCCCGCGACAACGCTTACGCGCGTTTTCGGAAATTCCTTTGGCTCGACTGCAAAATAAAGCGCGGGGATTCCCTCGTTTTCAAGGTCATCGGCAAGAGTTTTTGCATTTTTATCCGTTCCGCCGAAAAGGACTATCTGTGCCTTTTGCTTTACCAGTGGAGTTAAATCCTCGAGCAGCACGTCGAACCTGCCGTTCCACGCGGGAAGGGTGTTTGCGGTCAGGTTGACAAGCTCCTTTACGGGGATGTCGAAGCTTCCGCGTGCGAAATTGTCAAGGAAGATTACGCTGTGCTTTTCATACTCTCTAAGAAGCTCGGCAAACGATAGACAAAATTTATCTAAACCGTTACAGAGCGTTCCTTCCTCGAACAAAGCCTTGATTTCCTCGGCAAGCAGCTTTGAAGAAGTCTGCGCTTTTTCCTTGACCGCTGAGCTTTCGCCGACGAAGAAAAGGCAGTCCTTGCCGATATAATCAAAGAGCGTTGCCTCACGGTAGGCGAGGGGAAGATACTTGTCCTGATTGTTGAGCTTTACGCCGTCGGAAAGTCGGTCAATATCGGCCCTCAGGCTTTCCTTTGCCTTGACAGAGCCCTTCCCTTTGACGGTTTTCATAAAGGCTTCAATTCTGTTTTTTAGGTCCTCGTCGCTTGAAAAGACGATTTCGGTCGACGGCATTATCGACAGCGAGTCAACCGAGTCGGTGCGGCGCTGAGAAACGATATCAAAGTGTGACATGCTCTCTATCGTGTCGCCCCAGAATTCAATTCTGACGGGTTGCCCCGAGTCGGGCGAGAAAAGGTCAAGTATGCCGCCGCGAACGGAGAACTGACCGACGCCCTCAACCATATCGCAGCGCGTGTAACCCGACGAGATGAGGACTTCCTTAACATTATCGGGCGAAGCGTTGCCGCCCTTCTTAAGATTGAGCGAATACTTTTTCAGCTCCTCGGGCGGAACGGTGCGCTGAATTGCCGCGCCGACAGAGCAGGTAACGACATCAACCGTGCCGTCAAGCAGAGCCGCAAGCGCTTTAAGTCGGCGCTGTTCGTATTCGTGCGAACGAATTTCGGCGCCGTTGAACGAGAAGTCGCGCTCGGGATAGACAACGGCGTTGAGACCGAACGCCTTCAGGTCCTCGCAGAGCTTGGTAGCCGAGGCTTCGTCGGGCATGACAACAACGCCCTTACGGGACAGATTCCCGCAAAGGCAGTTAATTAAATGAGCCTTATGTATTTGTGTTACGCCCAGCACACCCAGCGGCAGACGCGAGAGACTGACAGCCCTTTCGAGCGCCTCGTATTCGGGTGATTTTCTGAGCAGTGCCGTAAAGCCTGACATAAATAACTCCGTGGAATTATGAATTAAACATGTTCATAGCTTCGTCGATATCGCCGTCGAGCATTATCTCAAGCGCTTCGCAGGCGTTGTCGATAGCCTCTTTCAGCGGTTTCGCCTCATCTTTTCTGAAGTCCGAGAGCACCCAGTCCGCAAGCTCGTCAAAATTTTCGGGCTTGTGCCCTACGCCGAGCTTGATACGCGGAAACTCGTTGCTGCCGAGATGCGCGATAATGCTCTTGATGCCGTTGTGACCGCCGTCTGTGCCCTTACGCTTGATGCGAAGCTTGCCGACGTCGAGCGATATGTCATCAAATATTATAATTATTTTTTCTGGCGGTATTTTGTAGAAACGCGCCGCCTCTGCGACCGCTTCTCCCGAATTGTTCATATAGGTCTGCGGTTTCATCACGATAACGCGGTGAGTGCCGATTTTTGTGTCGGCGATTACCGCTTTGAATTTAAGCTTATTGATTTTGAAGCCGTGCTTTTCGGCCAATTCGTCAACGCACAAAAACCCCGAATTGTGTCGGGTGAGGGTGTATTTCCGCTCGGGATTTCCCAGCCCTGCCACGAGAAATTCAGGTGCGCCGCTGCTTGAAGCTTTCTTAAAAAACATATTATTCCTCTTTGTATCAATAAAGGCTGAGCGCGCTCAGCCTTTTCTTATCAGATGATTTGCTCGTCCTCGGTAACCTTTTCGAGCTTCCAGCCGATTTTGTTAACCTGCCTTGCTCTTGCTATACCGAGCGCCGCGTCGGGGACGTCCTCGGTTATGGTCGAGCCCGCAGCCGTATAAGCGCCCTCGCCGACGGTTACGGGTGCGACAAGGTTCGTGTTACAGCCGATAAAGGCGTTGTCCATAATCTTGGTTCTGTACTTTTGCTTGCCGTTGTAGTTAACCGTAACGGTACCGCAGCCGAAGTTGACGTGCTTGCCGACATCGCTGTCGCCGACGTATGTAAGGTGCGAAACCTTGGTGCCCGTGTCAATGACGGAATTCTTGACCTCAACGAAGTTGCCGAGGTGAACGTTTTCGCCTATAACCGAGTTCGGTCTGATATGTACGAACGGACCGATAGTCGCGCCTTTTTTAACGGTTGAATTATAGCACTGAACGGTGTTGAGAGTAACCTCATCGCCGATTATGCTGTTCTCAATCAAGGTGTTGGGGCCGATCTGGCAGTTCTTGCCTATCTTGACCTTGCCGCGGATAATTGTGCCGGGCAGGATGAGCGTATCCATACCGATTTCAACATCGGGACCGATGAGAATGCTTTCAAACGACGGGATATCAACGCCCGCTTCAAGGTGCTTTTCGATAAGACTGCGTCTTGCAATATGGTTTAACTCGTGGAGCTGGTTTCTGTCGTTTGCGCCGAGCACGATTTCGGGACGTGCAGCAAAGCTGGTGCCTACAGTGCAGCCGTTTTGAACCATCCACGAAATAGCGTCAACGAGGTTGTACTCGCCGGTCTTGCGCGGATCAATGGCATCGAGTGCCTTGAGCAGCCAGCCGGCATTGAACCAGTATGCGCCCGAGCTGATTTCGTCAATCTTCTTTATGTGGCTTGCCGCATCCTTTTCCTCGACGATTTCAACAAAGTTACCCTCGCTGTCACGAACGATTCGGCCGTAACCGAAGGGCTTTTCAACCTTCGCGGAAATTATAGTGCAGTCGTAGCCGTTCATTATCTGAACGCCAAGGGCGTTACGGATGGTTTCGGCATCCATTAACGGGGAGTCGCCGTTAAGGATGAGTATGTTTTTATCGGAGTTTCTTTCAATAAAGGGCCTTGCCTGCATAGTGGCATGAGCCGTACCGTGCGGGTCCGGCTGAACGTATATGTCGCAGCTGCCTCTGACAAAGTCGGCAACCGCGTTATCGTCGCTTGCGGAGATAACGGCAATTTCACCAACACCGCTTCTCTTGACGGCGGTGATTACCCATTCGAGCATGGGTTTGGAAAGCAGCCTCGTCATAACGTAAGGCAGCGCAGATTTCATTCTGTAGCTGTCGCCGGCTGCAAGAATTATAGCAGCACTTTTCGATACCATAGATACTCCTCCGTATAAAAACATCTATACATAATAAATAATATCATATATAAAATGAAAATACAACTATATTTTTTTCAGCGGCCCAAAAGAATATCGGGACGCCTGCTTTCGCCTGCGTCCCGATACCCTTTGAGGAGTTTGTATCTGATTTTTGTGGAGGTCAATCAATAATACTGTTAAACTATACCCTGTGCCATCATAGCGTCGGCAACCTTGAGGAAGCCTGCGATGTTAGCGCCGACAACGAAATTGTCCTTGTGGCCGTATTCAACAGCCGCGTCAGCCATGTGGCCGTAAATGCTTTCCATGATATCCTTGAGCTTCGCGTCAACCTGATCGAAGGTCCAGATAATTCTGGCGGAGTTCTGGCTCATTTCAAGAGCCGAGGTAGCTACGCCGCCCGCGTTTGCAGCCTTGCCGGGGGCAAAGAGAATTTTGTTCTCGATGAAGTAGTTGGTGGCGTCGATGGTCGAAGGCATATTTGCGCCCTCTGCAACGGCGATACAGCCGTTATTGACAAGTGCCTTCGCACCGTCGAGGCCGAGCTCGTTCTGCGTAGCGCAGGGAAGAGCGACGTCGCACTTGACGCCCCAGGGCTTTTCGCCCGCGAAGAACTTGGCGGTGGGCTTGAGCTCTGTGTAGCGTACGATTCTCGCGCGTTCCTTTTCCTTAACCTGCTTGAGAATTGCGAGGTCAATGCCGTCTGCATCGTAAATGTAGCCTGATGAATCGCTCGCAGTAACGACCTTTGCGCCGAGAGACTGAGCTTTCTCGATAGCATAGATTGCAACGTTACCCGAGCCGGAAACTACGACGGTTTTGCCGTCGAGGCCGTCGTTGTGGGCGTTGAGCATAGCCGAAGCGAGATAAACAAGTCCGTAACCGGTAGCCTCAGTTCTCGCAAGAGAGCCGCCGTATGAAAGTCCCTTGCCGGTGAGAACGCCTTCGTGTCTGCCGGTGATTTTCTTGTACTGACCGAAAAGATAACCGATCTCTCTGCCGCCTACGCCGATGTCGCCCGCGGGAACGTCTGAGTTGGGTCCGATAACCTTGTAAAGCTCTGTCATGAAGCCCTGACAGAAGCGCATGATTTCAAAATCGCTCTTGCCCTTGGGGTCGAAGTCCGAACCGCCCTTACCGCCGCCGATGGGAAGGCCTGTAAGAGAGTTCTTGAAAATCTGCTCGAAGCCGAGGAACTTGATAATGCTCATATTAACCGACGGGTGGAAACGAAGTCCGCCTTTGTACGGTCCTATTGCCGAGTTGAACTGAACGCGGTAGCCGCGGTTAACATGCACCTTGCCGTTGTCGTCAATCCACGGAACTCTGAACAGCGTTGCCTTTTCGGGGGCGACAAGTCTCTCGAGCAGGGCGCCCTTCTCGTAGTGGGGATTTGCCTCAACAGCAGGCTCAATGGACTTAAGAACCTCGGTCACTGCCTGACAGAACTCGGGCTGATAGTGCCAGCGCTCGGTAGTCGCCTGCAGGACTTCATCAACATAACTCATAAATATTCAAATCCTTTCAGTTTTCAATATGATAAGAATTTTACACCTGTTTATTGATTTTTGCAAGTTTTAATTTGTAAAAATTCATTTTTGCAAAAAAACGATTTTTGTGCAAAATGTTCAAAACCGCACTACATATAGGAATAACGCGTTTTATTTTATCTGTTTAACGTGTTAAAATCTGACTTAAAATAAACAAAAAACTGCAAAACAATGAACAGTCCGGGGGTAAGGTGTTGATTTATCGCAAAAAAATACGGCGGAATAAATCCGCCGTAAAAACTTATATTTATTAATTACACGTTCCAGCTGTTGATATAGGCGTCCTGCTCAGCCGAGAGGGTGTCTATCGAGATGCCCCACGCCTTCAGCTTTCGGTTGGCGACGTTGCGGTCGATTTCGTCGGGAACATAGTTCACGCCGACCTTCAGCGCGTCACGGTTTCTGACCATATATCTCGCCGACAGAGCCTGAATTGCGAAGCTCATATCCATAATCTCGGCGGGGTGGCCGTCGCCCGCGGCAAGATTGACGAGCCTGCCCTCGGCTATGAGGTTGAGCCAGTGACCGTTGGGCATTCTGTAGCCCATAATATTATTGCGCTTTTCGGCGATTTCAACGGCATTTTTCTCAAGGTCGCCGATATTGATTTCGACGTTGAAGTGTCCCGCGTTGCAGAGTATTGCGCCGTCCTTCATGTTGAGCATAGCTGCTTCGGTTATGACGTCCTTACAGCCCGTGACCGTAATAAAGAAGTCGCCGACCTTTGCAGCTTCGGTCATCGGCATAACGTCGAAGCCTTCCATTTTTGCTTCCATAGCCTTGATCGGGTCTATTTCTGTGACTATTACATTGGCGCCGAAGCCTTTGGCGCGCATAGCGACGCCCTTGCCGCACCAGCCGTAGCCGGCTACGACGACGTTCTTGCCCGCAACGACGAGGTTGGTCGTGCGGTTGATGCCGTCCCATACGCTCTGACCGGTGCCGTAGCGGTTGTCAAAAAGATATTTGCACTGTGCGTTGTTGACCGCCATCATCGGGAATTTCAGCTGACCGTCGCGCTCCATCGCCTTAAGTCTTATAATGCCCGTTGTGGTTTCCTCACAGCCGCCGATAACGCCGTCTATGAGCGCGGGGTATTCGTTATGAATGAGATTTACGAGGTCGCCGCCGTCGTCAATAATTACATTGGGACCGATTTTAATAACTTCCCTGAGGTGTGCGTTGTACTGCTCTGCGGTTGCACCGTGAACGGCAAAAACGTTAAGTCCGCCCTTTACAAGTGCGGCGGCAACGTCGTCCTGAGTCGAGAGGGGATTGCTGCCCGTGACGTACATTTCAGCTCCGCCCGCAGCGAGCACGCGGCAGAGATACGCCGTTTTTGCTTCAAGGTGCACCGACAGCGCAACCTTAAGTCCCGCAAAGGGCTTTTCAAGGGAAAATTCCTCCTCAAGCGAGGACAGAAGCGGCATATTCGCCTTAACCCACGTGATTTTTCTTTCGCCCGATTCCCAGAGGGAGAGGTCTTTTATATCGCTCATTTTTCCACCTGTTTTCGTTAAAAAATACAATCTAAAAATACCATAATTACCCTTAAAAAGCAACATATATTTATTGACAGAGAAAAAGAATTGTGTAATAATTAATAATGTATAGGATTTTATAATTTCATTTGAAAGGCTTTTGACAATGAAAGAAGAAAGACGTTTGACAATGAGAATAGCGGCTGCGCTTGCAGCGCTTGTGCTTGTGATATGCGCGCTCTCCTCCTGCGGTCCCAAAGAGGAGGAACCCGAAATCACGAGAAGCGCGGTTACGATTATCGCGCCCATTCATACCGAGGAGGATTACCGCGGTGAGGCGACTACCGATCCCGACGCGACTAAGAACGCGGCTACTACCGCGGCAACGAAGAAGGACGGCACGACCGCTCCCGCAACTACGGCAGACAACAGACCTGCAGTTACGTTCGAAAACCCGCTTGAAAACGAGGCGATAAGTCAGGCGGCTGCCAATTCGGGCGGCACAAGCGCGAAGGATATAGCAGAGTTCGTAAGCGTAATGGGTTACGATTACGATCCCAATCAGGGTATTTTCTATACCTCGCTTGACAACTGGCAGAGGCAGGGCAACTTCGTAGCGCACTACGACACAGCCGCTCACTATATCAATATGAACTACAAGACCATCCGTATCGACTTCGGACCGACGGAGGGCTACAACTGGAGAATGCAGCTGTGGAAGGGTGAATACGGTGTATTCGGCGGCTGCGAGGCAGGTATTTATACGCAGAACCCCGATACGAACAATATGCTTTACACGGGCGTTGACGATGCGCACATGCTTCAGTGGGAATCGGCACTTTACTTAAACGAGGCTGATTTCAAGGCGAACAACGCATGGTTCTACCGCGAGTGGCAGAGTCACTGGTGGCTGACGGGCTTCAAGTCGGGCGTTGTCAATCCCGAGGAAATAGTAATGTTCCTGCACGTCCGTATGAGAAGTGCCGAGATGGCAAATCGGTTTGAAGAGGCTCTGCTTAAAAGCGGATTTACCAATCTGGGAAGCGGAAGCTTTTCAAGGAAAAACGCCGGCAGTAATCTTGAGGTTGATTCGTTCAAGAAATCAATGAACGACTTCTACCTTGCGTGGCGCGACCTCGGCGAGCTTAACTATCAGCAGAGAACAGGAAATTAAAAGAGCAAGCCCAACTTCGGTTGGGCTTTATAAATCGATAAAGGAAGATAAAAATGAAAAACGGCTTTTTTGCATTTACAAGCAGAATTAAATACATCAACCGCTGGGCGCTGATGAGAAATACCAATTACGAAACTCTTTCCCAGCATTCACAGGAGGTCGCGGTTATTGCCCACGCCCTCGCGGAAATCGGAAACAGACGGCTGGAGAAGAATTATAATTCCGAGCGCGCGGCGCTTCTCGGGCTTTATCACGACGTGCCCGAAATTATCACGGGCGATATGCCGACTCCCGTCAAGTACTATAACGCCGAAATGCGCGACACGTTTCAGAAGGTTGAGGACAACGCCAGCAACACGCTTCTGGGTATGCTTCCCGACGATCTGAAGCCGTCGTTTGAGCCGCTGTTTTTCAAAAAGGAAGAGGACGCCGAGCTCTGGAAGCTCGTCAAGGCTGCCGACAAGATAAGCGCCTATATCAAGTGCGTTGAGGAGAGAAAGGCGGGCAACGCCGAGTTTATCGAAGCGGAGCATTCGTCGCGCCTCTGCGTTTCGGCGCTCAAATGTCCCGAGGCCAACATTTTCCTTAACGATTTTATCGGCGCGTACGAGCTGCCGCTTGATAAGTTAAAATGAGCTAAAAATGAGTAAAGCAACGTATTGTTGCTTCACTTTTTGCTTGAATAATGCTTTTATATGAGCGAGGGGAGGTAATGAAATGATTAAAATTTCGAAGAACCTCAAAAAATTCAGAAAGCTTTCAAATCTTACTCAGGAGCAGCTTGCCGAAAGAATGAATCTCACACGTCAGGCAATCTCAAACTGGGAGAACGACAAATCTCAGCCCGACATTGACAGTATAGCAAGGCTTGCGGAAATCTTCGGTATCACCGTCGAGGAAATGATTTACGGCAGCCTTAAAAAGGTCGGTGTTGACGAAAATGACGAGAACAAAAGAAACGTTATGAAAGTAGTGCTTTCGGTTTTCGGCGGACTGTTCGTAGCGGCGGGCGCGATAATTATCTTTGTCTCGTTCTGGGAGGATTTTCCCGATTTTATAAAGTCGGCGTTCGCGTTTGGACCGTTCGTTATCGGTCTCGCGTTTGCGGCGTTCGTATATATTAAAAAACGTCAGAGCTACGTCTGGCGCGAGGTTGCGGGCGTAGTGTGGTGCGTCGGAGTTATTACCTCGCTGTCGCTTTTCGGCGACACGCTTTACGATATGGTTTCTTATGAAAACTGGGAAACTGCGGGGCTTATACTGGAGCTTGCTTCGCTTATGCTGTGCATACCCGCGATGTTTATACTCAAGAGTGTTGCGGTTTTGCCGATATATTTCGCAAACCTTCTGTTCTGTGCGGCAGACAGCGGGGTGACGGTCGGCGCAACACACGAAAATGTACTTGCATTTTTTGTACTGCCGCTGTTTGCGGTCGGCGCTCTGTTCACGCATCTTGTGAAAAAGGACAACGAGCTGAGATACAGATTCTGCGTCTGGATAAGCGCGCTGGCCTTCGCCGTCACGAATATTGCGATGTATCTCTGTGTGGGCAGCGAGCTTACGGTTCAGGCAATGATTCTGATTTTTGCCGCGTACTGTCTGTTAAGCGAAAAGCAGACGGTTTACGGCCTGCCGTTTCGCATTGTCGGCACGCTCGGTTTATGCGTATCGGTTACAGTGTCGGTATTTATGACTTCAGATGCTTATACCTCGCTTGAATTTGTAAGTATCGGTCAGGTTTTCGCGCCCGTAACGACGCTTATATTCCTCGGTCTTTGCATATATTACGTATTTGCCGATTTCGCCTTCGAGGTTTCGGATGCGCTTCGCTATCCCGCGGCTGTTGCTGCGGTGGTTGTCGGTATAATTGCCGCATCAATAAAAAGGGACTACTATGCAGACGGTTTCGACTGGGAGCGTTTTTATGACGCACGGGAAAAGCTCGGACTGCTTATTCTTACGGCGGCGGCGCTTATCGGGCTGTCGTTCATATTAAAGGGTATAAGCAGACTTAAGCTCTTTGAACTCAATGTCGGAATAATCACCGTGTTTGCCGCGTTTGTAATACTCGTTTCCTCAGTGTTCGATTTCAATATGATAACCGTCGGCATACTGCTCATTCTTTTCGGCGCGTCAATGTTTGCTTCCAATCTGCTTGTTTCAAAGCATAAGAAGGAACTTAAACAGAGTGAATAAAAGAAAGGACAGGAGAAGATCTCCTGTCCTCGTTTTCTGTAAGGCGATATGTTGCTACGCAACGCGATATATTCAAAAACGAATGCGATATACACTCACTTCGTTCGTGTGCGATATGACATATATTCCTCTTGTGCCGCAGGCACATTTCGCATTTGATTGCAAATCAAATATATCGCAATATGTAATATTATATCGCATATTCCGCAAGGAATATATATCGTTGCCCGACATTCAGCTGAATGTCGGGCTTCTCCTGTCCTTAATTGTTATACTATTTTTATTTCTTGGCGGTCTTTTTGGCAGGAGCTTTTTTGGCTTCTGTCTTTTTTGCCGCCGTTTTCTTTGCGGGAGCCTTCTTTTCGGGCGCTTTTACCGTCGCGGTCTTTTTTGCTGCAGCTTTCTTGTCGGCAGGCTTCTTTGCCTCTGCTTTTGCGGGCTCCGCCTTCTTTGAAGCGGGCTTTTTGACTGCGGATTTGGCCGGCTGTGCAAATGCGCTCTTGGTGTGCCAGATGTCCCTTGCATATTCGTTGATAGCTCTGTCTGCGGCAAATACGCCTGCGCCCGAAATGTTCATAAGCGACATTTTGTTCCAGGTCTTCTTGTCGTTGTAAAGCTCGGCAAGATGCTTCTTTGCGCGTCTGTAATCCGCAAAATCGGCAAGAACCATATACGGGTCGTTGTTGATGATATTTGCGATTTCGGGGAAGCGCTTTCTGTCGATTTCGTTTACCGCAATATAATCAATTACGCGCTTTAATTCGCTGTTGTTCGCGTAGTAGCTGTTCGGGCTGTAGCCGCTGCGCTTGAGCTCCTCAACCTCGGGAGTGCTCATACCGAAGATAACGATATTGTCCTCGCCGACGGCGTCGTAAATTTCAACGTTTGCGCCGTCCATTGTGCCCAGGGTGATTGCGCCGTTAATCATAAGCTTCATATTGCTCGTGCCCGAAGCCTCGGTGCCGGCGAGCGAAATCTGCTCGGAAACGTCGGCGGCGGGCATAAGGCGCTCCGCCATGGTTACGTTGTATTCCTCAAGATAAACGACCTTGATTTTGCCGTTTACGTCGGGATCGTTGTTAATCATATCCGCAAGCGCGCAGATGAACGAAATAATCTTCTTCGCCATATAGTAGCCCGAAGCCGCCTTTGCGCCGAAGATGTAGGTTCTGGGCGTGTAGGGCATATCGGGATTGTCCTTCAATTCGAGGTAGTCGGCGAGAATGTTCAGCGCGTTGAGGTGCTGACGCTTGTACTCGTGAAGTCTCTTGACCTGAACGTCGAACATTGAATTCGGATCAAGCTCGATACCCATAGTTTTTTTAACGTATGCGGCAAAAGCTTTCTTGTTCTCGGTCTTTATTCTGCCGATTTCGTTGAGTACGCCTGCCTTGTTCTTGAATTTACGAAGCTTGAGCAGCTCGTCCGCATGATAAACGAAGCCGTCGCCGATAAGGCTCTCGGCATATTCGGTGAGAAGCGGATTCGACTGGCACAGCCAGCGGCGGTGAGCGATACCGTTGGTAACGTTCTTGAACTTTGCGGGAGTCAGCTTATAGAAGTCGTTGAATACAGTCTGCTTTACGATTTCCGAGTGAAGCGCGGAAACGCCGTTTACGGAGTGTGAGCCTACTACGCAAAGGTTTGCCATTCTGACAACGCCGTTTGACATAATTGCCATTCTCTCAACGACGTCAGCGTTGTTCGTTGCCTGCCATACGAAGGAGCGGAAGCGGTTGTCGATTTCCTTGGTAATCTGCCAGATTCTCGGCATAAGTCTCTTGTAAAGGTCCTCGGGCCAGCACTCGAGAGCTTCCTTCATAACGGTATGGTTTGTGTAGGCAACCGTCTTGGTGATTATATTCCACGCGTCGTCCCAGCCGTAACCGCACTCGTCGAGCATAATTCTCATAAGCTCGGGAATTGCAAGCGTGGGATGAGTGTCGTTAATATGAATTGCAACCTTTTCGGCAAAATTGTCCATTGTGCCGTAGGTGCGAAGATGCTTGTGAACGATGTCCTGAATCGAAGCGGAAACGAGGAAGTACTGCTGACGGAGGCGAAGCGACTTGCCCTCGGGATGATTGTCGGCAGGGTAGAGAACCTTTGAAATAACCTCAGCCATCGCCGTTCTCTCCATAGCTCTCATATAGTCGCCCTGATTGAAGAGCGTCATGTCGAGCGCGGGAGCCTCGGCCTTCCAGAGCCTGAGAACGGAAATGCCCTTGCCGTCCTTACCGGCAACGAACATATCGTAGGGAACCGCCTTTACGGGCAGATAGTTTTCAAGTTCAACGTGGTGGAACTGATTTTCCCAGTAGTCAACAACGTCGCCCTCGAAGCGGACCTCGATTGCGCTCTCGTCGTGGGGAACGAGCCATACCTCGCCGCCGGGAAGCCAGAAGTCGGGAAGCTCGGTCTGCCAGCCGTCAACAAGCTTCTGCTTGAAGATACCCGCCTCGTAGAGTATCGAGTAGCCTCTTGCGGGATAGCCCTGGGTTGCAAGACCGTCGAGGTAGCAGGCGGCAAGTCTGCCTAAGCCGCCGTTGCCTAAGCCCGCGTCGGGCTCGCACTCGTAAATGCTGTCGAGCTTTATGCCGTAGTCCGCAAGCACGCTCTCAAAGGTCTTTGTAAGATTAAGATTGTAAAGATTGTTTTTAAGCGAACGGCCCATAAGGAATTCCATACAGAGATAGTAAACATTCTTCGTGCCTTCGTTGGCGGCAAGCTTGTTGAACTCTGCTCTGCCCTCTCCCATCATCTCTCTGAGAATAAGAGCGATTGCCTTATAAAACTGCTCGTTGGTCGCTTCTTCGGGACTTACGCCCATGAAATGCGAAAGCTTAGCCTCAACGAGCTCCTTTGCCTTTTTCTTTGAAAGTGAATAATTCATATATGTTAAGCCTCCAATAAAATACTTTTCTTTTAACGCTCGTATATATTATACTAAAAAAGTTCAAATTTCAACCAAAAACAGGGCAACCGACAAAATTTCGGCGTTTTCCCTAAAAAGTTCACTAAAATAAAAATTGTTTGTATGTTTTCGTTTTTATATTACTGTATTATATTATAAACAATTTGTGCTTGACAACGAAAAATCTTTGTTATATAATAACTTTCGCTTAATCGGTATGCACGGAGTATGGCGTAAACTCATTTATCTTGAGTATTCACCTGACCTTACGCTGTGGTACACGACGGCAAATATTATCAAAGAGGTGAAAGAATATGACAAAAGAAGAGAAGCAGGCCATTATGAAGGAATACGCTGTTCACGAGGGCGACACCGGTTCACCCGAGGTTCAGATCGCTGTTCTTACCAAGAGAATTTCGGACCTTACCGAGCATCTCAAGGTTAATCAGAAGGACCATCACTCAAGACGCGGCCTTCACAAGATGGTCGGTCACAGAAGAAACCTTCTTGCATATCTTCAGAAGGTCGATATCGAAAGATACCGTGCCATCGTTGCAAGACTCGGACTTCGTAAGTAAGACTTATTTGGGGCAAGCAGTTTTATTACTGCTTGCCTTGAATTGCTTTTACAAGTAATTTTCAGGACGTAAAAATCGGGGCAGGACAGCCTTGCTTTTAGCGGTAAACGGAGTTATCAAAAACTTGATGATTGCGTTTATTGCTAAAGCGTGTGTTTTGCCTCGTGAAATAAAAAAAGAGAGGTAAAAACTATGTTTTTCAAGAACTTCAAGGTTTGGGAAACCGAACTCGCCGGCAGAAAGCTTTCGCTCGAAACCGGTAAAATGGCAGGCCTTGCAAACGCAGCCGTTATGGTACGCTACGGCGATACAAACGTGCTTTGCACCGTCACCGCATCCGCAACACCCAGAGAGGGCGTTGACTTCTTCCCGCTTTCAGTTGACTACGAGGAGAAGATGTATTCGGTCGGCAGAATTCCCGGCTCCTTTCAGAGAAGAGAGGGTAAGGCTTCCGAGAAGGCAGTGCTTACTTCACGCTGCATCGACAGACCTATCCGTCCTTTGTTCCCGAAGGATTTAAGAAATGACTGCACAGTTGTTGCAACTGTTATGTCGGTTGATCCCGACTGCAGCCCCGAAATCGCCGCAATGATAGGCGTTTCCTGCGCTATCGCAATTTCCGATATTCCGTGGGACGGCCCGATTTCAGGCGTTAACGTAGGTCTTGTTGACGGTCAGATCGTCATCAATCCCACTCTTGAGCAGAGAGCAAAGACCGACCTTAACCTTACCGTTGCTTCCACCGCAGACCTCGTTGCAATGATCGAGGCGGGCGGCAACGAAATTCCCGACGACCTCATGTTCGACTGCATCATGGCAGGTCATGAGGAAAACAAGAAAATCGTTAAGTTCATTCAGGGTATCGTTGACGAGGTAGGTAAGCCCAAGTTTGCTTACGAGTCATCCGACCCCGATCCCGTTATCTTCAAGGAAATCGAGGACTTCTGCATTGAGGACGTCAAGAAGGCTCTCGACACCGACGACAAGAATGTCCGTGACGAAAGACTGCTCCCGATTTATCAGGCAGTTCACGAGAAGTATGACGAGCAGTTTGAGGATAACACCGCTAAGCTCGACGAGATTATGTATCTCATTCAGAAGCACGTTGTCCGCTCATGGCTCAAGGACGAGCATAAGAGAGTTGACGGCAGAGGTATCGACGAAATCCGTCCCCTTAACGCCGAAATCGACCTTCTTGCAAGAGCTCACGGTTCGGGCTTGTTCACCAGAGGTCAGACTCAGGTGCTTTCCGTTGCGACGCTCGGCACTATCGGCGACGCTCAGCAGCTTGACGGCCTTGACGAGCAGAAGGAAAAGAGATATATTCACCACTACAACTTCCCGTCCTACTCCGTAGGCGAGACCAAGCCTTCAAGAGGCCCCGGCAGAAGAGAAATCGGACACGGCGCACTTGCCGAGAAGGCACTTGTTCCCGTACTTCCGTCAATCGAGGACTTCCCCTATACTATCAGAGTTGTTTCCGAGGTTCTTTCCTCCAACGGTTCAACCTCACAGGGCTCCGTATGCGGCTCGACTCTCGCTCTTATGGCGGCAGGCGTTCCGATCAAGGCCCCCGTTGCAGGTATTTCCTGCGGCCTTATCACCGGCGACGAAGGCGTTTACGGCGACTTTATGACCATGGTTGACATTCAGGGACTTGAGGACTTCTACGGCGATATGGACTTCAAGGTAGCAGGTACCAAGGAAGGCATTACCGCTATCCAGATGGACCTTAAGGTTCACGGTCTTACTCCCGAAATCATCAAGGAAGCCTTTGCAAAGACTCACAAGGCGAGAAACTACATTCTCGACGAGATTATGCTTCCCGTTATTTCCGAGCCGAGAAAAGAGCTCTCCAAGTGGGCTCCCAAGATGCTTACAACCAAGATTGATCCCGAGAAGATCGGCGACGTTATCGGTAAGCAGGGCAAGGTTATTCAGAAGATTCAGGCTGAGTGCGACTGCAAGATTGACATTTCCGACGACGGTCAGGTATTCATTTCCTGCCTCGACACCGAGAAGGGCAAGAACGCTCTGTTCATCGTCAATGTTATCGCAAACGGTCCCGAGGTCGGCGCGATTTACAGAGGCGTTGTAACCCGTCTTATGAGCTTCGGCGCATTCGTTGAAATCGCTCCCGGCGTTGAGGGCATGGTACACATCAGCCACCTTGACGTAAAGAGAACCGAAAAGGTTGAGGACGTTGTAAACGTAGGCGATCAGATTATGGTTAAGGTTCTTCCCGTTGACGATCAAGGCAGACTTAACTTCTCAAGACGCGAGGCTCTTATCGAGGTTGAAGGACTTGTTCCCGAAAACGATATCACCGAGCGCGCTCCGAGAAAGCCGGGCGGAAGAAGAAACTTCCACAAGGGCGACAGGAAGTAATCGTTTGAATAAAACAGACGGCGTAGGAAAACCTACGCCGTTTTTGCTTTACAAACCGGAGTATGTCGAGGTCTGTGACCTCGAAGTGAAGAGGTAATAGTGAATAGTGAATAAGTAAAGGGAAGCTCCGCTTCCGAACATTTTAATAATTCTTTCGGCGCAAATCCCAATAAACGTAGGGGCGATTCATGAATCGCCCGTTTTATATTTGCCCGACAAATCGGAGTTTATCGAGCGAAAGCTTGATAGGACACAAGCCTCCCTTGTCAAAGGGAGGGGGACCGCCGTACGGCGGTGGAGGGATTCCTTTTACTGTTATATCAAGCTTTCTTGAATCCCCTCGCCAGCGTTCGCTGGCCCTCTCCCCTTTAACAAGGGGCGCTGTTTTACTCTATCGAACTCAGCGACAAACTCAAATTTGCCGAAACACCTGCAACAAAAACGGACGGGCAAAGCCCGTCCGTCCGTTTTATTCAAATTCCTTCAATTCTCTTACCAGCCGTGCAAGGGGAAGTCCGACGACGTTGTAATAATCGCCGTTGATTTTCCGTACGAAAACGCCTGCCTTGCCCTGAATTCCGTAGGCGCCCGCCTTGTCCATAGGCTCGCCCGTTTCAATGTAGGCGTCAATTTCCTTTTTGCTCAGGCTGTAGAAATACACTCTCGTTCTGTCGGTAAAGATTTTCTTCTTTTTGCCTTTTCTGATGCATACGCCCGTATAGACCGAGTGTTCACGCCCCGAAAGCAGGGAGAGCATTTCACGCGCCTGCTTTTTCGTTTCGGGCTTGCCGAGAATCTTTCCCTCGCAGGCGACAACCGTATCGGCGGTGATTACGACCGTGTTTTCGTCGGCTTTAATCGCCTCGTTTTTTATTCTGCAGAGATAGCGCACCGCATTTGCGGGAGAGATACCGTCGGGCAGGGTTTCGTCAACGTCAGCCGTTTTCACGCTGAACTGCAGACCTGCTTTTTTGAGTAATTCACGCCGTCTGGGCGAAGCGGAAGCAAGAATAATCTTCATTTCTTCTCACCGTACACCTTATAGTATGTCTTGACAATTCCGACCTGAGTTTTCGAGTCACGGATTTCGTTATTCATTACCATACGGAATGCCTTATCAAGCGGAATTTTCTTGACCTCAAGGAATTCGTCGTCGTCAAGCTGCTGAGAGCCGAACCGAAGATTTTTCGCAAGATACATGTGAATTATCTCGCCGCAGTAGCCGGGAGTCGGATAAAGCTTTCCCAGATCCTCATAGTCACCTGCGGTTGCTCCCGTTTCCTCTTTGAGTTCACGCTTGCCCGCCTCAAACGGGTCCTCGCCGAATTCAAGCTTGCCCGCAGGCAGCTCAAGAGTTACCTCAAAATACGGGTAACGGAACTGCTCTACGAAAAGCAATTCATTGTTCTCCGTCAGCGCCGCAACGCACACGCCGCCCGGATGCTCGACGATTTCACGCTTTGCGGTTGAGCCGTCGGGAAGCAGAGCGTCGTCAACACGAAGATTGACGATTTTGCCCTTGTAAATATAGTCCTGTTTAATCGGTTTTTCGGTTAAGTCCATAACAATCTCTTTTCTTAATTGAAAGATGCACATAGTGACGGCGTTCTGCACGTCCGTCAGATCACCTCATCCACCGTCTTCGACGGTCCCCCTTCCCCTCAAGGGGAAGGAACGGGCGATTCGTGAATCGCCCTTACGGGTGTCATGCTTTTATATTACGGTTTAGATAGTTTTAATCTAAACCGTATTTGTTTACTAATTCTTTATAATGTCTGCCCTTGAACTCAAAGTTTTTATAAACGTTGTAGCTCGATGCGGCGGGGGAGAGCAGACAGATTTTTCCCTTTGCAGTCTTTTCGTATGCCGTCCTGACCGCCTCGTCAAGGTCGGCGGCGCAGATAAGCGTTTTATCAGAGCCCTTCGCCTTTATCGCATTGACTATCGAGTGTCCCGTTTCGGGTGTGCCGATAATATTGCCGATACTGCTTTCGGCAAGCCAGTCAATGAATTCTGAATAGTCAAGCCCTCTGTCCTTTCCGCCGATTATCAGCGTATCAACGTTTTTGAGCGCCTCGACCGCACACTCGACGGCGTGGGGAATTGTGGCGATGCAGTCATTATAAAAGGTGATGCCCTTAAACGTGCCGACCTTCTCCATACGGTGTTCTATGCCGCTGAAGTTTTGGGCGCCCTTTTCACAGTCTGCGTCACTGACGCCGAAGGTCTTTGCGGCGTTATAGGCAAAAAGCACGTCCTGACGGTTGTGAACGCCTAAAAGATGCTCGTTGGTTATCTCAAACGGCAGAGCGTCGTCAAGCTTTACGCCGATTTTATTTGATTTCACGCTGTCAAGATCGAGCCAGTCCGAAATACCCTGCGTACCGTTATAAATGAAGGTGTTGCTTTCGTTCTGATGACGGACGATATTGAGCTTTGCGTTGACGTAGCCCGTCATTCCGCCCTTATAGTGGTCGAGATGCTCCTCGTAAATGTTGGTGAGAATTGCAACCTCGGGTGAGGCGTGAGTGAACTCAAGCTGATGCGAGGACATCTCGATTACCGCAACAGTGTCGGGATTGAGGCTGTCGAGCGTTTCAAAAACGGGAACGCCGATGTTGCCGATAAGCCTTGCGTCAAAGCCGCCTGCTTTGAGCATTTCATAGGTCAGCGTTGAGGTCGTCGTCTTGCCCTTTGAGCCTGTTATTCCCACCTTGCGGCAATCGGCGAAGCGCAGGAAAAGATCAACCTCGCAGGTGACCTCGGTGCCGTCCGTAATTTCAACGTCCTTAAAGGAAATACCGGGACTTTTGAGCACTAAGTCGAAGTCGTTTACTCTGTCGAGATAGCCGTCGCCGCTGATGATTTCAACGTTTTCGCCGTCAACGCTTACGCTGTTTCTGTCGGCTATGGTAACAGGCTTTTCGGGCAGATACTTTTTAATATAATTATAGCTCGACTGGCCTTCTCTGCCGTAGCCGAGAATCAGTATTGACTTGTCTTTAAGGTATTCAATGATTTTCGGCAACATTTTTATACATCTCCATTATCGCTTCAACGAATTCCTCGGGAACGGAATTCAGCGCATTGTAGTCGTTTAGTAAATTTTTATCTATTTTGGATTTATCGCATTTTTCCTCAAAGCGTTTGCAGAGCAGGGGAAGCTCTTTTCCCTCTCTTTTCAGCTTCTCGCACAGCAGGAAGAGGGCAAGCTGAAACTCGCTTCTCGTGCCGACGCATTCAAAGGGCTTCAGGTCGGTGATGCCCGCAAGTCCGTCAAAGTCAGACTGCATTTCGCCGTCGTCGAGCATATCGCTGCCGAAAATTGAAACGAGCTTACCGTAGTCCATAAACGGCGCAAGTATCGTGTAAACGAAGAGGCATTTTGCGCATTTTGCGCACCAGACGTTCTGCTTCGAGCCCTTGTTGCAGCTGCGGAAGCTCTGATGAAATTCGGGCAGCAGCGCAAACTGCTTTGCAATCTGCAGTTCCGAAAACGGACGCAGCAGACTGAAATACTCAATTCCGTCGAAAATATTGCGGTCAACGTATGAGGTGAAGTCCTGCTCGAATTCATAGGACTTTGAATACTGATGATTGACCTCTGCGCCGATAAGGTTCGATTCGTTGGCGCTTGACTCGTTGGAAAGCACGATATATTTCGCACCGATGAGGTAGGCACAGTACAGCGAGAGAAAGGCGACGATTGCCGAAAACGGAGTGTGTCCGTTCAGAAATCCCTCCGAATTAAGCTTTAGTAAGTTTTTGTCTATTGTGCGATAGGTCTTTACAATTTCGTTTTCCGTATAGCCGCCCGCAAGCACGGTGTCCGTCCTCGCCTGCTGGTCGTTTACGGTGAAAAAGCGGTTTCTGTCTCTGTAATTCTTAAGCAGGGCGGTCGTAACGCAGGAATCCTTGCCGCCGCCGACGGTGATAAGGTTTAAGTCACGGCAGTCAAAGGCTTCCGGCTCGTCGTGTTCGTGAAGTTCCTCGTTGGTTACGATTTCCATAAAGCTGTCAACGTCAGTGTCAATTGAGTTGATA
This sequence comes from Clostridiaceae bacterium, assembly GCA_030530095.1. GTDB lineage: Bacteria > Bacillota > Clostridia > Oscillospirales > Acutalibacteraceae > Fimenecus. The sequence continues at coordinate 57,815 of JAUMVO010000003.1, forward strand.
TAGAAAAACTCCGAAAGACCGTTGAAATAGAGCTTTTTCCACCAGTTTATGTCTCTCTCGTGCAGATGTCCGCACTCGATTTTTACGGTTTTCGGGCAGGCGCATTTCCAGTAGCTGATAAGCTCGACCATGCCGAGATTAAAGACAATCTTCCTCGCCGTTTTCGAGTCGTACTCATTGGCAAGGTCAAGATTACCGAGCTTTATTCTGTCCGTCGGGTGAAACTGCGTCAGTCCCTCGATTTCAAAATCGTACTCGATATTGATAAATTCTCCGTCGTTTTCGAGCTTATAGCCGTGATAGACGAAGGTTTTGTATTCGCTTCTGAATTTTTCGAATTTTTCGTTAGCCATTCAATCACTTCCAGTTTATAACATTATACTTTTAATACCGTGAAAAATCAAGGCATTTGTATCATTGACAATATGAGACAATAATAATATAATTGTATTAAATACAGATATGATACTCTTTTCGGAGGTATTGATATGACAAAAAGAATTCTGTGCATATTCATCAGCGTACTGATGCTGCTTTCGGTTATGAGCATTGCGGCTTCTGCGCTCGGTGAAACGTACTATATGGAAGGCCCCGATTTCGTAAGGGCGATGAGGTTCCCCGGGGACGAGGTTCACGTTAAGGAGTCCGGCGGCAAAACGCTGACACCGAGATATTCAAACGGACTTCCCGGCGCATTTACCTTCTATTCTCAGCTTAATGCAAATCAGAAAAGAGCCTACGACGTTATTGTTGAGGCAAAGGCAGGTCTTGACCTGGCCTCCGACTCTGCAAGCTCGGTTGATATTCCGATTCATTATTATCTGACGAAAAGCGAGTTTGACGCATTCTGGTCAAACAGCGTTATGGGTAATGCGATTGAGGGCGCTCTGGCGGCCGTTATCGAGGACTATCCCGAATATTTCTGGATCGGCGGTTTAGGCTGGGGTGCCGGCGCTTCGTCTACTTCGGGAAAATATGACGTAACCATTACGCTGAACCTTCCGCTTGATACAAGCGCATATGCAAACTTCGGCGTTGTACGCAATTACTACAACGGCTTAATTCAGGCGGTTGACAGCTTCAAGGCTGTCGGCGGCAACAGATATCAGATGCTCAAGTCGATTCACGATCAGATTGCCAAAGCGGTTTCATACGATACCGACTTCAACAATCCCATTGCGCATCAGCCGACGAGCGTATTCTTCGCTCCGTTTGAGCCCGTCTGCGAGGGCTATGCCGAGGCGCTCAAGCTCATCTGCGACAAGTACGGAATTCCCTGTATCGGCGTTGTCGGTCTCGGAAACGGCGGAGCGCATAAGTGGAATTACGTTCAGATGGAGGACGGCAAGTGGTACGGAATGGACCTGACATGGGACGATCAGAGCAGCGTTATGTATGACTATTTCCTTGTCGGCTCTCAGACCAAAAACGCCTTCTTCGGTCAGGCGACGTTCGGCGACCAGCACTCTCCGACAGGTGAAGAATTTAACGGTTCCTCCGTTACTCTGACTTATCCGACATTAAGTACTACATCCTACAGCCTTGCAGTACCGAATATGAATTCGACGCTTTCCTTCGATGCGACAAACAACCGTGTTTATTTCGGAAAGAACGCAACGCTCAGAAGTGAATTTTTTGCTCTCTGCAATTATTCGAACCCTGCACAGATAAGCGGTCAGACGGTTACCGTATTGGGAACAACAACAGGCGCAACGGTCACGGTTAATAACGGAGGCACAACAAGAGTTTACAACGCGGTGCGCTGGGGCGACGTTGACGCAAACAACACGGTCAATACCACGGATTATAATAAAATCAAGGCGGTTGTCGGCGGTACGGGAACCATAGCCGACAATACTCCAAACGAGGCTGCGGCGGATTTCGACGGCGACGGAGTAATCGACGGTATAGACCTCTACTACATGAATATGTACCTTAACGGTAACATCGATTATTAAGCAAGCTTCAATAACAACGGCGACGCATTGCGTCGCCGTTGTTTTGTTATTGCAGATTTGAGTTTGTAGGAGTAATTCGATAATTAAGATATAGCGTAGGGCGGGGTGCCCTCACCCCGCCGTTAGTTTACCGCACAGCTTTGCGGCGGCATGTGGGCATGCCGCCCTACGCTCTATTAACATTTGTAATTACCCCGATAAACTCCGATTTGTCAGTCTAACATTTCTCTGAGGAGCTTTTGTATTTCGTTTGCGTCGGCTCTGCCGCCGAGCGCCTTCATGGTCTGACCGACAAGATAGCCGAGCGCCGCCGTTTTACCGCGTTTGTAATCGGTTACGCTCTTTTCGTTGTCGGCAATTACGGCTTCGACAGCAGCCTTTATTCTATCGGAATCGGTGATAAGCGACAATCCGTTTTCCGAGATGTATCTTTCAACGTCAACACCGTCGTAAAACGCCTTTTCAAGCACCGCCTTGCCTGTGTTTCTGTTGATTTTTCCCGACTGAACCATTTCAATTATTTTAACGAGCGCTTCAGGCTTCAGCGGATTGGATTTACTGTCGGTACCGCTGTCTTTCAGCAGTCTGAGCACTTCGCCGAGCACCCAGTTGGCGACCTCTTTGGGAGAGCTGCAGTCTTTAAGCGCCGATTCGAAAAAGCCGACAACATATATGTCGTTTGTAAGCACTGATGCGTCATAGTCGGAAAGTCCGAGTTCGTTTATATACCGCCGTTTTTTTGCCGCGGGAAGCTCGGGCAGGGCGCTGTTAATGCGGTTGATAAAGCTTTCGGAAATATCTATCGGCGGAATATCGGGTTCAGGGAAATAGCGGTAGTCGTTTGCCGCTTCCTTTGAGCGCATGGCGTAGCTTTCTCCCATGTCTGCATCCCAGCGGCGCGTCTGCTGAATTACCGCTTCTCCGCTTTTTATAAGCGCAATCTGCCTTGCCGCTTCGCTCTTTACGGCGTCGGCAATATCGTGAAATGAGTTGAGGTTTTTCATTTCGGTACGCGTGCCGAGTTCACGGCTGCCTGCGCTTCTTACCGACAGATTGACGTCGGCGCGCATTGAGCCCTCCTGCATTTTGCAGTCGGACACACCGAGATAAGTGAGGATTCTTTTGAGCGCTTCGAGGAACGCGATAACTTCGTCTGCGTCCGAAAAATCGGGCTCGGTGACTATTTCCAGAAGCGGAACGCCGCAACGGTTATAGTCAATAAGCGTTCCCGATTCGGTATGAATAAGCTTGCCTGCGTCCTCCTCAATATGAATCTCGTGTATTCCTATTATCTTTTTGCCGTTTTCGGTTTGGATTTCGACATGACCGTTTCTGCAAATCGGCAGATACAGCTGAGAAATCTGATACGCCTTCGGCAGGTCGGGATAGAAGTAATTTTTACGGTCGAAGCGGGTGATTTTCGTTACTTCGCAGTCAGTCGCAAGTCCCGTTTTAACCGCAAATTCGACGACCTTTTCGTTAAGTCGCGGAAGTGTGCCGGGCATACCCGTACAAACCTCGCAAATCCGCGTGTTCGGCTTGCCGCCGAACTCCGATTTGCACGTGCAGAAGACTTTCGTTTCACTCAGAAGCTCAACGTGGACTTCAAGGCCTATAACGGTTTCAAAGCTCATAAGTCCGCCTCCCTTCCGAAGGCAGCCGCCGCGCTTAGCAGGTCAGCCTCGCCGAAGCGCTTTGCCATAAGCTGTATGCCGACGGGCATACCGTTACCGTCATAACCGCAGGGCAGGGAAACGGCGGGTATTCCCGCGAGATTTGCCGTAACGGTGTATATGTCGCTTAAGTACATTTTAAGCGGATTGCCGAGGCTTTCGCCGAGTACGGGCGCCGTATCGGGCGCGACGGGCGAGAGTATGAAATCATAGCGTTCAAACGCTTTTTCGAACGCCTTTGTTATAAGCTGTTTTGCCGTAACCGCCTTTTTATAGTAGGCGTCGTAATATCCCTGAGAGAGTACAAACGAGCCGAGCATAATTCGCCGCCTGACCTCGTCGCCGAAGCCTTCGCTTCGGCTGAGAATAAACATTTCGTCGAGGGATTTTGCCGCTTCGCTTCTGTGGCCGTAGCGTATTCCGTCGTAGCGCGCGAGATTGGACGAAGCTTCGGCGCAGGCAATTACGTAATAGGCGGGAATTGCGTATTTAAGCTCGGGCAAATCGAAGTAATCGACGCTTGCTCCAAGCGTTTCAAAACGCTCTGCACTATCGAGCAGATTTTGCTTAACAGCGGGACTTAACCCGACATTCAGAAACTCGTTCGCAATACCGATTTTCTTTCCTGCAATGCTTTCGGTGCGGACCGAATTATAATCAAAAGCAAACTCTTTAGAGCAAGTCATATCTCTTTCGTCGGCTCCGCTTATAACATCAAACAGGGCGGCGCAGTCGGCGGAATTTTTGCCGATAATGCCTATCTGGTCAAGGGACGAGGCATAGGCGATAAGGCCGTAACGAGAAACGGCGGAGTAGGTGGGCTTGAGCCCCGTCACACCGCAGTACGAAGCGGGCTGACGCACCGAGCCGCCCGTGTCCGAACCGAGCGCTGTCGGCGCAAGTCCCGCCGCAACCGCAGCTGCCGCGCCCGACGAGCTGCCGCCCGCAGAGCGTTCGGGGTTTACGGGGTTTTTAACGCTGCCGAAGTACGAGGTTTCGCCCGTGCTGCCCATCGCGAATTCATCCATATTGAGCTTGCCGAGAATAATCATACCCTCGGCGTTTATTCTGTCGATAACCGTCGCGTTGTACGGCGCGACGAAATTCTCAAGCATTTTTGAAGCGCAGGTTGTTTTAATGCCCTTTGTGCAGATGTTGTCCTTAATTGCTATCGGCACGCCTGCAAGTCTGCCGCATATTCTCCCGCTGTCAATACCCGACTGAACTTCTGCCGCTCTGCTGAGAGCTTCGTCCCTGCAGACGGTGATATAACAGTTAAGCTCCGGGTTAAGCTTTTCAATATTATCAAGATAGGCGTTAACCGCTTCGGCAACGCTTATCTTTTTCTGTCTGATTGCCGCCGAAAGCTGAAGGGCGGTCATTTTGGTTATGTCATTCATACCGCACCTCATTCCACCGTCCGCGGAACCCTGAAGCAGCCGTCCGCGGTTTCGGCGTTCTCAAGCAGAGCCTCGGGATTTTCAGTCGGCGCAGCTTCATCTGCGCGAAGGCTGTCGGCCGAAACGGGGCAGACTCCGTCGTTACCGTCCGACGAAAGTTCGGACAGCATACCGACGTAATCGAGTATTTCGTTTAAGTCCTTTGCAAAGCGTTCGCGCTCTTCAGCGTCAAGGCTGAGCTTGCAGAGCGCTTCCGGCCTTGTCAGCAGCTCGTTGTCAACAGTCATATTCTTCTCCCGAGTATTAATCTTCATTTCACATTATATTACATTATTGAATAAAATACAAAGACAAAAAATTTGATTGAATTTTAGGCTTCGTTGTGATATGATATTTTTGTATATACTGAAATGAGTTCGGAGGCTTATTTTATGAACGTCAACAAAAAGCTGATAGCAATAGCGCTTGTTCTTGTAATAGCTGTGGCTGTTATTTTACCTTCGTGTAAAAGCAACAAGTCAGTCGGCGACGAGGTTGTAGTCGTTACCGACCGTAACGGCGTGCCCATCACCGATAAAAACGGCGAAGCAATTACCGTTGTACTTGAAACGGAAATAGTTGAGGTTACGAACGCCAACGGCGAGAAGGTTCTCGACGAAAACGGCGAACCCAAGACCTCGATAATATATCATTCAAAGGACGTTGAAGTTCCCGTTATCGGCTCCGACGGCAAGCCCGTAACCGACGCCAAGGGCAACATTATGACAACCATGATAACTGTTCCTCCGAAAACACAGGAGGTTGTCACTGCTGTTGAGGTAACCGATCCCAACGGCAATCCCGTTGTTGACGAGAGCGGAAGTGCTCTTACCTATACTATTGTTTATACCACTTCGACCGCCGATCCCGGTTCAAACAGCTCTAACTGGGGCACTACTTACGGCGGCACGCAGAACGACTCTTTCAAGGCGATGGCTGCAACTCCCGACGGCGGTTGTGTTTCTTTGTTCCAGTCCAACTCCAAGGACGGTACAGTAAGCGGTCTTGTCTCCGATTCAACGAGCGTTCCCTTCATAGTCATAATCAAGTATAACCAGGAAGGCAGACTTAAATGGCAGAAGGTGCTTTCCGGCAACGGCGCGCTTCAGCTTAATGCGGCTGACGTCGATGCGGACGGCAACATCTATATTGCAGGCTTTACAAAGGCTACCGATATGGGCTTCAGCAACTACGGCGACTACGACGCGGTGCTCTGCAAGCTTAATTCCTCGGGCGATATCCGCTGGGTCAAGAACTTCGGCGGCTCGTCAACCGACGGCTTCTACGGCGTAAGCGTATGTCCCGACGGCGTTGTTGCGGCGGGCCTGTGCGCGTCGGGCGACGGCAACGCGGCTTCTCTGGGGCTCGGCTCGGGCAGGTCGGCGGCGGTTATCGTCAAGTTCGACACCGAGGGCAACGTCAAGTTTGCCAAGGGCGTAGGCTCAGCGGGCGACACCTTCAATTCCGTTGATGCCGACTCTGTGGGCAACATCTACGCGGTAGGCAATTTCTCACCGCAGTCAGCTGCAATTAAGAGCTACGGCCGTTCGGACGGCGTTGCGGTTATGTTTGACGCAAACGGCAATCAGAAATGGCTTAAGCAGTACGGCGGCAGTCAGATCGACAACTTCAATTCCGTTGTTGCCACTAACGACGGCTGCGTAATCGTCGGCAGATCGCGTTCAGCCGATTTCTCGCTTGAAAAGCTCGGCAATCAGGGCGATTACGACGCCATAATTGTTAAATACGGCCAGAACGGCAATATTATATTCGAAAACACATTCAGAGGTCCCGGCGCTGAGAATTTCAACGCTGTTACGCTTGCCGCAAACGGCACTGTCGTTATCGCGGGTCAGTCGGCTTCGGGTACGAGAGACCTCAAGACTGTCGGCAACAAGGGCGGCAGCGACGCTATTATCGTAACCTACGGCGCTACGGGTAACGTATCCTCGGTTCAGGGCTACGGCGGCGGCAGAGACGATGCGTTCACGGGCATCTGCGTACTGAAAAACGGCGAATACGTCGCATGCGGCTCGACGCTTTCGGTTGACGGCGACCTTGTCGGCGCAAGAGCTCCCAGCGACGGAACGCATACCGTCGGCATGATTGCTAAATTCAAATAAAGGCAGAATTCTTAATGGCTGAAGACAGATTCGAAGCGGGTTATATACCCGTAACACATAAAATACTGTGGCTCGTTCTTCGCGTTTTGATACTCGGCTGGGGAGTCTACGGACTTTTTCACGGCTCGGTAGTGGAGTTTCTGGAGGCTATATTTGCTATTGCATTCACGCATCTCTGGGACTATTTCCAGATTGCGGGTAACTTCTCGTTCATCACGCGGGTTGACTACACAACGCAGTCCATGCTAAACGTCTTTATCTTTGTCGGCGTTGTCATCGGCTCGACGCTCAACAACAGAACGGGTTTTCATCATTTCGACCTGATAACCCACTTCTTCGCGGGCTTTATTTCAAGCTGGGCGGCATACGACTTAGCGGTTATCGTGCAGGGCAGGAAAAGACGTCTTTCGCCTGCGCTGGCGGGTATGTTCTGCATTTTCGCCGCCTGCTTTATAGCGGTAGGCTGGGAGATGTATGAGTTCACCATGGACAGGGTTTACGGACTTCTGCTCCAGAATTCGAGACCTATGTCAGACGTTGGATTAACCGATACAATGGTCGATTTCATTATGTCGTCCGTAGGCGCGGTTGTCGGCATGCTGACAGTTGCGTTTTACCGCAACGGTCTTATCGGTCCGCATAAGGAAATGTATAAGCAGAGGGCGAAGAAGCTCGAGGAAACCGAGGAGCTTAAGGAAACGCTTCTCAGGAATTATCTTGAAAATAACACGAAAAAATAGTGTGGTGGTTAAAATGAAAAAGAGAATAGCGGTTGCGGCACTCTGCTTCGTTTTGACCGCTTTGCTTTTGTGCTCATGCACAAGGACCGCGCCCGTTACCGTCAATTCGCAGAAAATTGACGCAGGCGTGTATGCGTATTTTACCGACAGAGCCAAGGCGGAAAACGCCGACAAAAGTGATGCCGAGCAGACCGAAATCGCAAAGCAGAAGCTCTGCAGATACGTTGCAATCAACACGGAATTTGCGAACAGAGGGCTTTCGCTTGACCCCGGCGAAAAAAACACCGTTGCCGAAACGGTTGACTCGTACTGGCACACCTTCGGGAATTATTTTGAGGGCGTGGGCGTAACCCGTCAGGACATTTATAAGATTGAGCTTAACAAGGCTTACGAAAAGGCGCTTATGCTCAACTATTATTCAAAGGACGGCGACAAACCCGTTTCCGACGAAACGCTTAAACAGTATTTTTCGGACAATTTTGTTGCGTTCAGAGCCGTTACGGGCTTTCTTACAACCGTTGACGACGACAATAACGCCGTTTCAATGACCGACGCTCAGAAGCAGCCGATTATCAACAGCTTCAATTCGGTTGCCGCCGATATAAACGAGCACGGCGCGTCGCTGCTTACGGCAAGCTCGGATATGCAGGACGTAAGCGTTACCGAGGATATAGTTGTTATTTCAAAGAACAATGCTTATCCCGACGGCTTTTACGATAAGATTAGAGAGATTGAAACCGGCAAGGCTGCGGCGTTCGTTATAGGCGACTATATCTTCTGTGCCGAGAGGTATGAGATACTCTCCGACGAGTACAGTCTGTTTTCAAAATACAGAACCGACTGTCTGTCGGCGCTTAAGGGCGAGGAGTTCTCGGGAGTTGTCGATAACTGGACAAAAGCGTTCAATGTTGACTGATTTCGAAAAATACGCTTGACAAACCGATTTTTCGGTGATAAGATATTGAAAACTTAAGATTAAAGGCTGTGACGAAGACGGCTGAGCCTCATGCTCATTCAGAGATTCGGTGGTTGGTGCGAACCGAATGCAGGAGCTTATGTCCCATCCCTTCCGAGCCGGAGGTCCGAAAGGTTATGACACCCAGTAGGCGCTTCCCGTGATTGCTGCGTGAAAGCATAGGAATTGTTGGATTCCGAGAGAGGTAGCCGTAAGGCTGCAATTTGAGTGGTACCGCGGATGTGATTTTCACACTCGTCTCAAAGTTTGAGACGGGTGTTTTTTTTATTTTATTTTTCAAACAAGGAGGAACCCCATATGGAAATGACAAACGTCAGCAAGGCCAGACAGGAACTGTTAGAGGTCGCTATGCGAATACGCGAAATGCGTGAAATTTCGGGGCTCACAATTGAAGAAATGGCGCAGGAAACCGAGGTTACGGTTGACGATTACCGCCGTTACGAAGCGGGTGAAATGGATTTCCCGTTTACCTTCCTTCACAAGTGCGCGCACGTTTTTAATATTGATATTACCAACATACTTGAGGGCAAGAGCGCCCATCTTTCGTCATATACGGTAACGAGAAACGGCGAAGGTCAGCAGACCGCCAAGGAGAACGGTATTGACATAGTCAACCTTGCGCCGAAATTCCGCAAGAAGCTCGCCGAACCGCATTGGGTTAAGTACGACTACGACGAGAGCCTTCAGAACAAGCCGATTCACTGCACCACTCACTCGGGCCAGGAATTCGACTACGTTATAAAGGGACATCTTAAGGTTCAGGTCGGCAACAACACCGAAACCCTGCACGAGGGCGACAGCATTTACTACAATTCATCCACGCCTCACGGTATGATAGCCGTTGACGGCGAGGACTGCACCTTCATAGCCGTCGTTATGTCGGGCGAGGAGGAGAAGGAAGAGATTATCAGAGATACCTTCTCGCAGCAGAGCACCAAAAAGGGCGGAGTTGTCAGCGACAAGTTCGTTTCCTGCGAAACCGACGATAAGGGTTATCTTCAGAAAATCGAATTTCACAACGAGGATAAGTTCAATTTTGCCTTCGATATAGTTGACGAGATTGCAAAGAAGGACCCCGACAAGCTGGCAATGCTCCACATTTCAAAGGACAAGACCGAGCGACGCTTTACCTTCAACGATATGAAGCGCGCGTCAAATCAGACCGCTAACTATTTCAAATCGCTGGGCATCAAGAAGGGCGACAAGGTTATGCTCGTATTGAAGCGCCATTATCAGTTCTGGTTCTCGATGCTTGCTCTTCATAAGCTCGGCGCGGTTGCGATTCCCGCAACGAATCAGCTTCAGTCGCACGACTTTGAATACCGCTTCAAGGTCGGCGAGGTCAGCGCTATTGTCTGCACCGCCGACGGAGACGTTGCGCATCAGGTTGAGATAGCCGAGCAGAGCGTTCCTACGCTTAAAACAAAGATTTTGGTCGGCGGCAGCCGTGAGGGCTGGCACGACTTCAACGAGGAATACTCGCTTTACAGCGCTCATTTCTATCGCTCGGAGGAAACTCCCTGCGGCAATGACCCGATGGTTATGTTCTTCACCTCGGGCACGACGGGCTATCCGAAGCTTGCAATTCACTCATACAAGTACGCTTTAGGTCATTATATCACCGCCAAGTACTGGCACGGCGTGAGCGAGGACGGACTTCACTTCACGATTTCCGAAACCGGCTGGGGCAAGGCGCTCTGGGGCAAGCTTTACGGCCAGTGGCTCAGCGAAGGCGCGGTATTTACCTACGACTTCGACCGCTTTGACGCGTCGGATATACTGCCGATGTTCGCAAAGTACAACATCACGACCTTCTGCGCACCGCCTACAATGCTGCGCATGATGATAAAGCAGGACATTTCAAAGTATGATTTCTCATCCGTACGGCATATGACAACGGCGGGCGAGGCGCTCAATCCCGAGGTTTACCGTCAGTTTGAGAAGGCGACGGGACTTCAGATTATGGAGGGCTTCGGTCAGACCGAAACGACGCTGACCGTCGGCAACCTTATGGGCGGCACTCACAAGGTCGGTTCAATGGGCAAGCCCTCGCCGATGTACGATATGGATATCGTTGACGAAAACGGTAATTCCGTTCCCGTCGGCGAAACGGGCGAAATTGTCATAAAGACAAGTGAAAAGATACCCTGCGGTCTGTTCCTCGGTTATTACAAAGACGAGGAGTCAACCAAAAAGGTGTGGCACGACGGCTACTATCATACGGGCGATACCGCTTGGCGCGACGAGGACGGTTTCCTCTGGTACGTAGGACGTGTTGACGACGTTATCAAGTCCTCTGGCTACAGAATCGGACCGTTTGAGATTGAGAGCGTAATCATGGAATTGCCCTACGTTCTCGAGTGCGGCGTTTCCGCCGTTCCCGACGACGTCAGAGGTCAGGTAGTCAAGGCGAGCATAGTTCTCGTCAAGGGCACCGAGGGTACTGAGGAGCTTAAGAAGGAGATTCAGAATTACGTCAAGGCTCACACCGCTCCTTACAAATACCCGAGAATAGTCGTATTCCGCGACGACCTGCCTAAGACAATTTCGGGTAAAATTCAGAGAAATAAACTGTAATTATATACATTAAAATATAAAATATACCATTGACAAACAAAAAAAGTTGATTTATAATAAGTCAAATCTTAAAGGCGTTGAAGAAGAGAGCCTGTACAAAGTAAGCGCACAGAGAGGCAGCGGTCGGTGAGAGCTGTCGGAACTGCTTGTCGGGTTGTAGCTTCCGAGCCGGGAGGAAGAACGGCGAAAAGCTTAGTAGAACTTCCCCGTTACTGCTGCGTTAATGCATACGGCTTGTCAGAGCCTGAGAGGCAATTTTTAATTGCAATTTGAGTGGTACCGCGGGTATTTATTTGATTAATGCTCGTCTCAAAGTAATTCAACTTTGGGACGGGTTTTTGTTTTGTCCCGAAGGGTACTAAGGAGAAGATTATGGAATTTCAGGGACTTGATTTCAAAATCAGGGAAATGGCTGCCCGTATTAGGGAGTTGCGTGAAATCAAACAGTTTTCCGCTGAGGAAATGGCTGCCAAGACAGACGTTCCGGTTGAGGAATACTTAGCCTGCGAAAACGGCGAGATGGATTTAAGCTTTGCTTTTATCTACCGCTGCGCGCTTGCCTTCGGCGTTGACGTCACCGATATTATCGAGGGCGTCAGCCCCACGCTGTCCTCACTCGTGATAACGAGACGCGGCGAGGGCCAGAAAATCGAGCAGGCTCACGGCATGGTCTATTACAGCCTTGCTCCGAATTTCAGAAACAGAATATCCGAGCCCCTTTACGTCAACGTGGCTTATAACGCAGAAGCCGAGAGAAAGCCTATCGAGCTTACCACCCACGACGGTCAGGAAATGGACATCGTCATTTCGGGTAAGCTTAAGCTTCAGGTCGGCTCGCATATTGAGGTTCTCGAAGCGGGCGATACGGCTTATTATGACAGCGGCACGCCTCACGGTATGATAGCCGTCGGCGGCGAGGACTGTCAGTTCTATGCAATAGTTCTCAATCCCGCAGGCGAGTCGATGTTTAAGAAAAAGACGGACTACGACATCGTCATCAAGGCGAAAGAGGATAAGAAATCAAGGGTTTATAAAAAGTATATCGACGTCGAGAAGGACGAAAACGGTACACCGACAAAGATTACCTTCAAGAATATTGACAATTTCAATTTTGCCTTCGATATAATGGACGAAATTGCGAAGAAGGACCCCGACAAGCTTGCGATGCTTCATATTTCGAGAGACAAGACCGAACGGCGCTTTACCTTTGAGGATATGCGCAAGATGTCCAATCAGTGCGCCAACTACTTCAAGTCGCTGGGCATCAAGAAGGGCGACAGAGTTCTGCTCACCTTAAAGCGTCATTATCAGTTCTGGATTGCGATGCTCGGACTTATCAAGCTCGGAGCTATCGGAATTCCCGCGGTAGCGCAGCTTCAGTCGCATGACTTTGAATACCGTTTTCAGTCGTCAGGCGCTATAGCCGTTCTTTCCACCGTTGACGGCGACACGGCGCATCAGATTGAAATCGCCTGCAAGACCTGCCCCGACGTCAAGACTAAGATTATCGTAAATGGCACTCGTGAGGGCTGGAGAACCTTTGACGAGGAGTTCCCGCTTTATTCAAACGAGTTTGAGCGTACTGCCGATTCAACCGGCGGCGACGACCTTATGCTTATGTACTTCACGTCCGGCACCTCGGGTTATCCGAAAATTGCAACGCACAACTGCAAGTATCCGCTCGGACATTTCCACACGGCGAAGTACTGGCACTGCGTTGATCCCGACGGACTTCACCTTACAATTTCCGACACGGGCTGGGCAAAGGCCGCGTGGGGTAAGTTCTACGGTCAGTGGATGTGCGAAGCGGCGCTGTTTGTCTATGACTTTGACCGCTTTGACGCTTCGGACATACTTCCGATGTTTGCAAAGTATCATATCACTACCTTCTGCGCACCGCCGACAATGCTTCGTATGATGATAAAGCAGGACATTTCGCAGTACGACTTTTCGTCAGTCAAGCATATGACTACGGCGGGCGAGGCGCTCAACCCCGAGGTTTACCGTCAGTTTGAAAAGGCGACGGGACTTCAGATACTTGAGGGCTTCGGTCAGACCGAGGGCACAATGCTTATCGGCAATATGCGCGGCGCAAAGCACAGAATCGGCTCAATGGGCAAGCCCGCGCCGATTTACAATATCGAGCTTATCGACAAGGACGGCAACCCCGTTCCGACAGGTGAAACGGGTGAGATTGTAGTCAACGTCAAGGACGGCGCTCCCTGCGGTCTGTTCGTCGGTTATTACGGCGACGAGGAAAAGACAAAGGAAGTCTGGCACGACGGTTATTATCATACGGGCGATGCCGCGTGGAAGGACGAGGACGGCTTCTACTGGTACGTCGGACGTGTAGACGACGTTATCAAGTCCTCGGGCTACAGAATCGGACCGTTTGAAATTGAGAGCGTTATTATGGAGCTTCCGTACGTTCTTGAATGCGGCGTTTCCGCCGCTCCCGACGAGGTCAGAGGTCAGGTTGTCAAGGCGAGTATAGTTCTCGTCAAGGGCACCGAGCCTACCGAAGAGCTCAAGAAGGAAATTCAGGAGTACGTCAAGACTCACACCGCGCCTTACAAATATCCGAGAATAGTTGTTTTCCGTGACGAGCTTCCCAAGAGCACGTCGGGAAAGATTATGAGGAATCAGTTATAATGGATTACAAACGAGTTACGCTTCTGTGCGGACACTACGGCAGCGGCAAGACGAATGTTGCGGTCAATATGGCGCTCGATTTGAAAAAGCGTTATGACAGCGTTGCGGTTGCCGACCTCGACATAGTCAATCCGTATTTCCGCACGAAGGATTCGGCGAAGGATTTTGAGGAAAACGGCATACGGCTGATTGTTTCGGAATATGCCAATTCCAATCTTGACATTCCCGCACTTCCGCAGGACATGTACGCGATTACCGACGACAAATCGCTTCACGTAATAATCGACGTCGGCGGCGACGACAGAGGCGCTCTTGCGCTCGGCCGTATTGCCCCCGCGCTGATTGAGGAAAACGATTACGAGATGCTGCTTGTGGTCAATAAATTCCGTCCGCTTACCCCCGACGCGGCTTCGACAATAGAGGTTATGCGCGAAATCGAAGCGGCAGGCGGCATACGCTTTACGGGAATTGCGAACAATTCCAACTTAGGCGACGAAACAACTGCCGACGACGTGCTTGCTTCATTACAGTACGCGGACGAGGTTTCAGAACTGTCGGGACTGCCCGTTGTAATGACAACGGTTAAAGAGGACTTGTATAATGAACTTTCGGGCAAAATTGAAAATCTTTTCCCGATGAAGCTTCAGGCAAGACCCATTGATTAGTTTTTAATTAAGTTTTGATATAAGGAGAGATTTTATGGCAAAGCTTACGTTCAAAACCGACAACTGTAAGGGTTGCGGACTCTGCGTTGACGCGTGTCCGAAGCAGATTTTACAGCTTGCCGAGGATAAGATTAACAAGAAGGGACATCATCCCGCCGAGTGCATTGACCAGGAGGCATGCATCGGCTGCGCGTCCTGCGCAATTATGTGTCCCGACTGCATTATCAAGGTAGAAAGGTGAGGTGTGAAATGGCAGATAAAGTATTAATGAAGGGCAACGAGGCTATTGCCGAAGCGGCTATCATCGCCGGTTGCCGTCACTACTTCGGCTATCCGATTACGCCTCAGACCGAGGTTGCCGCGTATATGGCAAAGAAAATGCCCAAAATCGGCGGCGTATTCCTTCAGGCTGAGTCCGAGATAGCGGCTATCAATATGGTTTACGGAGTTTCCTCCGCGGGCAAGAGAGTTATGACCTCTTCTTCAAGCCCCGGAATTTCGCTTAAGGGCGAGGGACTTTCATATCTTGCAGGTTCGGATCTTCCCGCACTTGTTGTCAACGTTCAGAGAGGCGGCCCGGGACTGGGCGGCATTCAGCCCTCACAGTCTGACTACTTCCAGGCAACACGCGGCGGCGGACACGGCGACTATCACATGATAGTTCTTGCTCCCGCTTCCGTTCAGGAAATGGCTGAGCTTACCGTAAAAGGCTTCGAGCTTGCCGACAAGTACAGAATGACTTCAATGATACTTGCCGACGGTACCATGGGACAGATGATGGAGCCTGTTTCGCTTGATTTCGACGTTGCTCCCGCTCCCGAAAAGCCGTGGGCTACAACGGGTACAAAGATGCAGAGAGAGCATAATATCGTCAACTCGCTTTCACTTGTTCCCGAGGAGCTTGAACAGCTTAACTTCGAGCGTTACAAGAGATACAAAATCGTCGAGGAAAACGAGACGAGATATGAGGAATACATGGTTGACGATGCCGATATCGTAATCGCCGCCTTCGGTATTGCCGCAAGAGTTTCCAAGAACGCGGTCAACGAAGCACGTGCGCAGGGTATCAAGGCAGGTCTTATCCGTCCGATTACCCTCTGGCCGTTCCCGAAGGCTCCCTTCAAAAAGGCGGCAACTCACGCAAAGGCTATGATTTCCGTTGAGCTTTCAATGGGTCAGATGATAGAGGATGTTCAGCTTGCAACCGAGTGCAGAGTTCCCGTAACTCTGTGCAACAGAGCGGGCGGTATGATTCCGAGCCCCGAGCAGGTGCTTGAGGCAATCAAAGAAGCAGACAAAAACGGAGGTGCAAAATAATGGCAGTAGTATTTGACAAACCCCATGCGCTTATTGACGTGCCGCTGCATTATTGCCCCGGCTGTACTCACGGTATAGTTCACCGTCTTGTCGCTGAGGTTATTGACGAGCTCGGCATCGAGGGCAGAACAATAGGTATCGCCCCCGTAGGCTGCTCGGTTATGGCATACAATTATTTCAACTGCGATATGATTGAGGCGGCTCACGGCAGAGCTCCCGCAGTTGCAACCGGCGTTAAAAGAGCCGACCCCGAAAACAATATCGTTTTCACCTATCAGGGCGACGGCGACCTCGCTTCAATCGGTATGGCTGAAACCGTACACGCAGCAGCGAGAAATGAAAACATCACAATTATCTTTATCAATAACGCGATTTACGGTATGACTGGCGGTCAGATGGCTCCGACATCACTTCCCGGTCAGGTTACTCAGACCTCACCCTACGGCAGAGATCCCAAGCTTTGCGGTTATCCCATCAAGGTCTGCGAGATGCTTTCCGAGCTTGAGGGCCCCGAGTATCTCGAGAGAGTTACCGTAAACAGCGTTCCGCATATCAGAGCCGCTAAAAAGGCTATCAAAAAGGCGTTTCAGAATCAGCTTGACGGCAAGGGCTTCTCGCTTATCGAGGTTGTTTCGTCCTGTCCGACAAACTGGGGTATGACGCCGCAGGCGGCTCTTCAGTGGATTGAGGACAAGATGCTTCCTTATTATCCGTTAGGCGTTTATAAGGACAGAAGCGCAGAGAAGGAGGCAGAATAATATGAGTGCAAGAAATTATCTGTTTTCGGGCTTCGGCGGACAGGGCATACTGTTCATCGGCAAATTCCTCGCATACAAGGGACTTATTGAGGATAAGCAGGTTTCGTGGCTTCCCTCCTACGGCCCCGAAATGAGAGGCGGCACGGCAAGCTGCTCGGTTATCGTCAGCGACGAGCCTGTAGGCTCACCCATCGTTTCCAATCCCGACGTGCTTATCGCTATGAATCTTCCCTCACTCGACCGCTTTGAGGATAAGGTTGTACCCGGCGGAGTTATCTTTGCCGACTCAACGCTTATCGAGAGAAAGGTTAAGCGCGACGACGTTACCGTTTATTATATTCCCGCGACGGCGCTTGCCAGCGAAAACAAGATGCCCACGCTCGCCAATATGATAATCGGCGGCAAAATCTTAAAGGTATTTAACGAATTTGACGAGCAGAGCGTAAGAAATGCGCTCGGCAAGGTCATTTCCGCTAAACACGCCGATATGCTTGAGGTCAACCTCAAGGCTATGCAGATCGGCGCAGATTACGAATAATTTAGGCGTAAACTGACGAATCCAAAACGCTGAAAATGCGCTATTTAAGCGAACTTTGGCGTTTTCGATTTTGCTTTGCGCCGGCAAAGCTGCAATCTCAATCCGCCAAATTTCATCTTAAAATATCTGCATTTTCAGTGCTACGCAGTTTTCGTTAAGCAGATTTGGCTTTAGATGCGGCAAAAAGCGCAGGAATACGAGTGTATTCCGAGCATTTTTAACAATATATTAAGGCAAATATGCTAATGAAAACCGATTCGGATTCGTTAGCTTACGCCTCGTAAAGGAGATATGTTTTATGGAAATCAAGTTTGTTAAGGCTGATACATTAAAGGCTAAGCCCGATCCGTCAACTCTCGGTTTCGGCAAAATCTTTTCGGACTATATGTTCATGATGGACTGGAATAAGGAAACCGGCTGGCACGACGCAAGAATCGTTCCCTTCGGCTATCTTTCAATCCATCCCGCTTCAACCGTGCTTCACTACGGCTCGGCAATCTTTGAGGGACTTAAGGCTTACAGAAGAGCTGACGGCAAGGTTCAGCTTTTCAGACCCATGGAGAACATCCGCAGAATGAACAATTCCGCAGAGCGTCTCTGCCTTCCCCATATTCCCGAAGAGGATGCGCTTGAAATCTACACCAAGTTCGTTGACTGCGAAAAGGACTGGACACCTTCTCAGGAGGGCACATCGCTCTACCTTCGTCCGTTTATGTTCGGTAACGACGAGTCTCTCGGCGTTCACGCAGTTCACAACGCAACATTTATCATTATCGCTTCGCCCGTAGGCAGCTATTATAAAGAGGGTATCAACCCCGTTAAGATTATGATTGAGGACGAGGACGTAAGAGCAGTAAGAGGCGGCACGGGCTATGCCAAGTGCGGCGGTAACTATGCTGCGTCCAACCGCGCAGGCGAGAGAGCCGAGCAGAAGGGCTATTCTCAGGTACTTTGGCTCGACGGCGTTGAGAGAAAGTACATCGAGGAAGTCGGCGCCATGAACGTTATGTTCAAGATTAACGGCGAAATCGTTACACCGAAGCTCACCGGCTCAATCCTTCCCGGCATCACGAGAAAGAGCTGCATCGAAGTTCTGAAGATCGAGGGCTACAACGTAAGCGAGAGACTTCTGAGCCTTGAAGAGCTGACAAAGGCTATGGCTGACGGCACCCTTGAAGAAGCATGGGGCTGTGGCACGGCTGCAGTTGTTTCGCCCATCGGCGAGCTTTGCTACAAGGATCATAAGTACACAATCAACAACGGCGAAATCGGCCCCGTTACCCAGCACCTTTACGATACCCTTACGGGCATCCAGTGGGGCAAGACCGAGGACAAGTTCGGCTGGACTTATATGATTGGTTAATGCAATTTCCCAACCGAAAGCCGAACAGACTGTCGGATTATGATTATTCCCGAAACGGAGCGTATTTTATAACAATCTGTACGAAAGATTCAAAATGCATCCTGTCGCATATTGTTGAAGAT
Organism: Clostridiaceae bacterium; assembly: GCA_030530095.1. Taxonomy (GTDB): domain Bacteria; phylum Bacillota; class Clostridia; order Oscillospirales; family Acutalibacteraceae; genus Fimenecus. The sequence goes on from JAUMVO010000003.1 coordinate 76,716, forward strand.
ACATCCGTAGGGGACGGCGTCCTCGACGTCCCAAAAATTCATTTGACAAAATTTGGGAAAATTGTAAATGACAGAATAATTGAAATGAACAACATTTATAAAAATGTAAGTGTTGAAAAATATGTTGTTATGCCAAATCATATTCATTTGCTGATTGTTATAGACAGTTACAATGAAAGTATATATGACGGGACGTCGAGGACGCCGTCCCCTACGAGGCAGAATTCGGTAATTTCAAGTTTTGTTTCTACTTTCAAAAGATATACCAATAAACAAATCGGATATAATATTTGGCAACGGTCTTTCCACGACCACGTTATACGCAACGAGGAGGATTATGTAACCCGTTGGCAGTATATCGACGAGAATCCCCGAAAATGGCTGATCGGCAAAGACGAATATTACAGTTTATAAAAGAACAAACTCCTCCGAAATGTTCGGGGGAGTTTTAATATCTGCATTTGTCTGCACTATGCCTTTTGAGCTTATACGACTAACCGTAGGGGCGATTTGTGAATCGCCCCGACTCCCCGACAACCTCCCGTTTGCTTTATTGCCAACGTACAAATGATATGATATTATTATACCGACAAAGATTTCGAGGTGAACTTATGGGATATATTGAAGAACTGAGGAAAATCATCGGGCACAGGTGTATTTCCCTGACGGGAAGCGTGGTTATCATAAAAGACGGCGAGGGGAGAATACTCCTGCAAAAGAGAACTCACCCGAAGGGCCGTTGGGGTTTGCCGGGCGGACTTATGGAGCTCGGCGAATCCTGCGAGGAAACAGCGGTAAGAGAGGTGCGTGAGGAAACGAGCCTTGAAACAGACGTTAACGGTCTTAAGCTTTTTGGCGTGTATTCGGGAAAGGATTACTTCTGCACGGGCGAGACGGGCGACGAATGGTACGTCGTTGTAATCGCCTACACCTGCGATAAGTTCAGTGGAGAGCCGAAAATCAATGACGGCGAGTCAGAGGAGCTTCGTTGGTTTTACCCCGACAAAATACCCGAAAGCCTTGCAAACTCTCACAGGCGGATCATTTGGGACTATATAGGGAAACAGCGGAATTATGACCTGCCTGCTCAGCGGGAAAGTTAACAGATTGTTAACCATTTTTTTTAGAATAGTGATAGAATACTCAGCGGCAAAGGATGTGAGAGTATGAAAACCACTATTTCAGACTGGAAGGGTGCGAAGATTGAAACTGTCAGAAGACTTGGCGTTTCAGTCGGGTCGCTTCTGATTATTCTCGCTATGTCCGTCGTGCTTGCTCCGAAAATAGCGCCGAATTCCGAGCTGTTTGATCAGGTGGGAATGGCTCTTGCAATAGTTGCGCTGTCGCTGCTGATGTGGCGTTTTCCGTTGGGAACTTACGCTATGGCTCAGATATTTACACTTACTGCCGCCGCAGGCTCAATACTGAAATTCTACGACCGTTTCCCCGGGTATGACAGGGTGGTGCATTTTGTCAGCGGAGTTATCTTAGGCTATATAGGCTATACTATAGGTTACTATGTGGTCAGAAAGCTCGATTTACCCCCGGAACGGTTTGTGATAACACTCATCGCCGGTCTGTTCGCATATTCCTGCGCAGGCTTTTGGGAGATAATTGAGTTTACCACGGACTGCGTGATGCACATGGGTGTACAGCACAGCAATACGGATACTATGGGAGATATTGTCGCAGGTTTCTTCGGGGGCGCGGTGTTCCAGGTGATTAAATTTATTGAACATTATAAGGAATTCAAATTTGACCGCCTCAGAAGTTTCTTTAAGAATTAGGCAAAAGCAAAGGACAGGAGCAAGCTCCTGTCCTTTATTGTTTTCTTCGTTATCAGAACTGTCCTCTCTTATTCCTCGGGAAGGAATGCCTTGTGAACGGCGCTGACCGCTCTGTCGGCGTCATTGGCGTCTATAAGTACGGAAATCTTGATTTCGCTTGTGGAAATCATATCGATATTGATATCCTCCTCAAACAGCGCCTCGAACATCTTCGAAGCGGTGCCGGGGTGAGACTCCATACCCGCGCCGACTATGGAAACCTTCGCTATGTTGGTGTCGCAGGAAATTGCATCCTCGTCAAGGTCGAAGCTTGAACGGATAGCCTCAACGGCATCCTCGGCGTTTGCCTTGGAAACGGTGAAGGTTATATCCTTTGTGCCGTCTCTGCCGACCGACTGAAGAATTATATCTACGTTAATCTTTCTCTGGGCGAGTTTACCGAAAAGACGGAACGCAACACCGGGAGTGTTGGGCATACCGGTTACCGAAATTCTTGCGACGTCCGTATCCTTCGCAACGCCTCTGACAAGCATTTTTTCCATTTTTGAACCATCCTTTACTATCGTGCCCGAAGCCTTGTTAAGACTTGAAAGCACTTCTATTTCAACGTTGTATTTCTTAGCCATTTCAACCGAGCGGGTGTTTAATACCTGCGCGCCGAGCGTTGCCAGCTCGAGCATCTCGTCGTAGGTGATTTCGGGAAGCTTTCTCGCGCCCTCAACCTTACGGGGATCAGCCGTATATACGCCCTCAACGTCGGTATAAATCTGGCAGCGGTCCGCGTGAAGCGCCGCGGCTATTGCAACCGCGCTCGTGTCGCTGCCGCCTCTGCCCAGAGTGGTCAGGTCGTCGTATTTGTTGATGCCCTGGAAGCCCGCAACAACTACGATATTACGTTTATCAAGCTCGGCCTTCATTCTGTCGGCCTTAATCGACTTTATTCTTGCCGTGCCGTAGGTCGAGGTCGTATTGAAGCCCGCCTGCCAGCCGAGAAGCGAAACGACGGGGCAGCCGATTTTCTCGATAGCCATAGCAAGAAGCGCTACCGACATCTGCTCGCCTGCGGTGAGAAGCATATCCATCTCACGCTTGGAGGGCTTGGAATTCAGTTCAAACGCCTTTTCGATAAGGTCGTCGGTTGTGTCGCCCTGAGCGGACACTACGACGATAACGTCGTTACCCTGACGGTAGGTGTCCGTTACGATGGACGCAACGTTCATCACTCTTTCGGCGTTGGCTACGGAGCTGCCGCCGAATTTCTGTACAATCAATGCCATATTTTGCCTCCGTTAGCAAATTTGTTTATCAATAATCCGTTACTCTGATGATTGAAAGGGGAGTAATCATATCGAGCTTTGCAAGCTTTTCGCGAAGCACGCCCTCTTTGTCGGTGTCGGTTACGAACGCGAACTCGTCGTGGGGAGCGTTACGTCTGTAAAGCACGGTAATCTCGCCGAACTGCTCGGCAGCCTTTTCGAGCGCCAGAGCCTTGTCCTCTGCGCTTGCGCGGATATAAAGCGCGTTCTCCATCTGAAGATAATCGTAAATATAACCCGGCTCGCTGTCGCCCCAGCCGAAAATTTTCTTGCGGTTGGCGTGCTTTGCGCAGTCGATAACGTCGGCAACAACCGCGCTTGCGGTCGGGAGCTTACCCGCGCCCTTGCCGTAGAATACAACGTCGCCGATAGCGTCGCCGCGGACGAGAATTGCATTGAATACGTCGTGAACGTTACCCAGCTGGCTGAAGCTCTTGACGATGCAGGGGCTTACCATAGCGCAGATCTGACTGTCGCTGACACGGCAGGCTCTGCCGAGAAGCTTGATTACCGCGTTGTACGAGTTAACGTATTCAACGTCGGCAAGCGTAATTTTGGTAATGCCTTCGGTATGAATCTCGTCGGGATATACGTGCTTGCCGAAGCACAAAGAAGCGAGTATGCAGATTTTTCTGCACGCGTCGAAGCCCTCGATATCGGCCGTCGGGTCCTTTTCGGCGTAACCGTTGTCCTGAGCGAGCTTAAGCGCGTCGTCGAAGCTCATACTCTCCTCTATCATTTTAGTCAGAATGAAATTAGTTGTTCCGTTGAGTATGCCCGCTATCTCGTCAATTTCATTTGCGGCAAGGCACTGGGTGATAGGTCTGATAATCGGAACGCCGCCGCCGACGGAAGCTTCGAACAGGAAGTTTACGTTATTCTGCTCGGCAAGGCTTAACAGCTCGTAGCCCTTAGTGGCAACAAGCTCCTTGTTCGAGGAAACAACGCTCTTGCCCGCCTTGAGGCAGCTTGAAACGAATTCAAACGCGGGGTGAAGTCCGCCCATGGTCTCAACTACGATTTTAACCTCGTCGTCGTTGAGAATTACGTTGAAGTCCTTGACAAACTTGTCCGCATTCGGATCGTCGGGAAAATCGCGGATGTCAAGTATATATTTAAGGTCAAGCTCAGGCTGTCCGCAGCGCTTGATTATACTGTCGTGATTTTTAAGGAAGACCTCGACTACGCCCGAGCCGACGGTACCGTAACCCATAACAGCTATTTTCATGGTTTCACGTCCTATACTTAAAATAATACAGATAACAGTTTAACATAATTTCCGCAAATAATAAAGTATAAAACTATAAAAATGTAAAATTTCTATAAATGTTAACATTATTTATTGTATAAGTGAAAAAAATAGTATAAAATGTATATATTACAGCAAATTTCCGCGGGAGATACAGTAATGGACTCAATAACAAAGAGAAAGAATTTTATAATTGACGTTGTCTATTTCGTACTGCTTATAGGACTGTTTTATCTGTTCTTTAAGTATGCCTTCGGCGTGTGTCTGCCCTTTATTTTTGCTATATTCATTGCAACTGTACTGCAGAAGCCTGTTAATGCCATTGTCAGAAAGACGAAGGGAAAGTTCAGAGGCTTCATTTCGGCGTTGCTGGCTATATTCTGCTTTGTAATACTCGGCTCGCTGGCGGTATTACTGATTGTAAGGCTTATCACCGAGCTTAAGTCATTCTGGGACTTCATTATGCTCAAGCTTGAGAACACTGAGCTTTTCATCACTCAGGTGTCCGAATGGATCAACACACGGCTTGTCAGACTGCCCGAGAGCCTGAGAATGAGTTTAATCGGATACGTTGAGAACTTCCTTTCGGGTCTTCTCGGCAGCGCCGAGGAAACGGCTGAGGTTACGGTTGAGAAAACGCAGAGCTTCGATCTGTCGATCCTCGCTTCTCCGCTGAGCGCCGTATGGGGTACTGCAAAGCAGATACCCATGGTTGCGGTAGGTCTGCTCGTAGCGATTGTTTCGTGCTGTTTTCTTACCGCCGATTACAAATCCTTCAAGGACCTTGTTATAAGAATTGCGGGCGAACGCAATTCGGTTAAGCTTGTAGCCGCTAAGAGAATACTTTTCTCAACCGTTGCGAAGGTCGGCAAGGCATATTTCATACTCATTTGCATAACCTTTACGGAAATGCTGTTGGGTTTGGGTGCGCTCAAGCTCTTCGGCCTTTACAAGGGCGGATATATTTTCGCAATTTCGCTTATTACCGCATTAGTTGACATTTTTCCCGTGCTCGGAACGGGTACAATACTCGTACCGTGGGGCATATATTCGCTTGTCACGGGCAACATAGGCTTCGGTATAGGAATACTTGTGCTCTATGCGGTCATTACGGTTATCAGACAGGCTGTTGAGCCCAAGCTCGTTGCGGATCAGCTCGGACTGCCTGCGTATATCACGATAGTTGCGATGTATATCGGCACTCAGCTGTTCGGCTTTATCGGACTGTTCCTGCTGCCGATAAGCATTATGCTTCTCAAGGTGCTTAACGACGAGGGAATAATCAGCATTTTCAGGCGCACAGACGTAAGCGTTGAGCAGATTAACGCCGAGGTCGAGGAAAAATTTCACCCCACCGGGAAGCAGGAGGACGGCAAATGATAGATATACACTGCCACATTCTGCCCAATATGGACGACGGCTCCGACAGTCTTGAGGAGTCGCTCAATATGATAAGAGTTGCGCAGAAAAACGATACCAATGTAATAATCGCGACACCGCACTTTTATAAATACGACTCGATTGACGAATTTGTTTACGAGCGCGACGAGAAAGCTCTGTTGCTCAATAATGCAGCAAAGGAGCTCGGCTATAACGTTTCGGTTGCCTGCGGAGCCGAGGTTTTTCTTGACTCGAGAATTTTTACGGCGGACAATCTCGATGAACTGACGCTCAACGGCAGTAAATATCTGCTGTGCGAGTTCACGCTCAAGCCCTTTGAGAACGAAAAGGCGGTTATCTACTGCGAGGAACTTGTGTCGAGAGGTTACGTACCGATTATTGCGCATCCCGAGAGATACATAAATTTTCTCAATGACCCGACAGTTGTCAACGACCTGTGGGATATGGGCTGTAAATTTCAGGTTAACGCTTCAGGCCTTGCAGGTCACGGCGGAGAGAGGATGCAGGATTTTGCCTGCGAGCTTATAAAGCGAGGCTTCTGCGTCGCAATCGGCACGGACGCGCATTCGTCAAATCTGAGGAACAACCGTATTCTTGATAAGACAGACGAATTTCCCGAGGAAATTACGAAAGAGGATATTGAGGAGCAGCTGAACGCCAATCCGCTTCGCATTCTCAAAAAGGAAGATTTGCCCGAAAACGAGGTCGAATACTTCTGAAAAACGCTATACAATATTATATATAGGCTTATACAGAGTCGGAAAACCGCAGATTTTTGCGTTTTTCCGACTTTGACATTTTACTGAATAATGTGCAAAAACACAAAATATTGTGGTTACTTTGAGGGGGTTGCATATTTTCAAAAAGTTTTTGCATTTTTACCGAAAATTTTTTGAAAAAATTGTTGCAATTACCAAAATTGTGTGATACAATCTTCCAGCATATTGCGCTAATGGGATTACTGCGCCCATTCGCAATATTATGATATGCGATGATGCGGCAGGTGGCTGCACTTTGATGCAGGGAATTGTCGCGGAGTATGTCCGATTACAAACCGGGCGAAACAATATGTGTCACGCCGGCAGACGCGTACCCCAACTGCGCGCCGAACGACAGACACAGTGTGCTTTTTGAGCGTCCGAATTATTTCGGATTTTTATAATGCGCGGGTGAGAAACGCCCGGCAGGGTTGCAACAAAAAGCATTGCCCAAATTTAAGGAGGCAAAACAAATGGCAGCAGCAAAAGGCAAAAAGATCAGAATCAGACTCAAGGGCTACGATCACAATATCGTAGACAAGGCGGCAGAGAAGATCGTTGAAACCGCTAAGCGCACGGGCGCTCAGGTATCCGGTCCCGTTCCGCTTCCCACGGAGAAGGAAGTAGTTACTATTCTTCGTGCTGTTCACAAGTACAAGGATTCCCGTGAGCAGTTTGAGCAGAGAACTCACAAAAGGCTTATCGACATCTTAAGACCCTCAAACAAAACTGTTGAGGCTCTTACCAGTCTTGAGCTTCCCGCAGGCGTTGAAGTAGAGATTAAATAATTGAAGCTTTACGCTTACAGGTCAAGTTGGCAAAACGCCAACCAATAATCTGACAGGAGGAAATACAAAATGAAAAAAGGTCTTATCGCAAAGAAAATCGGTATGACACAGCTTTTCGACGACAACGGCAAGGTTATTCCCGTAACAGTCGTAGAAGCAGGTCCGTGCACGGTAGTACAGAAGAAGACCGTTGAGACAGACGGTTACGAGGCAATTCAGGTAGGCTTCGGTGATGTTAAGGTTACCAGAGTCAACAAGCCTGAGGCAGGCCACTTCAAGAAGGCTGACGTTGCACCGCAGAAGGTACTCAAGGAATTCAGACTTGAGGACATGAGCAATTATAACGTAGGCGACACACTCAAAGCTGACGTGTTTGCAGTAGGCGACAGAGTTGACGTAGTCGGCACATCAAAGGGTAAGGGAACCGCAGGTTCGATCAAGAGATGGAACTTCTCGAGACTTAAAGAGTCTCACGGTACCGGCCCCGTCGGCAGACACGCAGGTTCGCTGGGTGCTTGTTCGGATCCGTCAAGAGTTTACAAGGGAAAGAAGCTCGCCGGCCATCTCGGTTCGGAAAGAGTTACAATCCAGAACCTTGACGTAGTTAAGGTTGACGCTGAGAACAACCTCATCGCTATCAAGGGCGCCATCCCCGGCCCCAAGGGCGGCATCGTAGTTCTCGCAGACACAGTTAAGTGCAGTAAGTGAGAAAGGAGTGCTTGAATAATGGCTAAATTACAGGTTTTAGACAAGAAGGGCAAGAAGGTTTCCGACATCGAGCTTAACGATGACATCTTCGCAATCGAGCCCAGCAAGTCAGCTATGCATCTCGTAGTTGTTGCGTATCTCGCAGCACAGCGTCATGGCACTCAGTCGACTCTCACCCGTTCCGAAGTTTCCGGCGGCGGCAAGAAGCCTTGGCGTCAAAAGGGAACCGGTCGCGCAAGACAGGGTTCAACCAGAAGCCCGCAGTGGACTCACGGCGGTATCGCACACGGCCCCAAGCCGAGAGATTACAAGCTTGACGTAAATAAGAAGGTAAGAAGACTCGCTATGAAGTCTGCTCTTTCTTCAAAGGTTGCCGACAGCGAAATGATCGTAGTTGATTCACTCGCTATGGACGCAATCAAGACAAAGGATATGACAGAGGTTCTTTCCGCTGTCAAGGCCGGCAAGAAGACGCTTATCGTACTTCCCGAGAAGGACGATGTAGTTTACAAGAGCGCCAGAAACATTGAAGGCGTTAAGGTTTCACCGGTCAACACGCTCAACGTTTACGACATTCTTAACTGCAATACACTTGTAGTTGCAAAGGATGCGGTTACAAAGATTGAGGAGGTATTTGCATAATGAAGTTTGCACAGGATATTATCCTCCGTCCGGTAATTACAGAGGAAAGCATGATGGGCACCGCTGATAAGAAGTACACCTTCAAGGTTGCCAAGACTGCTTCTAAGTCGGAAATTAAAGAGGCTGTTGAACAGCTTTTCGGCGTTAAGGTTGAAAAGGTCAACACCATGAATTGCAAGGGTCACTTAAGAAGATACGGCCGTTTCGAGGGCTACACTGCTTCCTGGAAGAAGGCTATCGTTACTCTTACAGCTGATTCAAAAACTATCGAATTCTTTGACGGAATGATGTAATAATCCCAAACGGTAATGTATGGAGTAAAGACAGCTCCGCTAAGCCGTTATTAAGGAGAGTGAAACAATGTCTATTAAAGTCTATAAACCGACTACGAATTCAAGACGTAATACATCGGTTACAGATTATTCCGAGCTTTCAAAGGTCGCTCCCGAGAGAAGCCTTCTGGCACCGCTCAACAAGAATGCAGGCCGTAACAGCTACGGAAGAATAACAGTTCGTCACCGCGGTGGCGGCAACAGAAGAAAGTATCGTATCATCGACTTCAAGAGAGATAAGCAGGGTACAGCAACCGTACTTACTCTCGAATACGATCCCAACCGTTCGGCATTTATCGCGCTCGTTGAGTACGAGGACGGCGAGAAGAGATACATCCTCGCTCCCGTAGGCCTTAACGTAGGCGATAAGATTGAGTCAGGCGCAGGCGCAGACATCAAGGTCGGCAACGCGCTTCAGCTCAAGGACATCCCGACAGGTACATTCGTACACAACGTAGAGCTCTATCCCGGCAGAGGCGGCCAGCTCGCAAGAGCGGCAGGCAACTCCGCACAGCTCATGGCTAAGGAAAACGGTCTCGCACTTCTCAGACTTCCTTCGGGCGAGTTGAGAAATGTTCCCGCAGACTGCAGAGCCACAATCGGTACTGTCGGCAACACCGACCACGAAAACGTTAAGATCGGTAAGGCAGGACGTACACGCCACATGGGCATCAGACCTACAGTCCGCGGTTCTGTTATGAACCCGAACGACCACCCCCACGGCGGTGGTGAAGGTAAGTCACCCATCGGTCGTCCCGGCCCGTGCACACCTTGGGGCAAGCCCGCTCTCGGTTACAAGACCAGAGACAAGAAGAAGGCTTCCAACAAGATGATCGTAAAGCGTCGTAACGGTAAATAATTGAAGGGAGTGTAGAATATGTCAAGAAGTACTAAAAAGGGCCCTTATGTAGCTCCCAAGCTGCTTGCAAGGGTTGAAGAAATGAATAAGAACGGCGAAAAGATAGTTCTTAAGACATGGAGCCGCAGCTCTACTATATTCCCGGCATTCGTCGGACACACTTTTGCAGTTCATGACGGCAGAAAGCATGTTCCGGTTTACGTTACAGAGGATATGGTCGGCCATAAGCTCGGCGAATTTGCACCGACAAGAACCTTCAGAGGCCATGCCGGTTCAAAGACATCAAACAACGGTAAATAAACAGCGAAAGGAGTGTATTAACTAATGGAAGCAACGGCAAAGGTTACTAACGTACGTATTGCCCCCAGAAAGGTTAAGATCGTACTTGATTTAATCAGAAACAAGCCTTGCGATGAAGCGTTAGCGATTTTGAAGTACACACCCAAGGCTGCGTGTGAACCGCTTGGAAAGCTTTTGAAATCTGCTATCGCAAATGCAGAAAACAAGGACATGGACACTACAAGACTTTATATCGCGGAGTGCCGTGTAGATCAGGGCCCCACGCTCAAGAGAATCAGACCCAGAGCACAGGGCAGAGCATTCAGAATAAACAAAAAGACTTCGCACATTTACCTTGTGCTTAAAGAAGCAGAATAAGTGAGGAGGAGGTTATACAATGGGACAGAAAATTAATCCTACCGGTCTTAGAATCGGCGTAATCAAGGATTGGGAATCACGTTGGTACTGTGATAAGAAAAATTTCGGCGATACGCTTGTATCGGACGACAAGCTCCGTAAGTATCTCCTCAAGTCACTTGCTCCGGCAGGCGTACCGAAGGTAGAAATCGAGAGAGATGCGAAGAGAGTAAGAGTTAACATTCACTGCGCAAAGCCCGGTATGGTTATCGGTAAGGGCGGCACAGAGATTGAGAAGCTCAAGGATACATGTAAGGAAATGCTCGGCGGCGACAAAGAGGTTTTCGTTAACATTATCGAAATCAAGCAGCCCGACTTAAACGCTCAGCTCGTAGCTGAGAGCATCGCTTCACAGCTTGAAAGAAGAATTTCCTTCAGAAGAGCAGTTAAGCAGGCTATCGGCAGAGCCATGAAGCTTTATGCTAAGGGCATCAAGGTACAGGTAAGCGGCAGACTCGGCGGCGCTGAAATAGCACGTTCGGAGCATTACCGCGAAGGCACCATTCCGCTGCAGACAATCCGTGCCGACATCGACTACGGCTTTGCCGAGGCAAAGACAACCTACGGTCGTATAGGCGTTAAGGTTTGGCTGTATCAGGGTGAAGTTCTTCACGAGAGCCGCAGATCTCGCAGAGAAGGAGGCAGAAAATAATGCTTTTACCCAAGAGAGTTAAATACCGCAGAGTTCAGAGAGGTCGTTTGACCGGTAAAGCGTTAAGAGGCAACAAGGTTACTTACGGTGACTACGGTCTCGTTGCAACCGAACCTGCGTGGATTACAGCTAATCAGATCGAGGCAGCCCGTATTGCTATGACAAGATATATCAAGCGTGGCGGTCAGGTTTGGATAAAGATTTTCCCGGATAAGCCGATCACTGAGAAGCCGGCTGAAACCCGAATGGGTTCAGGTAAGGGCTCGCCCGAATACTGGGTAGCAGTCGTTAAGCCCGGCAGAGTTCTCTTCGAGATCGCAGGCGTTCCGGAAGAAACAGCCCGTGAGGCTATGCGTCTTGCCGCTAACAAGCTTCCCATCAAGTGCAAGTTTGTTGCCAAGGCAAGCGAAGAAGAGGATGGTGAGCAGTAATGAAAGCAAACGAATTAAAAAAACTCTCCAAGGCAGAGTTGGATGCTAAACTCTTGGAATTAAAGGACGAGCTTTTTAAGTTACGCTTCCAGCAGGCCATCAACCAACTCGACAATCCGATGCGTATAAGTGCCGTTAAGAAGGATATCGCAAGAGTTAAGACTGTTATCCGCGATAACGAACTTCACGGCGCACAGGGCTAAGGTAAGGGAGGACAATCATAATGAGTGAAAGAAATCTCAGAAAAACTCAGGTTGGTATCGTAACAAGCGATAAGATGGAGAAGACAGTCGTTGTTTCAATCAAGGACAAGATTCAGCATCCGCTTTACAAGAAGATAGTTAACCGTACAGTTAAAATCAAGGCTCATGATGAGAACAATGAGTGCGGCATAGGCGACAAGGTTCTCATTATGGAAACCCGTCCTCTCTCCAAAGATAAGAGATGGCGAGTTGCAGAAATCATCGAGAAAGCGAAATAATTTTCTAAGGAGGAATTTACTGTGGTACAACAACAGAGTTACCTCAAGGTTGCCGATAACACCGGTGCGAAAGAGATTATGTGCATTCGCGTACTCGGTGGTTCAGGCAGAAGGTATGCTAACATAGGCGACGTTATTGTAGCATCTGTCAAGAAGGCAGCGCCCGGCGGCGTTGTTAAAAAGGGCGATGTTGTCAAGGCGGTCGTTGTAAGAACACACAAGGGCGTTCGCAGAGACGACGGTACTTATATCCGTTTCGATGAAAACGCTGCAGTGCTTATAAAAGACGATAAGACCCCCAGAGGCACCCGTATCTTTGGGCCGGTAGCAAGAGAGCTTCGTGACAAGGACTATATGAAGATCCTTTCGCTTGCTCCCGAAGTGCTTTAATGGAGGTAAACGAGAATGATTAAAAAAGTTCACGTTAAGACAGGCGATACCGTTGTCGTTATCAACGGTAAGAACCGCGGCAAGCAGGGCAAGGTTATGCAGGTAAGCCCGAAGGAAGGCAAGGTCATCGTTGAAGGCGTTAACATGGTTACCAAGCATGTTAAGCCCCGTCAGATGGGTGAGCCCGGCGGACTTATCAAGGCGGAAGCAGCTCTCTATGCCGACAAGGTTCAGCTTATTTGCCCCAAGTGCGGTAAGGCGACCAGAATCGGTCACGACGGCACAGGCAAGGATAAGAAGCGCGTATGCAAAAAGTGCGGCGCGAAGTTTGAATAAGGGAGGGACATAACCAATGGCAGCAAGACTTAAAGAATACTACAAAGCTGAAGTTGCTCCGGCACTCCAGAAGAAGTTCGGCTACAAGAGCGTTATGGAAATCCCGAAGCTTGACAAGATAATCGTCAACGTCGGATGCGGCGAGGCAAAGGACAACTCAAAGGTTGTAAGCGCTATCATGAACGATCTTTCGATCATCACCGGTCAGAAGCCCGTTGAGTGCAAGGCCAAGAAGTCCGTTGCTAACTTCAAAATCCGTGAAGGTATGACTATCGGCGTCAAGGTTACGCTCCGCGGCGACAGAATGTACGAATTCCTCGACAGATTCTTCAATCTGGCACTTCCGAGAGTTCGTGACTTCAGAGGTATCAACCCCAATTCCTTTGACGGCAGAGGCAACTACTCAATGGGCGTCAAGGAACAGCTGATATTCCCTGAGATTGAATATGACAAGATTGACGCAGTTCGCGGCATGGATATATGCTTCGTAACTACTGCAAACACCGACGAAGAGGCCAGAGAGCTCCTTTCTCTCATGGGCGCTCCGTTCGAGAAATAAGGAGGGATAACAAGTGGCAAAGACATCAATGAAGATCAGAGCGGCACGTCCCGCTAAGTATTCGACAAGAGAACATAACAGATGCAAAATCTGCGGCAGACCACATGCTTATCTCCGTAAATACGGTGTTTGCCGTATCTGCTTCAGAAAGTTAGCACACGCCGGTCAGATTCCGGGTGTCAAGAAGGCAAGTTGGTAAGAGCGATTGCAAAGGAGGAAATAGTATGCAAATCTCTGATAGCATCGGTGATATGCTCACAAGAATCCGCAATGCGAATTCCGCAAAGCATGACACGGTGAAGGTTCCTGCATCAAACATGAAGAAGGCAATTGCTCAGATTCTTGTTGATGAAGGCTATATAAAGGGTTTCAAGGTTGAAGACGACGGCAAGCAGGGCATCATTGAGATCGAGCTCAAGTACGGCCCCAACAAGTCCTCCGTCATCACCGGATTGCGCAGAGTTTCCAAGCCCGGTCTGCGTATATATACAGATTGCGAGAATATGCCCAAGGTTATCAAGGGCCTCGGCATTGCAATCCTTTCAACATCCAAGGGCGTTATGACTGACAAGGACGCACGCAAGGCCAACGTTGGCGGCGAAGTTCTTGCCTACATCTGGTAAGGAGGTTAACAGTATGTCAAGAATCGGCAGACAGCCTATCGCTGTTCCCGCAGGTGTCGACGTTAAAATCGACGGCAGTACTGTTACCGTTAAGGGCCCCAAGGGCACACTTACCAGAACAGTACACAGCAACATGAAGGTTGAGCTTGACGGTGCTGAAATCAAGGTTTCACGTCCCGACGAGTCAAACCTCAACAAATCTCTCCACGGTCTGACCCGTACGCTTATCGCCAATATGGTTAAGGGCGTTACAGACGGTTATTCCAAGGAGCTTGAGATCAACGGTGTCGGCTACCGTGCAGCTAAGCAGGGTAAGGACCTCGTTATGAACATCGGTTATTCGCATCAGGTTACAATGAGCGAGATCGAGGGTATCACAATCGACGTTCCCGCACCGAACAAGATCATCATTTCAGGTCCCGACAAGCAGAAGGTCGGACAGTTCGCAGCAGAAGTACGCGAGAAGCGTCCTCCTGAGCCGTACAAGGGCAAGGGTATCAAGTATGTTGACGAGCATATCCGCCGTAAAGAGGGTAAAGCCGGTAAAGGCGGAAAATAATAAAAGGAGTGTATTTAGATGGTTAATAGACCTGACAGCAATAAAGCAAGACTTAAGCGTCATGCCAGAGTTCGCTCTAAGATCAAGGGTACAGCGGATTGTCCGCGCCTTGACGTTTTCCGTTCACTCCAGAACATCTATGCTCAGTTGATTGACGATACAACAGGTACTACACTCGTTGCCGCTTCTTCAACGGAGAAGGATTTCAAGGATTACGGCGGAAACAAGGACGCAGCCAAAAAGGTTGGCGAGCTTTTAGCAAAAAGAGCCCTCGAGAAGAACATCAAGGATGTTGTTTTCGACAGAGGCGGTTATGTATATCACGGCAGAGTTCAGGCTCTCGCTGAAGGCGCTCGTGAGGGCGGCCTCAACTTCTAAGAAAGGAGAACAGACAACATGGCAGAAAGAATTGATGCTTCGGCATTGGAATTACAGGAAAAGGTTGTTGCTATCAACAGAGTTTCCAAAACCGTTAAGGGCGGCCGTATTATGAAGTTCTCCGCATTAGTAGTTGTCGGTGACGAAAACGGCATTGTCGGCTTCGGTATCGGCAAATCAAGCGAAGTTCCGGACGCTATCCGTAAGGGTATTGAGGACGCCAAGAAGAACCTTATCAGGGTTTCTCTTAAGGGCACAACAATTCCTCATGAGGTTATCGGTAAATTCGGCGCAGGCGTAGTTCTTATGAAGCCCGCTGCAGAAGGTACCGGCGTTATCGCAGGCGGCCCCGTTCGTGCGGTTGTTGAAGTAGTAGGCATCAAGGACATTCGTTCCAAGGCTCTTCGTTCAAACAACCCCTGCAACGTAGTAAGGGCTACTATCGACGGACTTTCACAGCTTCGTAATCTTGACGAGGTTGCTGCAACCCGCGGTAAGTCTGCAAAAGAGATTATAGGTTAAGGAGTGTGTAAAATGGCTAACGTAGAAATTACTCTCAAGAAGAGCCTTATCGGCTCCAAGAAGGACCAGATTGCCACTGCTTATTCACTTGGTTTAAGAAAGATCGGGGATAAGACTTCACAGCCTGACAATCCCCAGACTCAGGGCAAGATCAAGAAGATTATTCATCTTATCGAAGTTAAAGAAGGCTAAGGAGGTGCAGGAAGATGAAATTACATGAACTTTCACCGGCTGAGGGCTCCAAGAAGAGCGTTAAGCGTATCGGCCGCGGTCCTGCATCGGGTCAGGGCAAAACCGCAGGTAAAGGCCACAAGGGTCAGAAGGCCCGTGCAGGCAGAGGTATGCGTGCAGGCTTTGAAGGCGGACAGATGCCTTTGCAGAGAAGAATCCCCAAGAGAGGATTCAACAACATCTTTGCTAAGGAAATCGCAACTGTTAACGTTTCAGCTCTCGATAAAACCTTCGAGGACGGTGCAACCGTTGACATTCAGGCTCTCATCGACGCAGGTCTTGTTAAGAAGGCTCTCGACGGCGTAAAGGTGCTCGGCAACGGCGAAATCAGCAAGAAGCTTACCGTTCAGGTTAATGCTTATTCCGAACAGGCGAAGCAGAAGATCGAGGCAGCCGGCGGAAAGGCTGAGGTGATCTGAAGTGATTCAAACGATTGTAAATGCATGGAAGATCGCAGATCTTCGTAAAAAGATTATTTACACCGCATTTATCATTTTGATTTTCAGAATCGGTGCCGCAATCCCCGTTCCGTTTGTTAATATCGGCTCGGACGGTATCCTTTCAGATCCGAACGCTAACAACTTTATGACTTATCTGAGTATGATGACCGGTAACGCGTTCAACTACGGTACTCTGTTCGCTATGTCGATCACCCCGTACATCAACGCATCGATTATCATACAGCTGCTCACGGTAGCTATTCCCTACCTTGAGAAGCTCGCCAAGGAAGGCGAGGAGGGCAGAAAGAAGATCGCTTCTATCACCCGTTACACCACCGTCGTCCTTGCACTTATGCAGTCCACTGCATATTTCTTCTACATCCGTTCGCAGGGTTTGCTTGTAACCGACGCTAACGGCGCTAAGTTCACAGGCTTCTTTGCAGTATTCCAGGCAATTGCTGTCATCCTTTGCTACACGGCAGGTTCGACCTTCATTATGTGGCTGGGCGAGCAGGTAAACGAAAAGGGTATCGGCAACGGTATTTCAATCATCCTTTTTGCAGGTATCGTTTCGAGAATCCCCACAATGATTTATCAGCTCTACACTTATCTGACAAAGGGCGGCATCTACTACGCTTACGTAGCTATAGCAGTTATTTCACTGTTGCTGATGATCGCGTTCATCGTCTGGATGGACAACGCGGAGAGAAGAATCCCCGTTCAGTATGCCAAGAGAGTCGTAGGACGCAAGATGTACGGCGGCCAGAACACTCACATGCCCATCAAGGTTAATATGTGCGGCGTTCTTCCCATCATCTTTGCTTCTTCAATCCTTTCGCTTCCTCCGACAATTGCTATGTTTGTCAACGTTAAGGAAGGCGGCTTCTGGGAAGGCTTCTTCAAGGTCTTCGACACAAGCCACTGGGCATACGCAATAATGTACTTCGTACTTATTATATTCTTTGCCTATTTCTATTCGGCAATTCAGTACAATCCCATCGAAATGGCGAACAACATCCGTAAGAACAGCGGCGCTGTTCCGGGTATCCGTCCCGGCAAGCCCACTTCGGATTACATCACCAAGGTACTTTCGAGACTTACGCTTGTCGGCGCGCTTCTGCTTTCAGTCGTTGCTCTTTATCCGATTCTGTTCTCACAGATCACAACGGCTATCCAGACCGCGATTATCAACGACGGCGAGACTCATGCCGGTGTTAACCTTTCACTCGGCGGTACTTCGGTAATCATCTTGGTCGGCGTTGCTCTGGAAACAGTTAAGCAGCTTGAGAGCCAGATGATGATGCGCCACTACAAGGGATTCCTTGACTGATAAAGGAGAAACTATGAACCTTATATTATTAGGTGCTCCCGGCGCGGGCAAGGGCACACAGGCTGAAAAAATCTGTGAAAAGCTCTCTATCCCTGCGATTTCAACGGGTAACATTCTTCGTGAGGCTATTGCCAACGGTACCGAAATGGGACTTAAGGCAAAATCCTTTATCGACGCCGGCAAGCTCGTTCCCGACGAGGTTGTCATAGGCATAATCAACGAAAGACTGAATAAGGATGACTGCCGTAACGGCTTCATCCTTGACGGTTTTCCGAGAACCATTCCGCAGGCCGAGGCTCTCGACGAGATGGGCGTTCAGATTGACCGCGTAATCGACATCGAAGTTCCGGATGAAAAGATTGCTTCAAGACTTTCGGGCAGACGCGTATGCTTAAAGTGCGGAGCAACCTATCACACCGAGTTCAAGGCTCCCGTTACAGAGGGTATCTGCGACGTATGCGGCGAGAAACTGGTTCAGAGAAAAGACGATATGCCCGAGACGGTTCTCGATAGATTAAACACCTATCATGAACAGACCGAACCGTTGAAGGATTACTATGAGAAGAAGGGCATTCTTCACATAGTCGAGGGTCAGGAGAAGGTAGAGGATACTACCGCTCTTACCTTCAAAGCATTGGAGGATTAAGCATGATAGTGCTGAAAACCGCAAGAGAGCTTGAGCTTATCAGAAAAGCTTGTATAATCTCAGCGGAAGCATTACAGGTGGCAGGCGAGGCAGTCAGGCCGGGCGTCACAACCTGGGAGATTGACAAAATCGCATACGACTATATCAAGAAGCAGGGCGCTGAGCCCAACTTCCTGCACTTGTACGATTTCCCTGCCACTGCATGCATTTCCATAAATGATGAGGTCATCCACGGCATTCCGAGCAAGAAGCGAGTAATCAAAGAGGGCGATATCGTCAGTATCGACCTCGGCGCTAAGGTGGACGGCTATAACGGCGACAATGCTGCCACATTTGCGGCGGGTAAAATATCCGAAAACGCAAAGCGGCTGTGCGACGTGACTGAGAAAAGCCTTTATCTGGGCATTGAACAGGCGCTCGCAGGCAACAGACTCGGCGATATAGGCTACGCTGTACAGAGCTACTGTGAGGAAAACGGCTACGGCGTCATCCGTGAATACACGGGACACGGCGTCGGCGCCAAGCTGCACGAGGACCCCAGCGTACCGAATTTCGGCACTCCGGGCAGGGGCGCACGCCTGCTGCCGGGAATGGTTATCGCGATAGAGCCGATGATAACCGAAGGCTCCAGAGCGATTAAGCAGTTACCGGACGGCTGGACCGTCAAGACTAAGGACGGCAAGCTGGCGGCGCATTATGAGCACACGATAGCAATAACCCCGAACGGTCCGAAGATTCTGACTAAGATTTAAGGACATGGATAAGGGTACGGTTGTTATCTCGCTCAAAGGCAGGGACAAAGACCTGCTTATGTGCGTAGTAGGTGTAAACGAAAGCGGCGTTTCAGTGTGCGACGGGAAGCAGCGGAAGCTCTCAAAGCCGAAGCTCAAAAATCCAAAGCACGTCAGAGCGCTCGCCAAGAGACTGACCGCTGAGCAGATGCTCACGGACAGGGCAATCAGAAAAGCGTTAAAGTTTATTTCGGAGGCTTAATATGTCAAAACAAGACATGATTGAAATTGAAGGTACAGTCGTTGAAGCGCTGCCTAACGCAGTATTCCTGGTAGAGCTTGAAAACGGACACAAAATCACCGCCCATATTTCCGGCAAGCTGAGGATGAATTTCATCCGTATTCTTCCGGGCGATAAAGTAACGGTCGAGATGTCGCCGTATGACCTTACACGCGGGCGTATTACATGGCGATCAAAATAAGCAATTACATTTATTAATCACTTAGGAGGTAAACAAAATGAAAGTCAGACCTTCTGTCAAGAAAATGTGTGATAAGTGCAAAATCATTAAGCGCAAGGGTAAGGTAATGGTTATCTGCGAAAACCCGAAGCATAAGCAGCGTCAGGGCTGATTAATCAGTTAATGACTGTATCGTTGTTAAAGATCTAAACAACGATATGTAGCTTATCCACGACATTGAATTGGGTTTAACCCAACATTATTAATGGAGGTGCAACTCTAAATGGCACGTATTTCAGGTGTTGATTTGCCGAGAGACAAGAGAGTAGAAATAGGTCTTACCTATATTTACGGCATCGGCAGAAAGACTGCAAGCGACATTATTGCCGCAACAGGTGTAAATCCCGACACTCGTGTTAAGGATTTGACTGAAGAAGATGTAGCTAAGCTGCGTGAGTATATCGACCACAACGTCAAGGTTGAGGGTGACCTTCGCCGTGACACAGCTTTCGACATTAAGAGATTGGTAGAAATCGGTTGCTACCGCGGTATCCGTCATCGCAAGGGTCTCCCCGTAAGAGGTCAGACCTCTAAGAACAATGCGCGTACACGCAAGGGCCCGAAGAAGACAATCGCTAACAAGAAGAAGTAAGAGGAGGGAATTGTAAATGGCTACCAAAGCAACAGCTAAAAAGGGTTCGCGCAAACGTCGTGAACGCAAGAATATTGAAAAAGGTGCAGCTCATATTCAATCCACCTTCAACAACACAATAGTTACCATCACCGACACTCAGGGCAACGCAGTTTCATGGGCATCGGCAGGTGAGATGGGCTTCAGAGGATCCAAGAAGTCTACTCCCTTCGCAGCTCAGACAGCAGCCGAGACAGCAGCTAAAATCGCTGTTGACCACGGTATGAAGACTATTGAGGTTTACGTCAAAGGCCCCGGCTCAGGACGTGAAGCAGCTATCCGTGCGCTTCAGGCAGCAGGCTTGGAAGTAACTATGATTAAAGACGTTACCCCCATTCCTCACAACGGATGCCGTCCGCCCAAGAGAAGACGCGTTTGATTTTATAAGGAGGAATTGTTAAATGGCCAGAAACACATCGCCAGTTGCAAAGCGCTGCAAGGCTCTCGGTCTTTCTCCGGCTACCCTCGGTTACGCTAAGAAGGAAACTAACCGTAATCCCAAGGGCACTATGAGAAGAAAGCAGTCTGAATACGCTACTCAGCTCAACGAAAAGCAAAAGGTTAAGTTTATATACGGTATGCTTGAAAAGCAGTTCCGTTCATATTATGAAAAGGCAGCCAAGATGCCCGGCAAGACCGGTGAAAATCTTCTCGCTCTCTGCGAGCGCCGCCTTGACAACGTTGTATTCCACCTCGGTTTCGCTACTACCCGCCGTCAGGCCCGTCAGTTAGTAACTCACGGTCACTTCACGGTTGACGGTAAGAAGGTTGATATCCCTTCATACCAGGTTAAGCCCGGCCAGGTTATCGCAGTCAAGGAGAAGAGCCGTTCTTCAAGCATATTCCAGCGCCTTACCGGTGAGGACGCAGCGTTCGTAACCGTACCCGCTTGGATGGAAAAGGATGAAAACGAGCTCAAGGGCAAGATCGTCAGAATGCCCACACGTGAGGACATCGACTATCCCGTCGAGGAGCACCTCATCGTCGAGCTTTATTCGAAATAATAACCTTTCGCTATTTTCAAAATTTAAATATTTCATTTGTTCACCTTTGGTGAGCAGAGTTTAGGAGGCTTTTTATGATAGGAATTGATAAGCCCAGCATTGAAGCTCTCGATTTAACCGATGACGGCGTATACGGTAAGTTCGTCATGGAACCGCTCGAGAGAGGTTACGGCACAACTATCGGCAACTCGCTTCGCCGCGTTCTGCTTTCCTCTCTGCCCGGATATGCGATTACATCCGTTAAGATTGACGGTGTTCTTCACGAGTTTTCCGCTATTGACGGAGTAAAGGAAGACGTTACCGAAATCGTTCTTAACCTTAAGGGCGTAATCCTTAAGATTCACGGCGACGGTCCCAAGACCATCTATATCGACGCAAACGGTAAATGCGAAGTTACAGCAGCAGATATTAAGGCTGATTCAGACGTTGAAATCCTTAACCCCGAGCACCATATCGCGACTCTGTCCGACGGCGCTTCGCTTAAGATGGAAATGACTGCCGACAAGGGCAGAGGCTATGTTTCCGCTGAGAGAAACAAGCAGATGATGCAGCCGATTATCGGCGTTATTGCTATCGACTCTATTTACACACCCGTGTTAAAGGTCAACTATACAGTTGAGAATACCCGTGTAGGTCAGATTACCGACTTTGACAAGCTTTCGCTTGAGTGCTGGACCGACGGTACGATTTCCGCCAAGGAAGCCGTATCACTCGGCGCCAAGATTCTCAACGAGCACCTTAATCTCTTCATCGAGCTTTCCGAAGAGGCAGGCAACACAGAGGTTATGGTTGTTAAGTCCGACGACGGCAAGGGCAAGACTCTCGAAATGACTATTGAAGAACTCGACCTTTCGGTACGTTCGTTCAACTGCCTGAAGAGAGCCGGCATCAACACGGTTGAAGATCTTATCAGTAAGACAGAAGAAGATATGATGCAGGTGAGAAACCTTGGCAGAAAGTCCCTCGACGAGGTTGTTGCCAAGCTCGATTCACTCGGCTTCAATCTTCGCAAGGAAGACGAATAAAAGGAGGTATTTGAAATGCCCGGTACAAGAAAACTCGGCAGACCTACCGATCACCGCAGAGCTATGCTCAGAGGCTTGGTAACATACTTGCTTGAAAACGGCAAGGTTGAAACAACTGTTACAAGGGCTAAAGAGGTTCGCGCAATGGCTGAGAAAATGATCACCATTGCTAAAGATAATACTTTGCACGCAAGAAGACAGGTACTTGCTTACGTTACCATCGAGGACGTAGTCAAGAAGCTGTTCGACGAAATTGCTCCCAAGTATCAGGATGTTAACGGCGGTTATACCCGCATTATAAAGACAGGCACACGCCGCGGCGACGCAGCAGAGATGGCTATCATCGAGCTCGTTGAGCCCAAGGCGGAGGAAAAGAAGCCTGCCAAGAAGACTCCCGCTAAGGCGGCAGCCAAGAAGACAACCTCGACCAAGAAGGCTGCTCCCAAGGCAGAGGAAAAGGTTGAGGAAGTTAAGGAAGAGGCCGAGGCAGCCGTTGAGGCAGCCGAGGAAGCTCCCGCAGCAGTTGAAGAGGCAGCAGAGGCTGTTGAAGAGACCGCTGAAGCAGCAACCGAGGAGACCGCTGAATAATTCAGGCTATTACAAAAAGCAGGGCAAAAGCCCTGCTTTTTTGTTTGCGAAATTGCGGTTGTAAATGTCAAAGTGTTATTGTATAATATGTATATCTTAATTAAACGGGGTTTATTATGGACAGTTATTCAAAGTTCCTGATACTGATGAACGTCTACTACTCAATACTGATTTTTATTTTCGGCATCTGCATAGGCAGTTTCCTTAACGTGCTCGTTTACCGTATTCCGCTCGGTCTTGACTTCAAGGCGGGCTCGTCATTCTGCCCGAAATGCAAGCACGAATTAAAATGGTACGACCTGTTTCCGCTTTTTTCGTGGTTATTCCTTCGCGGCAAGTGCCGCTACTGCAGGGCGCCGATTTCCCCGATATATCCGATAGGCGAATCGGTCACGGGACTGATGTTCGTTGCGTCGTTCGTTTTCGGCACAAACTGTAAATTCTGCCTTTCGCTTTTAGGCTATTTTATGATTTGCGCGGCGCTGTTTGTGCTTTTCTGCATTGACTGGAAATACATGATGATTCCCGACTCAATGTGGGTGACGATTCTTGTAGGCGGTGTAGTGCTGTATATCGACACTCTGATTCATAACGGCTGGGACAAGAGCGAGCTTGTTTCGCGTATTATCGGCGCACTTGCCGTAAGCGTACTGTTCTTCCTCGTTGACTATCTCAAGCCCGATTCAATAGGCGGCGGCGATATTAAGCTTATGTTTGCGGCGGGCTTTGCGTTAGGCTGGGTTAAGACTATGTTTTCGCTGCTCATTGCGGGACTTGTGGGCACCGTTTTTCTGCTCGTCACGAATTCTCTTAAGAAGGAGAATATGAAGAAGCAGGTACCCTTCGGTCCGCATCTTGCAGTCGGCATCTTTGTCGCAATGCTTTTCGGAGACCTGCTTATAAAGTGGTATATGGCAAAATTCGGAATCAAGATATAAACAATAAGCGGAGAGTATTCTCCGCTTGATTTTTAGAGTTATGGCAAAAAGTGAAAGTAAAAATTTGATATGTCCCTACCGCAAGCGCTGCGGCGGATGTCAGCTGCTCAATATGAGCTACGCCGAACAGCTCTCGCATAAGCAGAAGACGGAAATCAGGCTTCTGGGCAGCTTCTGTCACGTGGACGAGATTATCGGTATGGAAACGCCGTATCACTACCGCAACAAGGCGCAGTATGCCTTTTCGTACTACGGCGGCAAGATACTCTGCGGCGTGTATCAGTCGTCAACTCATCGGGTTGTCGATATCGACTCCTGCCTTATCACGACCGAAAAGGCGGACGAAATCGCGCAGACCGTCAAAAAGCTAGTCAAGAGCTTTAAGCTTAAAACCTACGACGAGAAAACGGGTCAGGGCTTTATGCGCCATCTGCTTGTAAAGACGGGCTTCAGGTCGGGCGAGATTATGGTTGTGCTTGTCACGGGCACACAGGAATTCCCGAAAAAGCGCTCGTTTGTCAACGCACTTGTGAAGGCGCATCCCGAAATCACAACCGTGGTGCAGAACGTCAACAACCGCTTTACGAGTATGGTGCTCGGCGACAAAAGCACGGTGCTTTTCGGCGACGGAAAGATAACGGAGGAGCTTTGCGGCCTTCGCTTCCGCATTTCGCCGAAGGCGTTTTATCAGATTAACCCGATACAGACGGAAATTCTGTACTCAAAGGCGCTTGAATTTGCCGCCTTTAAGGGCGATGAAACAATAATCGACGCCTATTGCGGCACGGGTACGATAGGACTTATCGCCTCAAAGAGCGTTAAAAAGGTTATCGGCGTTGAAATCAATCCCGACGCCGTGAGGGATGCAAAGGAAAACGCAAAAATAAACGGCATTAAGAACGCCGAGTTTTACACTGCCGACGCGGGCGAGTTTATGACGGCGCTGGCAAGGCAGGGCGAAAAGATTGATGCGGTTATTATGGACCCTGCAAGGGCGGGAGCGGATGTGCCGTTTCTCTCGTCTCTCGTCAGCCTTTCACCGAAAAAGATTGTTTACGTTTCCTGCAATCCCGAAACGCTTGCACGTGATTTAAGGTATCTTGTAAAAAACGGCTATAAGGTGCGAAAAATTCAACCCGTCGATATGTTCCCGCATACGGAGCATGTTGAGACCGTAGTATTGATGTCAAAGGTCAAAGAATAATAGCCGTGAAAGCCCAGTAATACTGCGGTTTTCGGGCAATTGGGGAAATATGGCATCGGGCAAAGCGAACGCTTCTCGGTAACTTATCCAAAGGCAGATCGGGTCAAAAAGTGTGAGAGTTGAGTTGCCACGATAGATGTTACTATGTTGAGTTGCCGAGTTAGATGTTGGGGTAGTTGTGGCTGTGAGATAGATGTTACTTGTTGAGTGATGAGCGAAAAATTATTAAGGGAGGAGAGACTATAATTGACAGAAATTGAATATAGAAAACTACTCATTGATTCAGTGCGTGCCGGAGATTACCCTGAAAAAGATGGACTGCTTGAATTGTTGAATATTTGCTCATTAAGGTTTGAAAAGACTAATGTTTTTACCAGAAACTTATGGAATCATTTCCAAGAGTATATTCATATTTGTATCGTTCCGGAGAAGATGATTGAGTTAAAGAAACACGCCGATTATCTTAAAAAAATGATATATGAGATCTATCCTCCAAACGATGATTATGAGCTGTGGGGAGTGGAGATTAAACCGGGAGCTATGCCTGACACTGAAGATATTAGTCAAGAAATACTATTTGAAAATATCAGGAATCAGATTATTGAGGAGATCCGTGCTGCAAAATATATGATCTGGATTTCTGTGGCTTGGTTTACAGATCCGGTTTTATATCAAGAATTAGGTCAGTTTACAAGGAACTACACGCAGACCGTGAAACGGGCTGCTGACAACA
>JAUMVO010000020.1 GCA_030530095.1 Clostridiaceae bacterium
TATCTTAAAAAGGATTTCTACGGCAATTACAGCCGCTACGGCTGTCCGTTTATGGATTACCGCAACGACGCGAGATTTTTGAATCAGAACACCATTATTTACGGGCATCACATGTCCGACGGTCTGATTTTCGCGGAGCTGAGCAAGTATAAGGAATTGAACGGTTTCCTTGAGTCGCCGATACTAAGGCTCGACACTCTGTACGAAACGTTTTATTTCAAGGTCTATGCCGTGTTTATTACCAACTCGCGCGAGCAGGACGACAACGGCTATATCTTCAATTACACCGTTACCGATTTTGCGAGCACCGAAAACTTTGAAGCTTATATCAAGGCGCTCGACGAGCGAAAGCTCTACACAACGGGCGTTGATATAAACTCCGCCGACAAGCTTCTGACGCTCTCGACCTGCACGTATGAGTTCACCGACGCACGCCTTGTTGTTGTCGGACGTATGCTTCGTATGGGCGAAACGCAGGACATCGACACGACCTTCGCCGTTACCAACGGCAACCCGCACTACCCGCAGATATGGTATTCCAACAAGGGTATGGAAAATCCATACGCCGACGCGGAGCGCTGGTATCCCGAATAAGTTTATAATTTCAGAAAATATATAAGGTGGTATGTATATGGATATGAGGTTGTTTTTACTCAAAAAAGAGGGCGAGGAAATTCCGCTCAAGGCGAGAATAAAGGTTGTCAGCAACCTTAACAGCTTCTCGGATGAGGACGTGAATTTCGAGGAATTCACCTCGCTGAAGGCTCTTTTCGCTGAACTTTCGGGCGCGCTGAAGAAAAACGATTTTATCGTCATTGCCGTTTCCTCCCCGATTTACAACAAGACCAAGCTCAAGCTTATGAGCGCCCTCTCGCTTAAGGCGACGGCAAACGCGCTCGTTGAGCAGAGAATTACTTCGCTCGACCTTGACGAGGAAGCAGCGCACAGAAACGTGCTGTTCCCCGAGGACGCGGTTGTATTCCCGACCGACGATGGCGTGAATTCCGGCTTTGCGGTCAAAAAGGGCAAGCAGAGTATAGTTGTGCTTCCCATTGACGAGCGTTATACCGACGAGGTAGTCAAGAAGGGACTTGTCCCCTACATCACGAGCGGTTACGTTACGCCCATGCCGCAGGAGGAGGAAAAGCCTCAGCAGCAGGAAGCTCCGGTTGAGGAAGTTCCCGCTTCGGCAATCACCGATAATGAAAAGCAGATTGCTCTGAGAACGCTCAATCTGCTCAAGGAGTCCGGAACCGTTATCGCTGTTAACGCAAACGCAAATGCCGAAGTACTCAAGCAGTTCGGCGAAGGCTTCGACGGCTTTGACGAGCATTTCGTATTCACTCCCCATATTGAGGACAGGGGCGACTACAACGTCACCGACTATACCGCGCAGATGGCGAGAAGCGCGAAGGGCCTTTCAAAGGCCGACTTCGGCGCCTGCATTTCCGACATTTTCACCGCGGAAGAGGTTGACTATATCTGCATAGCCGTAGCTACCGACAAGTCCGCGCTTGTAAGAAAGCTTTACAAGGAAGAGGACGAAACCGATGAGCAGTTCGTTAACGGCGCGGCTGAGGAGCTTTTCGCGCTCATAGCCGAAAAGACTTCGGGTAATTCCTCTGTCGGCATCGAGATTCCGCAGGAGGAAGCTCCCGACAGGAAGGGCTTGAAGAAATCAACCAAGATAATTATCGCGGTTGCCTGCGTACTGTTAGCAGCAGCGCTCGCAGTAGGCGCTATGTTCTTTATCAAGTATAAGAACGGCAAGGAGCCCGAAACCACCACCGAACCGACCACCGAAACTACAACGGCGGCTCCCGAAACCACCACCGAGCCTCCCGTTGTAATTGACGCTATGCCGCTCTCCGAGCTTATCAGATACGAGCTTGAAAACGGCATTATGAACGATGCAAAGAAGGCTCCCGAAACCACAACCGAAGCCACCACGGCGGGCGCAATAACCGAGGACGACACAACCACGACCGAGGCAGCCGAACAGCCCGTTTACGCACCCAAGACCATCACGGTCAACGGCGTTGAGATGGAGGCAAAGGCGGCAATAGCGAGTATCGTTGCTGCCGAGATGGATTCAAGCTATACCGACAACGCAATCAAGGCGCAGGCAGTTGTTGCCTACACCTATCTTAAATACAGAAACACCGACTGGGTTATCGATAATATCGTAATTGACGACGCTTATCCTCAGGAAACCTATGACCTTGTAAACGAGGTATTCGGCGAGTATCTGCGCTTCGGCGAAGAAGTTGCATTCACGCCCTTCCACAGAATGTCGGCGGGCAAGACCGCTTCGAGCGACCTTATCTTCGGCAAGCACTTTGATTACCTTCAGGGCGCGCTGAGCACCTCCGACAAGAAGAGAGACGGCTTCAAGGCTGAGGTTGAGGTTACCGCCGAGGAGCTTATGAATGCGGTCAAGGCTTACGACCCGACAATCACTCTCGGTGAGGATGCGGCAACCTGGCTTGAGATTATTGCTCACGACGGTGCGATGAACGGCACCGCAGGCTACGTTGAGAAAATCAAGGTCGGCGAGAAGGAAGTTTCGGGTATGACGTTTGTATATGACATTCTCGCTTCCAAGAAGCTTGCCTCCCCCGCATTCAGCGTTAAGTACAATCCCGACAGCCAGAGCTTTACCATTACCACCTACGGTCAGGGCTACGGCGTCGGAATGAGTCAGCTCGGAGCCGACAGACTTGCATTAAACGGCAAGAAGTACAACGGCATACTTGACCAGTACTATCCGGGCACAATACTCGAAAAAGAAAACACAGCGGAATAAATATATTCAGGAGGGTAATATAATGGCAATTCTTGTAACGGGCGGAGCCGGCTTTATCGGCTCGCACACCTGCGTTGAGCTTCTCAATGCAGGATACGACATAGTAGTCGTTGACAACTATTACAATTCAAGTCCCAAGTCGCTTGACCGCGTAAGAGAGCTTACCGGCAAGGATTTCAAGCAGTATGAATGCGACATCCGCGACTCCGAGGGCATGGACAAAATCTTTAAGGAAAACAAGATTGATGCAGTCATTCACTTTGCGGGTTTGAAGGCGGTCGGCGAAAGCTGCCGCAAGCCGATGGAATATTATGACAACAATATCGGCGGCACCGTAAAGCTCTGTCAGGTTATGCGTGACAACGGCTGCAAGAATATCGTTTTCAGCTCGTCAGCTACGGTTTACGGTATGAACAACGTTTCGCCCTTAAAGGAAACGATGAAGGCGGGCGGCACGACCAATCCCTACGGCACGACGAAGTATATGATTGAAATCATACTTGAGGACATCTGCAAGGCGGACGAGGAGTGGAACGCAACCCTGCTTCGCTACTTCAATCCGATAGGCGCTCACAAGTCGGGCAGAATCGGTGAGAATCCCAACGGCATCCCGAACAACCTTATGCCCTACATAACTCAGGTTGCCATCGGCAGACTCCCCTGCCTTTCCGTTTTCGGCAACGACTATGACACACCCGACGGCACGGGCGTGAGAGATTATATTCACGTCGTTGACCTCGCCGACGGTCACGTCAAGGCGGTTAAGAACATCCTTGAAGGCAAAAAGGGCGTTCAGATTTTTAATCTCGGCACCGGCAAGGGCTACAGTGTTCTCGATATCATCAACGGCTTCGAGAAGGCGACGGGCGTAAAGATTAACTATAAGATAGTTGACCGCCGTCCGGGCGACATCGCAACCTGCTATTCCGACCCGTCAAAGGCGAAGGAGGTTCTCGGCTGGGAAGCAAAGCGTGACATCGAGGAGATGTGCGAGGATTCCTGGCGCTGGCAGTCCCAGAATCCCAACGGATTTGAGGATTAATTCTACCGATACATAAAGAAACGGAGTTAAGGCATTAAGTCTTAACTCCGTTTTATTAATTGTTATGATTATTAAATCAATCTCCCGAACGCATAAGCGCAAGAGTGAGCTCGGCAGATTTTGTCAGAAGGTCAACCGTTGTGTACTCGTCGCAGGAATGGCAGTTATTCATTCCGACGGAAACAACAAGTCCGTTGATTCCGTTGGGAACGTACTGATTGTTGTCGCTTCCTCCGTAGGTTTCAACTATCGAGGGCTTGAGTCCGAGACCTTCGCAAACCTTTTTGAATCTAACGGCAACGGGATGGTTTTCATCGACGTCGTATGCCTTAACGCATTGTTCGGTTTCGATTTCAACCTTTGCGCCGTAGCTTTCGGCAACGCTGTTTATAATATCAATAATTTCGTCGAGCTTGGCTTTTGCAAGCGAGTCGTCAAAGCTTCTGACCTCGCCCGTAAATACCGTGTGCTCGGCGACAACATTCGTAGCCGTTCCGCCGTTAATTGTGCCGATATTGACGGTTACGCCGTCATATTTGCCGCAACGGATTTTCGTGATAATTTCAGCGGCGCATTTGAGGGCGTGAATACCGCTTTCCGGCTTGAACGCCGCGTGAGCCGCCTTGCCGTGAAGGGAAACGGTATAAGTGATGATTGAGGGAGCCTTGTTTGAAGCCTCTCCTATTTCACCCGAAAGGTCGAGAACGTAGCACTCATTTGACTTGATTCTGTCAAACGGTGCGTGAGCAGCACCCATGCAGTGAGTTTCTTCGGATACCGTGAAAACAACTTCTACTGGACGGAATTTCTCCCCGCTTTCCTTAAGCACTCTGAGCGCCTCGATTATCGAGCAGACACCCGACAAATCGTCCGAGCCGAGAACCGTTGTGCCGTCGGAAGTGATTGTTCCGTCGCCGTGAACTACCGCAGTCTTGCCGTGCGACGGCTCAACTGTATCCATATGCGACGAGAAGAGAATGGGCGGCAGGTCAAGTCCGCCGTCAATACAGGCGTAAAGATTGCCCGAGTTTCCGCCGATTATTTCTCCCGCGTTATCCTCATACGTTTCGATACCGAGTTCTGCGAGCTTCGCTTTTACGGCGTCGCACATCTGCCTTTCGTGAAGCGAAGGGCTGTCGATTGAAACAAGTTCCTTAAATAAATCAATGAGTCTTTGCTGATTAACCATAATGATACCTCTTAAATGTAATAATTGCAGAATAATTATAATTTTTCATTCTGCTTATGTCAAGTTGCTGTATTGACCGTAAATCGGAGTCTATTGGTATGATTGTAAATACAATTGCACGTAGGGCGGCATGCCCACATGCCGCCGCAAAGCTGTGCGGTAAACTGACGGCGGGGTGAAGGCACCCCGCCCTACGTACTCACTTCGGACGAACACTCCGTAGGGGCGATTCACGAATCGCCCGTTAGTTTTCACATAATCTTGCGGGGCGTCGTGGACGTCGCCCCCTACAGATAAATTCCCTTTACAAACTCAGATTTGTTGCGCAACTTTGTAAGAGCTATTCTCGAAAGCATAGATGAAAAAGTAAAAAGTCGGATGCTGTTGCTCCGACATTTTTATTTATTATGCATTTTGTTGCTCAGTATTTCGACAAATTCTTCAGGGCGTTCGCACGGCACAAGATAAACAATATTTGAAACAGAATCGCATATTTCAACCAACGGTGCATTTGTTCCCGCTTCCCAAACACTTACCGCAAAGAAACCTTTCTTATTTTGTTTGTGCCGCTCTTTCCAAGCCTTATAATTATCGACATATCTTACTGAACTGATATCCGAAATGTTTATTCTATTGTGAACAGGTTGATATTTTATAAAATATCCCGAATTGATTACTATTGAATTTTCCTCAACAATAATGCCTTTCTGCGTTCTTACAAAAACAATACTGAATGTCAATAAGGCAACCACAAATATTATTAAGAAAATTGATATGTACCGGATGGAAAGAATATTGATTTCAAGATTTAGAATTAAAAGCAATATAATCGCCGATAGGCCATAACAAATGACAGCAATCGCAAGAGCATTTACAGTCATTGAAAGCCATGCAAAAAAATAATTCCTTGACAAAGACTTCTTGTCCTGATTAAATCTGAAATACATAATCCTACTCCTGATCAAATCAATGTCGAACCGTTTTTATTATAATTCTAAACATACAGACATATGTTTTATATCTTATTTTACCACAAAAACGGGCTTCAATCAACTCGATTGAAGCCCTTGTGTTATGTTTTCTTCTGCGGGGCGTCGAGGACGCCGCCCCCCTACGTATTGTCCGTCCGAAGTGAGTCCGTAGGGCGGTGCCTTGGTGCCGCCGCAAATATAGCGCATAGCTAACGGGCGATTCGTGAATCGCCCATACGTTTAGTGGGATATACGCCGAATGTAGTATATAATGTTCGGAAGAGGAACTTTCCCTTAATGCAACCGCAGGCTGCAATTCATTAATTCTTGTACTTTTCCGCCTGAAGATTGAACATATACGCATATGTGCCGCCCTTCGCCATCAGCTCCTCGTGCGTACCGCTGTCGATAATTCTGCCGTTCTCCATGACGTAAATGCGGTCGGCGTTTACGGTTGTCGAAAGACGGTGCGAAATGAATATAACCGTCTTGTCCTGCGCAGCCTCCATCATCGCCTTGTTGAGATTGTACTCGGCTATCGGGTCGAGATTTGCCGACGGCTCGTCGAGTATGACGTACGGGCAATCCTTATAGAAGGCTCTTGCAACGGCAACCTTCTGACTCTCGCCGCCCGAAAGCATAATGCCGCTGTCGCTGAATTCCCTGAGAAGCTCGGTGTCTACTCCGTCGGGGAGCTCCTTTGAAAAGCCCGAATGCTTGAGCGCTTCAAGCACTCTGTCGGGATTGAAATCCGTTTCAAGCGCAACGTTTTCGCCGACCGAGCAGGCGAAGGTCTGGAAATCCTGGAACACTGCCGCAAATCGGTCACGGTGCGAGGCAACGGTAACGTCTTTTATGTCCTCGCCGTCAATCAGTATCTCGCCCTCGCTCGCGTCGTAAAGGCGCAGAAGCAGATTGGTAAGCGTGGTCTTGCCCGCGCCGTTGTAGCCGACAAGCGCGATTTTCTCATAAGGCTTTATCGTGAGGTTGATATCGCTGAGCGTTTCGTGATCGTTGCCGGGATAGGTGAAGGAAAGATTCTTTATTTCAATCGTTTTAGGCTCGGTTTTCTGAGCCGTTTTTTCACCGTCTTTAATCTTGAAATCGCTCTTTAAGAAGCCGCGGTATTTGTCTATAGTCTTAGCCTGCTCCGAGAAACGGGCGATTGCCCATATCGTCAGGAAATTAATTGACATTGCAATCGAATATGCGCCGTTAAAGGTTGCGACAAAGTCGCCCGCAGAGAGCGTACCCTTCCTGATGACGCAGTAGCCGAGATAAAGCGGCAGCACGAACATAAAGCCGAGTCCCTGCACGCCTATTTCCTGAAAGCCCGTCAAGGACGCAATTCTCTTATAAAAATACTTCTGATTGCCGATAACGTCATCAGCCGCATCATTGTAGCGCTCGAGCAGAAGCGGCGAAATGTTGTTCATTCTGACTTCCTTGGCGTAATCCTGAAGATAGAAAATACGCTGGAAATAATCGCTTCTGCGGTGGTATTTCGTGTTCTCGACACGGCGCTCGTACTGAAGCTTCGAGAGCTTTCTGCTGACGGGGAAGAACACAAGCACAACGCCGATAATTATTACAAGACACCACGGGTCGATAGTGAATATAATTGACGATATTGTTACAAAGGAAATGATATTTCCTACGTAGTACTGAATCATTCCGAGTATGCCCGAAATGTTTTCCGATGACGATTCAATCGTCAGAATAAAGTTGTTGTAGAATTCGGGGTTGTCGTAGCTTTCGAGGTCGAGACTCTTCGCCTTTTCGTAAAGCTGTTTGTTAAGGCGGTAGTAAAGCCGCTCTCTCGCCATATTCCAGAAGAATTCACGGTAGATGAGAGTAAGCAACCGCCCGCCGATTATTACTGCGGCGATAAGGCCGACGGCGTAGTAAATGCGTTCAAGCCGCTCGCCCGAGGTGACGACATCGATAATGTACTTGATGCCTACGACGCTGACAAGCCTTCCGGGCAGGATGCGGATAATGCCGTTGACAAGCTCGCCGATGACAAGCGCCGGAGAAAGCTTGAACATAACGCCCAGAATAAATAGTATGTTAGAGAACATTGAATGCTCGGTTTCGCCCGATTTTCTTTCCTTTTTACTCATCCTCCGACACCTCCTCTCCGAGGTAGCGGGATGCCTGAAGGCTGAACATTTCGGCATATTCGCCGTCCGCAGCCATAAGCTCTTCGTGAGTTCCCTGCTCAAGTATAGATCCGCCGCCTATGACGTAAATGCGGTCGGAAAGCACCGCGCTCGAAAGCCGGTGTGAAATATAGATAACCGTCTTTTCCTTTGTCGCCTCTACAAGGTTTTCGTACATTTTGTATTCGGCTATCGGGTCGAGAGCGCTTGACGGCTCGTCCAGTATAGCGAGCTGAAAGTCCTTCGCAAAAAGTCTTGCGGTTGAAAGCTTCTGGCTCTCGCCGCCCGAAAGACCTGCGCCTTCCTTGTCAAACTCCCTTGTGATGACGGTTTCGCCGCCCTTTTCAAAGCTGCTGATTTTGTCCCATGCTCCGCTCTGCTTAAGGGCCTTTCGTGCCAGCGCCTTGTCTTCGTCGGTACATTCGCGGCACATGACGTTTTCGTAAACGGAAATCGCAAAGTTTTTATAATCCTGAAATACCGTCGCAAAGGCGTTGCGGTATGAATCGAGAGTGTATTCTTTAATGTTTACGCCGTTATAGAGTATCTCGCCCTCATCGGGGTCATAGAAGCGAAGCATAAGCTTGACGAGCGTTGACTTGCCCGCGCCGTTGATACCGACGACGGCAATAGTGTCGCCCTTGTTTATCTTAAACGAAATATGCTCGAGTGCATTCTTTTCGGCGCTCGGGTATCTGAAGGTAACGTCTCTGAATTCAAGGCTTTCAAATTCCCCTGCCTCCTTTTCGCCGCCGACAACCTTCGGCTCATAGTCGAAAAAGTCGCGCAGATACTGGAAATAAAGCGCCATCTGCGTAAGCTCCTCAAAGCTTTCGGCAACCATCATAGTCGATTCACGGATTGAGTTAATTGACGAAAGCACAACCGAAAAGCCCGATACGGTCATCGTGGTACGCTGAACGAACTGATAACCCGCATAGGCATAGGTGCCGATAATCGGTATGAACTCGCCGAAAAGCGATGAAACTACGCTGTATAAAAAGAGCTTGATTCCGTAGCTTCTGAGTATCTCAACGTTTGCGTCGATAGCCGCCTTGAAGCGTTTGAGTATAACGAAAAAGATGTTAGATGTACGCATATCCTTGGAATAATCCTTGAGGAACACGGTGCGCTGAATATACGACTTTGTTCTGTTGTTCTTGGTCATTTTAAGGTCACGCTTATAGACCGTCTTGCTCTTGTAGAACTCGATAATGAATACGAATACTACGGGCAGCAGGAACAGCAGATATTTCGGATCGATTACCGTAACCGTGCCGATTACGCAGGCAAAGGTAACTATGCCGGACACAATCTGCGCCACGTCATAGGTCAGCGTGTCGAAATACCCCTTGGTCATAATAAGCGTCGCACGCTGATATTTATCGTAGAATTCGGGATTCTCGTAACAGCCGACATCAAGGCTCAGAGCCTTTCGGAATACAAGGTTGTTTATTCCCTTGAGGACCGTCTTTGCGCCGACCATGTGATGATAAACGCCGAACCAAACCAGCGCCTTGGCAACAAACGCAACGGCAAAAAAGCCGATAAGATTGCGTATGTAGTCGTTGAAGCTGCCGCCCTCGATTATAGTCAGCAGCACCTTGAGGAACAGTATGTTCTGAATATAAAGCTCAAATATGTCGTTAACGATACAGAGCAAAAAATGGCTCAGGACTAAACGCCTGTCCGTTTTCCAGACAAGCTTGAGAGCGTATATTATGTTTTTGAACACGGGAACCTTAACGTGTTCTTCTGCGGGAATATACCTCATATTTTTCCTTCCGATTTAACGAATTAAAGCAAAAAGCACCGTACTGCGACGGTGCCGTAACTCAGAATAACAGTTAATTATCAGAGCGAGAACCATCAGTCTCCTCTTCTTTTATTCACAATATGAAATAGGTTAACATAAAACACACCCGATGTCAAATGAAAGCACAATCTAAAAACGGGGCAGGATTTCTCCTGCCCCCGTTCAATATTATTTTACGGATTCAAAGATGAGTTGTCAGCGAAGGGGAAGCCGAACATAGCCTGCTTATCCATTCTCATAACGATAGTTGCGATTTCCGCACGCGAAGCCGTAGCGGTCGGCGCAAGAGTTGTTTCGTTCTTACCGGAGATAACGCCGTTCTGGATAGCCCATACCATAGCACTCTTTGCAAAAGTGCTGATGCTGTTCCTGTCATCAAAGGGCTTGAGCGTCATGGTCATTCTTGAAACAGTGGGAGCACCCATATATCTGTAGAGAATGGTAGCAACCTGCTCTCTGGTGATAGCATCGCCAACACCGAACTTGCCGTTCTTGTAGCCGGTAACTATCTCATTCTCAACCGCCCACTTAACAGCGTTCGCATAGTACGAACCTGCAACTACGTCGGGCATAGTACAAGGCTCATCCTCAAACGTGTCAAGGTCAACACCGGCAATTCTCGCAAGAATGACAACGAAATCCTGTCTCTTGAGAGTGTCGGCAGGTCCGAACTTACCGCTCTTGTAACCGGTGATGAAGCCGCGGATAGCGTTGTAACGAACCGCCTCTGCATACCATGCATTGTCGGCAACGTCCGGGAAACCGTTGTAAAGTTCCTCAGTCGGATTGCCTTCGCCGTCAAGAGGTATAAATCTGATGCCTGCGGCGTTTGCATACCACTCGGCATAGGAATCGGTATAGCCGTAAATCGCCGCCAGCGAGGTGTCAAATGTTTCGTCGCCGATTTCGGTAACGTTCTCGGGAATTACGATTGTTTCAAGTGACTCGCAGCCGTAGAATACGTACCAGCCTATCCATTCAAGAGTTGAAGGAATGGCAAGCTCGCTGAGTGATGCGCAGTTTGTGAATGCGCCGTATGAAATCGAAACGAGACCTTCGGGAAGGTTGATTGATTCAAGAGATGCGCAGTTCTCAAATGCGAAGTAGTAAATTGACTCAACCGTATCGGGAAGAGTAATCGAGGTAACCTCGTCAAAGTTATAGAAAGCGGACGTACCGATTTCAACAACGGTGTAGCCGTCGATTTCCGAGGGGACCTCAATCTCGGTGTCTTCGCCGAGATATGCGGGGTATCTGTAATAGCCGGAGGTGATTGAGATAAGCTTCTCTTCCTCGTCAACTACCTGATAACGCCAGAGGCCGTCCTCGCTGACCTCAAAATTGCCGTCGTAATAGTACATTTCAGTACTCAGCTCGGGATATTCAAGGTAGAAGTCGATATTGAACATTGCGCCTTCCGCAATATGGCTCTCGGTGAACTTGGTGTGGTAGAAGGAAACGTCATAGGTCTCGCTTCCCGAAAGGAAGAACTCATAGTAAATATGGTCAGACGGATTGTCAGCTATGTCAACATCTCTGGTATCCTGATCGTCCCAGGTAACGTCCATAGCGTACCATTTGCCGTCTTCCATCTGAACATAGTTCCACTTGTGACCTTCCCAGTCATCACCGCCGCCGCCGACACCGACTACTGTAATACATGGGATGCCTTCTCGGTCGCAGAGAAGCTTGAAGATTTCGGAATAGCCCTCGCAGACAAAGTTATAGGGATCGGTAAAGATACCGTACGGATCGTAACAGTGAGGAAGAATGAACGTACCGTCATAGTCCGCAACAGTACAGATCCAGTCGTGGATGGACTTTAACTTTTCGTATCTGTTTTCACCCTCTACGGTTACGGAAGCAACACCTGCCATCAGGTTGTCATAAGCAGTCTGAACGTCGTCCCAGCTCTCGTAGGGAGTTTCGCCGTAAGTCTCGCCGTCAAGAGTGTTTGCGCCTGAATAGTTAACGTAAACCTTAAACTCGGACAGAGTCATACTCTCTATAACGGGAACGGGAATCGGGTTTTCGTCATCGTCGAGAATCGGATTGCCGTCCTCATCTGTCTCGTAAACGGTATTGCCGTCCTCGTCAACCTCGTAAACGATGTCGCCATTGTCATCTGTCTCATAAACGGGCTCGAAATCAAGATCAAAATCAAAGCCCCAGATCCAGAAAAACTCAGGATAGTCCTCCATAAACGCAGAGAGCGAAGCTACCGTGTCATAGAGAAGGGTTTCGTTGATAAGCGCCTCCAGCTCTTCATCCGTTGTAACCTCGAAGGTGTAGCCGGTCAGGTCAATCGGAATCGCACGGTAATGATAGATTACGCCCGGCTCCTCATCGTACTCAATGTCTTCATCCGCTGCATTGAGTCCGCCCTTAGCGGCAACAAAAGCATCATACATAACCTTCTCAAAATTGGTCAGCTGATCGCGGAAAATCCATGCGTTGTCACCGAAGTTGGAGCGCTGATGATTCGCTCTCCAACCATGCGAAGGCGCAGTTTTTCTTGTAATCATATCCTGCGGGAACTGAGCGACTGTGCGCATACCCGAGGGTCCGACATGTATGGTATTTTTCTTTGCAACAGGCTTTAATGCCGAAGCGTTCATCGCCGCGAAGGGAAGAACGAGCAGAAGGCTCAGCAGCACACTTAAGAATTTGTTTGCTCTTTTCATGTTTTTTACCTCCCAATAAAACAATTGTAAGCACTTAAATTATAAAACAATCCTGTGTTTAATGTCAAGAAATCACGTCGCGCCAAAACATAGAAAAATCGGGCAAAAGTTTGTAACTTTCGCCCGATAAGTTGATATTGAATGTTTATCTGTCGATGCAGTCGTTTAAGTACGCATCAAGGTAATATAAATCAAACGCGTCAATTACACCGTCGCCGTCAAAATCCGCCGCATAGAATGAGGGCGTGCCGCCTGCTATCGTGCCGCTGCCGTCAAGCACCGAGCCGATCTGCTCATAGTCCGA
This sequence comes from Clostridiaceae bacterium, assembly GCA_030530095.1. Classification (GTDB taxonomy): domain Bacteria; phylum Bacillota; class Clostridia; order Oscillospirales; family Acutalibacteraceae; genus Fimenecus. The sequence goes on from JAUMVO010000020.1 coordinate 12,975, forward strand.
ACGGTCAACACTGTTATCGGCATTGATGTCGCCCCAACGGATAACGGTGTAATCCTTTGTATTTGCGTTTACCGTGGTGACTGTAACGCTTGCACCCGTTGTCTCGCCCGAAACGGTAACCGTGTGGTCGTCGGGCATATGCTCCGCATATCGTGACGTGGCGACAAGCTGTTCATTAAGCACCGCATTCTTCGAAATAAACATTCTTGAAGTCGGAACGTCAAACGTTGATTTGCTGTTCGGCGCGCATATTGCACCAACGTAAGATGTAGCGCTGAGTTCCGGATAGGTCAGGCACTTGGCGTTTACGAACATCTCTCCCGTAGGTACGTGCAGAGAAGCGAAGCTGTTGCCGTCAAAGAATACGTTCTTCGTTTCACTTCCCGACAGGAAGAAGTCGTACATCATAACACCTTCCTGATCGTCCCAGGTGACGTCCATACCGTACCACTTTCCGTCTTCCATCTGAACATAAGCCCATTTGTGCGGACCGCCGCCGTCGCCGACAACGGTGATGCAGGGAATTCCCTCTCTGTCGCAAATCATCTTGAGCGCTTCGGAATAACCCTCGCAGACCGTCAGATACGGCTCACAGAAAACCGAGGTCGGATCGAAGTCCTTCTGGTTACGCTTGGTTTCGTCGTTGACGTCCATATCGTAGTTTACCTGATTGCAGATAGAGTCGTGAATCGACTTGACCTTTTCGTAACGTGTGTTGCCCGCGACCTTAAAATCTGCAACCGCGTCGAGAAGCATATTGTAATTGCTTTCGACACTTGCCCAGCCGGGATAGGCGTCCGTGTTTTCGTAAACGTCGAAGGTGAAGCTGTTAAGCGTGTACCTTAAATTCTGAAACGTGTAGTCGGACGTGCTTACCGCAAAGTCGGAATAACCCCAGATGAAGAAAAACTCAGGATGATCCTCCTTGAGCGCAGACAGGACGAAGAGGAGGCTTTTCTTGACCGCAAGTAGCATCTGGTTGTAATTGGTATTTGAATATTTATGCTCGTTGAAGACAATTTTGACACGGCCTCTCGGCGTACAGTCAAGTCCCGCCCTCTGTGAAAGGATGGAATTGTACATTTCCTTTTCCTTTGCATCAAGCAAAGTATAAAACGTAAACGTCTCGCCCGCAACGGGTGAAGAAGAGGCAAAACGCCTGACCGAAAAAGCGGAGCTTTTATATGCAGAGCTTATCCCGTCGACAGGATAACGAAGCATTGTCACAACCTCGCTGTCAACGTAAACCTCTTCGTTTTCGAGCGCAGATGCGCCAATCGCCGCAAAGGGCAAAAGAAGCAGTATGCACATCAAAAAGCACAGCGCTTTTCTCAGCAATAAGCTCATCGTATTACCTCCGAATTAATATACTGTTTAAGCATATATGATTATAAACTCAGGACTGTATAATGTCAAGTAAATGCGTATAAAACAAAACCGTCGGAAACCGACGGTTTTGAATTATTATCTGTTAATTATTCAGCCTTTTCGGCTCTTCTCTTCTGAAGCTCGTCTGCGATTTCCTGCTTACGCTTTCCGACGATGTCGTACTTGAGAATCGGAATAATACTCAGAAGCGCAAGGATGCCGGGAACTGCAGTGTAGGCGAAGAAGATGATATCCTTCGTCCTGTTTGTAAAGCCCGTTGCAGTGCCCGCCGCAATTGCATTGACGGTGTCGGAATAACCCGAGAACTGAACGAACACAAGACCGAGCGCAACGCCCAGAGCAAGGCATACCTTAATGGTAAGCGTAAGAATCGAATAAGCGGCGCCTTCCATTCTCTTGCCCGTGTTGTACTCATAATAGTCAACACAGTCGGCGGTCATAATCATAGGCATAAGCGTAACTGCCGCGAACTGAAGACCGATAAGGAACAGCGAAGCATAGAAGCAAATTGTGAGAATGGTGTTTTCGGGATTTCTGAACCAGAAATAACCGACGATGAACGAAAGTATCGAGGCTGCGAAGCCGTAAACCGAAAGAAGAATGTAAACCTTCTTTTCGCCCATCTTCTTGATAAGCACGGGACAGATAGCCATTGAAATCATCGAGCCGACAGCGGTAACAATACCGAGCACGGCAACGAGGTTCTGAGAGCCTAAAAGAACGTTGGCTGCCTGAACCTGAATACCCATTGACATCTGTCTGCCGAAGCCGAGGAAATACGAAACGATAACGAGCATCAAGGGCTTGTTGTCCTTAAGAGCGTTAATCATATCCTTGAAGCTTGTCTTTTCGCCCTGCTGATAAGGAACTCTTTCCTTATTGACAAAGCCGATAAGCGAGAACAGAATGCAGCCGAGCAAGGCTGTCAGCACTGCCGTAAAGAAATACTCGCTTGCTATCATGGGAGTGTCGGTCTCGCCTTTGGCAACGATAACCTTCGAACCGCCCTTTACGATAAGGCATACAACGGGAACTATAACAACGCAGGCCGAGAAGCCTATCTGCTTGAAGGTGTTGGAAATCGAAACAACGTTCGTTCTCTCAGTCGGATCGGGAGTGAGAACCGAAGCGATACCCTGCGAGGGAACGTCGCCGAGAGTCATCGCAAGACTCCAGATAAGATATGTAACGAAGATCCAGATGTAAATTGCGAGCTTGTTGTCCTTGAACGGAACGTTAAGAAAAACCACCGCACTCATTACAAGCAGCGGAATGATTGACTTGAGTATCATGGACTTGAACTTGCCCTTTGAGCTCTTTGAACGGTCAATCATATTGCCGACAACGGGATCGAACACCGCAGAGACTATCTTGGCAACGAGAATAAGAATGCCTACGATAGCGATATCGGCGCCGAGTATCGAGGCGTCAAATTCCGCCTGATACGAGTTGAGAAGTCCGACTATCGCCTGAAATCCGAAAAGTCCGAGCGAATATGCGGCAATCTCCTTAAAATTCATATACTTTTTTGCTTTTTCACCCATAAAAATTTCCCCTTTGCTTTTTTATGTTCTAATAATATATCAAAAACCATGCTTAGTCAACCGATTAAAGCAGACCGTTCTGAAGCTTTGCCGCAATAACGGTATTCTTCATAAGCGTCGCTATGGTCATCGGGCCTACTCCGCCGGGAACGGGAGTGATAAACGAGGCCTTTTTCTCGACCGCTTCGAAATCAACGTCGCCGCAGAGCTTGCCGTCGGCGTCTCGGTTCATACCGACGTCAATTACAACCGCGCCTTCCTTAACCATATCGGCACTCACGAACTTCGCCCTGCCGACCGCCGCAACGAGTATATCCGCCTGACGCGTGATATCGGCCAAATTCTCCGTCTTTGAATGGCATATTGTAACTGTGCCGTCACGCTTTAAGAGAAGCATAGCCATAGGCTTGCCGACGATATTGCTTCTGCCGATAACCACACAGTGCTTCGAGCGCACGGGAATTTCGTAATAATCAAGCATTTCGGTTATGCCTGCGGGTGTGCACGGCAGGAATGTGTAGTCGCCTATCATTATGTGTCCCGTGTTGACCGCGTTGAAAGCGTCAACATCCTTATCGGGAGATATTGCGGCGATAACCGCCTTCTCGTCAAGGCCCTCGGGTAGCGGAAGCTGACAGAGTATGCCGTTGACCTCGCTGTCGTTGTTGAGCTTTTCGATAAGCGCAATCAGCTCTTCCAAAGAAGTTTCGACAGGAAGTGCATATTCTCTGGAAACAATGCCCGTCGCCTCACACGCTTTTTTCTTATTATTGACATAAATTCTTGAAGCGGGGTCGTCGCCGACTATAATAACCGCGAGCGTAACACTCACGCCCTTTGAATTAAGAAGCGAAACCTGCTCCTTAACGCCGTCCTTGACTGCCTGCGAAACGAGCTTGCCGTCAATTATGCTTGCCATTATTATTCCCCTCTCTTAATGACTTTTCATAATCCTTAATCTTTTTTTTCTGAAGCTTGGCTACGTTTTTACGCTGAGTTCTCTCTTCCTTAATCTCGCCCGCACGGTCGCGCACCTCGTAGTCCTTGTCCTTGGGCAGAACCTCGACGGGCGTGTAGGGTACGGGATTTTTCTTAAGGTCAAGCAGTTTGATAATAAGAATTGCAAGGCAGAGAACCGCAAGCACCGCGGACAGAATCTGCGAAACCCTGATATTGGTGTCGCCGAGATAAAGGCTGTCGGTACGGAAGCCCTCGACAACCGCCCTTTCGGCGCCGTATATTACGCCGTACCAGAGCATAATCTCACCTGCGAACTTATAGTGCTTTTTCATTATGTAATATAGAATGAAAAAGCCTATGATGCACCAAACCGATTCGTAAAGAAACGTAGGATGAACGGGCATAAGCGTATCAACCTTAATGCCTTTTTCCATCAGCTCCATCTGATGGTCGAGCAGATACGCCTCAACCTTTGACGAGTACATACCCCAGGGCATTGAGGTATTCGTGCCGAATGCCTCCTGATTGGTGTAATTTCCCCATCTGCCTATGCCCTGACCGATAAGGAAGCTCATTGCGCACATATCGAGAAGCTTATAGAAATTCAGACCGTTCTTTCTGCAGGTAAAGTAAGCAGCCAGCAGTCCGCCGATAAGACCGCCGTAAATGGCGAGTCCTCCCTGCCATATCTGCGGTATCTCGGCAAGGTGCGTTCTGTAATAATTCCACTCAAACAGCACGTAGTAAAGCCTCGCGCCGACTATTCCGCCGAGAGTGCCGAAAATCAGCACGTCGACCATCTTGTTAAGGTCGATTTTCCATTTATATGCGGTCCTGCCGCCGAAAAGTACGGCGAGCAGGAAGCCGAAGGCGATTATAACACCGTAGAATTTAATGCTTACGTCAATATTGACGTAGGGTATAGTGAACTCAACGAGCGTTGAGTAAACGTTAAAAGTATGATCAATACCCGTAAAGGTTACTTCAGTTAAATCACTAAGAAATCTCATTGTCATTCTCCTTTCGGCTTTATTACGGACAGCGAGCAGCAATCCGTGTGCACTGACGAGCGAAGTCTGTCGTTAATCTCGTCAAGCGTAATCGAGCTTAAAACCTCGGCGTCCTCAAATATGCTCTCGCCCGCAAAGTACGAGGCAACCACGCCGTTGGCTATATCGTCAATATCGTTGAAGGACATTATCAGCCGTCCGTACTGCATTCTGCGTACTCTCTCAAAGTCATCGGCGGCTATGCCCTCACGCGAAAGGCGGTCGATTTCGTCCTTTATTCTCTTTGCAACCTCGTCGTATTTTTCCGACTCGCCCGAGAAAATAAGACTTGAATAACCGTAGCCGAACAGGTACTCCGAGCTGAAATTCGAATTGATAAGTCCGTCGCCCAAAAGTTCATTGTAAAGCTTCGAGGTCTTGCCGCTCAGAAGCTCGATAATGCACTGGCTGAGTATGAGCTCTCGCGTGGTGCGCTCGGGTGTTCTGATATTTTCCTTGAAGCCGAGCGCAAACAGAGGTGCGGTGACCGCCATCTCACTCTCGACGTATGCTTTGTTCACGCCGTCGGGCTCCTCGAAGAATTTACGTTCTATTCTGACCTTGTCCTTCCTGACAAGTATCCTGTCTGCCACCTCAAGCACCGTGTCAACGTCGACGTTGCCCACCGCACAGAACACCATATTCTCAAGATTGTAAAAGGTGTTGTAGCATTTGTACAGAAGGTCGGCGGTGATGTGCGATATCGACTCGACCGTTCCCGCAATTTCAATCTGAACGGGATGGTATTTATACATCGCCTGCAATACAGAGAACAGAAGCGCCCAGTTCGGGTCGTCCTGCGTCATCTTAATCTCCTGCCCGATGATGCCCTGCTCCTTCTGAACGGTCTGCTCGGTGAAATACGGGTGTGTTACGAAGTCGAGCAGTATCTCGAGGTTTTCCTTAAGCTTACCCGTACATGAAAACAGATAGCAGGTGCGGTCGAATGAGGTGTAGGCGTTGGCGTTTGCACCCGTCTTTGAGTAACGGTCAAACGCGTCAATCTCCTCACTCTCAAAAAGCTTGTGCTCAAGGAAATGCGCGATACCCTCGGGAACACAGGTAAATTCACTGTCGTCGTTAAGGCGGAAGGCGGTGTCAATGGAACCGTACCTTGTGCCGAAAATGACATAGGACGACGCGTAGTTTTCCTTGGGATAAACTATCATTTTCAGTCCCGAGTCGTGCTCGATTTCATAGTATTTCTCGCCGAGTCTGTCGGAGACAACTTCCTTTATATTACTCAATGTCATCGCCCTCCTTTCCCGCAAGGGTATAGACGGTGTCAAGCGTAATGCGCTTCGCCGCCCTTATAATGTCCTCTCTGGTGAGAGCCTGATATTTCTTTATTGACTCCTCTATCGGCATAATATCGTCCTCGACAATCTTGTTTGACAAAAAGGCGTCTATGCCGTCGGGGGTGTCAAGCGCGCCCGAAAGCGCGTCGCATATAGCGGTCTTTGAGGCTGTGAATTCCTCGTCGGTAAAGCCGCCGTTTTTCATAATCTCAAGCTGATTGAGTATTTCGTCAAGCGCCTGCTGACGGTTTGAGTACTCAATGCCCGACTGAACAATTACTAGTCCCTTCTCACGCATAAGCGAAGCTGAACAGTAATAGCAGAGGCTCAGCTTTTCACGGACATTTTTGAACAGTCTCGAGTATATGCCGCCGCCGAAGATGTCAACCATCATCTGCTCGGCGTATATGTCGTCCTTACGGTGCGTCATACCGCTTCTAAAGCCTAAAACGAGCTTCGACTGATTGATGTCCATCGTTTCCGTAACCTCGGTTACGTCCTCAGCGCTCTCGACAAACAGCGTTTCGCTCTCAATGGGCTCGCGCTCAATCTGTGAAAAGCGCTCCTTTATAAGTGCGGTCGCCCTGTCGGCGTTGAAGGAGCCGACGAAATTGAACTGCACTCTGGCGTCCTTCAGGAGCTCACGCCACGCGGAGTATGCGCTGACAGCAGTTGACTGCTTAATCGCGTCTATCGTTTCCCCGCGGGTAATGCCCATTACCTCGTCGGCGCACATGATTTCGAGCATACGCGTAAAGGCGTAACGGCGCTTGTCGTTGACTGCGCTCTCGATGCTCTCAACTGCAAGCCTTTTCTGAAGCTCGTACTTGTCGCTGTCAAGGCTGCCGCCCTCGGCGTCCGGTTCAAAAAGCGCGTCGAGCAGAAGCTCAAGGCAAGCCTGACCGACATCCTCGCCTTCAAGCGAATACTTATTGTCAATACAGGTCATCTCAAGCTGTATAAGGCTGTTCTCGCCGAAGCGCGTAACCACGCCGTCAAGCACCGCGCCGTAAAGATACTCAAGCCTTGAGTTAAGCTCTACGGGCGTGGGGTATTTCTTTGTGGAATAGGTAAGGTATTTCGGCAAAACGAGAAGCTCGCCCAGATTTTTACCCTTGGGCACAAGCAGCGAAGCTGTTATAATCGACGTTTTGAAGCTGCCGCCCTCAACGAATACCGACCTTAACGCAGGCGATATTTCAACAACTTTCGGATTGATTTTCATCTTTTTTCCTCCGTGAAAAAACTAAAAATATGATATCACACTTGGCGGTGAATTTCCACTGTTTATTGTATTATTTACCAAAAGTTTTAATTATTTATTATTTTTTATCGCGATATAAACTAAATCAAACCGACAATAATAAAATATATATTTTTATCGTTTACTTTTTTCGGTTTATATGTTAAGATAATCGTTGAATGATTTTACAAGGAGGGATAATATGGGCGAAAAGCATACCGTACAGAAGGCTGCCGCGAGAGCGGTGCTTCACAGAATGCTCGGCTACGTTGATAAGGACCCTGAGGCTAACCTCGAAAAGCTGGCCGATAAAATCAGCTCGTTCTTTACGGGCTTGTTCCCTCCCGAGAATTTCGAAAAAATGAAGGCTGTCGCTAAGGATAAGGACAACGTATGGCATCAGCTTGCGCTGTCGATTATCTCCGACGTTGACCGAAACGTCGTCGAGCAGATGCTCGTTTCTCTCGGCATCGATGCGGGTTACTACGGAACGAAAACCGTACGTTCGCTTCGCGAAAAGGAAAAGTGCAACATTCCCTTCATTATTCTTTTTGACCCGACGAGCGCTTGTAACTTGAAGTGCAAGGGCTGCTGGGCGGCCGAATACGGTCACAAGTCGAACCTCACCAATGAGGAGATGCAGTCAATCGTTTCTCAGGGCAAGGAGATGGGAACCCATTTCTATATGCTCACGGGCGGCGAACCGCTTATAAGAAAGGATGACATCATCGCGCTCGCCGAAAAGAATAAGGACTGTGCGTTCGTTATATATACAAACGCCACTCTCGTTGACCAGAAATTCTGCGAGGATATGAACAGAGTCGGCAATATCGGTCTTGCGGTAAGCCTTGAGGGCAACGCCGCAACAAACGACTGGCGCCGCGGCGAGGGAGCCTATGAAAAGTCACTTGCGGCTATGGATCTTCTTCATAAGAACAAGTGTCTGTTCGGTGTTTCCGTATGCTACACGAGCAAAAATATTGACGAGGTTACCTCGGACGAGTTTATGAAGCTCATAATCGGCAAAGGCGCTAAATATGCTCTGTATTTCAACTATATGCCCGTCGGTCACGACGCGGACAAGGAGCTTATCCCGACTCCCGCACAGCGCGAGTTTATGTATAACTGGCTTAAGAAATCCCGCAACTCGAAGACGGGCAATCCGATTTTCGTAATGGATTTCCAGAACGACGCTGAATATGTCGGAGGCTGTATAGCGGGCGGAAGAAACTATTTCCACGTCAACTCAAACGGCGATATCGAGCCCTGCGTTTTCATCCATTTCTCGGATTCAAATATCCGCGAAAAGACGTTGATAGAAGCTCTCAAGAGTCCGCTGTTTATGCAGTATTATCACAATCAGCCGTTTAACGACAACCACCTTCGTCCCTGCCCGATGCTCGAAAATCCCGAGTATCTCGAAAAAATGGTTAAGGCGAGCGGTGCGCATTCCTCGGATCTGATTCGCGAGGAAACGGCAGAGCAGCTGTGCGCTAAGTGCCGCGAATTCGCTGCGGCTTGGGCACCCGAGGCGGAAAGAATCTGGAACGCAACGCCTCACAAGGACACCCACACTCAGTATTACAGAGACACCGATGAGGGCAAGGCAGAGAAATCTTAAGATTTCTCTGCGTGAAATAAATCCACTGCGTGAATTTGCGAAATACCCTGAAGGGTGTGAAATACCGCAGGCGGCGTGAAATGCCTGCGGGCGTAAGTGGATTTGTTTTATTTCACGTTCTCTAAGAACATTTCACGACGACGCAGTCGGTATTTCACGTTTTGCAAAAGCAAAACATTTCACTTATAGTTATTTGTTTTGGAGAGGACTATGGCGGAATCGAGACTTCGTGACTTATCAACAGAATTTGCGGTAGACGTTTTGCATTTGTGCGATTCAATTAACGGTCATTATTCTCTTAAAAACCAAATTGAGCGCTCTGCTACTTCCATTGGCGCAAACATTCACGAGGCAAACTACGGACACAGCCGAGCTGATTTTATATCAAAATTCCAGATAGCATTAAAAGAGTGCTATGAGACGGAGTATTGGCTAGAGCTGTTTGCCAAAGCAGAAATTGTTGACGGAGATATAATAAAAGTCTTATACAACAAATGCGGAAAAATCAGAAGACTATTAATAGCTTCAATAAACACTGCTAAGAAGAATAAAGAACAGGCTTGATTAAGTCTGTTCTTTTTCTAATAAAAAGGACACGGAATTCCGTGTCCTTTTTTGCTGTATATTCCTGTTTATTCTCTCTTTGCGCCGCAGTTTGCGCAGAACGCACCTTCGCCGACCGTGCCGCAATACGGGCAGGTCCACGAAGCGCTTTCGGCAGATTCGGCAGTCGGCTGTGCCTCCTGCACGGGAGCTTCGCTCATCGGTTCGGGAGTCGTCATAGGCTGTGCCTCCTGCACGGGAGCTTCGCTCATCGGTTCGGGAGTCGGCATCGGCTGTGCGACGGGTATGGGCTGAACGGTATTCGTTATTACCGGATTGTTCTTTTCAGCCTTCTTTTCCTTTCTTCTGACCCTCGCACGGGCAACAAGCCCGATAACTGCGGGCACAGCGACTATCAGCACATATTTAAGTACGCCCGTCAGCGCGCTCTTACCGACGTTTTCAGCTGTTTTCTGAGCATCGGTCTTGGTTTTGTTGCTTTTGGTTTCTCCGTTGAAGGAAACCGTGCCGATTATCGAATCAATATCCTCTTCATCCAGCTCGCCGAAGGTTTCATATCTGAAATATGTTTCATAGCCGTTATAGATATGGGCATAGACCACTACGTCTTCAACGTATCCTTCCTCATATTCCTGATTGAAGGTAACCTTGAAGTAATCGTTTTCGCCGACGGTCGCCTTCTCAACGTTAAGATTGCTTATTGACGGGTCTGATTCAAGATCGGATGCGATTATATCTCTGTACTCCTCAACCGTAACGGTAGAATTATTTATCTCGCTTCGCTCAACGTCCTCTTTTTCCTCCTCGGAAACATTTTCATAAAGATCGAAAACGCTGTAAACGAAATACGTTCCGTCCTCATCATTATCCTTTTCAAAAGCATATCTGATGTTTTCTGAATTAATCTCGCTGTCGGGAATCTGCGTCCAGCCATCGGGCATTTCAAACGAAATGTTCTGTCCAACGTCCGTCACTGACTGTGCAGCGAAAACGTTGAGTGACAAAAGCAGACACAGCGCAACCGCAATTACTGATAATAAACTGATTTTTTTCATACCTTTTCTCCTTTTATTTATACTTCAAGCCTCATTTTTCAGGCTCGTATTTATTATCTTCAAAGTGCTCGAATACGCCTTCCTCGTAAAGCTCCTTAAAGGCTTCGACCACCTTTTCACTTAACTGTGTACCCGCCGAACGTTCGATTTCCTCGGCGACCGCATTTAATTCCATCTGCTTGCGGTAAGGTCTGGTCGAGTACATAGCATCGAAAGTATCGGCAACCGCAATAATCTGCGCCACCTCGGGGATTTCGTCGCCCTTAAGTCCCAACGGATACCCCTTGCCGTCAATCCTCTCATGGTGATAGCCCGCGCCCAGCGCAAGGTCCGGCGCTATTGTAACCTCCTTGAGAATGTCGTTGCCCTTCTGCGAGTGGCTCTTCATTACGGCGTATTCCTCGTCGTCGAGCTTGCCGGGTTTATTAAGTATGCTGTCGGGAATGCTTATCTTGCCTATATCGTGAAGAAGGGCGATATTGTAAATTCTCTCAACCTCTTCACCGTCCTTGCCGAGCTTTTTGGCAAGCATGGCCGTATATTGCGCCACACGGAAGGAATGGCCGTTGGTGTACGCGTCCTTCATATCGATACACTTGGCGAACACGCTCGTCATCTCGTTGATGAATTTTCTGTTCTCCTCCTGCTTTTTGAGAAGCTTGGCGGTCTGGTGACGGAAATACAGCGCAATTATTCCCGCCAGCAGCAGAACAAACGACAGCATTACAAGAAAAACAAACCAGCGCTGTTCATATATCGCCTTGTCCTTGATTATGGTTACGGTAACGTTCTGCGTGACCTCGCCCGTCTTTTCATCGATAAGATTGAGACAGAAATTATACGTTCCGCCGCGAAGATTGGTATAGGTGATATCGCGCATACCGCGCTTGGTCGTCTCATACGGCTCGGTATCAAAGCCCTCAAGATAATAGCTCAGCCGCGGATTGTTCAGAGAATACGTAAACGCGTTCGCATAGATAGTGAGACGTTTGCAGCTAGACGGAATATGCACCGTATCGCCGTCGCTTGTCAGGGTAAATACGTCGTCCGCCACAATATACGGAATTGCGATTCTGATCGGCGTTTTGCGTTCCTCCGAGTGAATAATATCGACGCTGGTAACGCCCGATGAGGACGAGATGAAAAGCTCACCGCTGTCGCTGAGATAACTGTATGAATTTACCGTCGCAATGCTCGGCAGACCGCTCGCAATATCGTAGAGCGTATATGTAATGTCCTCGTCGGCAAGCATTTCGGACTGCTTGACAACGTAGATGCCGTTACTGCTCAATACCCAAAGGCAGCCGTCATCGTCGAAGTATATGTCATAATTGTTGGAATACGGAAAATTGTTGACCGTCGTAACCTTGCCGTCCTTGATATAGGCAATGGAATTGCTCGTGACCACCCAGCAAAGGTCGTCGTAGGGGCTCTGCTTGATGCGGAGGACGACCTCGCTTTTAAGTCCGTCGTCAAGTCCGAGCTTGGAAACCTTGCCGTCAACAACTTTATAAATACCGTCGCCGTCGCTGGCGAGGTAAACGGTGCCGTCCTTTGCCTCCTCAATACAGAGGATTTCAAGGTTTGAAATACCCGCGTCATTGTTGTATGTATTTGTTATTTTCCCGTCCTTTATAATGCAGACGCCTGCATTTGTAGCCACGGCAACGCTGCCGTCCGACATCTCCTTAGCCATTCTGACGCGGTTTGAAGCAAGACCGTTTTCCTCGGTGAAGCCCGTTATAACCTTAGTCGTGGGATTATAGTGCACAAGTCCGTGCTCGGAATAGGTGCAAATCCATATATTCCCCTTCGAATCCGACATAATGCAGCGGATTCGGTTACCGTCAAGGAACTCCGTCAGACTGTTGTCAATCGGTTTATAATTGCCGTCGAGCACGATAAGTCCCGTGTCGGTGCCGATATATAAATTCTTGCCGTTAAGGCAGGTCGCGTTGACCACGCGCGGCTCGAGGTCGGCTAATTTGAAAACGTCGGTAAATCGGTTTGCCGTAACCTTCATGACTCCCTGACGCGACGAACAGAACCAGAGATTTTCCTCATAGTCGATTATCATTCGGTCAACGGAATTTGACATCGGCACGTCCGATATCGGAATATATTTTCCTTCGTAGAAAAAGCCTATGCCGTTATCCGAGCAAACCCAAAGCTGATTGTCTATATACTTGATATCGTTGACGGTGCTTTGCGGCTGAATGCTGAGAGTCTTTTCGGTTTCGAAGCCTTCGCTGCCGATTTTTCCGTAAAGTATCTTATCGGACTGCATGCCGATATAGAAATATCCCGCGCGCTCGGGGTCGGGAAATACGGTATTAACCGTATCCGTACCGAGTGAAGCCGAGGTGTAAACGCCCGTGATTTTCTTATGCTCAAGCGTGAAAAAGCTTCCGCTGAGAGTTACGCCGTAAACGACCGGGCCGAAGCGTTTGAGCTCGCAGACGTATTCCTTATTGATTCTTCCGTCGTCGATAATATGGACGCTCTCGTTATCACCGTCAATATACGCAAGTCCCATAGTCGTAGCTATGATAATATCGCCCGTATCGTCGTCGATTATAGAGCGCACCGACGAGGAACGCAGACCTTCTGCCTTTGAAAAGAAGGAGAATTCTTCATTCTGCATTTTGGCTACGCCGCTGTCGTTGGTGCCTATCCACATTCTGTTCTGAGAATCAAAGAAAAGGCAGTTTACGCTCGCAACGCCCGTGGAAGCGGGATAATTGTAGAACTCGTTGCCGTCATAACGCGTAAGTCCCGAATAGCCGCCTATCCAGATAATGCCGCTCTTGGTCTGAATTATTGCGTTTGCCTCGGAGGTGGGCAGACCGTTGGTGCTGTCGTAAAGCTCATATGAAAAGCCTATTCCCTGACCGGTAGTGTCAATGTCCTCAAGCGCGAAGGCGCCAATGCTCAATAAAGAAAAAAGCACCGCCAAAACCGCAGTTGCCGCAACCGTCACAACAAACGCGTGACGGCGTCGGCTGAAGTAGGGCTTTTTAAGTGCAGGTTTCCTTATAAACACAGATGGCTTTCTCATAATCCCACCCCGGTTTTACGAAATATAAATCCCAAAATCCGTTCTGTTTTACATTATATAACACTGCACCCGTAAAATCAAGAAAAAACACGGGCCGACCGCGTAAGGTCAGCCCGTTAAAATCAGTTATTCGGCTTTGTAGCTTTCATCCCTGAGAGCCTTGATAATTGCGTACCACGCCTCATATTCCGCTTTTGTAAGCTCACGGTCGTTTTCAACCGTGAAATCAAGTCCGTCGCGCGTTTTAATTCTCAGCTCCTCGTTCGGGCCGTCAAGCACAACATCCTTTGAGAGAGGTCTTTTTTCGGCTTTCCAGAAACTGCTTTCCTCGACGAGCTTCCGAATGTCATCAAAGAGTTCGGGCTTTGCTTTATACTCAGTGATTTCCTCGGGCGAGTTCCAGATTTCCTGATGATTGACTTCTACCGTGATTTCGTCGGTTTCGGCGTCGCGCACTGCGCTGATATATGTGTGACCGCCTCTCATCCCGCCTGACGATTTGAAATTCACGCGTTCAATGCTGACGTCGCGCACCATTCCGCCCTTATCAAGTGTATTCATATCAATCCACCTCTTTACTGCAAACGCCAGAACGGCCAAAACAATGACAACAAAAACAATAATCAACGCAATTAACCATTTTTTTCATTCTTTCAACCTCCCTGCAGATTATGATTCATTATATCAAAACGCATTTCGATATGTCAAATTGACAAGACAATTCCGATTATTTGAGTAATCAAAAAACAGCCGCGAAGTCCGCGGCTGTTTTTAATGTTGTTGTTAACCTGTGCTTTTCGCTTATTCCCACTCG
>JAUMVO010000042.1 GCA_030530095.1 Clostridiaceae bacterium
CCTCCCTTTGACAAGGGAGGCTGGTGTCCTATCAAGCTTTCTGCTCGACAAACTCTGATTTGAAAAAATCGGGCGGTGAACCGCCCGATAAATCAGCTTAATTTGTGAATAAACAGTCCGCTTAAAAGCTTCGGCTCGAACCAGGTCGATTTCGGCGGCATGGTCTTGCCCGCATCGGCAATCGCCATAAGCTCGTCAAGCGAGGTCGGGAACATCGAAAACGCGAGCGCCATATCGCTGTTAACGCGTCTTTCAAGCTCGCCGAGTCCCCTGATACCGCCGACAAAATCGATTCTCTTATCGGTTCTCGGATCGTCAATACCGAGTACGGGAGAAATGAGATTATTCTGAAGAATCGAAACGTCAAGGCTCAGTACGGGATCGCCTTCGTCAAAGCTGCCGTCCTTCGCAGTAAGCTTATACCATTCAGAGCCGAGATACATTCCGAATTCGTGGCGCTTCTGCGGTCTGTAAGCCGCTGCGCCCGTCTTTTCAACGGTAAAGGATTCCGAGATTTTTTCAAGGAATTCTTCTGCGGAATAACCGTTCAAATCCTTCATAACACGGTTGTAATCCATAATCGCAAGGTCATCGGCGCAGAAAAGCACGGAAAGGAAGAAATTGAATTCCTCATTTCCCGTATAATCGGGGAACTGCTCACGGCGCTTAAGTCCGACCTTGACGGCGGATGCGGCACGGTGGTGACCGTCGGCTATATAGAGATTGGGAATCAGAGCAAAAATTGAAACAATTTTTTCTATTGTTTCGCCGCTGTCGATTACCCATACTCTCTGTCTTACGTCGTTCTGCACGAAGTCGCACTCGCATTCGTGAGCGGCAGTCCAGCCAGAAATAATACCTGCAAGCTCGTTATTCTTTCTGTATGCGAGGAAAATCGGGCCCGTATTGGCGTCAAGGGTATCAACGTGACGGATGCGGTCCGCTTCCTTGTCGGCGCGGGTTAATTCGTGCTTCTTAATAACGTCGTTTATGTAGTCGTCAATCGACGTGCAGCCGACAATACCCGTCTGCACCCTGCCCTGCCAGGCCTGCTCATAGATATACAGACACGGCTTTTCATCCTTTACGAAAATGCCGTCGGCTATCATTTTATTGAGATTCTCGTTTGCCTTTGCATACACCTCGGGCGAATAGATATCGACGCTTTCGGGAAGGTCGATTTCCGCCTTGTCGATATGCAGAAAGGAATACGGATTTCCCTTAACCATTTTCCTCGCCTCTGCCGAATTCATGACGTCATACGGCAGCGCGGCAACTTTGTCGGCAAACTCCTTTGCGGGTCGGTAAGCATAAAACGGTCTTAAAACGGACATTGTTTACCCCTCTTTTCCATTATTTTTCTGAATATAACATACGCGATAACAAGTATCGCGGTCATTATAAGCGTTCCGTAAAAATCAACGAGCAGATCGCCTGCCCTGCACGCCCTGCCCTCGACAAAGAACTGATGAATTTCGTCGGTCGCCGAGTAGAATATGCTTGACAGCGCGCTTATAATCGGGCTGAATTTCAGGTAAGTCGTGCCGTAGGCAAGGTTAAAAGCAAAGGTCAGTCCGAAAAATTCAAGCGCGTGCGCGGTTTTGCGGACGGTGTGCGGAGTAAGTCGGTAGCCGAAAAGCCTGACGATAAACTCAATTACCGAGTTGCTCGTTTCGTCGGAATCGACGGCTCGCTCACGCGAAAAGTAAAATATTATTATCATACACACCGCGACGAAAAGCCACGAAAGAATTATTGCAATTTTGCGTTTCTTAGTCATGGCTATTTACCCGTCGCGCTCATAAATACGACGTTGTACTGTGACGAATAGAAATAGATACCGTCACAGTCCTCGTCGGTTATGAAATAACTCTTTTCATAGATTACGGGAAGCATTACGGCGTCGGAAATGAGTATCTGCTCCGCCTGCTCGCAGCCCGCCTCAAGTGCGGAGAAGCTGCCCGAATTTCTGCGTATATTCGCCAGCGCTTCGGAATAAAGCTCGGACTTGTAATTGAAAAGGCTGTTGTTATCAAAGCTTGCAAGAAACTCCTCCGTTCTCGAAGTGTCGGCAACGAAGGGATAAAAGACTATTGAATAGTCTCCGTCGGCTATGGCGGCGGTTATTTCAGACTGTTCAAGAACGGAAACGCTTACGACGAACTTAACACCGAGTGTTTTCTGCATAATCTGAACGAGCTGCTTGATAAACTGTTCATAGCGCTCGGTACACTTGATATCAAGCTCGACTGACGACGTGCCTAAGTCGAGAAGTCCGTTCTCGAAGTGTTCCTTCGCCTTCTGCTCATTGTACTGCGGCAGCTTTGAGCCCGTCAGAGCGTTGTACGGCTTGTTTCCTACCGTGCAGAACGGCGGCACGATACTGTCGGCGGCAACGGCGTTTTCATCAAAGCCCGCAAACATTTCACGGTCTATCGAATAAACAAGCGCAAGCCTTATATCTTTATTTTCAAGGTATTTGTTGGACTGATTGAAAATCATAGAATAAACTACGTTTTCAATTTCCTGAACGTTGAAGTCGTCCTTGTTGGGAAGGTTCTGATAATTATCGCCCGAAAGGAAGGCGACGTCGTAGGTCTCGGTTGCCATTTTCTCGGCAACAACCGCCTCGGACGGATTTATATAGAACGTTACGGCGGCGGGCATAATACGGTTAACGCCGTTGTAGTCGTCGTTGCGGACAATTCTTATCGACGTGCCCTCTGTCCAGCGGTAAGCATTGAACGCGCCGTTGCAGAGCATATATTTGGCGTCAAGGCCGTATTTGCCGCCGCACAGCTCGTAGAATTCCTTATCGCAGGGCATCGCGCCGGGATAGGTCAGCGAGTAGAGAAAACCGTCGTGTTTATATTTAAGCTTAATCTTAAAGGTAAAGCTATCAAGGGCCGTGTAGCTCTCGACACAGTCAAAAACTTCACGGTAGGGCGAATTAATCTGTTCATTGAAAACGCGGTCAAACGCAAATTCAAAATCTTTGGCGTAAACGGTAATGTCAAAGCTGTCCTTATAATCCTCGCCTATTACGTTCTTGTGTCCCGAGAAAAGCGCCCAGTGAGCGTCGTGACGCAGATTGAAGGTGTAGGTCAGTCCGTCGTCGGATACGTCGTAGCTCTCGGCAACGCCCGCTTCAAGCTCGCCCTGCGAATTGACCCGAAGCAATCCCTCATAGCAGTTGAGAATTATCATTTTTTCCGCGTCGGAATCGGCAATCTGCGGGTCGAGGCTCGTCGGCTCGTCAAGAATGGGCACGGCAAAGGACTCGTCTGCCTTAGGTCTGCCGAAGCAGCCGCCAAACGAGAGCATTACAATTATTAAACAGATTGTAACTGCTAAAATTTTCCTTGCCATATGAACCTCACGCGGGAATATTTTTTATATTATACAACAAAAAATAAATCATTTCAATTGAATAATAGTTTTGAAAGCAAAAAAATACAGGCGCCGTAATGCGCCTGTATTAATTGGCAAATGACTCTAATTTTGATAGAAATCCGTCAAGGGGGTGCAATTACGGTTTGGAGGGGGGGTGCATTTTTGATTTTAGGGGGTGCAACCACGGCTTTAGGGGGTGCATTACTCTACCCGTGGGGACAGCAATAAACCGCAGGCGTTGAAACCTGCGGTCTTTTCATTTTTGTTGGGACTCACGCCTCGATTTCTGTACCGCCCTGGAATTTGAAGGTCATCCGTCCGTCGGCGTGGACGATTATCGTGTCGATAATGGTGAGCCAGAGCTTTTCGTCAAACTCGGTGAGGGCATTCAATTCCTGCACCTCAAACATAAACGCTCCGATGGCTTCTGCCTGGGCTTCCCGTGCAGCTTTTGTAGTGCGGAGCTGTTCGAGTCGTGCCTTGGCTTTTTCATATCGCTCTACAAACCCATTGTACCGGGCGGCGTATTCTTCCTGGTTCTGTGCCATCTGTGAATTTTCCGCAATGCAACGCTTTGTCAGTTCGGTCACCACATCGATCTCCTCAAGCAGACTCTCGATTTCTGTATCAATGCATGTACAGTCTGTCAGGGTGGCTTGCATCAATCGGCAATCCTCAAGGATGTTGTCTTTGCTTTCGATGATAGCGTTAAGGGCGGTCACGAACCGCGCTTTAATGGTTTCCTCGTCCAGATGCGGCGTTTCGCATTTGTGCTCACCCTTGAATTTGCCGTTGCATTGCCAGATGACCCTGCGGTATTTTGAGGTCGAGTTCCAGACTTTTGAGCCGAAGTAGGAGCCGCAGTCCCCGCAGACAATGCGCGAGGAAAAAATACTCTTTCCGCTGTACTGGCGGCTGATCTGCTTGCGCCGCGCAAGCTCCGTCTGAACTTTGTCGAACTCTTCCGGCGTAATTATCGGCTCATGGCTGTGTTCCACATAATACTGCGGCACCTCGCCCTCATTGACCTTCCTCTTTTTTGTGAGGAAATCGACCGTGAAGCATTTCTGCGTAATAACTACGGCGTTGATACAATTTAATTTTCCCTCTGCGTTTGAACCCACTGGGTTCATCAATGGGTTCATTTGAACCCACCCCTCAAATACCGCAGAAACACGGCATTTTCGGCACTTTTCCGAGGAACAGAGCCGAGCTGGGATGCCGTAGCAAAACGGAGGACATTGTTACCGATGGTTTCATTCCGCATGGATTATCTGCTAAAAGAAAAAGTGTGACTATGATTTTACCCATAAAAAACGAGGGTAT
>JAUMVO010000021.1 GCA_030530095.1 Clostridiaceae bacterium
TCTCCCCTTTAACAAGGGGCGCTGTTTTGCTCTATCAAACTCAGCGACAAACTCCCATTTGTTTAATTCTTTTTCTCAATCATTTCCGTAAGCATTACGGGATAACGCGTGGTAATGTTGTCGGGCGCGATAAGCAGCAGCTTTTTCATATCCTTTTCGCTGTTAGCCGTCCAGTAGGAAACGAGCAGGCCGTTTTCGTGGAACATAGCGACCAGATTGCGGTTTGCAAGCTTCTGATTGCAGTTAAGACCGATTGCTCCGCTGTCCTTAACAACGGCGAGAATGCGCTCATGTTCTTTTCTGCTGTTGCGTTTGAACTTATTGAAACTGTAATTGAGATAATAGGGGAGTCTGCCGTCGCTTCTGACCGCGTCAACGAAGCGCAGCTCCACGCCGGTATAAAAGCAGCGTTCACGCATACCGTAGTTGTCGAGGATTTCGATTACGGCCGGCAGATTTGCGACGCTCTTTAAGTCGAGGTTAACTCTGACCGTTTCCGAGTTTTCGCTTATATATCTGATTGCGTCGTCGAGCAGCATACCTTCGCTGTCGCCCGCAACGTCCTTATGTATCACAACCGGTGTGCCGTCCCTGCGGAAGGTTATGTCAATTTCAAGCACGGGAACATTCAGTTCGATGGCTTTTTTCAGAAATTCCACAGAGTTGTCGGGCGTACCTTCGCTGCCCGAATGCGCGGTAATCGTAAAACCGTCGGGCAGAGTCGTTATGTCGTCAATATACTTTACCGTCATAATTGTCACCACACTGAAAACAGTAATTACAAACAGAATGAGAATTGTTTTGATCCAAATTTTCATACGCAACCTCTTATATTTGTTACTCGCTATTATGAATTAAAAAAAGTCCTTTGTCAATCAGTGAGCGCAAAAAGCGACATAAACGGGAGATGTGCGGTCGTACAGCAGGTCCTCAATCGCAAACGGGAGAATTACGGGCAGCTCTTTTTTGCACAGCGGTATTTTAAGAGCGAGCGAAACCGCGTCGCCGTCGGTCATAACGACCGAGCCTCCGTTAAGCCTTAACACACGCCCGACAAAGCCGAGCGAACCGTTGCCGCTCAGCGCGTTCTGAAAGTCCGCGGCGTCAAAATGACCGTCGTTTGTAACGGTAACGACAACGAAGCCGTCAAACAAACCCATCTTTACGCCGATTTCGTTACCGTCGGAATATTTAACGGCGTTTGCAAACAGATTAAGCAGCGCTTTGCACAGGCTTTTCAGCTCGATATTCACAAACGCACTTTCAAAATCACGCTCAAGGGTGAAGCGCCTGCCCGACTGATGGGACATTATCTCGGCACACACGGTCAGCCCCTCGCAGACGAAGCCTATATCGTAGCGGTAGCCGAAGTCATCCGCGACAGCAGCGTTGTTCTCAATACGCCGCAGCAGGCGGTAAGCGCGTTCAAGCGGCGCAGCACGGCTTTCGTCAGGCTCTGCTTTTGAAAAGCAGTCCGAAAACACCGACTGAAGCGCTTCTCTGGCGCTTTCGGAGTTTCCTGTGTTTTTATAGTCGGATTCTGTTTTTTCGATTAAGCTTAACAATTCGTTTTGTGTCATTTTACCCGCCCGATAATATTGTTATTTGTAAATAGTATATCCTTTTCATTTATAGAAACGCAGTTTTTAGTCAGTTTGACAAAAATTTCACAACGGCGTGAAAATAACTTGCATATTTCCTTATTTAGTTATAGAATATAAGCGCATTAAAATGTAAATCAATTTTTGGAGGTAATTTCCATGTCAGTTAAAGTTGCAATCAACGGCTTCGGCCGCATCGGCAGACTCGCGTTCAGACAGATGTTCGGCGCAGAAGGCTATGAGGTAGTTGCTATCAACGACCTTACCAAGCCCTCAATGCTC
The DNA here is from genome assembly GCA_030530095.1 of Clostridiaceae bacterium. Lineage (GTDB taxonomy): Bacteria > Bacillota > Clostridia > Oscillospirales > Acutalibacteraceae > Fimenecus. The sequence goes on from JAUMVO010000021.1 coordinate 1,884, forward strand.
GCAAATCTTCTTAAGTACGATACCGCTCAGGGCGGTTACTGCGGCAAGATCGGTGAGAATCTTCACACCGTTTCTGCTGACGACGAGGCAGGCACAATCACAGTTGACGGCAAGACTCTTAAGATTTATGCAGTTGCTAACGCAGCTGAGCTTCCCTGGGGCGAAATCGGCGTTGACGTAGTTCTTGAGTGCACAGGCTTCTATTGCTCAAAGGAAAAGTCAATGGCTCATATCACTGCAGGCGCAAAGAAGGTTGTTATTTCCGCTCCCGCAGGCAACGACCTTAAGACCATCGTTTATTCCGTAAACGAAAAGACTCTTACAGCTGACGATCAGATCATTTCAGCTGCTTCCTGCACCACAAACTGCCTTGCACCTATGGCTAAGGCTCTTAATGACTATGCTCCCATTCAGTCGGGCATTATGTCAACCATCCACGCTTACACAGGCGATCAGATGATCCTCGACGGTCCTCACAGAAAGGGCGACATGAGAAGAGCAAGAGCAGGCGCTGCAAACATCGTTCCCAACTCAACAGGCGCTGCAAAGGCAATCGGTCTTGTTATCCCCGAGCTCAACGGCAAGCTTATCGGCTCTGCTCAGAGAGTTCCCGTTCCGACAGGTTCAACCACAATCCTTACCGCTGTTGTTAAGGGCGCAGACGTAACCAAGGAAGGCATCAACGCCGCTATGAAGGCTGCTGCTTCCGAGAGCTTCGGCTACAATGAGGAGCCCATCGTTTCATCCGACGTTATCGGCATGAGATTCGGTTCACTCTTTGACGCTACCCAGACAATGGTTTCAAAGATCGCTGACGACCTCTATGAGGTTCAGGTAGTTTCCTGGTACGACAACGAGAACAGCTACACTTCACAGATGGTTAGAACCATCAAGTATTTCGCAGAGCTGTAATCGAATAGTTCAATAAATAATACCGCCTGCCCAAGAGCGGGCGGTATTTAATATTTACTTTTGTATATTATTGGCAAAAATAAAATAATTGTTTACAAATCGCAAACAGTGTGCTATAATTACTCTGTTCAACTTTGAGTATCATAGCTATCACTGCTCAGAGATTGAAAAAATTTTTCAAAGGGAGAGTTCCTAACATGAAAAAATTGGCATGCCTCATGGTTGTAGCTGTCCTTCTCGTAGTTACTATGATTCCTGCATTTGCCGGCGTCAACGACTATGAAAAGAAGCTGACTGACTACATGAAAACAGCTTATGTTGTTGACGGCGAGACAATTACTGTTGGCAACGGCTTCTTTACCGCACTTGAGAATTTCTTCGCTTCTGATTCCGTTGATGTTACTGAAGCTCAGTACAACGACATCATGGCTATCCTCGGCGAAGCTCTTAAGTATTGCCAGTCAAAGAAGCTTGTTAAGATCGCTGACATCAAGAAGCAGAACGCAACAAACGACCTGCTTAACTATGCCAGCAGAGCTTTAGCGGTTCTCGGCTGCACAGTTTCCACCGACGGCCACATTGCTGACGCTGACGATCTCAAGAGCTCCACAGCGAAGCTCATCGTTAAGGATGCTTCCGGTAACGAAGTCCTTAACCTCTATCTTGAAATCGTAAGAACCCCTCTCGCAAAGACGGGCGCTGATTACACAGCAGCAGCAGCTTGCGGCGTTGCAGCAGTTGCAGTTCTTGCAGCAGCAGGCGTAGCAGTTAAGAAGTTCCGCAAGGACGATGAGGACTAATTCCGAATTAAATCGGAGTAAGAAGAGCTATCGGGGGAATTTTTTAATTCTTCCGATAGTTTTTTTACTTATCGGATACATACTGTTCTTCGTATGTCTTACTCCGGTTATCGACCCCCTGGTTTCGGTTTATAAGCTTGCGTTTTCCAATGCAAACGCTTCTTCCGCCGTTGACGGAACAGGGACGAACAGTATTTTCAACGGCTCAACCGGTGTTCACAGCGGTCTTCTGACTACCGACGATTTTGAATTCCCAACCTGGGGCAAACTTTTCGGCAGTATCAAGGTTGACAACACCGAAATTGACTGTGACCTGATTTTCGGCGACAGCAAGGACCTTTTGAAAAAGGGCGCATGTATGTCGATGGAAAGCCGCATACCCGGATGCGGTTCGGGTGTGCTTGTCGGTGCGCACAATAATACGTATTTCCACACTCTGCCCGACGCACAGGTCGGCGATCTCGTGCATCTTGAAACGAACTATGGTTCTTTCGTTTACAGAATTTACGAAACAAAGATTATTGACACGAGCAAATCCGGTCATGCAGACGAGTATTTTCCCGAGCTTTACGGCGACGAGGAAATTCTGCTTCTTTATACCTGCTGGCCGATTAACACGCTTGCGTCCACTCCTAACAGATATTTCGCCTTTTGCGAATTTGTCTCGGGACCGCAGGTGAATATATATGAAACGGGGCGTGAAATGAATGAAAACGGGTAAAAAAAGATTTCGCTCCGTAATGTGTACGGTTCTTGCGTTTTTGCTTGCGCTGTCGATGACTCTTATCGGCATACTCTGCGTAGCAAAGCTTACGGTTATGAACCCGAATTATCTTATACGTGTTTATCGGGCGTCGGATTACGCCAAGGAAATTCACGCTGAGCTCAAGGAGGATTTCATCTCCTACGGCAGCGCGTGTAACGTTGACGCGAGTTTTTTTGACGGCGTGTTCGACACGATAATTACAGAGCAGCTTGTAGAGGACTATACCGCCGAAAGCGTGACGGATTTATATAACGGCACCGAAACCGAAAAAGATTTAAGCGAGCTTGATTCGAAGCTGCTTGAAGCGCTTAAGGTCTACGCCGTTGATAAGGGCTTTGAGCTCGACAGCACGCTTGAGGAAAACCTTAAGAATATGAGCAGCGAAATGTGCGGTATTTTTGATACCTGCGCAGGTATGTTCAAAACGTCATACTTCAAAAGCGCGATGAACACTGCGCGGCGTTATATGCCGCTGTTCAAGTGGGCAATTATCGGACTTTCGGTATTTGCACTTCTGTCGGTTGTCGAAATCCGTCTGTTCTTCGCTAAGGCTAAGAATTATCTTCGTTATTATATATACGCGACGAGCGGTGCGACTCTTATGCTTGCTGTTGCTCCCGCGACGGCGCTGATAATGAAAATCGGCTCGCGCATCAATTTCGCCAACGCTTCGCTTTACGGCCTTGCATCGGGCTTTATCAACGGAATATTCGTTGCGATGCTTTATGCGGCGGCTGTTGCCGCAGCAATTACAGTGTCGTTGATAATCCTGAGAAGCGTTGCCGTAAAGAAAAAACAAAAAGCCGAATAAGAAAAAGCCATAAAAAACAGACCTGATATTTCAGGTCTGTTTTTATTTGTATCGGTATTATTTCTCTTCCATGAAAACCTTGAAGGCTCTGTATGCCATATAGACGTCGAGCTTTGCGGTGATTTCAAACGGAGCGTGCATCGAAAGTACCGGAACGCCGAGGTCGATTACGTCGATATCGAGCGCCGCAAGATACATAGCGACTGTTCCGCCGCCGCCTGCGTCAACCTTGCCGAGTTCGCCCGTCTGCCATACAACCTTGTTGGCGTCGAGCATATTTCTGATTTTGCCCATGTATTCAGCCGAAGCGTCGGACGTGCCTGCCTTGCCCGCTCTGCCGGTGTACTTGGTGATAACAACGCCCTTGTTGCAGTAGGAAGCATTCTTTCTTTCGGATACGTCGGGGAAGGTCGGGTCAAATGCCGCATTTACGTCAGCCGAAAGGCACTGAGTGTTGGTCAGTACGGTGTGGTAATTGATACCCTGCTGCCATGCGAGGTCGGCAACGAAATACTTGAAGTATGAGGAATTAAGTCCCGTGTTGCCGTCGGAGCCGATTTCCTCCTTGTCGGTGAGAATTGCGATTGCGGTATAGGTCGGATTCTTCAGAGCGAAGATAGCCTCAGCCGCGGTGTATGCGCAAACTCTGTCGTCCTGACCGTAGGAGCCGACGAAGCTTCTGTCGAAGCCGATATCGTTAGCCTTGAATGCGGGAACGATTTCAAGCTCTGCCGAAAGGAAGTCGCTCTCAACAATGCCGTACTTCTCGTTGAGAAGCTTCATAATGTTGAGCTTAACCTTTTCGCTGGCCTTGTCGTCATTGAACGGACGTGAGCCGATAAGGATGTTGAGCTCTTCGCCTCTTACGCCGTCGGCAAGTGTGCGCTTCATCTGTTCCTGACCGAGATGGGGAAGAAGGTCGGTTACAACGAACTGAGGCTCGCCCTCTTTTTCGCCGATATTGACCTCAACCTTCGAGCCGTCGCGTCTGATGAGCACGCCGTGAAGCGAAAGCGGAATAGCGGTCCACTGATACTTCTTGATACCGCCGTAATAGTGGGTCTTGAACAGAGCCATATCGGTATCCTCGTAAAGCGGATTCTGCTTTAAGTCAAGACGGGGTGAATCGATATGAGCCGCAGAAAGTCTTACGCCGTCCTTAAGCGGCTTCTTGCCGATAATTGCAAGAATAACGGATTTGCCGCGGTTGTTGTAATAAACCTTGTCGCCTGCCTTGTACTTCTTATCGCGGTCGAAGGGAACGTAACCAAGCTTTTGGGCTTTGGCTACAATATACTTAACCGCTTCGCGCTCTGTCTTTGACGCGTTGAGGAAAGCCTTGTAGTCCTCGCAGAACTTGTCCGCCTTCTTAACCTCTGCGGCTGAAATAATTTCCGCAGCATGTTTGGGTTCGTAGAAAAGCTCCTTCTTGAGTTCTTCTGCCTTTGAGTTTTCTTTACTCATGTTTACAACTCCTCTTTATATAGTGAATTATATGTTTTTCTGGCATTATTGATTTTGCTCAGATAATGTGCGGTGACCGATGACGGGATTTTTTTGAGCGTTACTCCGTCGTCGGAATACTCGCTGTCCGTAAGCCAGCCCGCGACCTTGTTTATACCCGCGTGGTAAGCGCAGACCGCCGCGTCCTCACTTTCAAATTTTGAAAGCAGTATCGAATAGAACACAGCGCAGTACTTAATTGCGATTTCGGGATTTCTCAAATCCTCCTCGGTGTAGCTTTCTCCCGTTTTGGTTTCGAGCCACGAAAGAGTGTCGGGCATAATCTGCGTAAGTCCGATCGCACCTGCGTTTGAAACGGCGTTTTCGTCAAAGCCGCTTTCAACCGCTATCGTCGCGTACAGCAAATCGCGCGGAACCGAATATTCCTCGGCATATTTTTCGACGTAATTCTGATATTTTATCGGATGCGTATAGTGCACAAAGCCTTTATAACCGATAAAACCGACTGCGCAGATTATTATAGCAGAAATCAGAAGCAAAATAAACGCTTTCCTGCCGCTTTTTTTATTTTTTCTCTTTTTTGGTCTGCTCATTATCGAGTATCTCCGAAATTTTCTTTTCAAGCGTTTTGAGACTGTTGTTTTTAACGGTATAATCCGCTTTCTGTTTGTAATAAGTGTCATCCTTCTGAGCGTCAATGCGCTTTTCGGCGGCCGCTCTAGTAATACCGTCTCGGGCGATAATGCGCTTAAGCCGTTTTTCGCGGTCGGCGGTTACGAAAACGGTAAAATCACAGAGCTTATCCGCTCCGCTTTCGTACAGACCTATCGCGTCAATCAAAACGCCGTTGAAGTTTTGTTTTGCTTTTTGTTTAATTATTCTTTTAATCTTCTTTATAACCGCAGGGTAACAGATGCCGTCGAGCTTTTCGGCGGTTTGCTTATTGCGAAACGCCCTTGCGGCGAGCTTCGGGCGGCTTAAAGCGCCGTCCTTTTTGATTATATCATTACCGAAGGCTTCACACAGCGCGGCTAAGACGTCGGCGTCGCTCTCCACAACCTCGTGGGCGACCTCGTCGGCGTCAAGATGATAGTATCCGCGTTTTTCAAGCAATTCACAGACGGTGGATTTGCCCGCGCCCGTCTGTCCGGTAATTCCGATTGTTTTCATTTTTGATAACCTTTTTCGTATTCTTTTAATGCGTTATATTCAATATAGTTCCAGCAGTTTTCAAATTCACGCTGATTTCTGATTACTCTGTCATAATAATTTCTATGCCAGATTTTCTCGGAATTTGAGCTTGCAGAATGTATCTCCTTGCTGATATTCATCCTAAGATATCCGATTATCTTTGACAGCGTACTACGCTGTAAGGGCGATTCATGAATCGCCCTTACGTTATATGTGCCGAAAAGCCACCTTTTGCGGTCTGTTAACAACGTAATAAAATAACACCCGTTTTGTGAATAGTCATAGTTGGGAAGTCTTAACGCCTTCCTTTCGGGGTATTTGTTTTCGCTCATAATTCAATTATATTAAACCCAGCCGAGCGGATGAGGCGGTTATAAACGGCAAGGCCGAGTCCCGTTATTTCGGGACAGCGCGCGTACACGGTTTCCGCGCCTTTTTCGTCAAGCTCGCGAAGTGCGGAAAACAGTCGGTGCGCCTCGGACCGTGAATCGTCCGCCTTGCCGTAGGTTACGGCGTTTGCGAAATGCCCTTCCTCGCCTTCGAAGCAGAGCACGAAACAGTCGCGGTCCTTTACGTAATTATAAAACTTTTCAAAATCGCCCTTGACTATTGTGATTTTTGCCTTTGGCGCATAGTGCTTGTATTTCATACCCGGCGAAGCGGCCGTTTCGCCGTCCCGTAGTTGATTGAGAACCGCGTCGGAAATATTGATTTTGCCGATTGTGCTTTCGATCATCCCGACCGTTATTCCGCCGGGACGCAGCAGGGTGGGGGTATCGCCGACAAAACTTATGACCGTCGACTCAACTCCGATTTCGCATTCGCCGCCGTCAATGATAAGCGGGATTCGTCCGTTCATATCGTCAAAAACGCTCTGTGCGTCGGTCGGACTCGGAGAGCCCGAAAGATTGGCGCTCGGCGCGGCAAGCGGAACACCGCAGGCTGAGATAATCGCTCTTGCGTATTCAGATTTCGGCATTCTCACCGCAACCGTATCAAGTCCGCCCGAGGTGACGTCGGGGATAACAGAGCTTTTTTTCATTATCATGGTCAGCGGTCCCGGCCAGTATTTTTCGGCCATAACCCTGACCTTTTCGGGTATTTCGGTTACAAGAGCATCAAGCTCCGAAATGTCGCTGATATGAACTATAAGCGGATTGTCCGCAGGTCTTCCCTTGGCTTCGAATATCTTTCTGACCGCCGCTTCGTCAAAGGCGTTTGCGGCAAGTCCGTAGACCGTTTCCGTGGGAATCGCTACAACAGAGCCGTCGGCAATAAGGCGTCTCGCCTCGGCGAGCGCCGTATCACGGTCTTTTCGGATGTCAATCAGCGATGTCTTCATTGTCGAGATATTCCTTTGCCTCTCTGTAACTCTTGAACTGTTCATTTGCAAGCCTGCAAATCTTTCGTGCGTAATAATGCGCTTTTTCCTGCTCGCCCAGACGTGAAGAATACTCAAACAACGCACCGTATGCCGAAACAAAAGACAGCGGTGAGCGCTTGCTTTCGGGAATGGGTTTGCCGTTTTTGTATTCGGGCTGATTCAGGCGCTCGGCTTCAAGCGCTTCGTCAAAGCTTTCGGATGAGCGGAGCCTGTAATTCAGGTCAAGCGCGTCGGCAATTCCGTTCTTTTTGAAAAAATACTGAATCGACTTTGAGGAATCGGCGATACAGCGCTCCATACGGCTTTTGCGGAATTCATATTCTTTGAAATCGTAATCGTCGAGCGCCATACTCGCGAGCAGAACGTGATGGTCGGTCATCTGGGGATACGGCGGCTTTTTGACGTCGCATTTGTCTAAAAAAGCAAAAGAGCATTTCTTTGCCTCCTCTTCCTCACCCATATCGTAAAGCGCGGTTGCCTTGCAGAGTGTGGCGGTTCCGATATAGTCAAGCTGAACAGGTTTGAGTATTGAAAGCATTTTGTCCGATGCGTCGAGCGTTGCGCTCAGATCAAGCTGATTGTTCGCCGTTTTGATTATTTTTGAAAACTTAAACACGGCAACAAGGTCAACGAGCGTCATCGGAATAGCAATTGCGAACGCAAATGCGAGTATCGCCCATATCGGCAGACTGTCGTAGAGTATAATAATCGTCAGCGCGGCGGCGAGGCCGATAACGTAAAGCGCAATACGGATGCCCTTATGATTTCTTATTATAAAGCGTTCAATGGGGTTAATACTGAATTTCTTCATATTATTACTCCTCGGCTTTCAGTTTTTCGGCTGTATCGGCAGTAATCAACGCGTCTATGATTTCGTCAATATCGCCGTTCATAATAGCTTCGATTTTGTAGAGCGTGAGGCCGATTCTGTGGTCGGAAACTCTGCCCTGAGGAAAGTTGTAGGTGCGTATGCGCTCGCTTCTGTCGCCCGTGCCGACCTGAGCCTTGCGGGCGCCTGCGATTTCGGCGTTCTGCTTTGCCTGCTCAATTTCGAGAAGGCGGGAACGAAGCACCTTGAGCGCCTTGTCCTTGTTTTTATACTGGCTTCTCTCATCCTGACACTCGACAACCATACCCGTCGGAATATGTGTTACGCGGATTGCGGATGAGGTCTTGTTGACCTTCTGGCCGCCCGCGCCCGAGGAACGGAAAACGTCAATCTGCAAATCCGCGGGATTGAGCTCGAAGTCAACCTCCTCGGCTTCGGGCAGAACGGCAACGGTAACCGTTGAGGTCTGGATTCTGCCCTGACTTTCGGTTTCGGGAACGCGTTGTACGCGGTGAACGCCGCTTTCAAACTTGAAGCGCGAATAGGCGCCGTCGCCCTCGACTGAAAAGCTGATTTCCTTGTAGCCGCCAAGCTCGGTTTCGTTCTCGTTGAGTATTTCGGTTTTCCAGCCCTTGCGCTCGGCGTACATGGAGTACATTCTGAACAGCGAGCCTGCAAAAAGCGCCGCTTCCTCGCCGCCCGCGCCCGCACGGATTTCGACAATTACATTTTTGTCGTCGTTTGGGTCTTTGGGGAGCAGGAGGATTTTCAGCTCCTCCGAGCATTTCTCAATGTCAAGCTTAGCCTGCTCGTATTCCTCCTGAACAAGCGCCTTGAAATCCCTGTCGAGCCCGCCCTCGTCAAGAAGCTGCTTTGACTCGGTGAGCGTGGCGTCAATTTTTTTATATTCGCGGAACTTCTCCACAACGGGGGCAAGATTTTTCTGCTCCTTCATAAGAGAAGCATATTCCTGCTGGTCCGAAATTATATTCGGGTCGCACAGAAGTTCATTTATTTTTTCGTAGCGGTCTTCAATTCCCTGAAGCTTATCTGTCATTATTCTTCGTCCTCACGGATAATTTTCTTGATGTTCTTTTCGATTTTCACGCGCGGCACCATGACCTCTCTGCCGCAGCTCTGACAGCGCAGACGGAAATCCATTCCCGAGCGAAGCACAAGCATCTGATTGCCGCCGCAGGGGTGCGGCTTTTTCATAACGAGTATGTCGTTTACACGGACGTCCATAAGCGCCTCCTTAAATAAGATTAAATTATAGTATAACATATAACTTAAAAAAATTCAAATTCTTAACCCGCGTCCGCCTGCATATAATTTTAGTACGAAAATTTGTAAGGTGATAATATGAACGAGTATTTACCCGAGGGTATGGGGGCGGACGCCGTCAGAAGCTTTGATAAGGCAACGCTGAGAAGGGCGTATGAACAGCATTTATATCTTGAAGCCCGCCCGCTGATGTGCGACAGCGGGCATAATCTGCATTTTGATTTGGGCACGGTTCATGCGGTTATGCCGCGGACCGAGTGCGCTCTGGGCATAGCCGACGGCAGCGTGCGGGACATAGCGATTATCTCGCGCGTAAACAAGCTGACGGGATTTTATATTACGGAGCTTAACGAGGACGAAGCCGTTCTATCCAGAGTAGAAAGACAGAACGAGGTTTCGGAAAACTATATTTCCAAGCTTGTCTGCGGCGATATCATAGACGCGCGAATCACACGAATTGAGTCATTCGGCGCGTTCTGCGACATAGGCGCGGGGATAATCGCGCTGCTGCCCGTTGACAGTGTTTCTGTTTCGCGCATTCCTTCGCCTGCGGTCAGATTCAGGACGGGCGACTGCATAAAGGCGGCGGTGCGCTCGTTTGATACTCAGGGCAGGGTGCTGCTTACGCACAAGGAGCTGCTGGGCACGTGGGAGGAAAACGCTGCGCTTTTCAACGTCGGCGAAACGGTCACGGGCGTTATACGCTCAACCGAAAGTTACGGCGTGTTCGTCGAGCTTATGCCGAATCTTGCGGGACTTGCCGAATTTAATCCCGAGGCTCAGGAGGGACGGCGGGCAAGCGTGTTTATCAAGAGCATAAATCCCGAAAAAATGAAAATAAAGCTTATAATCGTCGATACCGATTCCGAGAATGCGCCGGGAGAGCCCGTCAGATATTTTACCGACAGCGGACATATTGATTACTGGCAGTATTCGCCCGACTGCTGCGAACGCAGGGTGTTCAGCCGTTTTTAGTTTGAATTCTGTTGCATTTTTATACCGTCTATGCTATACTTAATTTAATTGTTGATAATTTCAGGGAGGAATTAGCATGACGAAAAAAATGTCAAAGAAAATAATAAGCGTAATTATGTCGGTTGTACTTGTTGCGCTTTGCCTTACTCCTGCATTTGCGGCGACGAAAAAGGTTAATCCTATTCTCGTTATCTCGGGCTTCTCTCAGTACAAGTTCGTTGATACCGCGTCGGGCAAGCAGGTCTGGACACCCGAGGCAAGCATTCTTACCGACGCTATTACAAGAGCGCTTCCGCCTCTTGCAACACTTCTTGCATCCGACAGAAATAAGGCGGATTATGACAAATTCGTTGACGATGCCGAAGGTCCGCTTATGGACGTGCTCAAGTACGTTGCGGTTAATCCCGATGCAGAGCCTGCGAACAAGAACGTAAAGCTTATCGACCAGTTTACCGGTCCCGTTTCCGACTACGATTACGACTGGGTCAAGACGGTATTCGAAAATGATATCGTTGATATAGTCTGCAACGCTGTCGGCAGGGAAAACGTATGGGTTTACGGTCTTGACTGGCGTGTTGATCCGCTTGTTCTCGCAGATGAAATTCACGAATACGTTGAAAACATCAAGGCCCGCACGGGTTGCGACAAGATTTCGATTTCCGGTATCAGCATGGGCGGTATCGTTATGTCCTGCTATCTGATGAAGTACGGCTATGAGGATTTGAGCAACATCACCTACCTTTCAGCCGCATTCACCGGACTTGACTATGTCGGCGAAATGTATTCCGGTAAAATCAAAATCGATCCCGACGGACTTTACAATATCATCAATCAGTCGATGCACGACACAACGGTAAGCGATATTCTTCAGAAAACTCAGATTCTTGATATGCTTATGCCCGTTGTTGAAGACCTTATCAAATACGAAAGCGACAGACTTTTCGTTGAGGTGCTCGTCCCCGTATTCGGTTATAATACAGGCATGTGGTCCTTTGTTCCCGCCGAGTACTTTGAGAGCGCGGTTAATTTTATGGGCGCGAGAATGAACGAGGGCTCGCCCGAGGACAGAGCAATCTTCTGGGGCAAGGTTTACGACTATCACAACAACGTTCAGACCAAGATAGGCGATTTCCTCAAGCAGGCTCAGGCTGACGGCGTAACCGTTTCCGTAGTTTCTCACTACAATATGCAGATGCCGCCCGTATCTCCCGCTTCGTTCCGTCAGGGCGACCAGGTTATCGAGACCAGACACACCAGCGGCTTCGCTACTGTTTCGGATCTCGGCAAGACGCTCGGCGACAACTATCCCGTTACCGCCCACGTTTCAATCGACAGAATGATTGACGCAAATACGGCGTTCCTTCCCAACAATACATGGTTCCTCAAGGACACTCAGCACGTTGGCTTCTCGAATAAGAGCTCAAGAGATAACGGCGCGTTCTTCGGCTGGATACTTACCCAAGAGGGTACGGACGTTTACACCGACAACCGTTTCCCGCAGTTTATGCAGTACTTCCCGACCGACTATGAGCTTCATCCCATAGGCGATGCCGACGGCAACTTCAAGCTTTCGGTTGCCGACGTTAAGCTTGTACTCAGATCGGTCAGCGGTCTGACTACTCTTACCGAGCTTCAGTCGCGCATGTCGGAAATCAACGGCGACAGCAATGTAAGCCTTGTTGACGCGAGACTGATACTCCAGAGCCTTGCGGCGAACGCATAACCGACATTAAAATAAAAGTCCGCCCTGTGTCGGGCGGACTTTTTTTGCGCATTTTATTTATTTTTACGGCATAATATGATACAATAATATTTCAAGGACTTTTTAAGGAGTTTTTATGGACGTTACCGTTTTCAATTCAAGAGACCGATATTTCAAAAGCGAATTCGGCGCAGTTGCAGAGGGCACCTGCGTCAGATTCAGAATTGTCCTGCCGCGCTCGTTTATGTGCAACGACGCGGTGCTCTGTATCAGGCGCGACGACGGTGATTTTGAGTACAATCACATGTTCTGGGCGGGAATGAGCGGCGAGGACTGCGAAATATGGGAGGTTGAAGCTTCGCCCGACGAGGCGGGACTGTATTGGTATTACTTCTCAATTCAGTCGCCTTGGGGACAGACGAGCGCCTACAATGACGGTAACGGTGTGGCGCGCTTTGCCGAGGGTGAGGAGGTCAAGAAACTATGGCAGCTGACCGTTTACTCAAAGGATTTCAAAACTCCCGACTGGCTTAAGGGCGGCATTATGTATCAGATTTTCCCCGACCGCTTTTATAACTCGGGCAAAAAGAAAACGGGCGTGCCGACCGACAGAATTCTGAGAAACGATTACGAAAATCTGCCGTACTGGCGTCCCGATGAAAACGGCAAGGTGCTTAACAACGACTACTTCGGCGGCGATTTCCGCGGAATTGAAAAGAAGCTCGACTATTTAAGCGAGCTTGGCGTTAACTGTATTTACCTCAACCCCGTGTTTGAGGCGCATTCAAACCACCGCTACAATACCGCCGACTATTTCAAAACCGATCCGCTTCTCGGCAGTGAGGAGGACTTCAGAAAGCTCTGCGACTCTGCGCACAAAAGGGGAATACGCATTATTCTTGACGGCGTTTTCTCGCATACGGGCGACGACAGCGTGTATTTCAACAAATACCGCCGCTACGGCGACGGCGGCGCATACAATTCCAAAAAATCTCCTTATTACAAGTGGTACGATTTCTGGGACTATCCCGACAGCTACCGCAGCTGGTGGGGTTTTGAAACCCTGCCCGAGGTCAACGAGGAAAACCCGTCGTATATAAAGTTTATGACGGGCAGGGACGGCGTTATCGAAAAATGGCTTAAGGCGGGCATTGACGGCTGGCGGCTTGACGTTGCCGACGAGCTGCCCGACGTGTTTATTGACGCGGCGAGGAAGGCGGTCAAGCGCACCAAGTCCGACGCGGTGCTTCTCGGCGAGGTCTGGGAGGACGCTTCGAACAAAATCTCCTACGGCGAGAGACGGCGTTTTCTGCTCGGAAAACAGTTTGACAACGTAATGAACTACCCGTTCGCGAACTCCGTTATCGAGTTTGCGCGCTTCGGAATTGCCGAAAAATTTGCGCAGGAAATTATGGCTGTGGTCGAGAACTATCCCGCGCCCGCAATGAATATAATGATGAATCATATCGGCACTCACGATACCGAGCGTGCGATTACCGCGCTTGTCGGCGAAAGCTGCGAGGGCCGCGACCGCGAATGGCAGGAAAAGCACAACACACTGTCGAAGCGGGCATACAAAAAGGGCGTGGCGCTTCTGAAGCTTGCGAGCGCCGTTCAGTTTATGCTGCCGGGTGTGCCGTGTATTTACTACGGCGACGAAATCGGTATGCAGGGCTATAAGGACCCGTTCAACAGAGCATATTTTAACTGGGACAATCAGAATACCGAGCTTCTTGAACACTACAAAAAGCTCGGCAAAATAAGAAAAGAGCACGCCTGTCTTAAAGAGGGAACGATTAATTTTATTTCCTCAATGCTCGGCTGTGCTGCATTTGAGCGCACGGACGGCGGGCAGTCGCTGCTGATTATTGCCAACCGTAACGAGGAGGATATAAGCTACAATCTTCCCGAGCGCTGGCAGAATACGACCGAGATACTGCTCGGAAAGAAAGTAACCTATAAGGTCAAGGTTCCTGCGATGAGCGCGGTTATCTTAGCAAAAGGGTGACAAGCACCCCCGTGCCCGCCGACAAAAACATAAACAAAACACCCCGCAGGGCGCTTTTTATACGCGACTGACGGGTGGCGGGAACGTATGCGCCCGAAAAGGCGCTTATGAATTTTTCACGCAGATTATCTTCGCCGAGAGCGGCAAATTCGGGATTAACGAAGAGCAAAGCCTTCTCAAAATATTCGCTTCCCGTATCGTGGATTTCAAGCACCTGCTTGTTTATACCTTTGAGCACACTCGCACCTCCTTGAAATTACAAAATTATTATGGCGGGAGTTTTGGGATTTATTCATACAAAATGACGGCGATTGTTGAGCAGTTTTTGTGTCAATATGGTATTTTTACCAAAATTTTTATTCGCCGAAAATATACGGACAGTATAATCAGTTTTAATCAAAAATGTTCAAAAGAATGTTCAAAATGACGAAAAGAGCCTTGAAAAACGCTTAAAACTACCTTTTTCGAGCATTTTTTTACTTTTGTCAATAACTTTTGTTGAAAACTCACTTATCTACAGGAAGTTATAACCACTTTACAATTTTATACACCTTGTAGTAAGTTTTTAAGTAGTGATAAATAAAAACTTTGTGCAAAATAACAGTTCTGAAAATTAGTAAATCTTCAACTTCAAAAACGGGTGAAACGATGAAGGAAAACTACATAAAAATCAAAACTCCGGACGTCTTTAATCTCGAGCTTATGCTTGACTGCGGTCAGGCGTTCCGCTGGGCAAAGGACAGCGACGGATATATGTGCGGGGTGGTAGGCGACCGCGCTTACCGCATAAAGCAGGAGGGCGGCACTCTGACGGTCAACTGCAGCGAAGAAGAGTTCGACAGCGTTCTGCGCGGCTATCTCGATTTCGACCGCGATTACGCAACGCTTGTCAAGGGCTTTTCGTCCGACGCCAATCTGAAAGCGGCGGTCGGCGAGTTCAACGGCATCAGAATTCTCCGGCAGCAGCCGTGGGAAACGCTCTGCTCGTTTATTATTTCGCAGAATAACAATATTCCGCGTATCAAGGGCATTATTCAGAGACTGTGCGAGGGCTTTGGAAATGAAATTGACGGCGGTTTTTACACCTTCCCGTCGGCGGAGAAGTTGTCGGCGTGTACGGTTGAGGACCTGTCGCCCATACGCGCAGGCTTCCGTTCAAAATACATAATCGACGCCGCCCGAAAAGTTACCGACGGCGAGGTCGATTTCAGGGCGATTGACGAAAATGACATAACTTTCGGCAGGGAAGAACTTATAAAAATCAAGGGCGTCGGCAAAAAGGTTGCGGAATGTACGCTTCTGTACGGTTTCGGCAAGTTCGAAGCGTTTCCCGAGGACGTCTGGGTTAAACGCATTATGGCGGAAATGTACCCCGACGGCATGCCCGAGTGCACCCGCGGCTTTGAGGGAATTGCGCAGCAGTATCTTTTCCACTGGAGAAGGAATTCCGAAAGCTTCAGGTAAAAATTTTTTGAATTTTACAAATTAATGGTTGAGAATTTGCAATTATAAGGTTATAATATAAAAAATATAAAATGGGATTATATGTATAAATACGTTCCTGACAGGAAAGGAAGTTGAGACTATGCTGTTTTCACAGGACATAGGAATAGATCTCGGAACGGCTAACACCCTCGTTTTCGTCAGAGGCAAGGGAATCGTTATCAGAGAGCCGTCGGTCGTAGCGGTTGACGTAAGCACTTATCCGCAGAAGGTTGTCGCGGTCGGCGACAAGGCGAAGCAGATGATAGGCAGAACGCCCGGTTCAATCACCGCCGTAAGACCGCTTAAGGACGGCGTTATCGCGGACTTCGACATCACGTCGGATATGCTTAAGGAATTTATCAGAATGGCAATAAGCTCGTCACCGTTTTCACGTGCGAGAGTGCTTATCTGCATACCCTCGGGCGTTACCGAGGTTGAGCGTAAGGCGGTTCACGACGCCGCACGTTCGGCAGGCGCTAAGTATGTAAGTCTTATCGAGGAGCCCATGGCGGCGGCTATCGGTGCGGGACTGCCCGTTTCCGAAGCAATAGGCAGCATGGTTGTCGATATCGGCGGCGGTACAAGCGAGGTCGCGGTTATTTCCTACGGAGATATTGTTACCGCCCAGTCGGTAAGAGTTGCGGGAGATAACTTTGACGAGGCGATAATCGCCTACATCCGCAAAAAGCACAATCTTTTAATCGGCGAGAGAACAGCCGAGGACATCAAGATAAAAATCGGTTCTGCTTACCCGTACGACGGTGAGGGCGCAATGGACGTAAAGGGCAGAAACCTGCTCGACGGTCTTCCCAAGAATATCGAGATTACCTCCGAGGAGGTAAGAGAGGCGCTTTCGGACCCCGTCAATCAGATACTTGATACGGTTAAGTCAACGCTTGAGAAAACTCCCCCCGAGCTTGCGGCGGACATTATCGACCGCGGTATAATGCTCACTGGCGGCGGCGCGCTGCTGAGAGGTCTCGACAAGCTTATTTCCCTTGAGACCAAGATTCCCGTTCACATTGCGGAAAATCCGCTCGACTGCGTCGTTGACGGTACGGGACTTTGCCTTGAGAATTCGGCACTGACGGCCAAGAAAAACTACAGCTAAAACACGAAGGCGGGGCTTCCCCGCCTTATTACACTTTTTTCGCAGGTGAGAGAGAATGAAAACTTTCGTTAAGAGCAAAGCGTTCCGCGTACTGCTGGCAATGGTTATCATATTGCTGGCGGGCATTGCCGTTGCCGCTTCGGGCAGAAACAATGCTTCGCCCGTTACTTCGGCGGTCAGCGCGGTTTTCTCTCCGCTGTCGAGATTTTCGGCGTTCGTTTCCGACAAGCTGGGCTCGCTGACGGGCGGCTTCGTCTCGTCAAGCTCATACAGACAGAGAGTTGCCGAGCTTGAGCAGCAGGTTGCCGACTACCAGTCGAAGCTCGTCGAATACGAAAAGTACAAGAAGCAGGTTGAGGCTTACGAAAAGTTCCTTGAGATAAAGGAGAAAAACCCCGACTATAAATTCACCGCGGGCACGGTTATCGGCAGAGACAGCGCCGACACCTTCGGCTCTTTCAAGCTCAACTGCGGCTCGCTCGACGGCGTAAGCGTCAACGACCCCGTTATCAGCGGCGAATATCTTATCGGCGTTGTAAGTGAGGTTACACCGACGACCTGCGTTGTGCTCTCGGTTTTTGACCCGCAGGTCAACGCTTCGGCTTATGAGATAAGAACGGGCGAGATGGGCTATACCGATACAACCGTTAAAATGGCATCGCAGAACCGTATCAGGTTTGCAGGTCTTACAAAGGAAACCGCGATAGCCGAGGGCGGCATAGTCTGCACCTCAGGCGTAGGCGGCGTTTACCCGCGAGGACTTATTATCGGCACCGTTTCCGAGGTTCTTGCCGAGGACGGCGACATTTCTTACTATGCCATAGTCGAGCCTGAAATCGATATCGACAAGATTCAGGACGCGTTTGTAATAACCTATTTTGAGGGCAAGGGCGATGCGTAAAACCACCCGCCTTCTGATTTTAAGACGGCTCGGGTTTGTGCTTATCATCCTTGCCGTAAATATTCTGCAGAACACCAAGGGCTTTTTCTTCGAGCCCTTCGGTATGCGAGCGTTTCTGCTGATACCGCTTGTTGTTTCAATCGGTATGTTTGAGCGCTCGTATGCGGGCGCGCTTCTGGGCGTGCTTGCGGGCGCGCTGTGGGATTCGGCTTCGGCATTCTGGGACGGCTACAATGCCTTGATTCTGATGCTGATAGCCGCAATCTGCGGACTTCTTATAAATATACTTATGCGAAACCACCTTGTTACGGCGATGATACTTTCGGCATCAGCCTGTGTTATATACAGCGTTGCGTACGTTATGTTCTTCATTGTCGCAAGGGGACTCGACAGCCCCGGCTGGCTGCTTATGAGCTTTTATCTGCCCAGCGCGCTTTACACGGCGCTGTTCACTCCGCTGTTTTACATACTCGTCAGGGCGATAATGAGAGCGACCACAGTCGAGGAGCAATACTGATAATTCTATAAATCTATACGAAAGGAGCATCCGCAATGACGCAGGATTCAAAAACCGTCAGAAGAAGAATTACCGCGTTTACCGTTGCGGTTGTTCTTGTTTTTTCCGCCTTTGCGGCGGACCTTTTCAGAATACAGATAGTTCACGCCGAGGATTATAAATCCCAGCGTATTGCATTGAGCGAAGCGGACACCGTTGTCGAAGCGGCTCGCGGCGAAATCCTTGACTGCAACGGCAATCCGCTCGTCACCAACCGACAGATTAACTCGGTTATCTTCAACGGTTCGTATTTCCCGTCGACCAAGCAGCAGGAGCAGAGAAACGAGATTATCATTTCGCTTATTAAGCTTGTCGAGAAATACGGCGCAGAGTGGAACAATGAAATTCCGCTGTATCTTGACGAAGCGGGCAGAATTCAGTTCAAGCCCGACAGCGAGCGCGATATAAAGCTTCTAAAATCCAAAAGCATACTCTATCTCAACGACTACGCAACGGCGCAGAACTGCTTTGACGAGCTTAAGGAAAAATTCAGCCTCAAGGGTTACACCGACGCCGACGCGCTGAAAATTGCTTCGGTCTGCTATGCGCTTAAAAAGAATGTTTTTTCAGTTACCAATCCCTACACCTTTGCCAACGACGTTCCTATTGAGCTTGCTTCCAAGATTAAGGAAAACGGCCGCTTCTATCAGGGCGTTGAGATAAAGGTTGTATCTCAGAGACAGTATCTTGACGGTACTATTGCGCCGCATATAATCGGCGTTGTCGGCAGCATCAACGCTCAGGAATACGCGACGCGTTCCAAACAGTATGAGGACGCAATAGCCGACACCTCGCTTAACGCCAAGGAGCTTCAGGCGCTTAAGCTCAAGGCTTATTCGATGGACGACAGCATAGGCAAGTTCGGCATCGAAGCGGCTATGGAGGAGTATCTGCGCGGCACCAACGGAATTGAGACCACCGTCACCGACGCCGACGGCAACAAGACGACTGATTTAAGCGTTGCACCCGTTCAGGGCAACACGGTAATTCTTACCATAGACGCCGATCTGCAGAAATCGGTTCAGGACGCGCTGGGCACATTTGTCGAGTCACACAAGACCAACGCGGCTATCCCCGCGGTAGGCTCGGCGGTGGTAATGGACGTTCACTCGGGCGCGGTGCTTGCAGTCGCGACCTACCCGAGCTACAACCTCGCAACTTATTACGACGACTACACCACCCTCGCCTCCGACAGCGCTTCGCCGCTGTGGAACCGCGCGCTTCAGAGCACCTATGAGCCCGGCTCGACCTTTAAGCTTTCGGTTGCTCTTGCGGGACTTGAGGAGGGCGTCATCACCAGAGATACAAAGTTCTACTGCAACCATTTATACACGGAATTCACCGACACGACCTTCAAGTGCTTAGGCACTCACGGTTCGATAAACGTTGTCGAGGGCCTTAATCAGTCTTGCAATATTTTCTTCTACGAAACGGGCAGACTTCTGGGTATAAATAAAATGAACGACTACGCCTCGCGCCTTGGTCTCGGCCAGAAGACGGGCGTTGAGATAAGCGAATCCACGGGCGTGCTCGCCTCGATTTCATACCGCGAGGCTCACGGCGGCACCTGGTACCCCGGCGATACGGTTCAGGCCGCCATCGGTCAGTCGGACAACCTTTTTACTCCCATACAGCTTTGCAATTACGTTGCGACCATCGCAAACGGCGGAACGAGATACAAGGCTCACCTCGTAAAGAGTGTAAAGTCATACGACTATTCCGACACCCTGATTGAAAATAAGTCGATAGTGCTCAACGAAACGGGCATTTCTCAGGAGAGCATCAACACTGTAAAAGAGGGTATGAAGCGCCTCGGCGCCCGCCTGCCCGCATTTGCGGATTTGCCTGTTGCGGTTGCCGCCAAGACGGGTACAGCGGAGTCAAAGGCCAAGGTCAACGGTAAAATCGAGTCGGGCCTTAACGGCTTTATGGTAACCTTTGCACCTGCCGACAGTCCCGAAATTGCGGTTTGCGTGGCTATTGAAAACCTCAACAGCGGCGCGGCTACGGCAACACTCGCGGCGGATATATACAGAGCGTATTTTTCACAGTCGAACGAGGTCAACACCAACGTCGGCTACAACACAATACTGAATTAGGAGGCACGTTATGGCTAAGAAAATATTAGTGCTTTCGGGCAAGGGCGGCGTCGGTAAATCGACCGTGTGCGCCTGCCTTGCAGACGGGCTGAAAGACAAGTCAAAAAGCGTGCTTCTCGTTGACGCGGACGTAGGCTTTCGCAGTCTTGACCTTATTATGAGAGTCGGCGACAGCGTGGTCTATAACTGGCTTGACGTGATAACCGGCAACTGCGAAGCGGCTGAGGCTCCCGTAAATAAGGAAAACGAGGTTGCGCTTCTCAGTGCGCCTTCGGCCTTTTCAGATGAAATCACCGCTGAGAGCTTCAATGAGATGTTGGGAAAATACGATATTGATTACGACTATATCCTGATTGACGCACCCGCGGGCAGCGGCGAGCTTCATAAGATACTTGCAGGCAGCGTTGATATGCTTCTTTTAGTCGTAACACCCGATCCCGTATGCGTACGAAGCGCCGAGGTTGCGATTGACAGGGCGCTCGAGGTTAAACCCTCGCTTGAAACGGCGATGATTATCAACCGTTTCAACAAGCTTGAGGTTATGGCGGGCAGACAGATGAAGCTCGATGACGTTATCGACGGCACGCACACAAGACTGTTGGGAGTTATTCCCGAATCCGACAGCATAAGGCTTATTCCGTCCGGCGAGGAACCGACGAAATACGCCGCGTCGGCATTTGAGCGCACGGCGAAGCGGCTGCTCGGCGAAAGCGTAAAGTTCAGAATAAAGGACTTTTATTAATTTAAGGTTGAAAAAATACGGTTTTTTTGTTATTATAGAATTCAGATTAAATTATTATTATATAAAAAGGGGGGCAGGATGTATGAATATAGCACTTATGGCACATGACGACAAGAAGGAACTTATGGTCCAGTTTTGTATAGCCTATTGCGGAATCCTATCACGTCACAATCTCTGCGCCACGGGCACTACGGGTAAGCTCGTAAGCGAGGCAACGGGATTGAAAATCACAAGCTTTTTATCAGGCGGCCAGGGCGGCGACCAGCAGATTGAGGCGAGAATCGCCTGCAACGAAATCGACCTGCTTCTCGTGTTCAGAAGTCAGGAGCCCAAGTCCTACGAGCCTAAGGAGGACAGTCTTCTGAGACTCTGCGACGCTCACAATATCCCCGTCGCCACCAATATCGCAACGGCGGAGACGCTTATCCACTCACTTGAGCGCGGCGACCTCGACTGGCGTGATATTGTTAATCCGAAGCAGTAATTTTGAATGATTAAGGATCCCCCTTCCCAAAAGGAAGGGGAAAATTCTATAAAGGAATGAATTGTTATGGCACTTATAACCAATGCTATAAAAGGAACACTCGATACACTGCCCGCAGAAAGCTACAAGGTGCAGTATGTCGAAGCGGCGATGCGCGAAATTGCCGAGAATTACGGCTTTTATGAAATGCGTACACCCGTGTTTGAGCACACCGAGCTTTTTCAGCGTTCGGTAGGTGAGACGACCGATGTCGTACAGAAGGAAATGTACACCTTTGAGGACAAGGGCGGCCGTTCGATTACCCTTCGTCCCGAAGGCACTGCCGGTGCGGCGAGAGCCTTCCTCGAAAACGGTCTGTTCAACGAGGCTATGCCTCAGAAAATATACTATCTGACCTCCTGCTACCGCTACGAAAAGCCGCAGGCGGGCAGACTTCGCGAATTCCACCAGTTCGGCGTGGAGTGCTTCGGCGCGCCTACAGCGGCGGCTGACGCTGAGATTATTTTGCTTGCAAACGAGATTTTCAACTATCTCGGTATCAATAATCTTTCTCTAGAAATAAATTCGATAGGCTGTCCCGAGTGCAGAAAGAAGTATCAGGACGCTCTGCGCGAATACTTCACTGCGCACATTGACGAGCTGTGCGATACCTGCAAGGGAAGGCTTGATAAAAACCCGATGAGAATACTCGACTGCAAGAGCCCTGCCGATAAGGAAATCGCGGCGGGCGCACCGAAAATCCTCGACTATCTCTGCGAGGACTGCAGTGAACATTTCGAGTTAGTCAAAAAATATCTAAACGCAAACAACATAGCTTTCACGGTTAATCCGACCATAGTACGCGGACTTGATTACTACACGAGAACGGTTTTTGAATTCGTTTCAAACGACATCGGCGCTCAGGGTACGGTCTGCGGCGGCGGCAGATATGACGGTCTTATCGAGGAAATGGGCGGAAAGCCCACTCCTGCCTGCGGCTTCGGCCTCGGTATCGAAAGACTGCTTCTCTTAATGGACGCTCAGAAAACCGAGTTCCCCGAAAGAAAGCGCTGCGATATCTTTATCGGCAGTATGGGAGAGGCGGAAAACGTAAAAGCGTCACAGCTTGCAACCGACCTTCGCAACGAGGGACTCGCGGCTCAGTTCGATACCGTCGGAAGATCGCTTAAGGCTCAGATGAAATACGCCGACAAAATCGGCGCGAATTATACCGTAGTGCTCGGCGCGGACGAGCTTGCAAGCGGCAAAGCCATGCTCAAGAATATGGGCGACGGCACACAGACCGAAATATCGCTTGACGACTTTACCGACAATTTCCAGTCGATAATTATTAAGCAGGCGATGAACGGCCTTGACGGATACGGTATAGGAGATATTAATATAGAAGCATTACTTGGAGGCGGTTTTTATGGAAACAATTAACGGCTTGAAGCGTACGAATTACTGCGGCACGCTTACGGCTGCGGATATAGGTAAGACAGTTACCCTGTTCGGCTGGGTTCAGCGTCAGAGAGACTTAGGCTCGCTGATATTCGTTGATTTAAGAGACAGAACGGGTATAGTTCAGCTTGCCTTCGACGAGAATACCGATAAGGCGATTTTTGACAAGGCGTTCGCCGTAAGAAGCGAATACGTACTTGCCGCCGTCGGCGTTGTACGTGAGAGAAGCTCGAAAAATTATGAGATTCCCACGGGCGAAATTGAAATTGAAGTTACCGAGCTTCGCGTACTTGCCAAGAGCGAGACGCCGCCGTTTGAGATTGCTGAGAATTCGAATACGGGCGAGCTGACAAGGCTTAAGTACCGTTACCTTGACCTTCGCCGTCCCGATTTGCAGAATAATATCATATTCAGACATAAGGTTGCGAAGGTAACCCGCGACTATTTCGACGAGAACGGCTTTATCGAGATTGAAACACCGATGCTTATCCGTTCCACTCCCGAGGGCGCAAGGGATTTCCTCGTTCCGTCGAGAATACATAACGGCAGCTTCTACGCCCTGCCGCAGTCGCCCCAGCTTTACAAACAGCTTTCCATGGTGGCGGGCTTCGACCGATATATGCAGATAGCGCGCTGTTTCAGAGACGAGGATTTGAGAGCCGACCGTCAGCCCGAATTCACGCAGATTGACCTTGAGATGTCTTTTGTCGAGATGGAGGACGTGCTTGCAATCGGCGAAGGCTATATGAAGCGCGTTTTCAAGGACGTAATGGGTATTGATATTCCCACTCCGCTTCCGAGATTAACATTTAAGGAAGCTATGGAGCGTTACGGCTCGGACAAGCCCGACACGCGCTACGGCATGGAGCTTATCGATTTAAGCGATATCGTTAGGAACACAGAATTCGTAGTTTTCAAGGGCGCTCTTGAAAACGGCGGTTCCGTAAGAGCCATCAAGGCGGAGAACGCCGCTTCAATCCTTACGCGTAAGGAAATCGACAAGCTGACCGAAATGGCAAAGGGCAGCGGCGCGAAGGGACTTGCCTTTATCAGAATGACCGACGAGGGTATGTCGTCATCCTTCGCGAAGTTTATGTCAGAGGACGAAATGAACGGCATAACCGAAAAGGCTGAACTTAAAACCGGCGACGTGCTTCTCGTTATCGCAGACACCAACAACTCAAAGGTGCTCTCAATCCTCGGTGCACTGCGTCAGGCGGTTGCAAAGAAGCTTGACCTAATTCCGCAGGGTCAGTACAACTTCCTGTGGATTACCGAGTTCCCGTTCTTTGAGTATGACGAGGAGACGGGCGAATGGCTTGCCATGCACCATCCGTTTACCGCACCTATGGACGACTGCCTTGACTATCTCGAAACCGATAAGGCAAAGGTCAGGGCAAAGTGCTACGACCTCGTATTAAACGGAATTGAGCTTTCATCGGGTTCGATAAGAATTACCGACCCCGCACTTCAGTCGAGGATTTTCGACCTGCTCGGTCTTTCCAAGGAAGAGGCTTACGAAAAGTTCGGCTATCTGCTTGACGCCTTCCGCTACGGCGCACCGCCTCACGGCGGAATGGGCATAGGCCTTGACAGACTGTGTATGCAGATGCTCGGCTGCGAGAGCCTTCGCGACGTAGTTGCCTACCCGAAGGTACAGAATGCTTCTGAGCCGATGACCGAATGTCCCGCGCCCGTCGACAACGACCAGCTCGGCGATCTGGGAATTGCGGTTATAAGAACAGAAGAATAAAATCAGATAATTATAAAAGAGCGGAGGGTACTCCGCTCTTTTTTCGCCAAATCGGAGTTTGTCTATGTGATTGACGGCGAGCATTCAGCGCCCCTTGTTAA
>JAUMVO010000004.1 GCA_030530095.1 Clostridiaceae bacterium
ACGGCGGTCCCCCTCCCTTTGACAAGGGAGGCTGGTGTCCTATCAAGCTTTCTCCTCGACAAACTCAAATTTGAAACAAAAAAAGAAAAGGCAGAGACCGGCTCTGCCTTTTGATTTTGCAATTAATTACTGCTCAACGGGATAAACGCTTACCTTCTTGCGGTCCTTGCCGAAACGCTCGAAGCGTACAACGCCGTCAACCTTGGCGAAAAGGGTATCATCTGAGCCCTTGCCAACGTTCTCACCGGGATGAATGTGAGTTCCGCGCTGTCTTACAAGAATGTTGCCTGCAGGAACGAACTGACCGTCCGCACGCTTAACGCCGAGACGCTTTGATTCGGAGTCTCTGCCGTTCTTGGTAGAACCCATTCCCTTTTTATGAGCGAACAACTGAATGTTTATTTTAAGCATTTTTTGCACCTCTTTCAATCTTGATAAAATCGGGATACTGTAATGAGAGCTGTTCAAGATGAAGTATCAATCCTTTTAATACCGCATCGGCTTTGCGTGATTCCTCAGCGTTCAGTTTAAGCTTCATCGTGCCGTCAGTTTCGCTGAGCTCGGGCTTTAATCCCAGAATCTCGGTCAGAGTGTTGGCACACATATAAGCCGCCGATGAAACCGCCGCGCAGACTATGTCGTTGCCGACCTCTGCGTAACCGGAATGGCCGCTTATCTCAAAGCCGTCCGCTAAACCCTCGGGGGAATAACTGAACTTCGCTCTTATCATGGCCTTTAAGCGTTAATTGCGGAAATCTCAACCTTAGTGTACGGCTGACGATGTCCCTTCTTGCGCTTTTCGTTCTTCTTGGGCTTGTAAGTAAATACGGTGATTTTCTTACCCTTACCCGTCTTCAATACCTTAGCTGCAACGGTTGCGCCCTTAACGTAAGGAGAACCGACCTTGATGCCGTCATCGGCACCGATGCAGAGAACCTTATCAAAGGTTACTTCGGCATTCTCTTCGGCGTCAAGCTTCTCAACATAGATAACGTCGCCGTTCTCTACCTTGTACTGCTTACCGCCGGTAACGATTACTGCGTACATGTTTTTACCTACCTTAATTATAGTCTCGCTATCGGAGGCGGAAAACTCGCTTATAGTATAATAATATATACTGCCCCCTGATATGCGGCAAAAAGTATTTTAACAGAAAAGTAAATGCTTGTCAATGATTTTTTTATTCTCTTTCGCCGTAGACGTCCTCGTACTTAAACGGCTCAAATCGAGCGCCCGAGTGAACGTGTATGCAATTCTGTCCCAGAGAGAAAATCGGACCGTCGTTGGAGATTGAATCCGAATAGACGGTTACGACCTCAACCTCGTCCTTATTGAACTCCTCATAAAAGCGGCGCACCTTCTCGGCGTTACGGCAATTCTTATAGAGAAGAGTACCCGTTTTCGGGTCGTGGCGAGTGCAGATAAGGTGCTCGAAGCCGAGCCTTTTCTGCGCTTCCTTTAAGAGAAAATCGGGACTTGCGCTAATGACAACCGACTCTCTTTCGCGGTTTTCCTTACGCGCAAAATCGTAGAAATCCTTCTCGTGTCTGTCCCAGAACTTTTTGACATTCTTTTCGAGATTGATAAAACGCACGAAGCAGAAAATATGGTGCTTGAAATGGTCAAGCCCGATGATGTGCGTTATAAACAGAAGTATGTCAAAGAAATAGAAAGGCAGAAGGAACAAAAGATAGGGATGCCTTAAGAAACAGTAGAACGCGAACGTTGAACCGCTGTCAAAAGGTAATACGGTTTTGTCAAAATCGTAAATATCTATTTTTTTCATCCTTCTCACCTCCGAAATTTTGAGTAATTTTAGCAGAAAAGCGCAGGCAAATCAAGGTGTTTTTGAAATTACCCCGTTTTCAACAGTTTTTCACCTTCAACGGGTGTTTTTATGTTATTTCTGACCAAGTTCCTTTGTGCGCTCATACGAAGCCTTGACCGCATTTATGCAGGCGGCTCTGAACGAGCCTTCCTCGAGCGCTCTTACGCCCTCAATTGTGGAGCCTGCGGGCGAGCATACGGCGTCCTTGAGTTCGGCGGGATGCCTGCCCGAAGCCTTTAAGAGAGCCGCAGCGCCCTCAAGAGTGGAAGCGGCATAATCGAGCGCCTTATCACGCGGGAGTCCGCATTCAACCGCGCCGTCCGCAAGAGCGTCGATAAACATATATGCAAACGCGGGACCGCAGCCCGAAACCGCGCTCGCGGCATCGATAAGTCTTTCCTCAAGCTTGTCAACCGTGCCGCAGGGAGCCATAAATTTCTTAAAGGTGTTTTCCTTTGAAGCGTCAACGCTGTCGGTGCAGTAGAGTATTACTCCCTTACCGACCGAAGCGGGCGTGTTGGGCATAATGCGTATAGTCGGAACGCTGCCGAAAAGCTCGTTCAGACTTTTCAGGCTGACGCCGGCCGCCATGCTGACAAGCGTGAATTCGCCGATCTTTTTATCAAGAAGCGGTTTGATTTCGGCAGAAAGCGCCGCCAGAAACTGCGGCTTAACGCCGATGAATATAAAATCACACTCGCTGATAAGCGTTTCGGCACAAACGGAGTTTGCCGAGATTGCACGCGCAAGCGCGTTGGCCTTTTCGGCGTCCTTATCGTAAAGATAAACCTCGCCGCCGCTCTTTGATACGGCGCTTGCAAGCGCGCCGCCCATATTGCCCGTACCTATAAATCCGATTTTCATAATTATCACCTTATATTTCCGTTACCCGTAACGATGTATTTGTATGAACACAGCTCCTTTAGTCCCATAGGACCTCTGGCGTGAAGCTTCTGAGTAGAGATGCCCATTTCGCAGCCGAGACCGAACTCGCCGCCGTCGGTAAAGCGGGTTGAAGCGTTTACGTAAACCGCCGCACTGTCAACGAGAAGCGTGAACTTTCTCTTTGCTTCGTCGTCGTTTGTGACTATCGCATCACTGTGGCCCGTCGAATGTGCCGAGATATGCGCAATAGCCTC
This sequence comes from Clostridiaceae bacterium, assembly GCA_030530095.1. Lineage (GTDB taxonomy): Bacteria > Bacillota > Clostridia > Oscillospirales > Acutalibacteraceae > Fimenecus. The sequence continues at coordinate 2,968 of JAUMVO010000004.1, forward strand.
GTCAACGCCCGAAACGACCTTGACCGCGAGAATGTAATCAAGGAATTCGGTGTCGAAATCCTTCTCACCTGCAGGTGTGCCGTCGATAATCGCGGCCGCCTTTTTATCAAGCCTTAACTCAACGGGAGTCAGGCCGTTTGCGGCTCTTTCGTCAACGAGCTTGCTTTTAAGCATCGGCAAAAAGTCCTTTGCAACCGCTTCGTCAACCAGACAAACCTCCTCGGCGTTGCAGACCGAAGGACGGCTTGTTTTGGCGTTGTTGATTATATTGACAGCCATATCAAGGTCGGCTGTTTTTTCAACGTAAACGTGACAGATACCCGTGCCCGTCTGAATGCAGGGAACGGTTGCATTCTCGACGCAGGCGCGTATAAGTCCCGCGCCGCCTCTGGGGATGAGCATATCGATAAGTCCGTTCGCCTTCATCATCTCGTTGGCGCTCTGACGGGTTGTGTCGTGAATAAGCTGAATTGCGTCGGGATTTACTCCGACCTTTTCAAGTCCGCTTCTGAGCGCTTTGACTATTGCGAGTGCCGAACGGAATGCCTCCTTGCCGCCGCGCAGTACGCAGGCGTTGCCGCTTTTCAAAGCAAGCGAAGCCGCGTCAGAGGTTACGTTGGGACGGCTCTCGTAAATAATACCGACAACTCCGAGCGGTACGGAAACCTTTTTAATAACAAGATTGCCGTTTCGCGTTACCTCGTCGAGCACGTTGCCGACGGGTTCGGGAAGCCCGGCAACCTCTCTTATACCCTGAGCCATACCGAGTATTCTGTCGTGAGAGAGCGAAAGACGGTCAATCATAACGTCCGAGACGGTGCCCCTCGCCGCTTCGACGTCCTTTTCGTTCTCGGCTAAAATATCGGCTTCGTTTTCAACTAGCGCATCCGCCATCGCGAGAAGCGCCGCATTTTTCTTATCGGTCGTCAAGCCTAAGATATCTGCCGAAGCCTTTTTGGCATTTATCAGTATTTCCTGAGTATTTTCTAACATTTTATTTCCTTTCCGCGATAAAGCGCGTGCCTATCTGCTCGCCCTCAACTATACCGTAGAGCACCGACGGGTCGCTGCCGTTGGCTATTACTACATCACAGCCCGATTTAACCGCGATTTCGGCGGCGCGGATTTTGGTAATCATGCCGCCCGTGCCGAAGCCCGAATGGCAGTCGTCGGCAAGCGAACGGATTGAGTCGTCAATCGTTTCAACAACGGGAATGAGTTCTGCGCTTTCGTCCTTTCTCGGATCGGCGGTATAAAGTCCGTCGATATCCGTGAGCATAACGAGCAAGCCTGCACCCGTGCTCTCGGCAACTACCGCGCCGAGCGTGTCGTTGTCGCCTATCTTTATTTCATCCGTGGAAACGGTGTCGTTTTCGTTGACTATGGGAAGCACACCGAGTTCAAGCAGGCGCATCAGAGTATTGCGGAAGTTTACGCTGCTGTGCTCGTTGGTAAGGTCATAACCCGTCAACAGAAGCTGGGCTACGGTGTGGCGATATTCCGAGAAAAGCTTATCGTATGTGTACATAAGGTCGCACTGACCGACCGCCGCGGCAGCCTGCTTGGTCGGGATGTCCGTCGGTCTTTCGCTTAAGTTGAGCTTACCGACGCCCATGCCGATAGCGCCCGAGGAAACAAGTATAACCTCATGTCCGCTGTTCTTAAGGTCGCTTATGACGGTACAGAGCTTCTCAACGCGTCTTATGTTGAGCCTGCCCGTGCCGTAGGTCAAAGTCGAGGTGCCTACCTTTATTACAATTCTCATAATATCGCCTCTGCAAAATTAATTGGATAATATTATACAACAAATGTCTATAAAGTACAAGTATATTTTTATTACTGTGCAGCAGAGTGTTTATTGACAAAACACGAACAAAAATATATTATTTACTTATCAGGGAGGTGTTACCGTGACCGAACAGCAGAAGAAGGCTTTTCTGTCGTTTCAGCAGGGTGAGCTTGACGCCGTGCTTATGTACCGTAAACTCGCCGAACTTACCGATGACAGTGAAATGAAAGAGGCGTTTCTCGAAGCGGCTAAAGATGAGGGCAGGCACGCCGTTATCTGCCGCAAGTACACCGAAGAGGACCTGAAAGCGTCCGACGGATTGGCAAACATTATTTCAAAGGCGTATAAATTCATGCCGCGCGCTCTGCTTTTAAGGGGCGTAGCCATAGGAGAATATAAGGGCGGCGACTCTTACCGTCCGTATATTGCCGACTTTCCCGAGCTCGAGCAGATAATGTTTGACGAGTACCGTCACGGCGATAAAATGAAAAACCTTGCAAAGAGGGGTAAAAAATGATTAAAGACGTTCAGCAGGAAATTTTAAGACTGAAAAAAGAAAACGACGTGTGCATACTCGCGCACAGTTACGTTGCGCATGAGATAATCGAAATTGCGGATTTTACGGGCGACAGCTACGCTCTGTCCGTCAAGGCGAAAACTGCACCGCAGAAGACCGTTATCATGGTCGGCGTCCGCTTTATGGCGGAAACGGTTAAAATCCTTTCGCCCGAAAAGAAGGTTATACTCGCCCATGCAGAATCGGGCTGTCCGATGGCGGAGCAGATGGACAGAGAGACAATTTCAATCGTCAAGAGTCAGTATCCCGATTACAAGGTTGTCTGCTATATCAACACAACCGCAGAGCTCAAAACAATCTGCGACGTGTGCGTAACCTCGTCAAGCGCGGTTAAAATCTGTAAGCAGATACCCGAAAAGAATATACTTTTCATACCCGACTGCAATCTCGGAGCATACGTTGCCGAGCAGATACCCGAAAAGAATTTCAAGCTTCTTCAGGGAGGCTGTCCCGTTCACGCTTCCGTAAACGAAAAGGAAGTTCTTGAAGCGAAGGCAAAGCACCCCGGCGCGCTTCTGCTCGTGCATCCCGAATGTACCGAAGAGGTCGTAAAGCACGCCGATTACGTCGGCTCAACTTCGGGTATAATGGAATTTGCAAAGAATTCCGACGCAAAGGAATTTATCATAGGCACGGAGCTTTCGATTACCGGGCATCTTCAGTACGAATGTCCCGACAAACTGTTCTGGAATCTTTCGCAGAAGCTTATGTGCAAAAACATGAAGCTCAACACGCTTTACGACGTTTACAATGCAATACTCGGCAGAAGCGGCGAGGAAATTGAACTTGACGGCGAAACGATTGAAAAAGCGAGAAAATGCATCGACGAAATGATAAGACTCGGCGGCTGATATGGAAAAGGTAATGATAGGCATGAGCGGCGGTGTTGACTCATCTGTCGCCGCTTATCTCTTACAAAAGGACGGCTTCGACGTTTACGGCGTTACAATGAAGCTGTTCAATAACGACGACATTGACGTACTGCCCGACAAGGCGTGCTGTTCGCTTGAGGATGCCGAAGACGCAAAGGCGGTCTGCGGCAGGCTCGGCATACGCCACTATATGCTCAATATGACGGAGGATTTCAGGCAGGAGGTCATTGAGCGCTTTGTTTCGGCTTACGAAAACGGCGAAACGCCCAATCCGTGCATTGACTGCAACCGCTATATCAAGTTCCGTTCCATGCTTCGCAGAGCGCTTGAGCTTGAGATGGATTACGTTGCGACTGGACACTACGCCCGCATTGAAAAGCAGGGCGACAGATACCTGCTGAAAAAGGCTGTCGATTTAAGCAAGGATCAGAGCTACGTGCTCTATTCGCTTACTCAGCAGCAGCTTAAGATGACTAAATTTCCGCTCGGCGAATACACAAAGCCGCAGGTTCGCGAAATCGCGCTTGAGCAGGGCTTCGTCAATGCAAAAAAGCACGAAAGCCAGGACATCTGCTTCGTGCCTGACGGCGACTACTTCAGCTTCATCGAGAAGCACACGGGAAAGAGCTATGCGCACGGTGATTTCGTTGATATGAACGGAAACCGTCTCGGCGAGCACAAGGGCATTATACGCTACACCGTCGGTCAGCGGAAAGGGCTCGGTCTTGCCCTGCCCGCGAGTATGTACGTCGTCGAAAAGGATCTGGCGAACAACAAGGTTATACTCGGCTTCAACGAAGATCTTATGCAAAGGGAACTGAGCGTTAAGGATATAACTCTTTCCGCCTGCGACAGACTTGACAGGGCGGAGCGTTTCTCCGCTAAAATACGCTATAATCAGAAGGAACAGCCCGCAACCGTAACGCAAACGGACGAAAGCCATCTGAAGATAGTATTTGACGAGCCGCAGAGAGCCGTGACAAAAGGTCAGGCGGCGGTAATTTACGACGGCGACACTGTAATCGGCGGCGGTACGATTGAATAATATTCATAAGCAAAACGGACGGTTTCCCGTCCGTTTTTTTATATCCCCCCTGCCCCCTTATGTCTAAATATACAATAAAACAACATAAATATAGTATAATTATTCCTATTGAAAAAAAGCGCGAATTCAAGTATAATTAACATGTATAAGTGGGAGTGTGTATTTGCGCGCCCGATCAATAAATTTTGAGGAGAAAAACTATGCCCAGAGACGTAAACCCGAGAATTCACGTAAACGAGAAGGATTTTCCGCTGACTGACTATCATTGCGACGATCCCGAAAAGAAAAAGCTTGTGACCAAGCTTGCGCTTATGATTACGGATAATATTCCGCGTAAGCTTCCCGGCGGTATGAAGGAAAACCACATGGATTTCTGGATACTTGACAGACTTCTTACCAAGGAAGAGGTCAAGTTCATGCTGTCGTTCAAAAAGAGGCGTGTTCCGCTTCGCATAGGCGAGCTTGCAAAGAGAAACAATATGAGCGTTGAAGAGGCTCAGAAGATAGTCGATCACATACTCTGGATCGGTCTGCTCGAGCAAAACAGAGAAAACGAGGACAATGAGCGTCAGTTCCTTATCCCGAAATGGGTTGTAGGCTCTGGCGAATATATGGTCGAGCATAAGACTCTGCCCGACGATCATCCCGAGGTTGCGACTATGTTCAATCTCGCTCCTCAGGAGCCGCTTGAACTCGCTTCAAAGCTCATTCCTCCCGGAGGCGCGGGAATCGGTATGCACGTTATTCCCGTTGAAAAGGCTATCGAGCACGAAAGCACCTCCGTCAGCGTTGAGCATCTTACTCACTGGCTGAACAAGTACGATAAATTCTGCTCAATGGTATGCGCCTGCCGTAAGGCTCAGCGTATCAGAGGCGAAGGCGTAGGCGATATCGAAGGCCACATGTGTATAGCATTGGGCGATATGGCTGAATTCCTCGTTGAATCGGGCAAGGACGCAAAATATATCACCCGCGAGGAAGCACTTGAAATTATTCTGCGTTCCGAGAAAAAGGGTTACGTTCATCAGATAACAAACCTTGACGGTCCCGACAAGATAGTCGGTATCTGCAACTGCTCTCCCGGAAGCTGCTACGGACTTCGTACGTCTCAGCTTTTCAACACGCCTAATATGTCGCGCTCGGCTTACAGAGCTCACGTTGAGCCCGAAAAGTGCGTTGCCTGCGGCAAGTGCGTTGAAGTTTGTCCCGCAGGCGCAGCAAAGCTCGGACAGAAGCTTTGCAAGGCTGACGGCTCAAAGGTTAAGTATCCCATGCACGATCTTCCCGACGACCATAAGTGGGGCGAGGACAGATGGGACCCCGATTACAGAGACCACAACAAGATTAACTGCTACGACACGGGTACTTCACCGTGTAAAACGGCCTGCCCCGCTCACCTTGCAGTACAGGGCTATATAAAGATGGCTGCCGAGGGCAGATACAAGGATGCTCTCAAACTCATCCGTCAGGATAACCCCTTCCCTGCAGTCTGCGGCGCAGTTTGCAACAGACGCTGCGAAGACCGCTGCACGAGAGGTCTTGTAGATAAGCCCGTTGCCATTGACGAAATCAAGAAGTTCCTCGCCTACCGTGAACTTGACGCGGGCGACGAGTACGTTCCCGAGGTATGCTTCAACGGCGTAGGCGAACAGTGGGACGATTATAAGATTGCCGTTATCGGCGCAGGTCCCGCAGGTCTTTCGGCGGCTTATTATCTTAGAACGGAAGGCTATCCCGTAACCGTATTCGAGAAGGAAAGCCGTCCGGGCGGTATGCTGACAATCGGTATTCCGAATTTCAGACTCGACAAGAAGGTTGTTGACGCCGAAATTGAAATCATCAAGAAGATGGGCGCCGAGATTAAATGCGGCGTTGAGGTCGGCAAGGACGTTACCCTTGACGAATTAAGACAGCAGGGCTATAAGGCGTTCTATATCGCAATCGGACTTCAGGGCGGCAGACTCGCAGGCGTTGACGGCGAGGACGCAAAGGGCGTTGAAAGCGGTATCGCATTCTTAAGAAGAATCAATCAGGACGATACAATCCGTCTTGACGGCGACGTAGTTGTAGTCGGCGGCGGTAACGTTGCGGCTGACGTTGCAAGAACTGCGGCAAGAGCGACAGACGGCAAGGTTAAGATGCTCTGCCTTGAGTCAAGAGAGGAAATGCCCGCAGCAAAGGACGAGATTGCCGAGGTTGAGGAGGAAGGCATCGAAATTCTCAACGGCTGGGGCCCGAAGGAAATACTCAAGAACGAAGACGGTACCGTCAAGGCTATCGTATTCAAGAAGTGCGTTTCCGTATTTGACGACGAGCACCGCTTCTCACCGAAGTACGACGAGAACGATACAATCACCGTTGAGTGCAAAAATGTACTGATGGCTATCGGTCAGTCGGCCGAATGGGGCAAGCTGCTCGAAGGCTCAAAGGTTAAGCTTAACCGTAACGGTACTGCGGTTGCCGATAAGATTACATATCAGACAGATGAGCCCGACATTTTCGTAGGCGGCGACATTTACCACGGCGCACGCTTTGCCATCGACGCTATCGCCGAGGGCAAGGAGGGTATGGTTTCAATCAACCGCTTCGTACATCCCGGTCAGTCGCTTACTATCGGCAGAGATTTAAGACAGTTTATCGAACTGGACAGAGACGACGTCAAGCTTGAAGGCTATGACAACGCCGACAGACAGGCTCCCGGCATGAGAGAGGGCGACCCGCTCAAGACGTTCAAGGATTTGCGTGAGCCTCTCACCGAGGAGCAGGTTAAGATTGAGGCTAACCGTTGCTTAGGCTGCGGCGCTACAACAGTTGACCTTAACCAGTGCATCGGCTGCGGTCTTTGCACGACGAGATGCGAATTCGACGCAATTCATCTTTCGCGTGATATTCCTCAGGCGAGCGAAATGCACACCGCCGAGGAAATGATGAAGGTTGTAGGCCCCTACGCTCTCAAGCGCGGTATGAAGATTATCAAGCGTTCGCTTAAAGGAAACAAATAAGGGGAAGGAGAATAATTATGCCCGAAACCTATGACAAGATGCCCACCACAAAATCAAAGTTTGACGGCGAAGCGGAAAAGAAAAAGAAATATGCCAAGCTCGGTGCGAAAATCACCGACAACGTACCTCATAAGCTTTTCGGTCTCAAGACCACCGACGAGGAATACTGGGGACTGCGTGAAATCCTCAACGAGGACGAGGTTGATATTGCGCTCTCGATGAAGCAGCGCAAATGGTACACCGCAGAAGAGCTTCAGAAGATGAATCCTCAGCTCGACGCAGAGAAATTCAAGGAAACCCTGAACCTTCTCTGCGTTCACGGCTTCGTTGAATACGATTACGGCGACCACTACGACGACAACGGCCCGATTGAGGGTGCGCCGAAGGAGCTGCGTTACCGTACAAGCTACTTCGTACCCGGCAGCGCGGAGCTTTTCAATTCTTCGGTTGACCGAATCAAGAAGAATCCCCCCGTTGCAAAGATGTTTGAGCGGATGACCTTCCTTCCGCTTGAACACATTACCTCTATGGTACGCCCCGGCGGCAACGGTATCGGTATGCACGTTATACCCGTTGAAAAGGAAGTCAACGCAAGCCGCGAGGCTATGAGCATTGAAAAGATTTCATACTGGCTTCAGAAATATGAGGGCCATCTGTCCGCAGGTATCTGCTCGTGCCGTTATTCCCGTGCGGAAATCGGCGAGGGCTGTACCGACGACGGCGACGACTGGTGCATTCAGGTCGGCGATATGGCCGACTACACCGTGGAAACGGGCAGAGCGCATTATATTACAAAGGAAGAAGCGCTTGAAATTCTTCAGAAGGCCGAGGACAACGGCTACGTTCATCAGGTAACTAATATCGACGGCGACGACCATATTTTCGATATCTGTAACTGTAACGTCAAAATCTGTAACGCTCTGCGTACCTCGCTTCTGTTCAACACTCCCAATATGTCGAGAAGCGCTTACACCGCTAACGTCAATAAGGAAAACTGCGTTGCGTGCGGCAGATGCGTTGAGGTCTGCCCTGCAGGTGCAGTCAAGCTCGGACAGAAGCTCTGTCAGAAGGACGGCACTCCAGTAAAGTATCCGAAGTCCGTACTTCCCGATAAGATTCACTGGGGTAAATATGCGTGGGACGAGAATTACAGAGATACCGCCAGAGTCAATACTCACAAAACGGGTACTTCTCCGTGTAAATCCGCATGTCCCGCTCACGTGCCGATTCAGGGCTATCTGAAGATGGCTAAGGAAGGCAGATACGACGAGGCTCTTGCGCTCATCAAGCTTGAAAACCCCTTCCCCGCTATCTGCGGCCGCGTCTGCAACAAGCGCTGTGAGGACGCCTGCACGAGAGGCACAATAGATAAGCCCGTTGCAATAGACGACGTTAAGAAATTCCTTGCCGAGCGTGACCTGCACGCAGAGACAAGATATATACCCAAGAAGATTACAAAGAGAGTAAGCGGCGAATGGGATGAGAAAATCGCCATTATCGGCGCAGGCCCCGCAGGTCTGTCCGCTGCCTATTATCTCGGCACAATGGGTTATCATCCGACCGTATTCGAAAAGAACGAAAAGCCCGGCGGTATGATGACCTACGGCATCCCGTCCTTCAAACTTGAAAAGGACGTTATCGATGCTGAAATCGACATCATCCGTGAGCTCGGCGTTGAGATTAAATGCGGCGTTGAGGTCGGTAAGGACGTTACCATAGAAGAGCTGAAGAAACAGGGCTACGAAGCCTTCTATATCGCAATCGGCTGTCAGGGCGGCAGACTTCCCGGTGTACCGAACGACACGGCAGAGGGAACGGAAATCGCGGTTAAATTCCTTGAAAAAGCGTTAAGCGATACCTCAAAGGATCTGAGCGGCGACGTAGTAGTAATCGGCGGCGGCAACGTTGCCATAGACTGTGCAAGAACGGCTCACCGCAAGGGTGCAGACAAGGTTTCGATGTACTGCCTTGAGTCGAGAGAGACCATGCCCGCCTCCCCCGAGGAAATAGAGGAAGCCGAGGATGAGAACGTAATTATCAGCTGCGGCTGGGGCCCGAAGGAAATACTTACCGACGATAGCGGCAAGGTTTCGGGTATCGTGCTTAAGAAGTGCGTTTCCACACTTGACGAAAACGGCAGATTCTCACCGAAATACGACGAGAACAATACAGTTACAGTTAATGCAACTAAGATTGTATTCGCCATCGGTCAGGCTATCGAGTGGGGCAAGCTGCTTGAAGGCACGGCCGTTAAATTCCATCACGGCAATTATCCCATTGCGGATAAGTTCACCTATCAGACCGACGACCCCTGCATTTTCGTAGGCGGCGACGTATATACGGGACCGAAATTCGTTATCGACGCTATCGGTCAGGGACACGAAGCGGCTGAGTCGCTTTCAAGATTTGTTTCCAAGAACAACGTTTCCCAGACTCTTGCCAGAGACAGACGTTATTTCAAGAGCCTTGACAAGGACAATATCGCAATTGATTCCTACGACAAGGCGCAGAGACAGATTCCGCCCGTTGACGCTTCCGTTGACTATAAGAACGGCTTTACCGACAACAGACTTATCTTCACCGAAGAGCAGGTAAAGACTGAGGCTTCACGCTGCTTAGGCTGCGGCGCAAGCATAGTTGACGAAAATAAGTGTATCGGCTGCGGACTTTGCACGACGAAGTGCGAATTCGATGCAATTCATCTTGTCCGCGATCATCCCGACGCTTCGGATATGCGCAGGGCTGAGGACAAGGTCGGCGGACTTCTGAGCTATGCGGTTCCCAGAGCCTTCAGGATTGTTCTCAACTCAGGCTCCGAGGAAGCAAGAACAATGCGTAAGAAGCGCAAGGAATACAATAAGGCTACTAAGGAATTCCACAAGACGCATCCGCACACCGGCAACGGCGTAGATATTGAAGAGATGATGAAGGACTAAGCCATGCACGAAATGGGAATTATCGTCAATCTCGCCAATACGCTTGACGAAACCGCCGAGGAACAGAATATTATAAGAATCGGCAAGGTTACGTTGCAGGTCGGCGAGGTTTCGGGCATAGTTACCGATTACTTCGTTGACTGCTGGAATTATTTCAAGAGAAAGCATCCCGTGCTCGTTGACTCGGAGCTTGTGCTTGAAACGATACCCGCAATTACCTTCTGTTCAAGCTGCGAGAGAAACTACGAAACCGTGAAATACGGCAGGGAATGTCCTTACTGTCATTCGGGTGAAACCTGGCTTATTCAGGGCAATGAATGCATTATCAAGGAAATCGAAGCCGAAACGGCTGAATAAAAACCAACAACAGACCTGATTTATCAGGTCTGTTGTTATATTAATTTGATTAATTGTTTGGTTTGTGTTATATTTATTATTGAGGTGATGATATGACCGACAAGTCAAGAATTATTGTCATTGTTGTAGTTGCCATGGCGATTATCCTCGCCGCGACGGCATTTGCGTATAACAGATATAAAAAGAATCTTGAAAATACCGCAAAGCAGGCAAGCGGCGGACCTCATACCGTCGAAAATACACAGACACAGACCGACGGAGAAACAACTATATACAGTTTTGAAAATGTGCTTGACAGCGCAAAGCTTCTCGGAAAAAGCGTTTCCGAGAGCAAAATTGAAGAAAAGTATTTCAAAAATGGTTTACTGTTTGAACTGAAATTTGACGGAAAGCTTTTCGAAAAAGCTGCGGCAAATTGCTCAGTGGTTTATCATCAGAATGACGACAACGGCGAATACTTTGCCGATACGGTTTATATTTACAGCTATGAGCTCGGCTTCGACGATGCAGCTGAAAAGCTGACCGAAGCTTACGGCGAGCCGACGGCCGAGGGCGAGGAGCCGTTTGCAAGGGCAAACGGCGGCGCCGTCACGTGGGCCGATTTTGAGAATGAAAATTACAAGATTAAGCTCTCAAGCGCAAGTGAGAAAGATTATATCGAGCTGACGATAAAGCTGAAATAACAAACTAAACAAAAAGCGGTAAGCCGAGTGCTTACCGCTTTCTTTTTATATAATGTCTTTTATCTCTTCGGGTTTGAAAACGCCCTTATCGGTGATAAACGCCATTATCAGCGAAGCGTCGGTCACGTCAAAGGCGGGGTTAAGCGCCTTTGCCTTTTCGGGCGTCATACGCTTTTCGTACCACATTTCCGAAATCTCCGCTTCGTCACGCATTTCAATTACTATACCGTCGCCGTTATCGGTGTTTTTGTCGAAAGTTGACATAGGAGCGCAGACATAAAACGGTATGCCGTAATGCCTTGCAACTATTGCGAGCGACGAGGTGCCGATTTTGTTTGCCGTGTCGCCGTTTTTTGCAATTCGGTCAGCGCCGACGAGCACCGCGCCGACAAGTGAGTTTTTCATTATATATGACGACATATTGTCACAGACAACCGTCGTGTCAACGCCTGCCTTCGTCAGCTCGTATGCCGTCAGTCTTGCGCCCTGAAGAAGCGGTCTCGTTTCGTCGGCATAAACTTTAATTGCGTGTCCCTGCTCTTTTGCGACGTAAACGGGTGAAAGCGCCGTGCCGTATTTAATGCAGGCAAGCCTTCCGGCGTTACAGTGGGTCAGAATTGCGTCGGTATTTTTCAGAATTCGCGCACCGTACTCACCTATCGCACGGCAGGTTGATATATCGTTTTCAAGAATCTCTGAAGCCTTGTCGCACAAGGCTTTTTTGATATTGTCAAGGCTTTGACCTTTACAGCTGATAAGTGTCTCTTTCATCTCGTTTACCGCCCACGAAAGATTCACCGCGGTCGGTCTTGATGAGATGAGATATACTGCGTTGTCCTCAAAGTCTTTTATAAACGCTTCTTCGGTCTGCGCCGTACTGTCATTTGAAAGAACCGCCATAGCTATGGCGGCGCAAACGCCTATACACGGGGCACCGCGGAGTTTGAGAGTCTTTACGGCATCAAAGATTTCTTCCCTCGTCTTAAGGCTTAACAAGACTTCCTCATTGGGAAGCCTTGTCTGGTCTATAATAACGAGAGCGTTGTTCTCCCTGTCAAATCCTGCAGTCTGTGAATTCAAATCAAGCATTTATATTCTTCCTATTATTTCGCATATAAGCTTCTGCATCTCTGCGCCCTTGCGCGCACCGGTTTCAAGTACTTCCTCCTCGGTCAGAGGTTGGTCGAGTATGCCCGCCGCCATATTGGTTATAAGCGAGAATGCAAGGGTTTTGAATTTAAGATGGCTTGCGGCGATTATCTCGGGAACGGTTGACATACCTACCGCATCCGCGCCCAGAGTTCTGAACGCCCTTATCTCGGCAGGGGTTTCGTAGCTCGGACCGGTACAGCCGAGATACACGCCTTCCTTTATTTCAACGCCCGTTGAAGCCGAACATTGGGCGGCAAGCCTGCGCAAATCGGGATTGTACGCAAAGCTCATATCGGGGAAGCGCACTCCGAATTCGTCGTCGTTTTTACCGATAAGCGGATTGGTGCCCATAAAGTTGATATGGTCGGTGATGAGCATTATATCGCCGACGTTGAAGCTCTTGTTAACGCCGCCCGCGGCATTGGTGACGATAAGATATTCGGCACCGAGCTTCCTCATCACTCTTACGGGTGCAATAATCTGCTTCATAGTGTAGCCTTCGTAATAGTGAAAGCGTCCCTGCATACAGATTACCCGCTTGCCATTGAGTTCGCCGTAAACAAAGCGTCCCTTATGACCGGGAGCGGTTGATACGGGAAAATCCTCAAGCTCGCCGTAGTCAATATAAACAGGGTTTTCAATCTTATCGGCAAGTCCGCCCAGACCCGAGCCGAGTATTATTGCAACCTCGGGGGAAGCGGGAATTTTTGATCTGATATATTTTACGGCACTGTCAATCATACGCCAAGCTCCTTTACGACCTCGCCTACTATGCGGTTGCACTCAAAGCCGATTTTCTCGACGTCGATATACTTGTATTCGCCGTCCTTATAGAGAACCTCGCCGTCAACCATTGTAAGCACCACATCCGCCTTTGACGCTGAATAAACGAGATTGTTAAGCACGTCAAAATCGGGATACATATTAGCTTTATTGAGATCGATTACGCAAAGGTCGGCCTTAAAGCCTTCCTTTATAAGACCGCAGTCCTCCCTACCCTGAGCGAGAGCGCCGTTGCGCGTTGCCATTTTCAGCACCTCGGCGGGAGAAACTATATCCGCCCTGCCCTGAATGCCCTTGGGAAGTATGGCAGCAAGGTACATTTCCTTAATTATATCAAGCGAATTGTTCGACGAAGCGGAATCCGTACCGATTGCAACGTTGATTCCGTTTTGCATAAGCTTATACGTATCGCAGACGCCGCTGCCGAGCTTAAGATTGCTCGCGGAACAGTGGGCAACAGAAGCGCCCTTTTCCTTGAACAGTTCAATATCTGAGTCCTCAATCCATACGCAGTGGGCAAACAGACACGGGCTGTCCATAACGCCCGCGTCATAGAAAAGACGGGCGGGAGTTTTGCCGTACTTCTGCTTACAGTTTTCATGCTCAAGCTTGGTTTCGGACAGATGAATATGATTAATCAGTCCCCTGCCCTTTGTATATTCACCGAATTCCTCAATAGTTTTGAGCGTATTGGTATATTCTGCGTGAAGGCACATATCGACCTTGATTCTGCCGTTTTCGGTATTGTGATACTTTTCGGCGGCGCAGATGCCCTCCTTGACTCTTTCGTTTTCAAGCAAGGGCGTGTCGTCAAAGGACACTATTGAACGGCTGTAATTAAGCTTCGCTTTTGCGTCAATCGCCGCCTTCATAACGCCGTCGGTGAAGAAATACATATCCGAAAACGAGGTCGTACCGCAGGCAAGCATCTCGGCTATCGATAGCATAGTGCCGTAATACGCCCGCTCGCAGTTGAGCCTGTCCTCAAACGGGAAAACCTTTTCGTTAAGCCAGCGGTCAAGCGGGAGGTTTTCCGCATAACCGCGAAGAAGTGTCATGGGCGAATGTGTGTGGGCGTTTACAAAGCCGGGCAGAAGCACTTTCCGGCTGCCGTCGTAAGCTTCGCCGTAGTCCTTTTCGGGCTCGGTTTCGCCGATATAGTCAATGCGGTCGCTGAAAACTCCGACATACATATTGCTTTTAACCTCAAAGTTTTCGTCGATTAACGTTATGTTCTTAAAAAGCATATCAATACCCCGCTTAAACAGTTTCTATTTCAATACTTTCAATTACAACGTCATTGAGAGGCTTGTTCTGAAAGAAGTCGACCTTGACAGCCGCGATGCTGTCAACGACGTCCATACCCTCGTAAACCTGACCGAAAACGCTGTGATGGTAGTCAAGCCACGGAGTACCGCCCAGACTTTCGTAAGCTTCGATGCACTCGGTCGGGAAATACTTCTCGTCCGCCATTCTCAGCTGGTCAAGCATATCGTCGGAAACACTCTTTGCCTGAACGATAAAAAACTGGCTGCCGTTTGTGTCGGGTCCCGCGTTTGCCATTGAAAGAGCGCCGCGAAGATTGTGAAGCGAAGTGCAGAACTCGTCTGCAAAATTATCGCCCCAGATGCTCTCGCCGCCCATACCGGTTCCCGTAGGATCGCCGCCCTGAATCATAAAGTCATTGATTACACGGTGGAAGATAAGACCGTTGTAATAGCCCTCTTTGGCGTGAGTGACGAAATTCTCGACTGTTTTGGGAACGAGTTCGCCGAAAAGACGGATTTTGATTTCACCGTAGTTGGTTTTCATAATTGCTATCTGCTCGCCGGCCTGCGGCTTGTCAAGCTGATTAAACATGTTTACACCCCTTATTCATTACTCTTTGTGGATTCTATCATATCAATCTTCTTAAGCTTGAAGGACATTAAGAAGTTTACTATTGCCGAGAACACGGCAGTCAGCGCGATACTGATTAAAAAGCTGTACCACTTTATCTGCTTGCCGAACATCATAGTATCGGTTTCAACGGATTTCATTACAAAGAAATGAAGCACGATACCCAGCGCGATACCGATTAAAATGCCGATAAACATCATTATCGTGTTCTCTCTGAACACGTATTTTTCGACCTCATCGGGACGGTAACCGAGCACCTTGAGCGTTGCAAGCTCGCGCCTGCGCTCGGTAATGTTGATGTTGTTGAGATTATACAGTACAACAAACGCAAGCAGCGCCGCAGAGCCTATCATCATAAAGACTATTATCATAAGTCTGCTCGTGGTCTCGCTGACCTTCTGTGCGGTGATGCTGTTCATTGTAACCGAGGTAACTTCGTTGTTTTCAAGTATCTTTGCAGCGAGCGCTGCGTCATCGGCTGCATTGGTTCTGATAAGCAGCGTGTTAAGGTTCGGTATCTCGCCGAAAAGGTTACGGTAAACCGCAGGCGTCATATAGACGTAGTGATAGAGATAATTCTCAACGATGCCCGAAATCTTAACCGTTGCGCTCTCGGTCGCGTTTTCGGAGGTTTTGAAGCTTATCGAGTCGCCGACGGAAGCGCCGAGCATATTCGCAAGCTTCTCGGTAATAACGATACTGTCGTCTGTGGGCAGGTATTCGTCGTGTCCTATTCTGGACTGAAGCGTAATATAGTCGGCCATAGGCTCAACGCTCTGAGGTACTATCAGATAAACATCCTGCTGCTTTTCGCCGTTAAGCGCAAGATACGGCTTACGGCAAATCTGAAGGTAGTCGGTTACGCCTTCTACTGTCTGCAGGTTTGCAAGCAGATGGCGTCTCTGCGTTCTGGTAATATTCTCGTTGATTGTGACTGTGCCCTGATAGTTCCAGATTTTTGAGAACTGATTGTTAGTCATTGACGAAACAGAGTCGCGTATTCCAAAGCCGACAAGCAGCAGAGCCACGCATCCCGCAACGCCGAAGACGGTCATAAACAGACGCTTCTTGTATCTGACGAGATTTCTCAGCGCCGCCTTCTGCGAGAAGCTGAGCCGCATCCAGAACCACTCGTGCTTTTCAAGGCCTATCTTTTTGCCTACGGTCGGTGCCTGCTCTCTCATGAGCTCGGCGGGAACCTCTTTAAGACTTCTGCGGCTTGCAAGATATGCCGCGCCCGTAGTGCAGACGAGTGAAATAACAACCGCAATTACCGCGTAGGGTATATTTACGGGCACTATAATCCTGGTTAAGTTCATATATACTATTTTGTACGTCTGAACTACCGTAGAGGGTATAAGCGCCTCGCCGACGACCGCGCCGACGATACCGCCGATAAGCGTAGCCAAAAGAGCGTACAGAATATATTTTCCGGTTATTGTCTTTTTGTTGTAACCGAGAGCCTTGAACGTGCCGATAAGCAGTCTCTGCTCCTCGACCATTCTCGTCATGGTCGTAAGACTGACAAGAGCGGCAACGAGGAAGAAGATAATCGGGAACACCGCGCCGATTGCGCTGATACCCTCTGCGTCGTTGTCAAACGAGGCGTAGGTGTCAACTATTTCCCTGCCCGTAACGTACCAGGTGGGAACGGGAGTGCTCTCAATTCTTTGCTTATAACTGTCAAGCTTCGCCTGCGCATCGTTGAGTTCCTCAACGACATCGCTCTTGGAAAGCTCGTATTCTTCCTTCGCCTTGTCAAGCGCCGCCTGCTTGGTATTAAGCTCATGCTGAGCCTGCTTGATATTCTTCTCGCCGTCGGCAAGCTTCTGCCTGGCGTCTGCAATCGCTTCGGGACTGCCCTCAAGTATAAGCTGTGCGTTATCAATTCGCCTGTTTGCCTGATCGATGGCAAGTTTGATGGCGTCAAGCTGTGATTTATAGAACTGCCCCGTAGCCTTCCAGCTGTAAATCGAGAAGGCAGCATCGGCATATTCGTCTGCAGACATTTTAGAGGCGTTCTGACGAAGCTCCTCCTCCATCTTGGCAATAATTTCCTGGTTGTTCTGCAGCTGCTTGGAGGTAGTGTTATAAAGCGCCTCCTGCTCAGCGAGAGTTTTTCTCGCCTCCTCAAGCTGCTGCTTACTGTTGGGTATATTTTCCTCTCTGGTGTCGAGAAGCTCCTTGGCATCCTCAACCTCCTGCTGATAACCGTCAAGCTCCGACTGCACAATATCGAGCGCAGACTGTGAATCGGACAAGGTCTGATAAGCCTGCTCGAACTGATCCATAGCGCGCTTTTTCTGAGTTTCAAAGCGCGCCTGAGCGGTGCTGATAAGCTCAACCGACTCGGTCTTGAACTCGTCATATCTTACAAGACAGCGTGTTTCGGCTATCGAGCTGATATTATTCTTTGCATTATCAACAAGCTTATCGTACTTCGACGAAAAGCAGTTGAGCGCGTCGGTACCGTTAACCTTTACAAAAGCCTTGGTATAAGCCTTAAGGGTGAAGGCCTCCTTAGGAATTATAAGAAAAGCGTCAACTATACCGTTGCCTATATCGGTATTGCCGCGGTCGTCGCTCAGATAATAGGCGGTCGAGCCTATGCCGACTATTGTATATGTGTCGGTTGCGAGCGTATCGGTCAGTTCGTCGGAATTGCCCGAAATGAGCGTTATTTTATCGCCGAGCTGATGTCCCGTCTTTTCGAGGAACTGAGCGTCGGCAATGCACTCGTCATAGCTTACGGGGAATCGGCCCTCGGAAACCTTGACAAGATTTATTCTGTCGGTAAGCGAGAGCACCGCCGTAACAACCTGAGCACCGTTTGACGGGCAGAGGAATTCGGCGCTGTATGCGCCCTCAGCGTCCTGAACGTCGCCGATTTTTGAAATTTCGGAAATATCTCTGTCGGTTATGCCGAGAGTGCCGGCGACACAGACGTCCATAAAATTCTGGCCGTCATATGTGGCGTCAGCCGAGGCCCTCATTGCAGGTGCGGTCGAAAGTATGCCCGCAAAAAACGCAACGCCGAGAGCAACTATTAAAAGAATCGAAAGGAATCTTGTAAAGCTTCGTATGATTTCCCGACGGAAATCTTTTCTCATCGATTTAGTCATTAAATACTGTCCTTACCATTCAATGTATTCTACCGGCGTGGGTTTCTCGTTAAGCAGAAGCTTGTCAACTCTGCCGTTTTTAACCTTGATAACCTTGTCCGCCATCGGAGCGAGCGCCGTGTTGTGCGTGATTACGATTACCGTTACGCCCTTTTCGCGGCAAGTGTCCTGAAGAAGCTTGAGTATTGACTTGCCCGTGATATAGTCAAGAGCGCCCGTCGGCTCGTCGCACAGCAGAAGCTTCGGATTCTTGGCAAGCGCTCTGGCTATCGCAACTCTCTGCTGCTCGCCGCCCGAAAGCTGCGACGGGAAGCTGTCAAGCCTGTTGGAAAGTCCGACCTCCTTGAGCACGTCTGCGGCGTCCATCGGATTTTTGGCAAGCTGGGTTGAAAGTTCGACGTTTTCAAGCGCCGTAAGATTGCCGACAAGATTATAGAACTGAAAAACAAAGCCTACGTCGTCGCGTCTGTATGAGGTCAGCTGAGTTTCGTTATATTTTGTAATATCAACGTTGTCAACGTAAATGCTGCCCGACGTCGCAGTGTCCATACCGCCTAAGATATTGAGTATGGTTGTCTTGCCCGCGCCGCTGGGACCGACGATAACGACGAATTCGCCCTTGTCGATACCGAAGCCGATTTCGTCAACCGCCTTGAGCTCAATTTCGCCCGTTTTATAGGTTTTGGTTACATTACGAACCTCAATAAATGCCATAAGGTCAGTACTCCCCTTATAATATAATTACACGTTGTCTATTCTATCACAAAACAATTCAAATTGCTATATAAAATGTAATATTTCAAAATATATTAACAATTTATAATAGACATAAAAAAGCACCGTTTTCACGGTGCTTTAATTACTGTTTTAATTATTCCTCAGTCTTCTTTCTGGTGAGGACGAAGGCTGCGCCGGCAAGTAATGCAACCGCCGCAACTGCGGGTATTGCATAATCGCCTGTGGGCGGGATATCAGCGGGCGTTGTATTGCCGCCGTTGCCGTTTCCGCCATTGCCGTTACCGCCGTTGTTGTCGTCACCGCCGCCGCTTCTCAGCAGGTTTGCAAGTGCGCTCGTCATAGTGGCGATTGCGTCGCCGAAGCCTCTGAACAGTGCGGAGAGGTCGGCAGGTGTATAACCCTCAAAGAACTTCTCAATCGAGCTGGTATTGGCTTCTTCCGAGTCGAGAGAATCAAGAAGAGCCTGAACCTGATCGGCTGAAATCTTGCCGTCCTTCTTTAACTTATCAATTATATACTTGGCATCGGTCTTGTTGATAATACCGTTACCGAGAAGGGTAAGCATAACATCCTTAAGCTGATCGAAGGGAAGATTGGAAAGGATTGAATAAATAGTATCGATATTATCGTTAAGCGGTTCTGTTTCTTCGGGCTCTGTTTCCGAAGGTGTAGTTGTCTCCTCGGGATTTATCTTATCCTTTATGGCCTTGGTAATCTCGCTGACAAGCATATTTGCATTGGTGTCCGAGAAGCCGACGTCAGCCTTTACGGCTGCGACTGCAGCGGCGACGGCAGTCTTGATAGAACTCTCGTCCGCCTCATAGGCCTCCTTATAAGAATCAATGTCAGAAATGCCGTTGACAACGCTCTTACCGATCTGGATGCGTCCGCTTATGCTTGAAACGTCCATTCCCTGATCAATCGCGTCAAGAACAAGGCCTGCAATTTCAACCTGCTTTTCGTCCGTCAGCGCATCAACATTCTCACCTGCGAACGCGGGAACGCACATTACAAACAGCAATGAAATTGCAACAAAAACAGCCAAAACCTTTTTCATGATCTTGTAATTTCCCTTCCTAATATCGATAATTGGGCATAGTTATATTAATATACATTTCAAATTATATCAGCCTGAGGTCAATATGTCAACAAAAAGCTTTCTATTTTTCAAAAAAGTTTTGGTAATTTTATTATAAAAGCCGTCAATACTAAGGCTGTAAACACATTTACGGAGGTGAAAATCAGTGAAAAACAGGAAAAGAAAGCTCTCTGACAGAGCTCTTGGCAAAATCAACCGCAAATCCGAAGAATTCGGTAAAATCTGGGACGGCGAAGACGAAAAGCAGGAGGACGAATTCTCAACTCACAGCGAGGACACTTTGCATTCGGATAAGCAGATTAACAAGAATCTGGGCGAATACTAAAAAAATGCTTGCATTATTATAATGTATATGGTATTATATCACAGTACGAATATGAGTCAGCTTGAGAGTGGGTGTCAGCCCGCTCTCTTAATTTTGTAAGGAGAGTATATGGCGGAAAAGAAAAAGAATACCGTTACTGCCGTCTGGGAGATTGCGGAGCCCATCGCAAAAGAGCTCGGTCTCGTGCTGTGGGATGTGCGTTTCCTGAAAGAAGGCGTTAACTGGTATCTGCGTATTATCATCGACCGCGAGGACAGAGGCGTCGACATCGACGACTGCGTGAATATGAGCCATGCCATTGACGGTCCGCTCGACGAGCTCGACCCGATTGACGTCAGCTATTCGCTTCAGGTCCAGTCCCCCGGTATCGAGAGAGAACTGACCAGGGATTTTCATTTTGAAAAGAACATAGGTCAGCCCGTAATGGTGAGATTTATTCACGCCTTTGAGGGCAAGCGTGACTACAAGGGCACGCTCGTAAGCTATGACAGCGGCAACATTACAATAGAGCTTGACGATGAGAGCGGCACTATTGACTTTAATAAAAAAGAGGCTTCCTTCGTGAAGCTTGATGATTTTGGAGGTTTTGAAAAAGATGAATAAGGAATTTTTTGAAGCAGTTGCAATGATGGAAAAGGAAAAGGGCGTTCCCGCCGAGTACCTTTATGAAAAAATTGCTGCGGCTATCGTTACCGCAGTGCGCAAGGACTTCGGCGGCAAGGAGGTCGTTTCCTGCGAGATTAATCCCGAAAAGCTCGAGATGAACGTTTACCACAATCTCACGGTTGTTGAAGAGGTTGAGGATCCCGACGCAGAGATTTCACTCGAGGACGCTCAGCAGATCAAGAAAAAGTATAAACTCGGCGATACCGTTCAGATTAAGCTGACAAAGAAGGATTTCGGCAGAATCGCCGCTCAGACCGCGAAGCACGTTATCCGTCAGGGTATCCGCGACGCCGAGAAAAATCAGATACTCGCCGACTTCCAGTCCAAGAATCAGGAGCTTGTTACCGCGAAGGTTCAGAGAGTTGACCCGATTACGGGCAACGCCACTCTTGAAATCGGCAAGGCAGAGGCTATCCTTCCCAAGGGCGAGCAGCTTGAGAACGAGGACTTCGTCGAAGGCGAGCTTATAAAGGTATTTATAGTTGACGTCAAGGAGACAGAAAAGGGTCCGAAGGCTATGATTTCGAGAACGCATCCCGGTCTTGTAAAGCGTCTTTTCGAGATGGAGGTTCCCGAGATTTACGACGGCACGGTTATAATTGATTCCGTTTCACGTGACGCGGGCTCAAGAACGAAGCTTGCCGTTCATTCGAAGGATGAGGACGTTGACGCTATCGGCGCCTGCATAGGTCCGAGAGGTGCAAGAGTAAATAAAATCGTCGAGGTTCTCGGCGGTGAGAAGATTGACATAGTTAATTACAGCGACGATCCCGAAAAGTTCATCGCGGCGGCTCTCGCTCCCGCGGACGTACTTAAGGTTGAAATCGAAGACGCAGATAAGCATATCTGCCATGTTACGGTTCCGGATCATCAGCTTTCACTTGCAATCGGTAACAAGGGTCAGAACGCAAGACTTGCGGCTCACCTCACCGGCTGGAAGATAGACATCAAGCCCGAAAGCGGCTTCTACGAGGGCTGATAACCGAAACGATAATTAACGTTAAGGAGATGAAGTGATGAAACAGAGAAAGCTACCCCTTCGCAAATGCTTAGGCTGCGGCGAGGTAAAGGATAAAAGAGAGCTTGTCAGGGTTGTTAAGAGCCCCAACGGTGAAATAAGCCTTGACCTTACCGGCAAGAAGGCAGGCAGAGGCGCTTACATCTGTGCCGACGCTTCCTGCCTTAGCAAAGCACGAAAGGCAAAGCGCATTGACCGCGCATTTGACTGTACCGTACCCGACGAGGTATATGAAGCTATGGAGCGTGAACTGAAAAATGAATGACAGAACGCTCAATATGCTCGGTATGGCGCGCAGGGCAAACAAGGTTTCACTCGGGCACGACGCGGCGCTCGACTCGCTGAAAAAGGGCGAGGCTCAGCTTATACTGACAAGCAGCGACGCTTCCGCAAGACTGTGTGAGGAATTCAGCTCGGCGTGTCAGAACAGCACGAAGTATTTGCAGCTTAAATATACTATGAATGAAACGGGCGCGTGCATGGGCGCCAAGACTACGGCGGTGCTCAGCGTCAACGACAAAGGCTTTGCCGACAGAATACAAGAGTTACTATTGGAGGATGATTGATACATGGCAGTTAAAAAGAATAAATTGGGCGATGTAGCAAAAAGCTTCGAATTACAGAATAAAGTAATCATTGAGCTTTTATCCAGATATTTCGAGGGCGAGAAGAAGGCTCAGACCGCCCTTGAAGACAAGGAAATGGACGTTATCTTCGAGGTGCTTACACGTGAGCACAGCGTTGACAGCTTTGACGCCTACTTCGCAATGCAGCCCGAAAAGAAGGAAAAGCCCGCAAAGAAGGCGGCTGAGAAGGCTGAAGCCGAAGAAAAGGCAGAAGAAAAGCCTGCAAAGAAAACGGCTAAAAAGGACGAAAAGGAACCCGAAGCCAAAAAGGCAGACGCTAAGAAGCCTGCCGTCAAGGCTGACGGTAAGCCCGCTGCGGCTCCCCAGCCCAAGAAGGAAAAGGATCCCAACAAGCCGATGCAGTCACGCACAAAGGGCGAGGTTCGCCGCGTTGACACGAGAGCCGGCTCGGTTGACCTTGAAAAGTACAATGAAAGATACGAGAATATCGCTCCTGCAGACAGAAATATGGACAATTCCGTTCATAAGCAGAAGCTTAAGCAGAAGTCTCAGCAGTACCGCAGACAGGATAAGGTTAAAACACGCAAGCGTGAGACCGAGGCTGAAAGACTTAAGAGAATTGCCGAGGAGCGCGCAAAGAGACAGATTAAGATTACAGTCCCCGAGGAAATCTCCGTTACCGACCTTGCCGCATTACTTAAGATGAAGGCGGCTGAGGTTGTCAAGAAGCTCTTTACTCTTGGTATGATGGTAACCGCAAACGAGGTTATCGACTACGACACGGCTGAAATTGTTGCGACCGAACTCGGTGCAAAGGTTGAGAAGGAAGTAGTTGTCACCATCGAGGAGAGAATTATCGACGAGTCCGAGGACAGCGAGGAGGATCTTGAACTGAGAGATCCCGTTGTAGTTGTTATGGGCCACGTTGACCACGGTAAGACCTCCCTGCTTGACGCCATCCGTAACACCGCGGTTACCGAGACCGAGGCGGGCGGCATCACCCAGCACATCGGCGCTTACAGAGTTGACACGGGTGACGGCAAGATTACCTTCCTCGACACTCCCGGCCACGCCGCATTTACTTCAATGCGTGCGCGCGGCGCTCAGGCTACCGATATCGCCGTCCTCGTTGTAGCGGCTGACGACGGCATTATGCCGCAGACGGTTGAGGCTATCAACCACGCCAAGGCAGCGGGCGTTTCAATAATCGTTGCCATTAACAAGATGGATAAGCCCGGTGCTTCTCCCGATAAGATTATGCAGCAGCTGACCGAATACGACCTCGTTCCCGAGGAGTGGGGCGGCGACGTTATCTGCATTCCCGTATCGGCGAAGAATCATCAGGGCATCGACAAGGTGCTTGAGTCAATCAACCTTGTTGCAGATATGCTCGAGCTCAAAGCCAATCCCAACAGAGCGGCAAAGGGTATCGTTATCGAAGCAAAGCTCGATAAGGGCAGAGGCCCCGTTGCAACCGTACTCGTTCAGAACGGTACGCTCAAATCGGGCGACATTATCGTAGCGGGCACTGCAGTAGGCCGTGTAAGACAGATGCTTAACGAAAACGGCAAGGTCCTCCACGAGGCAGGTCCGTCCGTTCCCGTTGAGATTATGGGTCTTGCAGAGGTTCCGCAGGCGGGCGACACCTTCAACGCAGTTTCCGACGAGAAGCTTGCGCGTGAACTTGTTGAGCAGAGAAAGCAGGAAGCGAAAGAGGAAGAATTCAGACAGTACCAGAAGGTTACTCTCGACAATCTCTTCTCCTCAATTTCCGAGGGCGAAATGAAGGAGCTCAATATTATCGTCAAGGCTGACGTTCAGGGCTCGGTTGAAGCTCTTAAGCAGAACATCGAAAAGCTCTCGAACGAGGAAGTCAACGTCCGCGTTATTCACGGCGGCGTAGGCGCGGTCAACGAGTCCGACGTTATGCTCGCAAATGCTTCAAACGCGATTATCGTAGGCTTTAACGTTCGTCCCGACGCCGTTGCCTCGTCACTCGCAGAGCGCGAGGGTATCGATATGAGAATGTACCGCGTTATCTACGACTGCATCGAGGAACTCGAAGCGGCTATCAAGGGTATGCTTGCTCCCAAGTTCCACGAGGTTGTTCTCGGCAGAGCCGAGGTCAGAAGCGTATTCAAGCTTTCATCGGCAGGTATGATAGCGGGTTCGTACGTCGTTGACGGTAAGATTACCAGAAACGCTCAGATCCGCGTTGTACGCGACGGTATAGTTATCTTTGAGGACGCTATCGCTTCGCTCAAGAGATTCAAGGACGACGTCAAGGAAGTAGCTTCGGGTTACGAATGCGGCATCGGACTTGAAAAATTCAACGACATCAAGGAAGGCGACGTACTCGAAGCCTTCATTATGGAAGAAAGCAAGGAAGATTAAATGGCGGGTTATAAAGCTGACCGTGTGTCAGAGGACATCAAGCGCGAGATAATCGCCGTTATGCGCGAACTCAAGGACCCGCGTGTCAAGGACAAGATGCTGACTGTCGTACGTGTTGACGTCAGTCACGACCTGTCCTACGCGAAGGTCTATGTCAGCGCGCTCGACGGCATTGACTCGGCTAAAGAGGCTGTTAAGGGACTTGTCAGCGCGACGGGTAAAATCCGTCATGAGGTCGGTTCGCGCCTTCGCCTGCGCAAGACGCCCGAAATGAAGTTCATAGCAGATGACTCTGTGGCTCACGGCATAGAAATATTTGAAAAAATCAAAAGTGTTACGAGGGAAAGCGATAATGAGAATTGAATTGAACGAGGTTGCCTCGATACTCAAGGCAAATGACAATTATCTTATACTTACTCACCGCAATCCCGACGGTGACACTCTCGGAAGCGGATTCGGTCTTATGCACGCCTTAAGACAGATGGGCAAGAGCGCCAAGGTGCTCTGCTGCGACGAGATACCGGCGAAGTATTCGTATCTTTACTCCGACGGCGACGTAGGCGATGTTGACGGCGCATATGTTATCGCGGTTGACGTCGCGGACGAAAAGCTTCTCGGTGAAGACGTTTACGAAAAATACAGCGGCAAGGTAAAGCTCTGTATTGACCACCATATTTCCAACAAGGAATATGCCGAAAAGCTGTATTTAAGAGACTGCTCGGCGGTCTGTGAAATCATTTACGACTTACTTGTAATGCTCGGCATAAAGAAGGACGCGCAGATAGCCGACTGTCTTTACACGGGTATATCGACGGACACGGGCTGCTACAAGTTTTCCAACGTCACGGCGAGAACTCATGAAATTACGGCAAAGCTTATGGCTATCGGCGCGAACACTGTTGAAATCAACAAGCTGATGTTTGAGTCGAAAACCCGCGGTTACTATATGCTCGAATCAGCGGCACTGAGCACGCTTGAATACTACTTCGACGGTATGTGCGCGGTTATGACCATCACTCAAAAGATGCTTAACGACTCGGGCACAAAGGAAAGCGACTGCGACGGCATTTCGGGTATTCCGCGTAAGATCGAGGGCGTGCTTGTAGGCGCTACTTTAAGAGAGCGTCCCGACGGAACCTTTAAGGTTTCGCTTCGCTCGCACGCTCCCGTTGACTGCTCGAAGATCTGCCTCAAATTAGGCGGCGGCGGTCACGCAAGAGCCGCAGGCTGTGAGTTGAGCGTCGAGAATTTCGAACGCGATAAGCAGCTGTTGCTCGACACTATCAAAGAAGAACTGGACAGAGATGACAGGATTTATACTGCTCAATAAAGACACTGATATTACCTCTTTTTCTGCGTGTAACCGGGTTAAGAGAATACTCGGCGCAAAGAAAACGGGACACACGGGAACGCTCGACCCTATGGCTACGGGCGTTCTTTGTGTTGCTGTCGGCAATGCGACGCGTTTTATTGAACTTCTCCCCTCTCACGGCAAATCGTACCGCGCAAGGGCGAGGCTCGGCATTACAACCGATACGCTTGACATTACGGGAAAGGTGCTTTCTCAGTCCGAGGTAAATATCAATGAAGAACAGCTTCTCGCAGTTTGTGAAAGCTTCAGGGGTAAGATAAAGCAGACTCCGCCTATGTACTCGGCTGTCAGTAAGGACGGCGTGAGGCTTTACGAGCTTGCGCGGCAGGGACTTGAAGTTGACAGAGAAGAACGAGAAATCGAGATATATTCTCTTGATGTTTCAGACTTTGAAAACGGCGAATTCACGCTTGAGGTTTCCTGCTCGGCAGGTACTTACATAAGAACGCTGATTGACGATATAGGCCGTAAGCTCGGCTGCGGTGCGGTTATGACAGCACTTGTCAGAACCGAAGCAAACGGTTTTTCGCTTGACGACTGCCATACCCTCGCCGAGATAGAAGAATACGTTAACAGCGACAAGGAAAACGAGTTAATCGTACCGGTTGAAAAATGCTTTGACTGCTACAGCTCGGTTACGGTAAGCGAGGCTCAGGCAAAGCGCTTTTCAAACGGCGGCGAGCTGTCGCTTGACAGAATAAAGTTTCCGTTTACGGACGGTTTTTACCGCGTCCTCTCCTCCGACGGAAAATTCCTCGGTCTGGGCGAGGCGTGCTTAGATGAAAATTTGCTAAAAGTAAGGAGGGTATATGTTGACTGATAACAGAAACGGTATTTCTCTTGCGTTAGGCACGTTTGACGGATTCCATCTCGGTCATATGGCAGTTATAAATGCCGCTAAGAAAAGCGAATACCCGATGTACGCCCTTCTGTTTGACGAACATCCCTTAAAGGTAATAACAGGCAAAGCTCCGCCTGAGCTTATGTGCGACAGCGTGCTTTTCAGAATTAGAGAAGAAAACGGCATCCCTGCAATTCATATTGATTTTGAAGACATAATGGATATGAGCGCCGAGGAATTCTTTTACGAAATTCTGCTTGACGAGATGGATGTCAGAGAGCTTTCCTGCGGTGAGAATTACAGCTTCGGCAAGGGCGGCAAGGGCAATATCGAACTGCTGCGCCGGCTCTGCAACGAAAACGGCGTAAAGCTTAATGTCGTTGCAACAGTTTTATATAAAGGCGAGCCGATAAGCTCAACAAGAATACGCAGGGCTGTCGAAAGCGGCAATATGGAGGAAGCGCGCGAAATGCTCGGCAGACCGTTTTCATACTGCTTTCCTGTTATTGACGGAGATAAAAGAGGCCGTACTCTCGGATTTCCGACGGCAAATCAGGTTTTCCCCGACGGCTTTATTAAAATGAAGAGAGGCGTTTATGCGTCCTGCTGCCGTGTTGAAGGCAAGCTTTATCCCGCGATGACGAATTACGGCTTACGCCCGACGGTTGACGGGGAAAAGTGCTTCAGCGAAACGCATATAATCGGCTTCGACGGGAATCTGTATTCAAAGTGCATTGAAGTCTTTATTCTCGCCTTCATAAGAGATGAGAAAAAATTCGACGGACTTGACGGATTAACGGCGGCAATCGCTGAGGATAAGGAAACCGCCTTAAAAATTTTTTCGCATTATCTTGAAACCGTATAACCGTTAATGTATAATAATAATAAGACAAATATAATGAGGTGTTTATTATGTGGTCATTAAAAATTGCTTATTACAGAGCATTTCAGAAAATAATGAAAATCGCTATGTTCTTTATGGACTGGTCCGAGCCTGAGCTTCTCACGGGACCCGGGGCAATTCTCAAGCTCCCCGAAGTTATTAAGCAGAGAGGCATTTCAAAGGTTATGATAGTTACCGATAAAGGACTTATGAGCCTTAACCTGCTCGACGGCCTTTTCGGTAAGCTTAAAGAGGAAGGCATTTCCTACGTTGTCTATGACGGCGTTCAGCCCAATCCCTCGATTGAGAATATCGAGGAAGCAAGAGAGATGTTCGTTGCCAACGGCTGCGAGGCTATGATAGCTTTCGGCGGCGGCTCACCTATGGACTGCGCAAAGGCTGCATGTGCAAGAGTTGTAAGACCCAACAAGACAATTCCTCAGATGAGAGGCGTTATGAAGGTTATGCGCAAGCTGCCTCCCTTCTTCGCAGTTCCCACCACAGCAGGTACGGGTTCGGAAACCACTCTTGCGGCTGTTGTTTCAAACACGCAGACTCATGAAAAGTATGCTATCAACGACCCCGTATTAAGACCTAAGTTTGCAGTGCTCGACCCCGAGCTGACAACAGGACTTCCCAAGAAGATTACCTCGACTACGGGTATGGACGCACTCACTCACGCGGTTGAGGCGTATATCGGACTTTCAAACGTCAGGTCAACCAGAGAATATGCCGAAAAGGCTACGGCGCTTATCTTTAAGTATCTTGAGGTCGCTTATAATGACGGTCAGAATATTGAAGCCAGAGGTCAGATGCTTCTCGCTTCGTACTACGCAGGTATGGCGTTCACGCGCGCCTACGTTGGCTACGTTCACGCAATAGCCCACAACCTCGGCGGTCATTACGGCATACCGCACGGCCTTGCGAACGCGGTTATTCTCCCCGTTATACTTGAAGAATTCGGCAGCGCAATTTATCCGTCACTTGCAAAGCTTGCCGACTGCGCAGGCATCGCAGGACAGACCGAAGAGGAGAAGGCAAAGAACTTCATCGCCGAGATTTACGCCATGAACGAGAGAATGGAAATCCCGACCGGCTTTACCCAGATTAAGGACGAGGATATCCCGACCATCGTTGAGAGAGCTATGAAGGAAGCTCATCCGCTCTACCCCGTTCCGGTTATCTTCGATAAGGAAAGACTCACGGCAATAGTCAAGAAACTTCAGATTGAAGAATAAAAAATGTATAAAATCCCCGACTTGAAGTCGGGGATTTTTTTATATATTCACAAAATATATTTTCAAACTTGAATACAATAACTATATATGGTATAATTCTGTAAATAATTAAAATGGGTGAAAATCGGAGTTTTTATTATGAAAGTTCAGTTTACAGAAACCGTATTGAGAGATGCAAACCAGTCGCTTATTGCAACACGTTTGCCCTTCGCACGCTTTGCGCCTATACTCGAAACGATGGACAAAGCGGGCTTTTACTCGCTGGAATGCTGGGGCGGCGCGACGTTCGACTCCTGCCTTCGCTATCTCGACGAGGACCCGTGGGAGAGGCTTCGCAAAATCAAGGCGAAATGCCCGAACACGAAGCTTCAGATGCTGCTTCGCGGTCAGAATCTTCTGGGTTATAAGCATTACCCCGACGACGTTGTGAGAATGTTTGTAAAGAAGAGCATCGAGAACGGTATTGATATTATCAGAATATTCGACGCGCTCAACGACCTTCGCAATATCGAAACGGCGGTTGACGAAACGCTTAAAAACGGTGCGATTGCATCGGGCGCGATAAGCTACACTTTAAGTCCCATTCACAACCTTGAAATGTACGTCGGACTTGCGAAGCAGATGGCGGACATGGGCTGTCAGAGTATCTGTATCAAGGATATGGCGGGTATCTTAGGGCCGCAGGACGCATACGACTTAGTCAAGGCGATAAAGCAAACCGTAAGCGTTCCCGTTGTACTGCACACTCATTCGACTACGGGGCTTGCTCCCCTCACCTTGCAGAAGGCGGTAGAGGCAGGCTGCGAGGCAATCGACACTGCGATTTCCGCTTTTTCGGGCGGCACGTCGCAGTATTCAACCGAAGCAATGGCCTATGCGCTCAAACAGCAGGGCTATGAGGTTGAGCTTGATATGAAGCTGCTCAAGGAAATAAACGATTTCTTCAAGCCGGTAAAAGAGGAATTCTTAAGCGCGGGTACGCTCAATCCCGTTATACTTTCAACGGACACGGACGCGCTCACGTATCAGATTCCGGGCGGTATGCTCTCGAATCTCGTCGCTCAGCTCACGGCGCAGAAGAAGCTTGACAAGCTTCCCGAGGTGCTGCTTGAAACACCGAGAGTGCGCGAGGATTTAGGCTATCCCCCGCTCGTAACGCCTATGAGCCAGATGGTCGGCGTACAGGCGACGTCAAACGTGCTTGCGGGCGAGAGATACAAGAACATTTCAAAGGAAATCAAGTCCTATATCAAGGGCGAATACGGTAAGGCTCCCGGCAGGATTAATCCCGAATTGCAAAAGAAGGTTCTCGGTGATGAAGAACCTGTTACCTGCCGCTATGCAGATTTGCTTGAACCGCAGTTTGAAAAAGCAAAGGCTGAGCTCGGCGACAGAGCGAAATGCGACGAGGACGTGCTCTCGTATATCGCCTTCCCCGCGCAGGCTGAAGCGTTCTTCAAAAAGCGCGAGGAGCTTAAGCGCAATACATTCAAATACTCGATAAGGCGGGTTGACTGATATGATTTACTTTTTAAGCGCATACGCTGACGGCAACATAACGCTCAGGGATGCTCTGTTTGTTTCAATCAAGGGCATACTGATTGTAATGATAATACTTGCCGTCGTTGCTGTAATGGTACAGATTTTATCAAGAATTATAAGGCGTATAAGAAAAGCCGCTTATGAACGTGCGGACAGAAAAGCGGCAAAGAAGGCAGCAGAACAGACCGCGCAGGCAAAGGCTGAAGCGGCAACCGCAAACGCATCGGACGAGGTTGAGCTAATCGGCACGGACGAAAAGACGGCCGCGGTTATTATGGCAATCGTTTCCGATGAGTCGGAGATTCCGCTCGAAAGGCTGAAATTCAATTCAATTAAACTTGTGGAAAGTGAGGACAAGCCGATATGAAATATATAGTTACACTCAACGGTAAGGATTACGAGGTTGACGTTGACGAGCTCGACGAGGCTGTCGTCAGAAGCGTTAAGGACACTCAGCCTGCAGTAAGCGCTCCCGTTACTGCCGCTCCCGCGGCACAGGCGGAAAAACCGGCCGCAGAGGGCACGGGCACACCCGTCAATTCACCGATGCCCGGCACGATACTTAAAGTTGTTGCAGGCGTCGGTCAGAAGGTAAACGAGGGCGACGTCGTAATCATACTTGAGTCAATGAAAATGGAAAACGAAGTTGTTGCTCCCGCTTCGGGCACTCTCACAAAGGTCTGCGTAGAGAGCGGCGACAGCGTTGCGACAGACGAAGTCCTCGCATATATAGGTTAAGGGGTACGGCTTATGTCAATTATTACCGATATTGTTGAAATATTCAGGCAGTCGGGCTTCGCGAACCTCCCCTGGCAGAACTGGGTGATGCTACTCGTATCGTTCGTGCTGTTCTACTTCGCCATTGAAAAGAAATTCGAGCCTTTACTGCTCGTTCCGATAGCCTTCGGTATGCTGCTGGTAAATGTTTACCCGAGCATCATGGCCGATCCGCTGATGATGTCATCCTACACGGGCGAGGTCGTCGAGGGCGCGCACTGGTACGACGCGGGTGTACTTCGGCTTCTGTACGCAGGCGTTAAATCAAGCGTGTTCCCCTGCCTTATCTTCTTAGGCGTAGGAGCCATGACGGACTTCGGTCCCCTGCTCGCCAACCCGTCAAGCTTGCTTTTAGGCGCGGCGGCACAGCTGGGAATTTACGTTGCGTTTCTCGTTTCAATAGTTTCGGGGCTCATCCCGGGCTTCGAAGGCTTCACCGCGCAGGAGGCGGCGTCAATCGCCATTATCGGCGGCGCGGACGGGCCGACGGCCATTTACACGACGGGCAAGCTCGCGCCTCAGTTACTCGGACCTATCGCGGTTGCGGCGTACTCATATATGGCGCTTATTCCGATGATTCAGCCGCCAATAATGAGAATGCTGACCACCAAGAAGGAAAGAGAAATCAAGATGACTCAGCTTCGCGAGGTCAGAAAAACCGAGAGAATAGTTTTCCCGATAGTCGTAACGATACTCGTAGCTCTGATTATTCCCGATGCGGCGCCGCTTGTAGGTATGCTGATGCTCGGCAATCTGTTCAGAGAGTGCGGAGCAACGGAGAGACTGTCTGACACTGCGCAGAACGCGCTTTGCAACATAGTTACGATTATGCTCGGCGTATCGGTCGGCGCAACGGCTGAGGGAACAATTTTCCTGTCGGTTAAAACGTTGCTGATAATATTCATCGGACTTATCGCCTTCTGCTTCTCAACGGCGGGCGGCGTGATATTCGCAAAGATTATGAACGTCGTTTCAAAGGGCAAGATTAATCCGCTTATCGGCGCAGCAGGCGTATCGGCGGTACCGATGGCGGCGCGCGTCGCGCAGACCGAGGGCAGAAAATACAACCCCTCAAACTACCTGCTTATGCACGCGATGGGCCCGAACGTTGCGGGCGTTATCGGCTCGGCGGTCGCGGCAGGCTTCCTGCTGATGATGTTCGGCAAATAATAATAATAATAATAAATAATAACAAAAGGAAAGCACAGTCCGGAAAACCGAACTGTGCTTTTTGCATAGTATGTAATTTAATTCAAATTATATATCTTATGCGTTCTCCTCTTCCTTCATTTTAGCAAAGCACTCGCTGCAATAAACAGGTCTGTCGTCTCTGGGCTGGAAGGGGATCTTCGCTTCGCCACCGCAACTTGCGCAAACAGCAGTAAACATCTGTCTTTCGCCTCTGGCTGCGTTCTTTCTCGCATCGCGGCAGGCCTTACATCTTTGGGGCTCGTTTACGAAACCCTTTTCGGCGTAAAACTCCTGCTCACCGGCTGTGAAAACGAACTCGTTGCCGCAATCCTTGCAAATGAGGGTCTTGTCTTCGTACATTGTGAAAACCTCGCTGAATATATTTTTACCCGGACGGACTCGCACCGTCAGCTTGCGCTCTCCTATCGAGTGCGGGCATATTGCAAACCTTACTGAAAATACTCCTTAAGCTTCTTTCTGGCTCGCTGAAGCGTACCGTCCACCGCCTTCGGTGTGGTTTTAAGCTTTTCGGCTATCTGTGTATAGCTGTAACCACTCAGAAAAAGCTTAAGTGTTATGAATTCCCTTTGTGTCAGTCGCTCGGAAATAAAATCAAGCAGCTCAAAGTAGGCGAACTGTTCGTTGTCGGAACTTACATTCCCGACGTCGCTGTCCGGGACGTTTTCGTCC
This sequence comes from Clostridiaceae bacterium, assembly GCA_030530095.1. GTDB lineage: Bacteria > Bacillota > Clostridia > Oscillospirales > Acutalibacteraceae > Fimenecus. The sequence continues at coordinate 36,546 of JAUMVO010000004.1, forward strand.
TGCGTGCCGCCCGTAGCCGAAAGAAGCTTTGAACGGATGCAGAGATTGGCATAGGTCAGAAACGATGCGCCGCGTGAAGCGTCAAACTTCCTGACAGCCTCCATAACGCCGAACATACCCTCCTGAAAGAGGTCGTCGCCCTCGAGGTTGCCGTTGACGAAAATCCGCTTTGTCTGCGCGCGTACAACGGGCGTCAGCAGAACAACAAGCTGTGAAAAAGCCTTCGCATCGCCTGCCCCGGCTGCTTTGACCAAATCAAGAACTTCTTTGCTGTTCAAATCGGGCCTTGCGTTTGTCACTTGAAAACCTCGCTGAATAATAGGAAATACTTAAAATCAGGCTAATTATAGCATATTTTCAAAGTTTGTCAATAAACTACATCATAAATTGACAGATGTTGAAATTATGATTAAAAACCGCCTGCTGCAAGCACGTATAATGCAACAGAAATCGCACTGCCGGCCATAAGTACGGCAAGCACGATACATATAATTTTAATTGCTTTTTTATTCAACATTTCTTATATCCCCATTATTTTTTCCATATCGGCGGAAATGAGTTTTGTTTTCTCCTCCGCCTTTTCACGGTCTTCGGCAACAGCAGTGATGTAAATCTTAATCTTAGGCTCAGTGCCCGAAGGTCTTACGATAACGCCCGAGCCGCCCGGAAGCTTATATGAAAGCACGTTGGACTTCGGAAGCTTAATCTCGGTAACGTTGCCCGTAGCCGTATCGGTGCAGGTGTGAGTCTGATAGTCCGATACGGTTGTAACCGTCTCGCCCGCAATAGTCTTCGGCGGATTGTTGCGAAGCGAGGTCATCATATCGCTCATCTTCTGCATGCCCGCTGCGCCCTCGAAGCCGAAGTTGAGCAGCGAGTTTAAGAACATACCGTACTTCTTATAAATGGACTGCATCTGATTGTAAAGGCTGATGCCCTTCGTCTTGTAGTAAGCCGCCATTTCGCAGATAAGCATTGAAGCGACAACGGCGTCCTTATCTCTGGCGTGAGCGCCGCGAAGGTAACCGTAGCTTTCCTCCATACCGACTATAAATCTGTCGGTTTCGCCCTTCTTTTCAAGGTTGGTGATAAGCTCGCCGATATACTTGAAGCCCGTCAGCAAATCAGCGGTCTCGGCGCCGTAATCCTTGGCAATTTCGCTTACGAGCTGAGAGGTAACTATAGTTTTTACAACTATCGGGTTTTCGGGAAGTCTGCCCTGCTCCTTAAGCGAGGAGAGCAGATACTCGGTAAACATAATGCCTACCTCGTTGCCCGTCATAAGCTTGTATTCGCCGTTGTCAAGTACGGCGATACCGACTCTGTCGCAGTCGGGATCCGTAGCAACGATAAGGTCCGCCTTCTCGTCCTTTGTCATCTCAACGGCACATTCGAATACCTGCTTGATTTCGGGATTCGGGAACGGACATGTCGGGAAGTTGCCGTCGGGCAGCTCCTGCTGCTTTACAACTCTTACGTTGTCAATACCTATTCTCTTGAGAATTTCACGAACGGGTTTGTTGCCCGTACCGTTTAGGGGCGTGTAGATAACGGAAAGTCCCGCCTTCTCGCAGACGCCTTCGTTAACTCTCGCCTTGAGCACTTCATTATAGAAAGCCTCATTGACTTCCTGACCGATATACTCAATCTTACCCGCGCTTACAGCCTCGTCAAAGTCCATGGTCTTTACGCCGTCGAACATATCGACGTTCTGAATGAAGCCGTAGGTCTTTTCGGCCGCCGCGTCGGTCATCTGATAGCCATTTGGGTCGTAGCACTTGTAGCCGTTATACTTAGCGGGGTTGTGCGAAGCCGTGATTATAATACCGGACGAGCACTTGAAATAACGTACCGCAAAGGAAAGCATGGGTGTCGGCACAAGCTCGGGATAGATATATACCTTAACGCCGTTTGCCGCGAGTACGCCTGCCGCCGACTTTGAGAAAACGTCGGACTTTATTCTCGAGTCGTAGGCAATCGCAACGCTCGGATTCTCAAATTCGGAATTGAGATAATCGGCAAGTCCCTGCGTCGCCTGATTGACGGTATAGACGTTCATACGGTTTGTACCCGCGCCGATAACGCCGCGAAGTCCCGCAGTGCCGAATTCAAGATTCTTATAAAAGCGGTCGAGAATTTCATCCTCATTACCGTTGATTTCGTTTAATTCTTTGAGAAGGTCGGGGTCAGCCGTTGCCTTTTCGCTCCAAAGTTTATAAAGAGCATTAATGTCGTTCATAATGTACCTCCCAAATCAGTAATTTATTTCATCGAGAGTTATTACCCTCTCGCTGTTATACAGTTCGTTAAGTTCTTCTTTCGTGTTGGTATCAACGAGATATTCGCTGTGCCAGGTCATAAACCATACCCACGGATACTGCCCGAGTTCATCTGCACTGAGGTTTTTGCCGCACTCGTGAAAGCACTGCGGTTTGCCGCTTTTGTTGACCTTGCCGACCGCCTTCCAGAGCATCGGAACCTCAACTAAATCGTAGCTGTCGGCACCGATTATATCGCAGTATCCGTCACCGACGTACCAGTCCTTATAATCCTCGCCGTTGTGCGAAAAGCCGAGCACCCAGATAAGATTGTTGAGCTCCCACTTTACGGTGTAGCGCTCATACATTGTTTTCCAGAGCTTTTTGAAATTTTCGGGACCGCCCTTGCCCCACCAGAACCAACCGCCGTCGAATTCGTGGAAGGGACGCCAGATAACCGTTACGCCTTGATTTTCAAGTTCCTTAAGCGCCGCTGCCGCCTTGTCCATACCGTCGAGCATCGCCTTGTTTTCGGGCGTTCCCTCGGTGAACAGAGCATCCCAGTCGGCAACTTCGTCAGCCATGGCTTCTGCCCATGCGCCCGAATAATCGGCGCCCGTATGCCAGCAGATTGTGACAAGTCCTCCGTTTTGCGCCCACCCGACGGCTCTTTCGTTCACGCCGTCAAAGTCGTCGTTCATATAATCAAATCCGCGCAACGCGGGAAGTTTACCCGAAGCGTCGGAAAGGAAATTCACCTCGTAGTCGGGGCCGTCAATCCAGGTTGACTCCTGCTGACCGGAAAGCGTGCTGTTACCCGAAAGCGACTTAATGTAATTGTATATTCGTACAGTCTGTTCGTTCGCAACGGGATTGGACAGAGTTGCTTCTTTTTTTCGGCAGGAATTAAACGTCAGTAAAAGAATTACGGCAACAAGAACATATACCGTACCTTGAGCGCAAAGCCTTTTCATTGCTGTTCCTCCTGCATGGCGGATTTGTGAGCATCAAAGAACTCAAGCATTTCGTCTATTGTTTTCTGACTTTCCTCAAGCTCGGGATACGCCACGCTCGTGATATGACCCGACGAGCGGTTTATCGACATACCCCAATCGCGGAACTGATGCTCGATACCCATTTCGGTCAGCACCCCGTCAAAATATACGCCCGAAGCGTGAAGAAAATCACGCTGACTGGTTACGATATATGCAGGCGGAAGCTCGCCGTAAGGCAACGCTTCCTCGGGCTGAAGATATTCGTAATAAGGCTTGTTTTTGAAATCAAAGCCGAGATAGCAGGAAATCAGCGGTGCATTGAAGCCGTTCTTCATATCGAACATGCCCGACACAAGACCGAGCGCACGGATATTAAGTCCCGAAGCCTCGACTTCAAAAAGCGACTGAAGCTTATCGCTGGTATTGACGAGCGGAACGTAGTATGCAAGATTGCCTCCCGCCGAGTCGCCCGTAACGAAAACGTTGTCAAGGTCGCAGTGATATTCGGCGCCGTTGTCCTTAATCCATCTGAACGCCGCCATAACGTCCTGAACCATCGACTCATAAAGCACATCGGGTGCGAGCCTGTAGTTGACGGCTATTACGGTATATCCGCGTGAAGCGAGAATTGAGCAGTAAACACGGTTCGAGTCCTTGTCGCCCATCATAAGTCCGCCGCCGTGGATATCGATAATGACGGGCAGATTGCCCTCTGTGTTATCGGGGTAATAGACGTCAAGCATGTGCTCGTTTTTACCGTCGTCGATATATGACACGTCCTCTATGCGCGTCACGCCCTCCTGCATAGTCTGGGAGTTAACGCGGTTGTTGTCATAATAAGTTACAAGGTCCCAAACTATCGAGATAGCCGCCGTAACGAAGCCCTTATTGGTAAGCTCGCCCATAAGCTCCGGATTCTTTTCGTAAAGCTTTTCGTCGAGTGAGAACAGTCCGTTGAAAATATCAATGAACTGCTTCTGCGCGGAGTCAACGTTGTTTACCTCGCCGCCCTCTTTTATTATGTCCTTAAGAAAGCCGTACAGATCGGTAAAGAGCTTGGCAACCGAATTCATAAAGTCGCTGTCGGAGCTCATTCCCGATTCGCCGATAAGAGCGTCAAGGTCGGGCTCTCTGGAATGAAATTCCTTCTCAAGCTCAACCTCACTGTCACTCCCGACATATTCGGAATCGGAAATGTCGGTCTGCTTCATGGCAAAATCGGTACGCTTTGCAATAAGGTCGGCGTGGTGCCATATTCCCGCAGTCGCAGCGACAAGTAAAATAATTGCTATTACTCTCTTAACCATTCTTACCTGAAAGTGCATTGACAAGCGAGCCGATATACATAGCTATATCGGCCGCTCTCGTGTTCCTGAAAATATCGATTATACGGTCAATAAGGTCGCCCTTTGTCTTCATATAATCTCCTTATTTTGCTACTATGTTTACAAGCTTGCCCTTAACGTAAATTTCCTTGATTATGTTCTTGCCCGCAAGCTCTTCGGCTATCTTTTCGTCAGCCTTTGCAAGCGCAATTGCGTCGTCGCCCGAAATATCGGTGGGGACGTCGAGCTTTGCTCTGATTTTACCGTTAATCTGAACAACTATCTCTACGGTATCGTCAATGCACTTTGCCTCGTCAAACGTCGGCCATACGCCGTCCTTTGCGAGCATTTCGCCGTAGCCGAGTGTGCTCCACATTTCCTCGGTAACGTGAGGTGCAAAGGGATTGACGATAAGAAGCAGGTCTTTAAGCTCTGCCCTGTTAATAGCGCCGTTGTCATAAATCTGATTGAGAAGCGTCATAACCGCCGCTATAGCGGTATTGAACTTCATAGCCTCTATGTCCTCGGTAACCTTCTTGATAGTCTTGTGCATAGCCGAGGAAAGCTCCTTTGAATACTCATCGCCGTCGGTAAGAATATCCTGAAGCTTCCAGAGTCTGTCGACAAATCTCTTACAGCCCTTGACGCTCGACTCGCTCCACGGAGCAGCCTGCTCATAGTCGCCCATAAACAGAACGTAAGTACGAAGAACGTCTGCACCGTAAACGTCGATAACCTCGTTGGGATCGATAACGTTGCCCCTCGACTTGCTCATCTTAACGCCGTCGGGTCCTAAAATAAGTCCCTGAGCCGTTCTCTTCATATACGGCTCGTCAAACGGAACAACGCCTATATCGTAGAGGAAGCGGTGCCAGAAACGCGAATAAATCATGTGTCGCGTAACGTGCTCCATACCGCCGTTATACCAGTCAACGGGGCCCCAGTACTTAAGCTTATCCATATCGGCAAGCGCCTTGTCGTTGTGCGGATCGATATAGCGAAGGAAATACCAGCTCGAACCAGCCCACTGAGGCATAGTATCGGTCTCGCGCTTCGCGTCGCCGCCGCACTTCGGGCACTTACAGTTTACAAACGAATCAATCTTGGCAAGCGGGCTTTCGCCGTCCTGACCGGGCTCGAAATTCTCAACCGGCGGAAGCTTAAGCGGAAGCTCGTCGTAGGGTACGGCTACAAGGCCGCAGTTCGGGCAGTGAACTATCGGTATAGGCTCGCCCCAGTAACGCTGACGGTTGAACGCCCAGTCCTTCATCTTGTACTGAACGCCGCCTTCGCCGATGCCTTTTTCCTGAAGGAATTCAATCATCTTTGCGATGGAGTCCTTCTTGTTGTCAAGGCCGTTGAGGAAACCTGAGTTTACCATTTCGCCGTCGCCGGTATAGGCTTCGACGGAAATGTCGCCGCCCTTGATAACCTCGATAATATCAATGCCGAATTTCTTCGCAAATTCGTAGTCTCTCTGGTCGTGTGCGGGAACAGCCATAATGGCGCCCGTACCGTAACCCATCATAACATAGTCGGAAATATAAATCGGAATATCGGTGTCATTTACGGGATTCTTTGCGGTGATACCTTCAAGTCTTACGCCCGTCTTGTCCTTGACAAGCTGGGTGCGCTCGAATTCGGTTTTCTTGGCGCAGTCCGCGCGGTAAGCCTCAACGGCGTCCATATTGCCTATCTTATCGGCATACTTGTCAATAAGCGGATGCTCGGGAGCGATAACCATAAACGTTACGCCGAAGAGCGTATCGGGACGGGTTGTATAGATGCGGAGCTTTTCGGGTACCTCGTTAATCGAGAAGTCAACGAAAGCGCCTCTTGACTTGCCTATCCAGTTAATCTGCTGCAGCTTTACGTTGGGAAGATAGTCAACCTTCTCAAGTCCCTCGAGCAGCTTGTCGGCGTACTCGGTTATACGCAGATACCAGACGTCCTTTGACTTCTGAACGACGTCGGAATGGCAGATATCGCACTTACCGCCCTGAGAGTCCTCGTTGGAAAGGACGACCTTACACGAGGGGCAGTAGTTTACAAGCGTCTTATCCCTGAAGGCAAGACCGTGTTCAAACATTTTCAGGAAAATCCACTGAGTCCACTTATAGTAGCCCTCCTCGGTGGTGTCGATAACTCTCGTCCAGTCGAAGGAAAAGCCTACTCTCTTGAGCTGAGAGGTGAACTTCTTAATATTGATATCGGTAACCTTCCTGGGATGCATACCCGTCTTGATAGCGTAGTTTTCGGTCGGCAGACCGTAGGCGTCAAAGCCTATCGGGAAAAGAACGTTCTGTCCTTCCAGCCTTCTCTTACGCGAAACGACCTCAAGGCCCGAATAAGCCTTGATATGACCGACGTGCATACCTGCGCCCGACGGATACGGGAACTCGACAAGAGCATAAAATTTCTTTTTGTCGGAGTTGTCAACGGCGTGGAATACGCCCTGCTCTTCCCATTTCTGTTGCCATTTCGGTTCAACTTTTCTGAAATCGTAATCCATAATTATCAACCTCTGTATATGAATAGTTAATTTTTATCTATTTATTCCTCGGTAATCCATGCCGAGATATCAACCTCTTCTGCATCCTCCCAGAGCTTTTCGAGATTGAAGTTCTCTCTCTGGTCGGGAGTAAAGACGTGAACGACAACGTTGCCGTAGTCGAGCAGTATCCAGCCCGTTGCCCTGCCCTCAATATTCTTGGGCTCCTGACCGAGCGAAGCGAGTTTGTCCTCAACCTCCTCGGCGAGCGCCTTGATGTGGGTGGTCGACGTACCCGAAGCGATTACGAAATAATCGGCGATGCTGGTTAAATCGGTAATCTTAATTGCCGTCAGGTCAATCGCCTTCTTCGAGTCAAGTGTTCTTACTGCGTTTTCAAGAATTTCCTGTGTGAGCATTTATTTTCTCCTTTTATTATCAAGCAGCATAGCTACCTCATTATAAGCGTTTATACTGTCGGGATGCACGGGACGGTGTTCGTTTATCAGTTCGTGAATTGTGAACTCCAGTCCGTACAGCATAGCCTCCTCAAGGCTCCTTTCGGTCTTTTCGCGCATCACGTCAACGTCTGGGTAATCGCGCTCCGCCGAGGTGTAGTCGGCAACGTACAGCACCTTTTCAAGCAGGCTCATACCCGCCTTTGCGGTGGTGTGATAACGCACTGCCGAGAGTATTTCCTCATCGCTGACGTTAAGCTCGTTTCGCAAAACAAGCTCGCCGCACATCGCGTGCCAGACCTTGGGGCTCTGCCTTTCGACGTCGGAAAGCTTCACGCCGCTATCCGCGAGCATTTTAAGCTGTTCATCCTTCGGCAGGTCCTTCGCTATGTCGTGAATAAGTCCCGCCGTATATGCCTTTTCGGAATCGGCGCCGTATTTAAGCGCTAATCGCTTCGCCTCGTCGGCGACGTTTATCGAGTGAATAAATCTGTATTTACTCAGCCGTTTTTTTATCTGTTCTAAAAACTCGTCATTCCTTTGGGTGTCCATACAAACCTCTTATTTTGATATAGCCGTAAACCGCTTCGGGTACAAGCGCGCTTACGTCCTCGCCGTTTTTGAGCTTCTGTCGGATTTCGGACGAGCTTAACTCGTAGGGTTCCATGGGCGAAATTATTATACCGTCGCCCTCAAGCTCTTTGATGTAGATATGAAACTGCCTGAACGCATAACTGCGAAGTTCATAAATGCTCTCGCCGTCACTTCGCGAGGCAACGCATACGGTGCAGTTTTCCATAATCTCCTTATGCTTATACCACTTGTGAAAGCACAGAAACATATCCGAGCCGATAATAAGATAAAACTCGTCGTCGGGATACTGCTCCTTAAGCTGCATAAGCGTATAAACGGTGAACGAGTCGCTGTAACGGTCAATCTCGATACGGCTGACCTCAAAGCGTTTGTCGGTAAACGCAAGAGCGCACATATCGTAGCGCATATCGTCCATTATTAAATCTTCCCAGGTCTTGTGAACGGGACGCTTGCAGGGAATGATAAAGACCTTATCAAGTCCGAGTCTGTCGGCAAAATCCGTTACAAGCCGCACGTGACCGTTGTGGGGAGGATTGAAGGTTCCGCCGAAAATTCCGATTTTCATATTCTCACCGATTATTTCTTAACGGGCTTCTTTTCGTGAAGCTTTTCGGAATAACGGTAGAGTATCATAACTCCGCCGATAACCGAAACGACCTCGCTGTCAGTTGCTTTCGCAAGCTTCTCCGCTGTTTCGCGGGGAGTGGTCGTGCAGGTTTCGCGAAGCACCTTTATTTTAATAAGCTCTCTTGCAGTCAGCGCGTCGTCGGTCTGCTTGATAAGGGCATCGGAAATTCCGCCCTTGCCGACCTGAAACAGTGATTCAAGAGAGTTTGCCTGACCTCTTAATTTTGCTCTTTCCTTACTTGTCATAGTTTGCTCATCTTTCAAAGTATTTGTTATTGTCAACGGGCGATTCGTGAATCGCCCCTACAGAATTTATAAATATTCAGGCAGTTCTTCTACAAATTTACGAAGGGCATTTCCTCTGTGGCTGAGTTTGTCCTTTTCCTCTGCCGTAAGCTCGCCGAAGGTTTTGTCGCCTACAAGAAATACGGGGTCATAGCCGAAGCCGCCGTTGCCGTGCTTTTCAAAGGCTATAATTCCGCGGCACTCTCCCCTGACGGTGAAATGCCGTCCGTCGGGGAAGCAGCAGCAGACTGCGCTGACGAATTTCGCCGTTCTTTTTTCCTTGGGAACGTCCTTCATTATTTCAAGCAGCTTTTCGATATTCTTGTCATCGTTGCCGTGCTCACCCGCGAAGCGTGCTGAATACACGCCGGGCGCGCCGTCAAGGTAATCGACCATAAGTCCCGAATCGTCCGCAACGCAGACCATTCCCGATTCCTTACATCCGCTGTCAGCCTTGAGAAAGGCATTCTCCTCGAAGGTTGTGCCCGTCTCCTCGACGTCGGTAAGCTCTATGCCTGCCATTTCGGCAGTCTTTACGTTTATATTCAGCGGTTCGAGAATTCTCTCAAGCTCCGCCTGCTTTTTCATATTATGAGTTGCGATTAAAAAATCCAAAGAACTTCCTCTTTTCCTTCTTTTCGGGTTCTTCCTCTGCAGGCTCTTCCTCAGCGGGCTCTTCGTCGGCTTCTTCGCTTATCTCCTCTTGCGGTTGATGTCCAGAAACTCCGCCTTCATCTGGCTCAGGGAGGATATCCTCGACGATTTCTGCGAGCGTTTCTTTGATTTCTTCGACCTCTTCAAATGCGGACGGAGCTTTTTCTTCACCTTCGACTTCGCCTCCGCGGTGTCCATCGTCATCACCGTGTACGCCTCCAAGGACGTTCTGGCTAATTTTTTCAGTTTCATTTTCGTCCTCCTCGTACTCTATCTTCTGGAACAGTCCGTCGGCAAAAGCCTGCGGATTGAAGGGCTGCAAATCGTCTATCTGTTCGCCGACGCCGATGAACTTGACGGGTATGCCGAGCTCATGCTTTATGGCAAGCACCACGCCGCCTCTCGCCGTTCCGTCAAGCTTGGTAAGAACGATGCCCGTAATCTCGGCAACCTCCTTGAACTCCCTCGCCTGATTGACGGCATTCTGTCCCGTAGTCGCGTCGAGCACCAGAAGCACCTCGCGGTCCGAATACGGAAGCTCGCGGTCGATAACACGGTAAATCTTTGCAAGCTCTTCCATAAGATTTTTCTTGTTATGAAGTCTGCCTGCGGTGTCGATAATAACGATATCGGTGTTTCTCGCCTTGGCGGCGTTTACCGTGTCAAATACGACTGCGGCAGGGTCAGCGCCCTCGGCATGCTTTACTATATCAACGCCCGAGCGGTCTGCCCAGATCTGAAGCTGGTCAATTGCCGCCGCACGGAAGGTGTCGGCTGCGCCCAAAAGCACCTTCTTCCCCTGCGCCTTATACATAGCGGCAAGCTTTCCTATGGTGGTTGTCTTACCAACGCCGTTTACGCCGATTACAAGTATAACCGAAGGCTGGGTGATAAGTCCCATATCCTCGCCGCCGTAAAGAAGCTCGGCTACGACGTTCTTCATCTCAGCCTTGATGTCTTCGGCTTTTTTGAGACGCTTTTCCGAAACACGCTTCTTCAGCGTTTCGGTAATGTCAACGGCAGTCACCATACCGACGTCGCCCATAACGAGTATTTCCTCAAGCTCGGCGTATAAATCGTCGGTTATTTCCTCAGCGGAATCGAACAGGTCGTCGATTGCGCCGGACATCTTGTTTCTTGTTTTCGTCAGTCCGAAATTGATTTTACTGAAAATTCCCATTTGTATTTCCTTTCGAAATTATGCCAGACCTAACTTCTTGGCCATCTCGGCGGTCTTTAATTCAAGAAGCTTTGAAACGCCCTTTTCCTGCATCGTAACGCCGTAAAGAACGTCCGCCTCCTCCATAGTGCCGCGTCTGTGGGTGATGAGAATGAACTGAGTGTTCTTCGTCATACGTCTGACGTAGTTTGCATATCTCGTGACGTTTACATCGTCGAGAGCCGCCTCAACCTCGTCGAAAATACAGAACGGCGCGGGAGTTACCTTAAGTATTGCGAACAAAAGCGCAATGGCCGAAATTGCCTTCTCACCGCCCGAAAGCAGGTCGATATTCTTGACGTTCTTTCCGGGAGGCTGAACCTTGATTTCAATATTGCACTCGAGTATATCAAGCTCGTTTTCAAGTCTCAGCTCCGCTTTACCGCCGCCGAAAAGCTCCTGGAATGTTTCGCCGAAGCAGGCGTTGATACGGTTGAAGCTGTCCTTAAACTGAGCCGCCATCTTGCCGGTCAGATCAAATATAAGTTTGTTGAGCTCGTCCTTTGACTTTTCAACGTCGCTTATCTGCTCGTTCATAAAGACATAGCGCTCGGAAACCTCCTTGTACTCGTCGATAGCAGAAACGTTAACAGCGCCCAGAGCCTTGATCTGATTTTTAAGCTCGCTGAGCCTCTTGCCCGCGGCGGCGTAATCCTCAATCTCAATCTCGAGTGCGGCTGCCTCACGTCGGGTGAGTTCATATTCCTCGTAAAGCTTTGCGGTAAGGTCGTCGAACTCCTTGCGCATCGCTATCTTCTTTTCCTCAAGACGGACAAGCTCTGCAGACAACTGTTCGCGCTCGGTGGTCTTGCTTCTCTCAAGCAGCCGCAGGTCATTCTGCTCCTTCTCAACCTCGTCGCGCTTGGCGAGCATACCGTCGACGGTCTCTCTTGATGAATCGGACTGTCCTCTGAGCTCCTCAATATTGAGGTTCAGGTTTTCGATATCCTTTTGCTTCTGCTCGTTCTTCTGCCTTAACTGCTCAATCTCGGCGTCAAGCACGTCGGCCTTGTCGGTATGTCCCTGCTTTCGCGAAGTAAGGTGAGTCAGTGTGTCCTCGTTGGTCTCGACGTCCTTTTTAAGAGTTACCAGCTGAACGCTAAGCTCGGATGCCTTGTTCGAAAGCTCCTCACGCGAAGCAGTCAGGCTCTCGCGGTCGCCCGTAATCTTTTCAAGCTCGGTTTCCGTATCCCTGATAAGAGCGTTAAGCTCCTCAACTCTGACGGTCGCCGCCTTTGCGTTTTCGTTTATTGTGTCAATTCTCTTTAAGAGGGTTTCCTTCTCGTCGGCAAGCTCCTTAACAGTACCCGAAACGGTGCCCAGTTGCTCCTCGGCAAGCTTCAGTTCGCCCTCTAAACGAATCTTGTCCTCATTCTTGCGCAGAAGGTCGCCTTCAGCGCCCTCGAGGTCGGCAAGCGCAGCCGCCTTGTCCTCGTTCAACTGCTTGAAGTCGGCTTCAAGTACGGCGATTTCCTCCTTGACGGAACCGAGATTTTTCTTGAGCTTATCTATCTCGTTGCCGCGGCTTAAGATACCCGCGTTCTGAGTTCTCCAGCCGCCCGTCATTGAACCGCCCGCATTGACAACCTGACCGTCAAGCGTTACGAGCTTGAAGCGGTAATTGTACTTCTTGGCAATAGCTATTGCGCAGTCAAGGTCGTCGCAGACAACTGTTCTCGAAAGAAGGGAAGCGATAATCTCTTTATATTTCTTATCGCACTTGACAAGCTCGTCCGCCATTCCTACGAATCCGAACTCGTCGTCAAGTTCCTTTTCGGTAAACTCCTTTGACTTAATTGCGCTGATAGGCAGGAATGTCGCCCTGCCCGCTCTGGACTGTTTAAGATATTCAATGGCGTTCTTGGCGTCGTTTTCGTTTTCGGTTACGATATTCTGCACCGCCGCGCCCAGCGCCGTTTCAATGGCAAGCGAATACTTATCGGTTACGGTGATAAGCTGAGAAACGGGGCCGCAGATTCCGCGCAAAGCGCCGCGCTTCGACTCGTTCATAACCGCCTTTACAGCGCCGCCGTAGCCTTCCATGCTCTTTTCAAGTTCCTCGAGAATACGGATTCTGTCCTCAGCCTTCTCGTACTCACGGTTCTTTTCGTTGAGAGCCTGCTCACACTCGGCAGCCTTCTTTCCGCGCGACTCAAAGCGCATAGTGTAGCCGTCGATTGAATTTGAGATGCTCTCAATTTCCGCAAGGCAGGCGTCGAGATTGGACTGTGCCGTTTCCCTGTTCTTTTTGTATTCAAGATAGGTTTCCTGCCTGCCGCCGAGCGAGTCGTCAATAGCGGCGATACGCGAATTAATCTCGTCAACCGACGAGCTCGCGGTCTCGGATATAACGCGGTTGTCGGCAAGCTCTACCGAATAGGCGGACAGAGCAGCGGAAAGCTCCTGCGCCTTGTCGGAGAATTCTATATTGCTTGATTTGAAGGTTTCCTCCTGCTGTGCAAGCGAAGCCAGCTGAGCCTCCAAATCCTTAATCTGTTTGTTGGCGTTTTCAATAATCGACTGTGCCTCGGCAATCCTCTCGTCAAGGTGTACGCCCGTGTCGTCCTCGTCAGCCTTGTCCTTAAGAAGTCTGTCGATGGTTTCGTTGTTGTGTTCAATCGAGTTTTCCTCAACCTTGACCTGAGTTTCGAGGGCGGCAATCTGCTCCTCGAAAACAGACGAGTCGGAACGTATCTGCTCGATATTTACATTAATTTCACGTATCTGCTCTGCTGCGGCGTCAATCTTCTGCTCAATTACGGCAAGCTCTTCCTCCGCCTGCTTATAGTTGAACTCGGCGGTTGAAATCTTATGCTCCTGCTCACGCAGTCTGTCGTTCGTCTTGTCAATGGTATGAAGCCAAATACCGATTTCAAGATTCTTTCTCTCCTCGGCAAGCACGATGAACTTCTGTGCCTTTTCCGACTGAGCCTTAAGAGGTCCTACTCTTGATTCAAGCTCTGTCAGGATGTCGCGAAGTCTTACGAGATTTTCCTCAGCCTGACTGAGTCTTCTCATAGCGTCTGCTCTGCGGTAGCGGAAGTGTGAAATACCCGCCGCCTCCTCAAGCATATCGCGGCGCTCGCCCGTCTTGGACGAAACCATATCGGCAATCTTGCCCTGACCGACTATTGAGTAGCCGTCGCGGCCGAGGCCCGTGTCCATAAACAGCTCGTTGATATCGCGCAGCCTTGACGTTTCGCCGTTTATAAGATACTCGCTTTCGCCCGAGCGGTAGTAACGTCTGGTAACGGCAACCTCGTCGTTGTCGTTTGCGAGTGCTCTGTCCCTGTTGTCAAGTCTGAGGGTAACCTCGGCAAAGCCCTTTGCCTTTCTTATGTCGGTTCCGTCGAAGATAACGTCCTCCATTTTGGAGCCGCGCAGATTCTTTGTCGACTGTTCGCCCAGAACCCAGCGTACGGCATCGGAAATATTACTCTTTCCGCTGCCGTTGGGACCTACAACCGAGGTGATTCCTTTATTGAATTCGAGTACCGTTTTGTCAGGGAATGACTTGAATCCCTGCATTTCCAGTGCTTTAAGAAACATATCTCTATTCCTTTAATATAATTTCATACTTTTCCAAAATAGTATTACATTTTATTATACAACAGTAACCTTCATTTTTCAATGCTTTTTCGTTACTTTTTAACTGTCCGAGCGCCTTTGAAAGTGACTTTTCGGCAACCTCAAAAACATACTGCTTTGATTTGTCCTTATTTTCAAGTAACGAGAGCATTTTTTTAAGGAAAATGCGGCTCTCGCAGAGCTCCCTGAAGGCGGGATGATATGCGCCCGCAAGATAGCCTTCATCGACGTTTCCGCCCGAATGAAGACCGAGCCTTATGACCTTAATGCCGTTATCCTCAAACATAAGCAGAAGCCTTGCGCAAAGCTCAACCGCTTCGTCGAGGGTCTGAGGCTTATATTCGCCGCTTCTCATCAATTCAGCAAGCCTTGTCCCTTCAAGCACGACGGTCGGGTAAATCCTTACTGTTTCGGGATTGAGCTTTATAAGCTCCTCTGCGGTGAAAACATCCTTGCCGTAAGACGAGCCGTAAAGTCCCGTCATCATCTGAAGTCCCAGCTCAAATCCGAACTCTTTGATGAGCTTTGAAGCGTTGCGAACGTCGTCCGCGGTATGGCCTCTCTCATTAAGCGAAAGCACGCAGTCATCCATGCTCTGTGCGCCGAGTTCAATGGCGCTGACGCCGTTCTTTTTGAGGATATTCAATATCTCCTCATTAATACAATCAGGGCGTGTGGAAATTCTCACGCCCTTGAATAAACCCTTGTTTATATATTCATTTGCCCTTTCAAGAAGGCAAAGCATATAGTCCCTGTCAATAGCAGTAAAGCTGCCGCCGAAAAATGCAATTTCCGAGGTCTTTGCGTCAACTCTTCCGCTTGAAAGCGCAACACTGCACGCCTCGTCAACGTCCTCGGGCTTAAGTCTTTTTGTAAAGCCCGAAATGGTGCGCTGATTGCAGAAGCTGCAGGTGTGCGGGCAACCCTCGTTCGCGACGAAAAGCGCTACGTTTATGTGCTTCACAGTCCCATCAGCTCCAGTGCCTGACGCGCAGCCTCCTGCTCAGCCTTTTTCTTTGAGCCGGCAACGCCTCTGCCGATTACGTTTGAATTGAGATGCGCCTCAACCTCAAATCGCTTGTCGTGGTCGGGTCCCGATTCGCTGACTAAAACGTAGGTCAGCTGCTCGCCCGCGTTTCGCTGGATGACCTCCTGAAGCGTGGTCTTATAGTCCTTGAAGCTCGGAGTGGTTTCAACGTAAGGCGCGACAAATTTAAGTACAAATTTTCTTGCTTCCTCAATACCGCCGTCAAGGTATATAGCCGCTATCAGCGCTTCGAAAGCGTCGGAAAGCACGGATGCTCTCTGTCTGCCGCCCGTCTTTTCCTCACCCTTGCTGAGAAGGATGTGATCGCCTAAGTTAATCTGCCTTGCAAACTCAAAAAGCGATTTTTCGCAGACCGCATACGAGCGAAGCTTGGTAAGGTCGCCCTCAGGCTGATTCTTATGCTTAGTGAAAAGATACTCGGCGGTGATGAAGCCGAGCACTGAGTCGCCTAAGAATTCAAGTCTCTCGTTGTCCTGATGCGGCAGAGAATTCTCGTTGGCATAGGACGAATGCGTAAGCGCTCTTATAAGAAGTTCTTTATTCTTGAACGTGTATTCAATTTTATTTTCGAGTTCTCTCATAATTGCATTTCCTTCATAAAGCTTTTAAGGTCGTTCATCGCCCGCAGAGACAGCTGCATATACCGCTCGGATTTGTCGCGTATTTTGTCCTCAAGCGGCGGCAGAACACCGTAATTGGCGCCCATCGGCTGAAAATTCTTAACCGTTTCGTCGCTGATATAGCGCGACAGAGCGCCCATCATAGTCGTTTCGGGAAGGGTTACGGTATCTCTGCCGAGAAGTCTTCTCGCACAGTTAAGGCCTGCCAGAATTCCCGACGAAGCTGACTCCATATAGCCCTCGACGCCCGTTATCTGGCCGCCGAAAAAGATAAGCGGATTGTCACGCATTGAGAAGTCGGAATTCAGCAGCGTAGGCGAGTTTATAAAGCTGTTTCTGTGCATAACGCCGTATCGCAGGAACTCCGCGTCGTGCAGTGCGGGAAACATTGAAAACACGCGTTTCTGCTCTGAAAACTTCAGATTGGTCTGAAAGCCGACGAGATTGTACATGGTTCCCTGCGAATTCTCTTTGCGAAGCTGTAAATTTGCCCACGGTCTGTGCCCTGTTCGCGGGTCGGTAAGTCCGACGGGCTTTAAGGGGCCGTAGCGCATCGTATCCTTTCCCCTCGAAGCTAAAACCTCGATGGGCATACAGCCCTCATAAACGTCCTTACGCCTGTCAAATTCATGAACGGGAGCGCCCTCGGCGTTTATAATCGCCTCATAAAACGCTTCGTACTGCTCCTTATTCATAGGACAGTTGATATAGTCATCCTCGCCGCCGCGGTCATAACGCGACTGGGTGAAGGCGTACTGCATATCAATACTGTCAGCCGCAACGATAGGCGCCGCGGCGTCGAAAAAGGACAGAGCGTCGCCGCAAAGTCCTTTTATGGTTTCGGAAAGCTTCTCGCTTGCAAGCGGACCGGCGCAGATTATTACGGCGTCGGCTTCGGGAAGCGAAGAAACCTCCTTATTGATTACGTTTATATTTTCGCAGTTTCTTATCTGCTCGGTGACAAGGTCGGAAAAAAGCTCCCTGTCAACAGCCAGCGCACCGCCCGCAGGTACCGCCGTCTTCAGAGCGGCATTCACGCAGACAGAGCCGAATTCAAGCATTTCGGTCTTTAAGAGACCGGCCGCGGAATTCAGGCGCTGAGCCTTGAATGAATTGGAGCAGACAAGCTCGGCAAATTTTTCGGATTTATGGGCAGGCGAAAAGTGTTGCGGCTTCATTTCGTACAAATCCACCGCAATACCTGCCTTATTCAGTTGCCAGGCGGCTTCGCAGCCTGCGAAGCCCGCTCCGATAACTGCTGCCTTCATTTAATTAATCCTCTTTTTTGGTTCTCTTTTTTCTTTCTGCCTTCTTCTCGTAGCCGCAGCCCTCATTAAGACAAACGAGCAGACCGCCCTTTCTCTTGAACAGAGACTTGCCGCAATTCGGGCAGATTTCGTCGGTCGGCTTATCCCAGGTCATGAAATTGCACTCGGGATAGTTGTCGCAGCCGTAGAAGGTATAACCCTTTCTCGACTTCTTCTCGATAACCTTACCGCCGCAGACGGGGCATTTGGCGTTGGTCTGAACGACGAAGGGCTTGGTGTTCTTGCACTCGGGGTAACCCGGACAGGCAAGGAACTTACCGAAGCGTCCGACTTTTACTACCATCATCCGTCCGCACTTCTCGCAGGGGATGTCGGTTACGTCCTCCTGAAGCTGAATCTTGACGCCGCTCATATCCGCCTTAGCCTTTTCAAGCGTGTTTTCAAAGCCGTCATAGAAGCTGTGGAGCATCGCGATATAGTCAACCTCGCCGCTCTCAACCTTATCAAGGTCGGATTCCATGCTGGCGGTGAACTTAACGTTGACAATATTCGGGAACTGTTTCTTAAGAAGTCCCGTTACCGCCTCGCCGAGCTCGGTGGGCTTAAGCTGCTTCTTCTCACGCTCAACGTATTCGCGGTTGAGTATGGTGGAAACTATGGAAACATAAGTACTCGGTCTGCCTACGCCCGTTTCCTCAAGCTCCTTGATAAGCGAAGCCTCGGTAAACCTCGCGGGCGGCTGAGTGAAGTGCTGATTGCCGTCAAGCGCCTTGAGCTTAAGAGCGTCGTTGTCCTTCATTTCGGGAAGTACGCTCTCGGTCTCCTCTTCCTCGTCGGTGCTTACCTCGTAAATACGGGTATAGCCGTCAAACTTAACGTTGTAGCCATTGGCGGTGAACATACAGAACTTGCCGTTCTTTCTGTCGGCGGCGGTAGCCGCGCTTACGTCAACCTTAACCGTGTCCTGAACGCAGGCAGCCATAAGGCTTGCCATAAAGCGCTTCCAGATAAGCGAGTAAAGCTTATACTGCTCGGTTGTAAGGCTGTCCTTAACCTTCTCGGGATCGAGAAGCGGATTGGTCGGTCTGATAGCTTCGTGGCCGTCCTGAGCGGAAGCCTTGGTCTTGTAATATCTCGGCTTTTCGGGAAGATAGCTCTTGCCGTAGTTTGAGAGAATGTACTCGTTGCCCGCTGCTCTCGATTCCTCGGAAATACGAAGCGAGTCGGTTCTCATATAGGTAATAAGACCCATTGTGCCCTCGCCCTTGATTTCCATACCTTCGTAAAGCTCCTGAGCGATTTTCATCGTTCTCTGGGCCTGGAAGTTAAGCTTTCTCGAAGCCTCCTGCTGAAGCGTTGAGGTGGTGAAGGGCGGTGCGGGCTGACGCTTTCTCGTGCCCTTCTTTACCGAATCTACGATATAGTCAGCGCCGTCAAGACGCGCAAGATATGCGTCCGACTGCTCTTTGTTTTCAATCTTGGCCTTACCCTTTTCGTCAGCGGTAAGCGTAGCGGTAAACGCCCTCTTTGAAGAAGGAGCGATAAGTTTTGCGTCGATGGTCCAGTATTCCTCGGCGTTGAAATTGCGGATTTCGTTCTCACGGTCAACGATAAGTCTTACCGCAACGGACTGAACACGGCCTGCCGAAAGTCCGCGTCTTATCTTCTGTGAAACGAACGGGCTGAGCTTATAGCCGACAATTCTGTCGAGAATTCTTCTCGCCTGCTGTGCGTCAACGAGGTCCATATCAATCTTCTCGGGATTCTGTATACCCTTGAGAACGCTCTGCTTATTGATTTCGTTGAACTTAACGCGGTTAAGCTCGTCGGTATTGAGTCCGAGAACCGTTGCAAGATGCCACGAAATCGCCTCTCCCTCACGGTCCGGGTCGGTTGCGAGATAAACCTTGTCTGACTCGTCAACCATGCCCTTGAGTTCCTTGACAAGCTTTTCCTTGCCCTTGACTATCGCGTACTTGGGAGCAAAGTCGTTCTTGATGTCGACAGAGAGTTTTGCTGCGGGCAAATCTCTTACGTGACCGACGGAAGCGGTAACCTTATAGTCCTTTCCGAGATACTTCTGAATAGTCTTTGCTTTTGAGGGTGACTCAACGATAACTAATTTTGACATAATTCCTCTTCCTGTTTCTTATATTTTTTTGTATTTTCTTCCGGGCAGCATTTCGATAACGCCGTACATTTCAAGCTCGGTAATTGCCGAGAGCGCATTCTGAATGCTTAAGCCCGATTCGGTTACTATTTTGTCCAGATCGGTTTCGCCGTCAATGGCGCTGTAAACCGATTTTGCGTTTTCTCCCGCGCCTGCGGGAAGAGGTTTAAGTTCTGCCTTAACAGTCGGCTTTTCAGCCTTCTTTGGCTTTGTTATTATATTTTCATTTGCCGCAGTATATTCCTGAAGCGCTGAGGATAGCGGAACATCCGCATTCTCAATACTCAGCCTGTCGGGATATCTGTAATAATATTCCTCGACGATATCAAGCGCCGTGAAAACGGGCTTGGCTCCGTCGTGAATAAGTCGGTTTGCGCCGTTGAACGAGCTTGCGAACACGTCTCCGGGGACAGCAAATACGTCACGTCCCTGCTCGGCGGCACAGCGCGCGGTAATAAGCGAACCGCTTCTCTCACCCGCTTCGATTACGACAGTGCCCAGCGACATACCCGAAATAATGCGGTTGCGCATCGGGAAGGTTGTTCTTGAAGCCGCCGTAAACGGTGCAAACTCGGTAACAAGCGCGCCGTTGTGAGATATTTCAAATCTCAGCGCCTCGTTCTCGCGCAGATAGTCGGTTCCAAGACCGCAGCCAAGAACACATACGGTTGGCTTTCCGGCGTTAAGCGCTCCGTTATGCGCAGCACTGTCAACGCCGAGAGCTCCGCCCGAAACGACGGTAAAGCCCGCGTCCGAGAGCATCGACGAAATAACCGTTGCCGCTCTTGTTCCGTAAACGGAAGCGTTTCTGGTGCCGACAAGCGCTATGAACAACTCGCCCGAAATGCATTCGACGTTACCGTCAACATAGAGTACTGCGGGATAGTCGCAGATTTCGCGTAAAAGCGGCGGATACTCAGGGTCCTCGGGAGTGACGATATCCCAGTGATTCTGCTGACAGTCCTTTATTATATCCGCGGATTCGGACGGGCTGTAACGCGTAAGCTTTTCAATCTGTTTTGCGGTGAAAAGTCCCGACAGCAGCCACTCGCTTCTGCCCGCTTCGTAAAGCTGCTTTGCAGAGCCGAAGCAGTTGATAAAATCGTCAATCTTCGCCCCGCAGCCGAGTGTGCGCTGAAGCCATATCCAATACTCGCAGTTCTTCATCGCATCATCTCCCACATCGCTATAATCGCGGCGGCCCAAGCGTTGAGCGATTCAGCTTCGCCCTTCATCCTGATTGTAGCGCGTACGGCGCACAGCGACTGTATGTCGGGCGAAACGCCGTTGCCCTCGTTGCCGATAACAGTTAATACGCCTTGTGAAAAGTCAACTGTCGTAATATCCGTTGCGTTGGCGTCGGGGACGGTTGCGAGCGTTAATATACCCATAGCGTTTGCCTCGTTTATCAGCGAAGCAAGGCTGTCCGTCTGACAGACGGGAATTCTCATAAGGCTGCCCATGGAAGCGCGCAACGCCTTGGGATTGTATATATCGCAACCCCCGAAGGTGATAAGCGCGTCTATGCCGAGCGCCTCGGCGGTACGGGCAACAGAGCCGAGATTCTGCGGATTCTGAACGTTCTCAAGGGCAAGATACCTTGCGCCCTCCACGAGCTTAAACTCTGCATTCTCCTTTGCCTTAACGACACTGAATACACCCTGAGTGCTGACGGTGTCTGAAAGCTTGTCGGCTACCTCGTCGCTGATAACGAAAACCTCACCGCTCTTTTCCAGAAGCGGTGAAACGGTATCGCGGTATTTTTCAAGCGCGTTTTGTGTTATGTAGGTTTCCCTTACGTCATAGCCGCTTCTCACGGCATCGGCGCAAAGTCTCGCGCCCTCAAGCGTGAAAAGTCCGCTTTCGCGGCGAAGCGAAGCGTCCGTAACGAGCTTCTTTACGTATTTGATTCTGTCATTATTTCGACTTGAAATTACAGAATAATCCATATTTCACATACCAAAAATTAACCACGCCGTAAAATCGGGCGTGGTTATAGCTTATTTAAGAGCCGCTTTAGCCTGCTCCGTGAGAGCGGTGAACGCTTCGGGGTCCGAAATAGCGATTTCGGAAAGCATCTTGCGGTTAAGTTCAACGCCTGCCTTGGTAAGACCGTTGATAAATGTTGAGTAGTTCATGCCGTTTGCCTTGCAGCCTGCAGAGATTCTTGTGATCCAGAGTCTTCTGAAATCTCTCTTCTTCTGCTTTCTGCCGATGTAAGCATACTGGCCGGACTTCATAACTGCCTGCTTGGCAGTCTTGAAAAGCTTTGACTTTGAACCATAGTAGCCCTTAGCGAGCTTTAATACTTTATTTCTTCTTTTGCGAGTCATCATCGCGCCCTTAATACGAGCCATAATATTTTACCTCCGAAAATTTAGTAGTTAAGCGGTCACTCCGCCTTCAGTTTATTATTTATAGGGAATAAGACGCTTAATCTGTCTCTGATTGGTTACATCGGCAACAGCAGTCTTGCGAAGATTTCTCTTTCTCTTGGTTGACTTCTTGTTAAGGATGTGCGACTTGTAAGCGTGCGCTCTGATGGGCTTGCCGTTCTTGGAGAGCTTAAAACGCTTTTTAGCTCCGGAATGTGTTTTAATCTTAGGCATTTTTATTTCCTCCTGATAATAAATTACTTGTTTGCAACGGGGGCAAGGAACATAAGCATCTGTCTGCCCTCTAACTTTGCGGGCTTCTCAACCGTGCAGAACTCGGCGGTAGCCTCGGCAAATTTCTTCATGGTTTCTTCACCTATCTGGGGATGAGCCATTTCTCTGCCCCTGAAGCGGATTGAAACCTTGACCTTCTGACCTGCCTTTAAGAATTTGACGGCCTGATTAGCCTTCGTATCAAAATCGTGTGTGTCGATATTAAGAGAAAGACGGATTTCCTTCGTTTCGATGATACGCTGGTTTTTCTTGTTTTCCTTCTCTTTTTTGGACTGTTCAAATCTGTACTTGCCGTAATCCATAATCTTGCATACGGGCGGGTTTGCCGTAGGCGCAATCTTAACAAGGTCGAGGTTCTTGGCCTCGGCTTTCTTAAGCGCATCTTTAGCCGACATAATGCCGAGCTGTTCGCCCTCGGCTGAAATCAGTCTGACTTCCTTGTCACGGATTTCATCATTGAGTTGAACTTCTTTGATAGCGATGGATAATCACTCCTAAACAAAAAATTAAAGCGTGAACTTGACAGCTCACACTCAACACATCAGGCGCAACACGCCTTTTCTGTATTGACCTGTTTCATTTGCAATCGCAGGTGAGAACTGTCGGTTCTTCTTTGTTGTGCAGATATAATACAACATAACGGGCGGTTTGTCAACAAAAATTTTGACATTTGCCCGTTTACTTGTTTTATTACATATTTATTTTACCGAAAACACGGGACTCAAGCTTAACATCAGTATCGTCCTCACACATTTCAAAAAGGAGATTAAGCGCGAGATAAAGAGCGCTGAGAGACTCGAAGACATTTTTCAGATTAGCCTGCTGATAATACGGCTTTTTTGTTTTCTTATCGATTTTGCTTCTCGAATGCTTGATATTGTTATAGCTTTTCCACCAGTCGCCGCTTTCCTCATCCGAAAAGCCGCTGTAGGGCACATAGCTGCGCCCGAACTCGGGAAGTGTTTCAACCTGTGCGTTGCGAAGGTTGGGGATATTTGCACGAAGCACGGACATTTTCAGACCGATATTTCTCTGACGTTCCTTTTCAAAGCAATCGCAAAGTTCGTTGAGCACCGCGTCAATTTCATTGCAAATCAAAACGAACAGACTGAGATATTCGAATGAAAAAGCGTCATTATTCTCCTTGTCAATAGTCACGTACTTGTCGGTATCGATAAAGAACTTTTCAAACTTCTGATAGTTTTTCCAGTATATTCTGATGAATTCGCTTTTTTTCATTTATAATCTCCCCTTTTCGCCTTAAATAATACCACAAAGCAACGCAATTTTCAATATTTTTATCGAAAAACGATAAATTTTTATTGACAAACAGAAATGGTGGCGGTATAATGACCTCGTAAAACACCTTTCGGGGAGGACTTACCATGAAAAAGAAACAGAATGCGGCGCTTAAGGTTTCAATAGGCTTCACGGCGGTTTTCGCGCTTGCGCTGACTGCGCTCACCTTTACGGGACCGTGGACGATGAAGTGGCTTTGCGAAATTACCAACAATCAGCTTATTGAGAAATTTATACTCGGTATCACCTATCTTGCGATACCTGCCGGCTGGGGTGCAATAATAATACTGTTCAAGCTGCTTATAAATATCAATAAAGGTATCGTTTTTGACAAGCGAAATACCAAAATGCTCAATATACTTTCGTGGCTGTGTCTTTATGTAGGCTTCCTTTCGGGCTTCGCGACACGCTGGTATATTCCGTTTGTCGTGGTAAGCGTTTCGGCGCTTTTCATAGGACTGATTGTCAGGGTTGTGCGCAACATCATCGGCGAGGCAATAATAATCAAGGATGAAAACGATCTGACTGTGTGAGGGCGGAATATGGCTATAAGAATTAATCTCGATATGATGCTCGCGCGCGAGAAAATGTCCTCGGGCGAGCTTGCCGAAAAAGTCGGCATCACTCAGGCAAATCTGTCTATACTTAAAACCGGCAAGGCAAAGGCAGTGCGCTTCTCGACGCTTGAAGCAATCTGCCGTGAATTACACTGCCAGCCGGGCGATATACTCGAATACGAGGAGGACTGATTATGGAAAACAATACTCAGGGCTACGTCCCCTACGTGCCCGCTCCCGCAGCGCCGAAAATCAAGACGCTGGATTTCAAAAAATCCGACTATATTTTTGCAATACTTTTTGCCGTTTCATCGGTACTGCTTGCCTTTATCGGAATCACCGAGAGAATGGCGCTGGGCTACACCGTTTCGCATATTGTGTTTCTCGCGGTATTCGCGGCTTATCTCTTAAAAAACGGTAAGCTCAACGTGCTTTCACTATTCTCGCTGATAGCTTCCGCCGCTTCGTCGGTAACATTCTCGCTGTACGTCGGAGACAGGGCGATATATCTTGCGTTTGCACTTGTTACCGCTTCGACGGTACTGTTCGCGCTGTCCGCTTCGGGACTTGAGGTTGACAGCTTCGGCGATATACTGCGTATGGCTTATGCGGCGGTTATCACTCCGCTGGAAAACGCGCCCGTTGCGTTAAAGTCGCTTTTTGCAGCGAATAAGAAAAAGGGCGTTCTGCAGGTGCTTCTCGCACTCGCGGTAAGCATACCGTTCCTCGCAATAGTAATAGCGCTTCTTGCGAGCTATGACGCGGCATTTGAGGGGCTGGTCAATTACGTCGGCAAGCTGATAGGCAGGATAATAATCAAGCTGATACTCAGCGTAATTCTGTTCATTATACTGTACAGTCTCGCGGTTGACTGGAAGTACAGACTGTTCAGAGACATCAACGACACGTACTTCAACGTCCCCAAAAAGAGATTTATCAAAAACGTGTTCACGCTGACCTTCCTTATACTGATAAGCATTGTGTATCTCGCATTTATCGTTTCTCAGTTCGCCTATCTTTTCAACGCGTTCAGAGGACTCCTGCCGAAAAACTTCACCTTCTCGGAATACGCACGCAGAGGCTTCTTTGAGGCTGAGGCCGTTACGGCGCTCAACCTCGCGGTAATGGTGCTTTTCACCCGCTTTTCCGCAAGGCGTGAGGACGGAAAGCTCCCGCTGCCCGTCAAGCTCATATTCAGCTTTATCAGTCTGTTTTCACTGTTCCTCGTCGTCACGGCAGGCTGCAAGATGATAATGTATATCGGCTCCTACGGACTGACGGTTTTAAGGCTCACGTCGTCGGTATTCATGATAGCGACAATATCGTTTGTAATCGCGTTTATCATCAAGCTTTTCAGGCCTGAATTAAAGCCGATAAAATACGCGGTTGTGTTCTCACTGATGCTGTTTACAGCGCTCTCACTTGCGGGTATCGACAGAACGGTCGCAAGCTACAACGTAAACGCTTATATAAACGGCAAGCTTCCGAGCGTGGATCTTACTATGCTCTCAGAGCTTGACCCCGATTCGACAGTGCCGTACATTGTCAGGCTTGCCGAGCTTGAAGACAACGAAAATGCAAAGGTTGCCGCAGCGGCGGATGAAGCGCTCAACTATATCTGTTACGAAAGATATTACAGCAGTATGGATTACGAAACCTATTTCGACGCACTCGTAAAAGACGGCAATATTTTCCGCTCTGCGCTTATGAGAAGCTGTTCGAAAAAAGCGTTCGACAGTCATAAGGTTTTGGGCGGTATCCCCGAATACAGATATTTCAGACCGCCGTATGCGTTTGACGACGAAATATACTATGAAACACAAACAGAAACGCAAGCACAAACAACAACGGAGCCCCTACAAGATATATGAAAAAGACCTGCAGGCAACTGCAGGTTTTATCTTTTTTTTATTTCCCTGTTCAGTCTGTTGAGGACTTCCTTTTTGTCAGCCGACCAGAGAGGAGCGACGAGCAGCTTTTTCGGCGCGTCCCCTGTCAGTCTGTGTATGACGGTATTCTTCGGAATATGTTTTAGACATTTTATAACTAAGGCTATATATTCATCCTCTGTCAGTACGTCAAACCCGCCGTCGAGATACATCTTTTCAAGCGCCGTTCCTTTAAGCACGTGAAGCAGATGCAGCTTTATACCGTCGGCTCCGCTTTTAACAACATAATCGACGGTTTCTAGCATCATTTCCTCCGTTTCATGCGGCAGACCGAGTATGACGTGAACAACGGCGTTTACGCCGATTTCCTTTAGCTTTCCGACCGCTTCGTCATAATCGGAAAGCTCATAACAGCGGTTAATCAGCTTCGCAGTTTCTGCGTGAATTGTCTGCAAGCCGAGTTCAACGAAAACGGGTTTGATTTTATTTAACCCGTCAAGCAATTCAATTACTTCTTTTCCCAGACAGTCGGGGCGCGTGCCTATTGAAAGCGCAACGATATTTTCGTTGTTTATCGCATCAAAAAAAATTCTGCGAAGATAAGCAATATCGCCGTATGTGTTTGTGTAGGACTGAAAATAGGCGACGAATTTGTCTCCCCTGTATTTACCTGCGACCTGCGCCTTCGCCCTGTCAATCTGCAGATTGATGTCGTCAATATGCCTTTCGGAAAAATCACCGCTGCCGCCCGCCGAGCAGAATATGCAGCCGCCCGTCCCCTTCGTGCCGTCACGGTTGGGGCAGGTCAGTCCGGCGTCGAGCGAAAGCTTATAAACCTTTTCGCCGAAGCGCTCTGTCATATATTCGTTGTAGGAGTAATAATACGGAAGCATAGTTTTTCCCTTATCTGTTTATGATATTTCAGTATATCACAAAGCCGACTTTATTACAAACCGTTTAATTTGAGGTTGTAACTGTAATTGGCGGCGAGCGTTCAGCGCCCCTTGTTAAAGGGGAGAGGGCCAGCGAATGCTGGCGAGGGGATTCCAGAAAGCTTGATATAGCAATAAAAGGAATCCCACCACCGCCGTACGGCGGTCCCCCTCCCTTTGACAAGGGAGGCTGGTGTCCTATCAAGCTTTCTGCTCGACAAACTCCGATTTATATTAACAAACTGTAAAAAATTCAAATACGGTTGAAAAATGCTTCATTATAAAGTAAAATAGACAAGGTGATTTTTTTGGTAGACAGGAATTGCATTTCAACAATCAATCACATACGCTTTGATCCGACTGAGCCTAAAGCTGAGTATATCGATATTGACGATATAGCTCATGCACTGTCATACATAACGAGGGCAAACGGACATTTCAACGCATTCTTTTCCGTTGCGCGCCATTCGATCAACTGCGCCGAGGAGGCGAGGCTGAGGGGTTACAGCGTACACGTGCAGCTTCTGTGTCTGCTTCACGACGCGGCGGAGGCTTATATCGGCGATATGACAAGACCGCTTAAAATGAGAATTCCCGAATTCGGCGTAATTGAAAAGGAATACCAGAAAATCATTTTCACAAAATATATCGGTGAATTAAGCGATGAGGAAATCCGTCTTACGCGGGAGATCGACGACGCTATGCTCTATAACGAGTTTCTTAAATACAACGGCGAAACCCTGCTCGATTACAAGCCTGAAATTCATATCGACCTTGACTCGACTGTTAAGTCGATTGACGATACGAAGGCTGAATTCCTTTTGAAATTCAATGAGCTTACAAAGGCTCTCAACGCTTGATTATGGAAACGGGTTGGAATTTATGGCACGGCTGTCACAAAATATCCGAGGGTTGCAAAAACTGTTACGTTTACCGCCGCGACAGCTCGGTTGACAGAGACGCCTCTCAGGTGCTTAAAACGCAGAACTTCAATCTTCCCGTTAAGAGAAGCCGCGGCAGAGAATATAAAATCCCGTCGGGCAGTACCTTGTGGACCTGCTTTACATCGGATTTCTTTATCGAGGAAGCTGACGAGTGGCGCGTCGAAGCGTGGAAAATGATAAGAGAGCGCTCTGACTGCAGCTTCATCATTCCGACAAAGCGTATTGAGCGTATGGAAAAGTGCCTTCCGTCCGACTGGGGCGACGGCTACGACAACGTTACAATCTGCTGTACGGTTGAAAATCAGAAAAGGGCGGATCAGCGCTTACCCGTTTTTCTCGCGTTACCTATTAAGCACCGTCAGATTTACTGCGAGCCGCTGCTTGAAAAAATCGACCTTGAAAAATATCTTGACGAAAGAATTGACGTTGTAGCTGCGGGCGGCGAGTCCGGCTTTAATGCGAGAGTCTGCGACTTTGACTGGGTAAAAAGCCTGTCCGAGCAGGCGAGAAGAAAAAACGTCGGTTTTCATTTTCATCAGACGGGCGCAAGGTTCGTCAAGGACGGAAAGCTGTATAAAATAGAACGGAAATTTCAGCATTCTCAGGCGAGAAAGGCAAAAATAGACTATAAAAGAACGGACGGTAACATTCAGCTGTCCTGGGAGGAATTATAATGTCCAAGAGTTATGAGCAATATACCCTCGGTTATCAGCGGGGCGAGCGCAAGGAAGCGTTCAACAATCAGCAGAGCGGAGGACTTGTCGAAAACAAGATACCGCTTGACTTTCTGAGAAAGGCGACGGGCTATACGCTGACGATTTCCCAGCAGACCATACCCGTTGCGGGCTTCGTAAGGGAGGCCGACGCAACAAAGCTCTGGGAGGTTTATCAGAAGCTTCACACTGACGCTTCAAGGCCGATAAAGATAAGCTTCAATACGCTTATGCTCCGCTTCTTTGCGGAATGTCTCAAATCCGCTCCCATACTCAATGCTCATCTTAAATACAAGCCCTTCAACGCGACGGGCACACTCACCTACAAGGGTTCTATTGAGGTTTCAATGCCCGTCATTCTTCCCAACGGCAGAATGATACCGATAGTCCTTCACGACGCGGGTAACAAGAATCTTGACGAGATGGCATTCGCCGTTTCGGAAATAGAGAGAAAATCATATAACACCATACTTGACGAAACGATTTACGACGTTGCAAGGCAGAGAATGTTCGGCCTTATCAGACACGGTCACGTCTTTCAGGCGATTGCGACAGGACTTTCGGCCTTTATCGGCAAGAACAAGGTTAAGTTTGCACCCGGCAAGGTAAGACGCGAATACAGAAGAGAGGTAAAGCCCGAGGACAGACTCGGTGCCGACGATATAGGCGAGGGAACGGTCTGCATTTCCGACCTCGGCTCGATTTATTCGGGTAAAGGTTTTGCAACTACCTCCCCCGTGCTTCAGCCTACGACGGCGGTTATCGCCTTCGGCAGGGTGCGTGACGAGGACAAGGTTTATAAAAAAGAGGACGGCACGCTTGACCTCAAGACAATAAAGGTTCTGCCGATTACAATTCTTTTTGACCATAAGATAGGCGGTTTCCCGGACATCGTTCCTTTTATGAACAAAATGGACGAGCTGCTTGAAAATCCCGAAGAAATGCTGAACTGGTAAAATGACTAAGATTAAAGAACTTTTCAAAAAGCACAGAGAAATAATTGTATATATTATCTTCGGCGTCCTGACAACGCTTGTAAACTGGGTTGTATTTATTCTGATGACGAAGCTGATGAATGTTGACGTCAGCGGCGTTTCGGACAGGGGCAATGCGTTAGCGTCTCTGTTTTCGGACAATTACGAATACACCGTTTGCAATGCGGTTGCCTGGGTTGCAGGCGTGCTGTTTGCGTTTGTGACGAATAAAATCTGGGTATTCAGGTCGAGAAGCAAAAAGGCGTCAACCGTTTTAAGGGAGTTTTTCTCCTTCGTCGGCGCAAGAGTTGTAACGGGGATAATTGAAATATTCCTGCCGACTCTGCTTATAAATATCGGACTCAATCAGTCCGTACTCGGCGTCGAGGGCGCAATTGCAAAGGCGGTCGCTTCGGTAATTGTTATCGTGCTTAATTACGTTTTCTCGAAGCTGATTGTTTTCAGAAAAAAGAAAAACTGAAAATATAAAATTAACGGGCGGTTTAACCGCCCGTTTTGTTATATTATATATTCCTTTATCGTTTCGAGGTAGGCTATATTTACAGTCGCGTCAACGAGCGTACCGTTCTCGTTATATTCTTCGGAGTGAATAACTCCGTCCTTTCGGATTTCGGCGATTATTCCGCCCTTCGAAAACGGAATCAGAAGCTTAACCCTCGTTCTGTTTTTCGGCAGCTCTTCTTCAATTGCTTTTAGCAGGTCGTCGATACCCTTGCCGTATTTCGCGCTTATCATTACCGTTTTGCCTATGGTCGGCAGGTCGTAAATATCGGGAACAAGGTCGCATTTGTTCATAACCGAGATAATCGGTATCTGTTCGCATTCAAGCTCCTTTAATACGTTTGCCGTAACCTCAAGATGCTCTGCCGCTTCGCTCGATGAAGCATCGCAGACGTTGAGTATAAGGTCGGCGTTCTTGGCTTCCTCAAGGGTTGACTTGAAGGCTTCGACAAGCTTGTGCGGAAGCCGTCGTACAAGTCCGACGGTATCGACGAGCATTACAGACTGACCGTTGGGTAAAATCAGTTTTCTCGCCGTCGGGTCAAGAGTTGCAAAAAGCTTGTCCTCGGCAAGTACGCCCGCATTTGTCAGCGTATTCATAAGCGTTGACTTACCCGCATTTGTATAACCCACTATTGCGACGGAGATTACTCCGTCCTTTTTTCTGCGCGAACGCATGGTATTGCGGCGTTTTTCAATTTCCTTTAACTGCTGTTCAAGAGCGTTGATTTTACGCCTTATATGCCGTCTGTCGCTTTCGAGCTTGCTTTCGCCGGGGCCGCGCGTACCGATACCGCCGCCCAGTCTTGACATACCCTTTCCCCTGCCTGTCAGGAAGGGAAGCGAATATTTCAGCTGAGCAAGTTCAACCTGAAGCTTACCCTCGCTTGAACGCGCATGAAGGGCAAAAATGTCGAGTATCAGCATTGTGCGGTCAACTACTCTTACGTCCGTAATATCCTCGATGTTTTTAAGCTGTGACGGACTGAGTTCGTCGTCGGCAACGATTAAGTCAATTTCGTAGTTCTCAACCGCTTCTTTGATTTCAGCCATTCTTCCCGAACCGACATAGGTTGCCGAGTTTGGCTCGGGCAGCTTCTGAACTGAAGTCAGCACGACCTCGCCGCCCGCGGTTTCAACCAGCTCGGACAGCTCGTTTATCGACTCGTCGGAGTTGAACTTACCCGTGTCAACGCCTAAAAGCAGAACCTTTTCTTTTTCAGTTTTGTTTTCGTACAGTTCCATATTATTTATAATGCTTCATGTGATTCATCAGCGAAATAAGCAGCGGTGTGGCAATAACCGCCGATATTATATAGCCGAGCGGATTTGCAAGCTGAATACCGAGTACGCCGATAAAATGCGGAAGTATAAGCACGAGCGGAATGAAAAACAGTCCGTTCTGCGAGCAGGCAAGGAAAAACGCCCTGCCGCTCTTGCCCGTTGACTGAAAGGTCATATTGCCGACCATAACCGTCGGCAGGAAGAGCATTGAAACACAGAGTATTCTCAACGCGGTAACGCCTATTTCAAGTACGCTTTCGTCATCACGGAAAAGCGCTATAAGCTGCGGTGCAAACGCAAAGCATACCGCCGCAATCACCGCAATAACGAGCGTTGAAAATTTCCAGAGAAATTTTATCGCCTCTCTTACGCGCTCATAAAGCTTCGCTCCGTAGTTAAACGAGCACACGGGCTGGAAGCCCTGACCGATGCCAAGCGAGGTGCTGAAGATAAGCATACCGATTTTTGCCACTATGCTCATAGCGGAAATACAGCCGTCGCCGTATGGCTGGGCCTGTATATTGAGCACCATGGTGGAAACCGAATTAAGTCCCTGACGCGCAAAGCTCGGAAGGCCTACAAGTATTATCTCAAGAGTTACTTTAGGATTAGCCGAAAAGAACTTCGGTGAAATACGGCTCTGAGGCTTTTTCGCAAGGAAAAAAGCGAGCAGTATAGCCATACTGATATACTGCGAGGTTGCGGTTGCAATACCTGCGCCCGAAATGCCGAGATTAAAGACGAATATCAGAAGCGGGTCAAGCGCAATATTGAGAATCGCGCCCGTAGCAATACCGACCATCGCAAGCTTCGCCATACCCTCATAGCGCAGAATGTTATTCATGACAAACGCCGTTGTCATGGCAGGCGCTGCTATAAGAATCCACCTGCCGTAATCTATGGCATAGGGTAAAATCGTATCGGTGCTGCCGAGGAGCTTCATAATAGGCTCTATGAATACAAGTCCGACGCTCATTATAGCCGTGCCGACGGCAAGCACTATGAAATAAGCGGTTGAACTGTAAGTTCTTGCCTTTTCAAGCTCCTTTGCGCCCAAGCTGCGGCTGACTATCGAGCCTGCGCCCTGACCGAACATAAAGCCCGTCGCCTGAATTATACCCATTAAGCTCAGAAGTATGCCCGTAGCGCCGCTTGCGGCTAAGCTTATCTTAGAGACGAAATAGGTGTCGGCAATATTATAAAGCATGGTAACAAGCATAGAAATAACCGTCGGTACGGCAAGTCTCGGAATGAGCTTGCCTATCGGCGTTTCTGTCAGCTTTTTGAATTGTGCCTGCTGTGAATCCATACTTTTATCCTTTGAAAAAATCGTCGATATATATTACAACATTTCAAATCTTTTTTCAAGTGTGTTATTATTCATTATTTTATTGTAACTGCCCGATATATGTGATAAAATGAATCTGTAAAGGGGTGACGTTATGACAAAGGAACAATATCTTAAGCAGATAGATAAGGTAAATGAAAAAGGCAGATACAAGCCTGACTGGACTTCGCTTTCGGGGCACAAGACGCCCGACTGGTATTACCGCGACAAGTTCGGTATTTTCATTCACTGGGGTATTTACAGTGTTCCCGCCTACGGCAACGAATGGTACCCGAAAAATATGTACGACAAATCGTCACGTGAGTATTGGCATCATTTAAGGACATACGGCAGACATAAGGATTTCGGCTACAAGGATTTTATCCCGATGTTCAAGGCTGAGAAGTTTTCGGCCGATAAATGGGTTAAGCTTTTCAAGAAGGCAGGCGCGAAATTCGTAATGCCCGTGTGCGAGCACCACGACGGATTTGCAATGTACGACACCGACTTTAACCGCTGGAACGCGGCGAAAATGGGCCCCTGCCGCGACGTTGCGCAGGAGATAAGGGCGGCATGCGAAAAGGAAGGTCTGACCTTCTGCTCGTCAACCCACAGAGCCGAGCACTATTTCTTCCTAAATATGGGCAGAACCTTCGACTCCGATGTCAACGACGAACAGTATGCGGATTTCTACGGTCCCGCCTACTACGACGAGGATTTTGACAGCAAAAACCTGTACAAAATGACTGAGAATCCGCGTACAAAGGGTCCGAGCGAGGAATGGCTCGTTGACTGGACGGTACGCACCTGCGAGCTTATCGATAAGCTTCAGCCGTCATTACTCTACTTTGACTGGTGGATTCAGAATCAGGCGTTCAAGCCCTATCTCAAAAAGATCTGCGCGTACTATTACAACCGCGCCGAGGAATGGGGTAAAGAGGTTTCCATTAACTACAAGCATGAGGCGTTTCCGCCGACGGTTGCGACCTTCGACGTTGAGCGCGGCGCGCTGACGGGTATATCTCCCCGGCCGTGGCAGACCGATACCGCGATAGGAAAACAGTCGTGGGGTTACCGCAAGGACAACAAATACAAGAATTCGCGTCAGCTGATTTGCGACCTTATAGATATAGTCAGCAAGAACGGTATGCTTCTTCTCAACGTCGGTCCCAAGCCCGACGGCACAATTACCGACGAGGAAACAAAGGTTCTCACCGAAATCGGAGAATGGATGTCGAAAAACGGCGAAGGCATCTACGGCACAACCTTCTTCAAGCAATTCGGCGAAGGCGAGGTCAATGCCGAAGCGGGCTTTTTCAAGGATTCCGCCGAAAAGAAATACACCAACCGCGATTTCCGCTTCACGTACAAGGACGCGTGCATCTACGCCTTCCAGATGAGACCTAACGGCAACAACGCGAGAATCAAGACTCTGCACAAAAGCAGATTCCACGACTTTATAGTCGAACGCGTCACTCTGCTCTCAACGGGCGAAGAACTCGAATTCGAGAGAAACGAGCGCGAAATGGTCATCAAGGCAACCGAAGCATTCAGGAGCAGAAATCCCCTGTGCTTCAAAATAGAACTCAAATAAAAACCGGGTGAAAAAATGAGATTTATCAGCAGAAGAAAAACAATGGTGTCGGTTATTGCGATATTTATCGTAGTGCTGATCGTCAGCGTATCGGCAACCTTCAGAAAATACTTTTTTGCGTCCTCGGAAGGAATATCGCTCTGGATTACGCTTCTTGAGGTAATCGGCGTGCTCGGAACGATAATAATCGCAATTATGCAGCTGCGTGACTCAAAGGAGATTTCGAGAGCTTCGTTTATTGTTGAGCTTAACCGTACCTTTGTGGAAAACAGCGATTATACATTAATATATAATGCGCTTCAGAACTGTCTTGATAAGAAATGCAGCAATACTGCCTGCGACGAGAAGCACTGTGAGCTGCATTTTGAAAAGAGTCTTATATCAAATTATCTGACCTTTTTTGAGACCGTTTACATACTCTATAAAAAAGAGGTAATAACCTTTGACATTATCGATGACTTGTTCGCTTACCGCTTTTTCCTCGCCGTTCACAGCAGACTGATACAGCAGGAAAAGCTGATACCTCAGCCCGAGAATTTCAAGAACATTTTTTTACTTGAAAAGGACTGGCTTGAATATCGCATTTCAAAAGGTAAGATGACAACCGAAGAGCTCGACAGCGCCTGCGAAACATACCGCAAAATCATAGCAGACGGCTTTGAAGGTGAGGATGAGGTAAAGTGGAAAAGCGTTTACGTTGCGCGTCCGCTGCGCTCGATAGTCAGCGAGGAAAAGTATAAAGAAATAATCGGCAGGTGAAATAATGAAAATCAAAAAGGACGAATTCATTTTCAGGCAGTGCACCGCGGACGATCTGGATAGCATCCTGAAGCTTCAGGATGAGGTTTACGGAGCGCTTGAGGATAAGGACCTGTTGAGAAAGAATACAGTTGAGATGCTTGCCTTCTGCCTTGAAGAGCCGAACTACACCGTCGGCGCATATTACAAGGGCAGGCTTGCGGCAATTTCGGTTCTCTATGTTCCGCTTGAAAGTGATAAAAAGGAGATGCTTGCGACCTCGCTTGAGGGCATCGACATAACGGGCGTTCGTCATGCGAACTACAAGCTGTGCCTTGTCAGCCCCGAGTTCAGGGGTAATTCGCTTCAGAGGATACTCGAAGAAAAGCTTGTAAGAAAAGCGAAAAAGCTCGGCATAACCCTGCTGTGCGCTACCGTTTCACCCGACAACGTGTATAGTGTGCGTAATATTGAAGGGGCGGGTTACAAATTCAACCGTCAGTTTGAAAAATACTCACTCAAACGTTGTCTGTATTACAAGTACATCTGATAAAAAAAGCACGGCTCTCGCCGTGCTTTTGATTTATTTATCTTCAAAAAGGATTTTCTGTATCTTATCGACTTTTGATGGCTCAACCCTCAGTCTTGCAATTATCGCCCTTTCGTCGGGTGTGAGGTCACCGAGGATTCTCGGATCGGTTTTGTCGTTGTAGTCCTTTACGTTATCGCCGAGAGCAAGAGGCTTCGAAACGTCTATACTGATAATGCTGTCAACCGTTACGCCGAAAGCCTTTGCAATTTTTTCAAGCAGGCTTATATCGGGGCGGTTGCGTCCCGTTTCGTAGGAGGCATAGGTTGAGCGCTCAATGCCTATTACCTTTGACAGTTCAACCTGCGTAAAACCGTTAGCCTTCCGTATAGCCTTCAACTGTTCGCTCAACATACAATCACCTCAAAAATCAATTAACAATATTATAATGCTTGTGTTAAAATATGTCAAACAAAAAGAAGCATAAAATAATGTTGACAATAAAAAAACTTTATGCTAAAATACTTGTCAATATCGGAAATGCAACGAAGGAATTAATTGCTGTTCCCACTTCGGCGCAGAGAGCCGTCGGTCGGTGTAAGACGGTGCGAAAGTTCAGTAAGCCTCGTTCCCGAGCAGAGTTACGGAAAACAAGTAAGTAACTACGGCTTGCCCCGTTACCATGGCAGGAGATTTGATGGAATCTCGCAGAGTGGGTTGATTACAACCAATTAGGGTGGTACCGCGTTAATAACGTCCCTGAGGTCTTAGGACTTCAGGGATTTTTTGATACTCATTACAGAAATAAGCAAAGGAGAAACAGATATGAAAAGAATTATTATTGCCGACACGACGCTTTGCCGCGAGGACTCCGGCTTCAGCTTCAAGGAGAAAATCGAAATCGCACGTCAGCTCGAAAAGCTCAGAGTTGACGTTATCGAGCTACCCGAAATCGCTAACTCCCGCACAGACGTACTGTTGGTTCGTACTGTTTCGTCATTTGTTAAGGACAGCGTAATTTCGGTTGCAGCGGGTTTGGGCAAAAACAGTATTGCCGACGCTGCCGAGGCGCTCGAAAACGCTCAGAAGGCTTCAATACGTATTGAGCTTCCCCTCTCACCCGTCGGTATGGAATACACCTGCCATAAGAAGCCCGAAAAGATGCTCGCATATATAGATGAATGCGTTAAGACCGCAAAGGAAAAGTGTCAGAGCATTGAGTTCTGCGCGCTTGACGCAACAAGAGCCGAAGAGGATTATCTTTATAAGGCAATCGAAACGGCTATTGATGCAGGCGCCGACAAGATTACGGTATGCGATACCGCGGCGCTCATGATGCCCGACGATTTCGCTGAATTTGCGGGCAGAATTGCCGAAAAGATTAGCGTTCCCGTAGGCGTCAAGTGCTCATATAAAAACGGACTTGCCGAGGCTCAGGCGATACTCGCCTGCCGCAAGGGCGTAAGCGTTGTCAAGACTGCCGTTGGCGGCGAGACCGCTTCGCTTGAAACCTTTGCAAGCATTATCAAAGACTGCGGCGACAACTACGGCTTCTCGTCGAACATCCGCTACACCGAGCTTCACAGAATAGTCAAGCAGATTAACTGGATAACCGACAACGGCAAAAACGATCGCTCTACGGTTACCGTTTCCGCTGAGGACGCGGCTGCCGTCAAGCTCGACTCCAACGATAATCAGGAAGCCGTTATGGCTGCTGTTGCGGCGCTGGGCTACGATTTGTCCGAGGAAGATTCGGTTAAGGTTTACGAGGAATTCTTACGCGTTGCCTCTAAAAAGACGGTCGGCTCCAAGGAACTCGACGCCATAGTCGCTTCCGCGGCTCTTCAGGTTCCCGCGACCTACAAGCTTGTAAGCTACGTTATCAATAACGGCAATATCATTACTGCGAGCGCACATATCACGCTCGAAAAGAACGGCAAGAAGACCGACGGTATTGAACTCGGCGACGGCCCGATTGACGCGTCGTTTATCGCGATTGACAAGATTATCGGCCACCACTACGAGCTCGACGACTTCCAGATTCAGGCCGTTACTCAGGGCAAGGAGGCTATGGGATCGGCCGTAGTAAAGCTCAGAAACGACGGCAAGCTCTATTCGGGCAACGGTATTTCGACCGATATCATCGGTGCTTCAATCCGCGCCTACCTCAACGCCATAAACAAGATTCTGTACGAGGAGGGTTAATATGAATTTATCATTCTCGACTAAGGGATGGCACAATTCCGACTTCAACGATTTCTGCGACACAGCCAATGATCTGGGCTTCAACGGAATTGAGCTTCACAATATACACAACCGCCTTTTCACCGATAAGGACGGCGCGTTTCATGACTACGCGGCGGCTTCGACGGTAAGAAAGCTTTATGAGAGAAAGCTTACACTCACCTGCATTGATACCATCTGCGATTTGTCGGACGCCGAAAACGAAACGGCAACCCTCGAAGAAATTGAGGCGTGTATCAATATAGCAAAAAATCTCAATATTCCTTACATCCGTCTTCGCGCTCACGCCGAATACAGCGAGCAGGCCTTCAATCAGGTCGCTCTGCTTCTTGAAAAGGCTATCGATATGGCGCGTGACAGTAAGGTCGTACTGTTGCTCGAGACGTCGGGTATGTTCTCGAAAACAGCGGTGCTTCGCGATATGCTTGAACGTTTCGCGTGCGACGATTTAGCGGCGCTGTGGAATCTCTCGGCGGCATATCAGGCATCGGGCGAAGCTCCCGAGGAGGTTATCAAGAACCTCGGCGCTTACGTCCGCCACGTTCATTTAAGCGACACGAAAAAGACGGAAAACGGCGTTGAATACTGTCTTGTCGGCGAGGGCGAGCTTCCCTTAAAGGACGTTATGCTCGCGCTTCGTTCGGTCAACTACGACGGATTTATTTCGCTGGTATGGGACCCCGAGTGGTGTCCCGAGATTGACGATATGGAGATTATCTTCTCGCATTTCGTCAACTATATGAAGCAGTTCAATTATACGTCGGGCAAGGAAAAGACTCTCTACTGGAACCGCGCTCACACGGGCAGATTCGTCTGGAAAAAGGATTTGCTTATCGAGGCAACCTTCTCTGACGTGCTCGACAGAATGGTTAAGGAATTCCCCGATCAGTACGCGTTCAAATACACCACGCTCGACTATACGAGAACTTATTCGCAGTTCCGCGACGACGTCAACGAATTCGCCAGAGTGCTCGTTTCAATGGGCGTTAAGCAGGGCTCACACGTAGCGATATGGGCGTCGAACGTTCCTCAGTGGTTTATCACCTTCTGGGCGACAGTCAAAATAGGCGCCGTACTCGTTACGGTCAATACGGCCTATAAAATTCACGAGGCCGAATACCTTCTCAAGCAGTCCGATACGCATACTCTCGTTATCACCGAGGGCGCCAAGGACACGAGCTACGGCCAGATAGTTGCCGAGCTTTGCCCCGAGCTTGAAAACACGAAACCGGGCTCTCCCCTGCACGCCAAGAGACTGCCTTTCTTACGTAACGTAATTACGGTAGGCTTTAAGCAGAAGGGCTGCCTTGAGTGGAACGAAGCGCTCGAAAGAGCAAATCAGGTGCCGAAGGAAGAAATCCTGCGTATGGCTTCAAGGGTTAAGCCCGACGACGTCTGCAATATGCAGTACACCTCGGGTACCACGGGTTTCCCCAAGGGCGTTATGCTCACGCATTACAATATAGTAAATAACGGCAAGTGCATAGGCGACAGAATGGACCTGTCAACCGCTGACAGGATGATGATTCAGGTTCCGATGTTCCACTGCTTCGGCATGGTGCTCGCGATGACCTCGACTATGACTCACGGCGGAACGCTGCTTCCTATTCCCTACTTTTCGCCGAAGCCGTCGCTGGCGTGTATCAACAACGAGCACATCACGGCATTCCACGGCGTACCGACCATGTTCATAGCCTTGCTTGAACATCCCGATTTCCCGAAGACCGACTTCTCATATATGCGTACGGGAATTATGGCGGGCAGCCCCTGCCCGATTTCCGCTATGAAGGAAGTCGTCGATAAAATGAATATGAAGGAAATTGTTATCGTTTACGGTCAGACCGAGGCTTCGCCCGGCTGTACGATGAGCTCGACGGACGACTCCATCGAGGTCCGCGTTACAACGGTCGGCAGAGCAATGCCCGAAATCGAGTGCAAGATAGTTGACCCCGAGACGGGCGAGGATTGCCCCGACAACGTTACGGGCGAGTTCGTCGCGCGCGGCTACAATATAATGAAGGGCTACTACAAAATGCCAAAGGCAACCTCGGAGGCAATTGACAAGGACGGCTGGCTTCATACGGGCGACCTTGCCTGCCGTACACCCGAGGGCAACTACAAGATTACGGGCAGACTTAAAGATATGATTATCCGCGGCGGTGAGAATATCTACCCCAAGGAGATCGAGGAATTCATCTATACAAATCCGAAGGTAAGCGACGTTCAGGTTATCGGCGTTCCCGACGAGCAGTACGGCGAGGAAATTATGGCGTGCGTAATACTCAAAGAGGGCGAAACGATGACCGAGCAGGAAATGAAGGACTTTGTCGCTGCGAGTATGGCTCGTCACAAGGTACCGAGATATATCGACTTCGTTGACTCGTTCCCGATGAACGCGGCGGGCAAGATTCTGAAATATCAGATGCGTCAGGACGCCGTCAAGAAACTCGGACTTCAGAAGGCTGACAGTGTGGTAACGGCATGATAGACAATAAATTCAAGGTAATTGACGCTCACTGCCACATCTATCCCGATAAAATTTCCGAGAAAGCGGCAAGGGCAACGGATAAGTTTTATGACGTTCACGGCTTCGGTGACGGTACGGTCTCGATGCTTATGCGCGAGGGTAAGAAGGCGGGAATTGACCGTTTTATCGTTCAGTCGGTTGCAACGACGCCCAAGCAGGTTTCGTCGATAAACAATTTCATTTCGCGTACCGTTGCCGAGTCAGACGGTGTACTCACGGGACTCGGAACGCTTCATCCCGACTCCGACGATATGGTGCGCGACGTTGAGGAGATAATCTCGCTCGGACTTCACGGAGTTAAGCTTCACCCCGATATTCAGGGCTTCAAGATTGACGACTACCGCTGTCTTAAAATCTACGAGCTTTGCGAAAAGCATAAGCTGCCGATTTTAATGCATACGGGCGACTCGCGCTATGACAATTCCAATCCCAACCGACTTATACCGATACTTGAAATCTATACCGATCTGATTGTAATCGGAGCGCATTTCGGCGGCTGGTCGATATGGGAGGAAGCGAGCAAAAAGCTTCACGGCATACCCAATCTCTACGTTGACTGCTCGTCAACCTTCGCGTGGATGCCCGAGGACAAAACGATAAAGGAAATGATTGAGCGCTACGGCACCGACAGAGTGCTATTCGGCACGGACTACCCGATGTGGTCGCCGTCAACCGAAATAAAGCGCTTTATGGGACTCGGCTACGACGACGAAACAAACCGAAAAATCCTGTACGACAACGCGATAAAGGTTTTCGGAATAGAAGATTAAAACTCATTTTATCTAAAAAAAGAAAACGGGCTGACCGATACGGTCAGCCCGTTCTGTTTGTATTACTGAATCTCCGAAAGCTTAACCGGTCTGTGTTCTGCGACGGACTTTTTAGCCGCAAGACCGATTTTAACCGACTGCATACCTGCGTGAATGCCGACGGGAACGTCCTTGCCGTTTTCACAGGCGTCAACGAACTGTCTCATTTCCTCGGAGAAGGATTCCATATATCTCTCAAGGAAGAAGAACAGCGGCTTCTCGCCCGTTACGCCGTTAGCGTCGGAGATAACTGCCGATGAAAGCGTATCGTTCGAGGTGGCAACCATACCCTTTGAGCCGAAGAGCTCTGCTCTCTGGTCATAACCGTAAGCGGCACGGCGTGAGTTATCGATAACTGCAAGTGCGCCGTTAGCCATCTTCATAGTGATAATGGCGGTGTCAACGTCGCCCTGCTCGCCGATAGCGGGATCAACGAGAACAGCAGAATTGACGTAAAGCTCCTCAACGTCGCTGTTGGTAAGGAAGCATGCCATATCGAAATCGTGAATAGTCATATCGAGGAAGATACCGCCCGAAACTGCGATGTACTTCGGGTTCGGAGGCTCGGGATCACGTGATGTGATTTTAAGGATATGCGCCTCGCCTATCTTGCCCTCGTCATAAGCCTTGCGGATTGCGGCGAAATTGTGGTCGAAACGGCGGTTGAAGCCGACCTGGAACTTGATTCCGGGATGAGCCGCAAGAGCGTCTGCAACTGCCTGAATCTTGGCAACGGAATGGTCAACAGGCTTCTCGCAGAAAACGTGCTTGCCGGCGTTGATGGCCTCGATTGAAATCGAAGCGTGAGTGTCGGTTGACGAGCATACAAGTACAGCGTCGATGTCGGCGTCGTTGAGGATTTCCTTATAGTCTGTATAAATCTTCGTAACACCGAAGCTCTCAATAAAAGCCTTCGTCTCGTCATTCATAAAGGGGTCCGCAACCGCAACAACGGTCGCATTTTTTACGTGGTAAGAAATTGATTCAAGGTGAACCTTGCCGATGCGTCCCGCACCGATGATACCTATTTTTAACATTTATTTGTCCTCCGATAATTAAAGTTTTTATTCAGAATAAAACCTTAGTAGATTTTTAGAGAATTTTTCGCAAGGCAAGGCGGACGAGCGA
This sequence comes from Clostridiaceae bacterium, assembly GCA_030530095.1. GTDB lineage: Bacteria > Bacillota > Clostridia > Oscillospirales > Acutalibacteraceae > Fimenecus. The sequence continues at coordinate 78,825 of JAUMVO010000004.1, forward strand.
CGGCGTATCAGGTATACTCCGAGCGAAGTCCAACGCAGCATTACGGAAAATTATCAAAAATCAGATTGTTCCGTCCCAAGTTGATACGGTCGTGGAAGTCTTTTCCTCTTCGTCAAACCAGTGCGTTGTAACCGCCTTTGACTCGGTGAAGAAACGGTATGCGTCCTTGCCGAGGCAGTGAAGGTCGCCGAAGAAGGACTGCTTGTGTCCCGAGAACGGGAAGAAGCCTACCGGTACGGGAATGCCGACGTTGATGCCGACCTGACCGCCGTCAGTGTAGCGTGCGAACTGACGTGCGAAATAACCCGACTGAGTGTAGATAACCGAACCGTTTGCATAGGGGTTATCGTTCATTATCTTAAGGCCTTCTTCAAAATTCTTGCAGCGCTTGATGCAGAGTACGGGTCCGAATACCTCGTCTCTGCCGATAGTCATATCCTCGGTAACCTTATCGAAGATTGTCGGGCCGACAAAGTAGCCGTTTTCATAGCCTTCAACGACGCAGTTTCTGCCGTCGAGTACAAGCTCAGCTCCCTCTGCAACGCCCTTATCGATGTCGGCGATAACCTCTTTATAATGTTTCTCATAGGTAATCGGTCCGAGCTTTGAATCCTTAAGCCATGAAGGACCGACCTTAATCTGTTCGGCCTGCTTCTTAAGCTCTGCAACGAACTTATCTGCAATAGCCTCTTCAACTACGCAGCATGAAAGAGCCATACAGCGCTGACCTGCGCAGCCGTAAGCCGAATTGATAACGCCTGCAACTGTTCTCTCAAGAGCGCAGTCAGCCATAACCAGAGCGTGATTCTTCGCCTGGCAAAGAGCCTGACAGCGCTTGCCTGCGGCAGCGGCTCTCTGATAAATCTTAAGACCTACGGGAGTCGAGCCGACGAAAGTGATACCCTTTACGTCGGGGTGGTCAAGAATGGTGTTTATCTCATTTCTCGAGCAGGTAACAACATTGATAACGCCGTCGGGAACGCCCGCTTCCTTATATATCTTTGCAAAGAGCATTGCGGTCTTGGGTGTAAGCGATGCCGCCTTAAGTACCATGGTATTGCCGCATGCGATGCAGGTCGGAGCCATCCAGCCGAAGGGAATCATTGCCGGGAAGTTAACCGGAACGATACCTGCGAATACGCCGAGCGGCTCACGGTATTTAACGGTGTCATAACCGTTTGATGCGTCCATAATGCTCTCGCCCATCATAAGCGAAGGAACCTGAGTTGCAAGCTCGGTGCCTTCCTTAGCCTTGAGAACGTCGCCCTCCGCTTCACCCCAGACCTTGCCGTTTTCACATGCAACGGACATGGTGAGCTCTTCCATGTTCTCAATTATGAGGTCACGGATTTTATAGAGAATCTGCGCTCTCTTGATAGCGGGAACTGCTCTCCAGCCCGGATATGCCGCCTTGGCCGCTTCGATAGCCTCCAGAACCTCGTCATTGGTGCAGCAGGGAGCCTGACCGGTTACCTCGCCCGTTGACGGATTGTGAAGGTCGTACCATACGTCCGTCTTTGAATCACGGAATTCACCGTTTACAAAATACTTGAGTTTTTCGATTGCCATTGTATATTTTCCCCTTTCGGTTAATTACTGATTAAAGACCTGCTGTCTCTCTGATATACTTTCTCGCCTTGAGAGCGTACTCAAACGGATTTGCGATTGCGGGATCCTGCTCGGCTTCTACGAGAACGTAACCCTCGTAGCCCGTCTTTTCAAGTACGTCGAAAATCGGCTTGAAATCGATACAGCCGTCGCCGGGAACGGTGAATGCTCCCGCTCTTACGCCCTGAAGGAAGCTCCAGTGATTTTCCTTAACCTTCGCTACAACCTCGGGACGGATATCCTTGAGATGTACGTGACGGATTCTGTCGGCGTACTTGTTGAGTACCGACATGTAGTCCTCGCCGCAGTAAGCGAGATGGCCCGAGTCGAACAGAAGTCCGAAAAGCTCGGGATCCGTGTTGGCCATCATTCTGTCAATCTCTGCCTCGGTCTGAACAACAGTACCCATGTGGTGGTGGAAGCAAAGCTTGATGCCCATATCCTTAGCTACCTTGCCGAGCTTGTTGATACCGGTGCAGAGCTTATCCCACTCCTCATCGTTCATAACGTACTTGGCCTCGAAAATCGGCTTGTCCGTACCCTGAATCGAATGTCCCTGCTCGGAAATACCGACTACCTTTGCGCCCATTTCCTTGAGGAAGGTGATGTGCTCGATAAAGTCCTTCTCAACCTCTTCATAAGGCTTGGTGGTAAGGAAGGAGGAAAACCATGCGTTGCAAATCTGCATACCGCGAAGGTCGAGCGCCTTCTTCAAGACCTTTGTATCTCTGGGATACTTGTTGCCGACCTCACAGCCCGTGAAGCCTGCGAGAGCCATTTCCGAAATGCACTGCTCAAAGGTGTTTTCGGCGCCCAGATCGGGCATATCGTCGTTTGTCCAAGCTATCGGTGCAATACCGAGCTTTACCTTGTTTTTGTCAAGCATAGTTTTTCTCCTTAATATTTTCTTGCCTTTGACTTGCTTTCTTCCTTAGCTTCAAAGGCTTTGTTTACTTTTTCATTCTTCGATACCGAAGGAACGACGACGTGCCACCATGCGCCGTAACCGTCGGTCATGGTCTTGGGCAGCACCTTGATATCGATAAGTGTCGAAACATCCTGCTTAAGCGAATCCTTAAGAGCAAATTCAAGCTCTTCGGGCGTTCTTGCGGTGTAGGTCTTTACACCGTAACCCGAAGCGCACTTTGCAAAATCAATCGGAATAAGGTCGCCGAGCAGCTCGCCGTTTTCATTTCTGAAACGGAATTCGGTTGCAAGGTTTCCGATACCGTTTGACATTTCGAGATTGTTTATGCAGCCGAAGCCCGAATTGTCAAAGAGCATAACGTTAATTTTCTTATGCTCCTGCATACTTGTTACAAGCTCGGAGTGAAGCATCAGCCAGCTTCCGTCGCCGCACATGGCGTATGCTTCCTTGTCGGGCATAGCCATTTTAGAGCCGAGAGCGCCCGCAATTTCGTAACCCATGCAGGAATAGCCGTATTCCATATTATAGGTATAACGGCTGTCGGTTGTCCACATTCTCTGCAGGTCGCCGGGCAGTGAGCCTGCGGCAGCCGTGCAGGTTGCGTCTGCGGGAATGAGCCTTCTTATCATAGCCACAGCGGCGGTCTGAGTTATAGTGCCGAATTTCGCGGCAAATTCAGGAATGGTCTTTTCATCCCGAGCTGCGATAAGAGGCTTAAAGTTCTCGTCGTAAGCGTAGTTCGAAAGGAATTCCATTTCCCTGTCCCAGCCGTCACGGGCTGCTTTAATTTCGGTTGTATATTGAGAGGTGTAATTGGCTTTTTTAAGCTCCTCGCCCAGAGCGATGATACCGAGCTTTGCGTCGCAAACCGCCTTGGTTGCGTCGAGCTTGTAAGCGTCAAAGCGTGACGTGTTGATTGTTACAAACTTAGCATCTGCTCTGAACAAGGATTTTGAAGCGGTTGTGAAATCGGAGAATCTCGTGCCGATACCGATGATAACGTCTGCCTCCTTAGCTATGTCATTACCCGAGGAATTTCCCGTAACGCCCAAGCCGCCGAGATTGTATTCGTTTGACGAAAGGCAGGCTGATTTGCCCGACTGAGTCTCGGCAAACGGAATATTGAACTGACGGCAGAAAGCCTCGAGAGCTTCACCCGCTTCGGAATAACGCACACCGCCGCCACAGATAACAAGAGGCTTCTTTGACGAAACGACAACCCTTGCAATGTCCTCAATCTCCTCTTTGGCAGGGGCTATTCTCGTAATCCTATGTACTCTCTTTTGGAAGAACGAATCGGGATAGTCATAGCTCTCTCCCTCAACGTCCTGACAGATTGAGATTGCAACCGCACCTGTTTCGGCGGTGTCGGTAAGTACTCTCATAGCGTTGATAAGAGCGCTCATAATCTGCTCGGGGCGCTGAATTCTGTCCCAATATCTTGTGACCGCCTTGTATGCGTCGTTTGTAGTCGTTGCAAGTGAATTTACCTGCTCAAACTGCTGAAGCACGGGGTCGGGCTGACGGGTTGCGAATGCGTCAGCGGGGAAAAGCAAAAGCGGTACGTGGTTGACCGTTGCCGTTGCGGCGGCGGTAACCATATTGGCAGAGCCGGGTCCTATCGAGGACGAGCAGGCGATAATCTTTCTGCGGTTGTTCATCTTGGCAAACGATGTCGCAGCGTGAGCCATACCCTGCTCGTTCTTACCCTGATAAACACGAAGTCCGCCCTTATCGGAATCAAGAGCCTCGCCCAAGCCGAGAACTATTCCGTGACCGAAAACCGTAAATATGCCGTCGACAAACTTGGTTTCAACGCCGTCGAACGACACGTACTGATTGTCAAGGAACTTAACAAGTGCCTGAGCCATAGTCATTTTAGCCATAATTTCACCTCATTTATAATCGTTGATTATTTTTCATCAAGGAGCCATTTATGCTCCGGAGCGTCTATTCTGGTCTTTCTCCACGGGTCGCCGTCAAGGTGTCTTATCATCCATACGTAGCACATCTTATAACCGGGTGCAGCCGCCTGCTGATGCGTGTGCATAGGAGTAATGCACAAACAACCCTGATTCTCAACCTTGTAGCAGTCGTCGCCGTTGAAGCCTACGCCGAAGCCCTGCGGCTTCTCAAACTCATAGTAGTAGACCTCGGGCTGCGGATGATAATGCGGAGGATAACTTGTCCAGCAACCGGGCTTGTGAAAAACCTCGCCTAAAACGAGATTTGAATACGGTGCGGATTCATAGTCAAAAACGGTAAGAACAAATCTGTCCGCCGTGCCGTCCCACTGGTCGGCGCCGAAATGCTGAATCATAAGGTCGTCGGGTTTGTAGTAATGAACGCCGAAATCGTTCAAATTGTCGGTCTGCTCGATTACAAGTCGGGAGTCGGCATTGGCCTTAACGCTGATCTCATTTCCCTTTGAAAAATGAATTGCGGTCGCCTTGTCAAGAAACGGCGAACGGCGCTTAGCGTTTTCGGTTCTTCCCTCAAAGCAGAAGTCAACATCGCCCTGCATAAGCAGTATTGCGGTTTCGTTTTCCGCTTCGCAAATTGTAAGGCTCTCCCCTGCTTTCAGGATTTTAACCTTTATGTTCATGAGCATATCGGAATTGATACCGTTCATTTCACACAGGATTTTTTCATTGTTTTCGTTAAATTCGGGATTGTGATACATAATGTCCTCCGTCAGTCTTTTATTCTGTCGTCGGTCAGCGCACCGCTTGACCATATAGGAATTGCTTCGCCGAGATACGTAGGCTCGGGTTTGAAAATGCACCAGATAAAGTCCTTGACTCTTGCCGCCGCTTCGCGCACGTTGTTGATTACGGGATAGAGCAGATTTTCCGCCTTATAGCCGTAAGCGTCAAGTCCGAGCTTTCTCGCGTCGTAAACGGCGCGGTAAATGTGATAGGTCTGAGTGACAATAAGCAACTTTTCAACCTCAAACACATCTCTTGCACGGTACATTGACTCGTAGGTTGAGAAGCCTGCGTGGTCCATAAACACCTTATCGGCGTCTACGCCTCTTTCGACGGCGTAGTCCTTCATAAAGTTGACCTCGTCATAGCTTTCGGTGCCGTGGTCGCCCGACATAAGCAGTCTGTCGCTGCAGCCCGTGCCAAATGCTTCAAGTCCAAAGCTTAAGCGCTCGTCAAGCATCGGCGAGCCCTTTCTTGCGCCGAGCACCATAACACAGTCGAAGCTTTCCGCCTTAACCGAGTCAAGGTCAAGTATGTACTTTGAAGCATAACCGACAACATAGGCATTTGCCAAAAGCACAAACAAGCCTGCGCAGACGCAAAGGCAAAGCGCAATACAAATCAACCGTCTCAACGGCTTTGATTTGATAAGATGCTTCTTTTCTTTTTTGCTTTTCATAGTTATACACGAGCTATTAACTCGCCGTATTCTTCTTTTTCTTTTTTTATAAAATCCTTAACCTTTTCTACCGAAGGCATATCCTCGGAGCAGGCGTGGGAAGCAATAAGCAACGAAGCCGAAGCCGAGCCGAATTCAAGGCAGTCGATAATTTCCCAGCCCTCAAACAGACCGTAAAGGAAGGCGCTTGCGTAGCCGTCGCCGCCGCCGAAGCTCTTGAGAAGCTTAATCGGGAAGGGCTTGATTGAGAAGCTTTCGCCGTCGTTGGTGTATGCGGTTGAGCCTTCCTTGCCGTGCTTGATGATAACGATTTTCGCATTCTGAGCGTGCCAGTATTTTGCGGTTTCGATATCGTCCATACCCTCTTTAATGAGCTTCTGGGTAAGGTCGTATTCCTCACGCGAGCCGAGAATTATATCGGCTTCCTTGGCAACTGCGGAATAGTAGATTGCGATTTCGTCCTCATTCTTCCAGTTGTATGCACGGTAATCGATATCGAAAATAATCGGCACGTTATTTCTCTTTGCAAGCGCAACAGCCTTTAATGCCGCTTCTCTCGACGGGCTTTCTGCAAGAGCCGTTCCCGAAATAAGTAAAGCCTTACCTCTCTTGATATACTCCTCGTCAATGTCGCAGACATCGAGCTTTAAGTCAGCAGCCATATTACGGTACATAACTATCGAGCTTTCGGTTTCGGACTTGATTTCGGTAAAGGTAAGACCTATCTTTTCACCGTTTTCACATTTTACGATATGCGAGGTGTCAATGCCCTCTTTTTCAAAATAATCGGTAACAAATTTTCCGAGCTGGTCGTCGGACACACGGGCAAAGAAGCCGCACTTCTTGCCGAGCCTTGCAAGACCGACTGCAATATTGGCGGGCGAGCCGCCGAGATAGCGCTTGAAGGTGGTGCTTTCGTTAAGCGGGCAGTAATAATCAACGGGATTGAGGTCAACCGCAACTCTGCCGAGTAAAATCAGATCGTACTGCTTTGAATTATCGAATTCTATGTACTTCATATTTTTCTCCCCTTAGTCATTTATAAAATTAAACACTTTGATATGTCTTTTAACATTCTGATAAACGCCCTCGACCTCGGCGGCGGAAAGCTCGAAGTAGTTTGCCTTTTCCTTGCCGTCGCAATAGTCCTTGGCGTATTTTGCAAGATGATCGAACGACGCCGTTGCAATATTAACCTTGCGTATGCCGAGCTTAATAGCATGCCGGAACTGCTCATCGCTTATTCCCGTACCGCCGTGTAAAACGAGCGGAATATTTACGCGCTTATTAATCTCTTCAAGCACGTCAAAACGAAGCTCGGGCGAAACGGGATAGTTGCCGTGCGCGTTGCCGATAGCGACCGCAAGCGCGTCAACGCCCGTCTGCTCACAGAATTTTACCGCATCGTCGGGATCGGTGCAGAGGATTTCGTGCTTCTTTCCCTCGCCCTCGTTACCGCCGACTACGCCGAGCTCGGCTTCGACGGTTGCGCCGTGTTTGTAAGCCTCGGCAACAACGGCGTGAACCTGTTTTATATTCTCCTCAAGCGGCAGAAGCGAGCCGTCAAACATAACCGACGTAAATCCCAGCTCAAGCGCTTTTTTTACGGTTTCAAATTTAAGTCCGTGGTCGAGATGTACGGCAATATCAACCTTTGCATTCTTTGCCGCCGCAATCATCATCGGTCCCATCAGCTCAAGCGGAGAATTCTTAAGCCTTACCTCCGCTATCTGCAGGATTATAGGCGTGTTCAGTTCCTCCGCCGCCCTGACGGCACCCATAACCATTTCCATATTGCCGACGGAAAACGCGCCGACGGCAACGCCTTTTTTGTCAGCCGCTTCGAGAAGCTGCTTCATTTTCACAAGCGCCAAAGCACTCACTCGCCTTTCATCTGAGGCTACTGCCCAGCTTATAATTATACATATAAAAGTTTACCACAGTTTAATATTGTTTTCAATCATTTTAATATAAATATATATAAAAATTTAGTTGTTTTTTACCTCGTTGTTTTTAACGGGTTTTTGTGATATAATCGGCTTGAAATCACGTCAAGGAAGGAAGGCTGAAAATGAAAGGAATTAACGACTGGGACAGAATGGTAAACGGAAAGCTTTACAACGCCGCAAGTAAGGATTTGTATAAAAGACATTTACTCGGTATGATGCGCTGTCAGAGGTTTAACCGCATAGCCTTATGGAGAGCTTTATCGAAGCAGCGTGCGCTGACTAAGCTTATACCGTCTTCAAAAGGCAAGGACTTATGTATTTTTGCGCCTTTTTACTGCGAATACGGCGTCAATATCAAAGTCGGTATGGGTTGCTTTGTCAACTATAACTGCACGTTTCTGGACATCTCCCCGATTACGCTTGAGGACGGAGTCTGGATAGGCGCAAACGTCACTCTCGCCACGCCTTCTCACCCGTTCCTGCCGGACGAAAGGCTGCCGCAGAATTATCCCGACGGTTTTCACGATCTTGAGTATTCCAAGCCGATAACGATAAAGAAAAACTGCTGGATTTGCTCGAGCGCCACGATTATCGGCGGAGTAACAATCGGGGAAAACAGCATAGTTGCCGCGGGCGCGGTCGTTACAAAGGACGTACCTGCAAACAGCATTGTAGCAGGCGTTCCCGCTAGGGTTATCCGAACCATCGACGAAAAGGACAGAATGAACGTCTGGGAAGCGTATGTAAAGGACGAAATTCCGTTATCGATAAGGGAAAAAGAGGAATAGGAAAAGGCAGGAATTTTTCCTGCCTTTTAATATAGCTTGAATATATAACAGATAACGCCGTACACGAATGCCGCCGCTGTGCCGTAGGCTATGACGGGACCTGCGATAATAAATATTCTCGCACCCGTGCCGAGCACCCTGCCCTCGGTTTTGAATTCCATAGCGGGAGAAACGACGGAATTTGCAAAGCCCGTTATGGGAACTATAGTTCCGGCTCCTGCGTGCTTGGCGATTTTGTCAAAAATCCCGATACCCGTAAGGATTGCTGTCAATACTATAAGCGTCACGGCGGTCAGCGCCTTCTGCTCGTCCTCGTTCATTCCGAGCCGTTCATAAAGCATCAGAAGTCCCTGCCCTATTGCGCAGATAAGTCCGCCGATCAAGAACGCCTTTATGCAGTTTTTACCCTTCGGCGAGGGCGGCGTTACGCGCTTTACCATTTTCTCATACTGTTGCTTAGAAGTTGCCATACTCTACACCTCGCCTTATTATATGCAAAAAGAGTTCTAAAATTCATAAATTGTTTATTGATTTATCGCCCGTTTTACTATAAAATCTACTCATAAGGCGGTGATTATTCTGGCTCTGATTGAAGTTAAAGATATTTATAAGATTTACAACCCCGGCGAAAACGAGGTTCGTGCCCTTGACGGCATTACTCTTTCTATCGACAGGGGCGAATTCGTCGCCATAGTCGGTCAGTCGGGTTCGGGTAAATCGACGCTTATGAATATGCTCGGTCTTCTCGACATACCCACGAGCGGAACCTATATGCTCGACGGTGTTGATGTGTCGAGTATGACCGACGACGAGCTGTCGGAAATACGCAACAAGCAAATAGGCTTTATCTTCCAGGGCTTCAATCTCATACCGAGTCTCACCGCACAGGCAAACGTTGAGCTTCCCCTTGTTTACAGAGGAATGAGGGGCGAGGAACGTCACAGACTTTCGCTCGAAGCGCTTGAAAAGGTCGGTCTTTCGCACCGTCTTACCCACCTGCCCAAGCAGATGTCGGGCGGCCAGCAGCAGAGAGTTGCAATAGCCCGCGCCGTAGCCGCGAGACCGCCTATTATACTTGCCGACGAGCCGACGGGCAATCTCGACAGCCACTCGGGCGAGGACGTAATGCAGATTTTAACCGGTCTTTACAAGGAAGGCAGAACGGTTATCATAATCACCCACGACCCCGGTATTGCCGCAAGAGCGAAAAGGGTTGTCAAGATTTCCGACGGTCAGGTTATTGACGACTATATCAACGAGGACGTCGAATAAAAAAATCAGTCAATTCTATTGTAATTTGAAAATCTTTAGTATATAATATTATTCGTAAAAATTTGGAGGTGGCAACTGTGTTAGATCCCAACAAAACAATTAAATTCTCAATTAAGGACGAGCATGACGAGGAAATGCGCCAGACACTGCTCGCGGTTTATAACGCTCTTAAGGAGAAGGGCTATAACCCGATAAGCCAGATAGTCGGCTATATTCTTTCCGAGGATCCTACCTATATCACAACACACAATAATGCCCGCAGTCTTATCCGCCGCCTTGACAGAGATGAGCTTTTACAGACTCTTGTTAAAGAGTATCTTATCGAAAGCTCCGACAGATAAGGAGATATACAATGGCAGAAAAGAAAAAAGCACCCGAGTTTCTGACCTATAAGGGCAGACCGCTCGTAAGAAACGGCAACACCATTTACTACGGCAATATGACCGACGATTTCGTAATTATGATGCAGATAGGCGCGTCAAAGGAGTTCGGCGATCTGGACCTGGCTTCGAAGGTTTCGATTCAGCTTATCAACACCGATCCCGACGTCAGCATCAAGGAAAAAATTGTCAAGTCCAGCGAGAAAAAAGGTCTTTACGCCGCAATGGATATTGCGGACATCTGGTTAACCAGAGCGCTTAAGGGCGGAGACGAGGAAGAATAATCGAACACAGAAGAAACGGGTACGGCAAACGCCGTACCCGTTATTTTTACTATTTAAATAATAAAAAGTCAGATAATCGCGAATTCCTATTTTACAAATATAATACTTGTTCCGAGAAGCACCTGCGCGGTGAAATAGGTGATGATATACAGATTCTTGACCGGCTTTGTCTTGAACTTCTCCGCAAACATAAACAGCGCAAGCGTCGAATCAGACGAAACAAACAGTGCCGCACCCAGAAGCACCGTAACAAACACGGGTATCTGCATTATATGAATTGACAGCCTCGCCGCCATTGTGAGCATTGAGCTTATCATAAGCGCGTAAAGTATAACCGGAACGGTCAGCTTGCCGTATTTTACTTTTTTAAAAAGAGCAAAGGCAAAATAGCAAGCAGAAAAAGCAATCGGCGCAATTATCGACGTCAGCGCAAAGAACTTTTCACCCGGCGCTCTTGCGCTTAATTCGCGGTAAAACGCGATAATGTAGAATATATGCCCTACAAAGAACGCAGCGCCGCCGAGCACATTGATAATACCGTGCTCGGGAACGTGAATGAGCAGATCGCCCAGCACTCCGCAAAGCAGGCCTGTAAACATAAGCTTCGCGTACGGGCCGTAGTTGCCCGAATAAAGTATGCAGCACACGGCGGTTATGATGAACATGGCAGCGCAGGCCATTTTCACCTTAAGCGATTTCCAGCACTTTTCGGGCCACGAATATTCAAGAAATTTCGGTACCAGAAAGAACAGCGCAATCACAGCCGCCGCGTAAAGCGCGATATAAACGTATTTCATATCCCAATCCCCCCGAATTGAGTTAAAGTATAATGCCGCCGATTTTCATCGGCGGCATTTTTAATTCAGTATTCGCCGATTAATTATTCTGCATCGGGTTCATACATTGTCTTGAGCTTAAGCAGGTGCTTATATCTCTCGTCAGCTGTCTTTTCAGCCTTCTCGAAGAGAACTTCCGCTCTCTCGGGGAAGGAACGTGTAAGCGATGAGTAACGTGCTTCGTTCATGATGAAGTCACGGTAGCTTGCGCTTGATTCCTTCGAATCGATGGTGAAGGGGTTCTTGCCCTCAGCCTTAAGTGCGGGGTTGTAACGGAAGAGGTTCCAGTAACCGCAGTCAACAGCCTTCTTCATCTCAGCCTGACAGTTGGTCATGCCGCCCTTGATGGAGTGCATCTCGCAGGGTGCGTATGCAATAACGATTGACGGACCGTGATAAGCCTCAGCCTCGGTGATAGCCTTGATTGTCTGATTGTTGTCAGCGCCCATAGCTATCTGAGCAACGTAAACATAGCCGTAGCTCATAGCGATTTCGGCAAGGCTCTTCTTCGCGATTGCCTTACCGGCAGCTGCGAACTGAGCAACCTGACCGATGTTGGAAGCCTTTGAAGCCTGTCCGCCGGTGTTGGAGTAAACCTCGGTATCGAATACCATGATGTTTACATCCTCGCCGGAAGCAAGTACGTGGTCAACGCCGCCGAAGCCGATGTCGTATGCCCAGCCGTCGCCGCCGAAGA
>JAUMVO010000043.1 GCA_030530095.1 Clostridiaceae bacterium
ACGGACTCAAAAGGAACGACTTATCCGTAGGGGCGATTCACGAATCGCCCGTTTTAATTTGCCTGCCAAATCGGAGTTTATCTGGCAGAAAGCCTGATATGGCACCAGCCTCCCTTGTCAAAGGGAGGGGGACCGCCGTACGGCGGTGGTGGGATTTCTTTTATTGCTATATCAAGCTTTCTGGAATCCCCTCGCCAGCATTCGCTGGCCCTCTCCCCTTTAACAAGGGGCGCTGTTTTGCTATATCAAACTCAGCGACAAACTCAAATTTGCCGTTGCAAAAAATCCTGCAAATACAGACAAAAACTGTATCTTGCATTTGCATAGTTAAAAAGAGAATATACAATTCTGACAGGCTTTTTTGATTTATAGGGCATTGTTCAAAAATCCTTGATATTATCGAGTTTTTGACATTTTGAACATAGTTTTAGACAATTATTAAGACTTAAACGGGACTGCCAAAAACTGGAAAAAGTGTATTTTTTCAGCAGTTTTCGGGTTATTATTACAAAAACCGATCCCAAATTTTGCATAATTTCCATCGCTCGCTTTCATAAAAATGCAAAGAATGGAATTTTCAAAATGCATATTGATAGATAACTTATTAAGTAGTATAATATAAGGCGTAATAATCATCTGTTCGGAGGTAATTATGAAAGCTAAAAGAATCATTTCATTAATGTTATGTATGCTTATGATGCTCGGCTGTGTGTCGGTTTTCGGGCTGGGCGCATCCGCCGCTTCGGCTATGACGCTCAAGGCTGACAAGTCAAAGGCGAGCATAGGTGAAATTGTAACCGTTAGCGTAAGTTCACCTGCGGGACTGTCGGGACTGACCGTATCTGTCAAATTCGATCCGACATATCTTGCCATAGTCAGCTCAAAAGCTACAAACCTCTTTTCACTGCCTACAGTCAGCAATAACAGCGCCAACGGCAGTGTCGGCTTTGCGGCTGTTATGAACGGTTCAAATGTTTCTCAGGCAGGCGTTGCCTTTACGGTAACCTTCAAGGTGCTTAAAATGGGCGCAAGCCTCACCGTTAAAGTCCTTGATGCAATTGATGCCAATGATAAAGAAGTCAGTGTTTCCTCCGCTTCTCTTACAATTAAGCCCGGCGACAAGACGATTAATTTCCCCGATGTTCACGAGAACGACTGGTTCTATGAGGCGGTTGAATACTGCGCGGTAAAGGGTTATATCCTCGGTTATAATGACGGCAAGTTCGGACCCGCCGATGCAATTCAGCGTCAGGATTTCGTGGTTATCTTCTCGCGTATTGACGGTGCGGATCTTTCGTCATATAAGAACAAAACCGGCGGCTTCGGCGACGTGAAGGCGGGCGCGTACTACGCTCCCGCGGTTGCCTGGGGTGTCGAAAAGGGTATCATCACCGGCTACAATGCTTCCAAATTCGGCGTAGGCGACACAATTACCAGAGAGCAGGTCTGCACTATTATTTACAGATATATGGGCTCACCTGCCGTAAGCGATGCAGACAGTACACTCGCAAAGTTTGCGGACAGAGCAAAGATAAGCGCTTATGCCTACAACGCGCTTGCGTGGTGCGTTGAAAACGGTGTCATTTCGGGTAAAAATGTGACAACCGTTGCTCCTCTTGAGGGTGCAAGCCGCGCTCAGATTGCAACTATCATAATGCGTATGGACAAACAGGGTATGTTTAACGACTGATAAGAGGTTTCTATGAAAAGGTTGAAACAAATCACAAGCTTATTACTGTGCTTAGCACTTGTCACTTCGGTTTTTGCGTTTAACACATCGGCCTCCTTAGACGTCATCGGCAACTTCCCCGACGTGAGCAAGGATGCGTGGTATTACGACGCGGTATATTTCTGTGCACAGGAGCGTTTTATTACCGGTTATGCAAACGGTAAATTCGGGCCTACCGACAACATTCAGCGTCAGGATTTCGTAGTTATACTCGCAAGAGTTGCCGATGTCAATCTCAACAAGAGCAAGTACAATCCGTCAAGCGTCGTTTCAAAGTTCAAAGACGTTAACGACAGCAACGCCTATTATGCGCGTGCACTCGCCTGGGGCGTAAGCGAAGGCATAGTCAAGGGTTATGACAACGGCAAGTTCGGAGTTGGCGATCCCATAACGAGAGAGCAGATTTGCGTGTTTATTTTCCGCTATCTTCAGAGCACGGGAGAGGGTCTGGTTGTTACACAAAAAATGCAAAAAGCACTGCTTAAAGATTTCAAGGACGGCGGAAGGATCAGCTCGTTTGCAATTGACGCAGTTGCGTGGTGCAAATACAAGGGAGTCGTAAACGGAACGGCTGACGGATATTTCAATCCTGTCAAGAGCGCGCTTCGCTGCGAGGTTGCACAAATTATCTGCAACGCATGTCATAATGGTATCTTTAACTATTGGAAAGACATATAATGATATTTATAATAAAGCAATAAAAAAGCAGGTCTTAACGACCTGCTTTTTTTATCGCTTAAAATTATTTCGCAGCCTTCTTGGAGTACTTCTTGAGATAGATAAATCTCATAAGTCTTGTCTCAATCGGGTTGATGGGCTTCGCAGTACCGAAGAGGTCCGCGCCGACCTGAGTCTTACAGCCCTTTTCCATAACCATATCGATTGCGGTTGCGTCATATTCGCTGCCTGCTACGCACAGAGCGCCGTTTCCGTCAAGCAATACGCCGTTTCTGCCCTTGAGAGCCTTAACAACCTTCTTAGCGCTCTTGAGAGTGTTGTTCGGGTTATAGCAGGCGTGCTTAACGGTAACACCTACGAGCTGGGCAAAGTCGTCAAGCAGAGGCTTCATAACCTTGCACTTGTTTGAGATTGCCATAACCTCGGGAGAGGTATTGTGAGTGATATAGTTAACGTCCGCGCGCTTTTTGTAAATAGCTCTGTGAAGCTCGGCGGAATTCGGATAGCTGTCGCCCGCTACGAGGTCGCCTGTCTTAATATCAATTCTCGAAATCTCACCGTTTCCGTTAACGGCCGTGATATTGAATACGCTGCCGTCACGCTCGGAATTGCAGGGATCAACCTTGGCTATTGAGTTAAGCTTTGCCGAAGCCATCACGTCACCGATATAGTCGGCAATCTCGCTGACAGTCTCGGCAACCTTGCCGGTTACGTCATTGTACTTTCTCTTAAGGCAATCCTCGCAGATAACCTCAAGCTCCTCAGCAACCTTATGAGCTTCGTCATAGTCCTTACCCATGCAGAGCGCGCCGTGATGAGCCATAAGAACAGCCTTGGAATCCGTTCTCTGAATAGCCGCTACAACGCCCGCGCGAAGCTTACCCGTACCGGGAAGGCCGTAGGAAGCAAGAGGCACGTCGTTGCCGACGATTTTTGCACTCTTCTCGGCAACATAGTTGATGTCAAATCCGAGAGCGCCGATAACCGAAGCCTGCATCTGATGCGTATGAATAACAAAATTAACCTCGGGACGAAGGCGGTAAGCCTCGGCGTGAATGCCCTTTTCCGACGAGGGCTTGATGTCGCCGTCATAGCTGCAGTCAGCGATGTTGACTATAACTATCTGGTCGGGAGTCAGATCCTCGTAAGCAAGGCCCGAAGGAGTAATTACGAACTGAGTATCGGAAATACGGCAGGAAATGTTACCCCATGTACGAACGATTATGCCCGCCTTGAGAAGTTCTTTACCGGCTCTGATGACCAGTTCTTTTGCTTCTAAAATATCCATAATTATACCTCAAAAATCGGGACGGACGGTTTTCCGCCCGTCCCATGTAAACTTCAATTAGTCAGCCTTGATTGAAACGTTCTCAAATACCTTGTCGAAGCAAGCAAGAGCGTTGTCGATCATCTTGGGAGTATAAGCAGCTGAAGTGTAAAGACGTGAGCCTGCGAGTGTTACGAGGCCTTCTGCCATGTAAGCAGCGCCCATGTGCTGCATCTCTTTCTTTCTGATTGAGGTCTCGTCGAGTACGCTCGGAATAGTCCACGGCTTCTTCCAGTTGATGGAGAAGTGAAGAGTACCGACTGTCTCAAGGTGGCAGATTGAGCCCTCGTTCCAGCAAACGAACGGAAGACCGTGCTTAGCAACAAGCTCTTTAAGACCTGCTGTAAGTCTGTCGCCCATCTGGCCTGCCTTCTGGCAAGCATTGGTTCTGTCGATTTCCTCAAGAGTATAGTAACCTGCGCAGCATGAAAGCGGGTTAGCTGTCATCGTACCGCCGGTAAATGCCTTCTTGATCTTTTCGCCTGTAGCGTCAAGACCTGCGCCGAGATACTTCA
>JAUMVO010000044.1 GCA_030530095.1 Clostridiaceae bacterium
AAAAATGAAAAAAACCGTACTGAATACGGTTTCTTTCACAAAAAAGGGGGTTAGGATTTATATATGAAAAACGTTATGGTTGTATGTAAACTCGCTTACGCGAGGAGTCGGTATATATGAACTCGCTTGCGCGAGATTGTTATCATCTTTCCGAACTGCGAGGGTATAATAACACCCTTTGTAATATTTGTCAAGTGTTTTTTCACAAATTTTTCAAAAATTTTTTGTGCAATATTTTCAGCACATACTTGACGGTAGATAAATCAACGTTAAAAATCGGCAGCAAACGCCGCCAAATCACGCTGTTTCCGGCGTGTTAGTGAACATTAATTCACTTCTGCCGTTGTATATAATTCGGTTACAAAAAAAGAGGTCGGGCTGAGATAATCAGCCCGACCTTCACGGAATATAAGGGAGACAAACACCTTACGTTAATGATCGTATTTAATTAAGCGGTAATCTCGGTCTGAGCGCTGCTGGAGGTGGGAACGAAACCGATGTAGGTTTTACCCGTATTGAGCAGAAGCTCGTTGCCCTGGGCGTCATAAAGCTTGAGCATATCGTGAGTTTTGCCCTTTTCCCATTTAATCGTCTCATAACCGCCGTTGGAAATATAAAGACCTTCGCCGCTTGTGAGGTTCCATTCAACGAGCTTTGCGTCACCGTTATACTTGGTTACGTTGCAGTAAATGACAATAACATTGTTGACTGCCATCTGCTTGCCGTCGGCGTCGTTCATCTTGTTTGAATTCATATAGTTGTAATAGAGACCGTCGTCGGCATTGTACTCAAAGGTGTGCTTATAGCTCGACGAGAATACGAACTTAATCTTGCTGCACGCATTTGACGGTGTCCTCTTGGTCTCAGCAAACGTGAAGGGGTGCGCGTACTCGGGCTTGATATCGGTTCTGATGCCCTTGTCGGCTATGCACTGCGCGAGTCTTTCGCCCGTGGTATATGCAGTATGTTCGCTGGCAACATTCCTCGACTTATCGCGCGAGAAATACTTATTCTCACCCTTTGAGCCGTCAATGTGGTCAATACTCTTATCGCTTGAGAAAAGATTATACGCCGCATAGCTGCCGCCGAAATGAACGTAGATTGCATCAAGTCCTGCCGCAAATTCAACATAATTGTGTCTTGCGCTTCTGTTGGGACCAACCTTCGGCGCGGTTGAAATGTCCTGATAGAGCCAGAGCATTCGCGTGATGCCGCCCTCTGCAAGGCCTTCCATAACGATATCGGGTGTGCAAAGTCCCCACTGCGGACGCGCGTCGGGATGATTCTCAACAACTACCGCTACGGGGCGTTTGCCCTGAGCCGATTCTGCAAGGCCGCCGAGACCCGTGAGCGGGTTTATATCGGCCGGAACGGGAGCCGCAGTCAACTCCTCGGTAACAGGCTCAGTCGTCGTTTCGACGGGGTTGAGCTCTGTCTGTTTATCGCAAGCCGCAAACAGCACAAGCGCGGTTGCGGCGCAAAGAATCAGTGCCAATACTTTTAATACAGTGTTATTTTTCATTTGTCCAACCTCTTAAAAAATGATTATTTACATTTTAACATATATTCGATATTTTTCAAGGCATTTTGACAAAATAATCAAAAAATATGGGAGTTACCGTTAAGACAACTCCCAATATATTGTGTTTTTGGATTTTTATAATTATTCGTCGTCTTCCGCTACCTTCTCAGCGATAACCTTGTCGGCAACCGTCTGAGGAGCCTGCTCATAACGTGCAAACTCAAGTGTATATGAGCCTCTGCCCGCTGTTACGGAACGAAGTACGGTTGAGAAATCGCCCATCTCAGCCATCGGAACTTCGGCAACGAGCTCCTGACCGTCGGAGGTCGGGTTTGTACCGAGAACTCTGCCGCGGCGCTTGGTAACGTCGCCCATGATGTCGCCGAGGTTGTCGTTGGGAAGCTGAACGGTAAGAGTGCCTACCGGCTCAAGAATTGCAACGCCTGCGTTGGGCATAGCAGCCTTGAAGCAGAGAGAAGCGGCAGTCTTGAACGCCATTTCCGAGGAGTCAACCGGGTGATATGAACCGTCGTAAAGAGTAGCCTTGAGGCCAACCATCGGATAACCTGCGGCAAAGCCCTTTGCTACGCATTCCTGAAGTCCCTTCTCAACTGCGGGGAAGTAGTTCTTCGGAACTGCACCGCCGACAACTGCGGTCTCGAATACGAGCTCGTCGCTGTCGCAGGGTTCGAACTTAATCCAAACGTCACCGAACTGACCGTGGCCGCCGGACTGCTTCTTATGTCTGCCCTGAGCCTCAACGGTCTTGCGGATAGTCTCTCTGTAAGCAACTCTCGGAACCTCGAGGGTAACCTCAACGCCGAACTTTGACTTAAGCTTGGAAACTATAACGTCGAGATGCTGCTCACCCATACCGGAGAGAACCTGCTGTCTGGTTTCCTTATTGAGTGCGAAGGTGATTGTCGGATCCTCTTCCATAAGCTTCTGGAGGCCCTGGGCAACCTTTTCTTCCTCGCCCTTCTTGTTTGCGAATACTGCCATTGAAAGGCAGGGCTTCGGGAAATCAACGCCCGCAAGCTCAACCTTGTTCTTGGGATCGCAGAGTGTGTCGCCGGTCTTAACGCCGCCGAGTTTGGTAACTACGCCGATGTCGCCTGCGGGAATCTCTTTCGCGTCTTCCTGCTTTGCGCCCTTGACGGTAACTATCTTACCCATCTTCTCGTTTTCGCCGGTGCGCATATTGTATGCGGTAACGTCGCCCGAAAGCTTACCGGAAACAACCTTGAAGAATGACATCTTACCTACGAACGGGTCAGCGACGGTCTTGAAGCAGATAGCTGCAAGGGGACCGTTGGCGTCGCAAGCGATTTTAACCTCGTCGCCGTTTTCGTTCTTGGCGGTTTCGCCCGCGTTGTCCTTGGCGTTGGGAGCTACCCATGCAAGAGCGTTGAGGAGCTGGTCTGCGCCCATGCAGGTAAGACCTGCAACCGCGAATACGGGGCTGATGCTGCCGTCGGCAACACCTGCGCAAAGGCCCTTGAGTGTTTCCTCGTGAGTGAAAGCTTCGCCCTCGAAGAACTTCTCCATAAGAGCGTCGTCAGCCGAAGCAACAGCCTCGTTGAACTCGTCTCTCATAGCGTCTATCTGTGCGTCGGCAGGAACGTCAACCTTCTTTGCCTTGCCGTTTGCGTCATATTCATAAGCTTCGCCCGTGATGAAGTTAACAAGGCACTTTACGTTTGCGCCCTCCATATAGGGAACGATGGTCGGGCAGAGAGCCGAACCGTACTCGCCCTTGAGAGCCTCATAAGTCTTGTAGAAGCTTCTCTGGTCGGAGTCAATCTTTGTGATTGCGAACATCTTGGCGATACCCTTCTTGTCGGCTGCCTTATAAGCCTTCTGGGTACCAACGTCAACGCCCGAGCCTGCCGATGCAACAATAAGAACAGCCTCAGCCGCTCTTACTGCCTCGGATACGCCGCCTTCAAAGTCGAAGAGTCCGGGAGCGTCGAGGAGATTGATCTTTTTGTTGTCCCATTCAAAGGCTGCCATAGCCGATGAAACGGAAGTCTTGCGGCGCTTTTCCTCAGCGTCGAAGTCGAGCACGGTGTTGCCGTCGGCAACCTTACCGAGTCTGTCCGAAGCGCCCGCCGTGAAGAGCAAAGCCTCGCAGAGAGTGGTCTTACCCTTGCCGCCGTGGCCTGCAACCGCGATGTTGCGAATGTTTTCTGCTGTATAGGATTTCATGAAGAAATCCTCCTTTCATAAGTGTAGATAACGAAGCTATTAAATAATAATCCAAAAACTAATAGTCGTACCCAAAAATTATACCATAACAGTTTTTTTATATCAACAAATTGTTGTTTGGCAAAATGACAAAAATAGACTTGAAATTTTTTGTATATTAACGAAAGAATCTGTTTGTGCGCATGCGCTATACATATATATTGTATATACCACGCAAAAAGCCATCCCGACAAATTCGAGTTTGTAGGGGAGAAAGCTTGATAGGACACCAGCCTCCCTTGTCAAAGGGAGGGGGACCGCC